>NZ_JAMXIB010000005.1 GCF_024006985.1 Robiginitalea marina
CTCATCGCCTGCTTGCCAGGCGATAGCTCCCGTCCCCGGGGTTTTCAGCTATCTGGTACGTATTGGGGGTCAGAGCGGGCGGTCATTTCCATTTTTACCCCGTTCGGTCAGGACTCGCGAAGTTCCGCAGGAACGAGCAATTCCCGTCGCTGCGGTTTTCGGTTTTCGGGTACGTGTTGGTGTAAGTAATACGGGCAGTGTTTTCCATATTCACCCCGTTCGGTCAGGACTCGCGAAGTTCTGAAGGGAGGGTGAATTTACATCCAGGGTACTTTAACCTCTTAATCAAAGCCCGCTTGCAAATAGGAGGTCGCCAGACCAGGAGAAGAAGCCCGGTGGCGGTAGCCCGCGGGACCAGACTTATTTTTATCAGCCGTTAGCCATTAAACACCGCTCTTAGTGTACGTTAAGAACCATCACATTCATGTTCGCCCGGGGGATGACTAAAAACTAATAAACCAGGACAAATTGTAATTATTCGTGCTGGAGCCGATATCCTGCAGTGTTTCAGATCGGATGTACGCAAGCTTCAATCCTTGTCTTTTGGCAATCAGGAAACTATAAGAAGCCGCAACGAGAAAATTGGAACGAAAATCTCCATTCGGCTGCCGGTTGATAAGAGATTCCCCTCCCAAACCATAGCCGGTACTCAGGGACAGCCAAGCGCCTCCCTGAAGCTGTTTTACCAAATGGGATTGTACGGCAAATGTAGGCCGCTGATCCCGCTCGGCATTATTAAAAAAGTCAGGATTCCGGGTGTATAGAAAAACAGAACTGGTTAGTTCAAATGACCAACTGCCCCAGTAATGCACCATCCCCACCTGAGGTCTGAATACAAACCGGTTGTTGCCCAGGTTTAATAGCTTATCTTCAAAATATTCCCCAAGGGGGACCGTGATGGCTAAGGATACCCCGAAAGTAGTGTAGGTCGGGTTTTCCAGCCTGTATTGTTGCAGTTCCAGGGCATTGCCCGCCGGGGGGCCGGTCAGCAACACCGAAGCCCGTACCCTCGGATCTGCAAACCCGGTCCTGTTTACCTCCGCAGGTTCCCCACTTAACAACCCGCTCCAGTCTGCAGCGCTAAAGGGGACCAACAGGCTAATACTTCCAAACCTGTCACCGATCTTTAGGGGTTGGGCAAATGAGACTGCCATAGAGTGTGCTTTGATTTTAACATTTTCTGCCTGCAGCAGCGGATCAAAAAAAACATCTCCTGAGGTAAATGAATAACCGGTCCCCAAAACGTGGGTGCCCAGGGGGATCGGGCTCCACCGTCGGGGCTCGATATCCTGGGAAAACGTATTTTGATTAAGCAGAAATAAAATGGCAACAAAGCAACCTGCTTTTGCAATAGCAGATCTTCTACAGGAATGGGACATACGTTTGCCGTAATGGCTTTATTGGATTTTTAAACCAGTTATAGAAATAAGTAGATTTATAAAAGTAGAAAGAAACTCTCAAAGCATACCGGCAATGTATGCCGATTGTACCCAAGGGCCATTGAAAATGGATGGTAGGAATCCCCTTTTCGAATATCTTCACGTGATTTCCATTTTGCAACCGTCCCTGGGGGTAGCCCGCCCGCTATGGAGTTTTGGAAAGCCCAGGCGGGCCAATCTGCTCCTGCAGGTCGATAAGTGGAGTTTGGTCTACGATGAGAAAACCACCCTGCGGACGGTCGATGTCGACCACCAGGGAGATAACAGCGCCCAGGACGATGATCATCAAAACCGCCGTGGCAGAACTTCTTCGCTGCATAAGGCCCGAATTATACCCCATCGCCGCCAGTGTCAGCAGGGAACCGGCAATTAGCAACACGAGTATTGTATGGGGTACCCGTGAATAAATACCGGCCACGATTCGCGTTTCGTGAAGGTCGATGGTCTGGTTGAGTGATTCAATGAAGAGGGCCAGTACTTCGGATTCGGGATTATTCCGGGCCAGTTCCTCGGCTATGGACCAGAGTTCTTTATGGATTTGGGAAGCCCTGGCTATCCGCTCACTAATGTCCCCCGGATCGCCTGCGATGATGCGCAAGGGGACATACTCCCGCAGCAAATCCTGAACTTCCAGCGAGGCAGGTTCCGGTAGATAGCCTGCACGCAGGTAGGTAGTCCCGATAGCGTTCGCCTCTTCCAGTACTATGCTGCGGCGCCTGTCGAAACGATCGGCAGCCATCCCCATGGTGATGGCAAGCAAAAATCCCATCAAGGCCAACAGGGACCCTACGATCATGGCAGTGGGCCCTTCCTTTTCATCTTTAGTTCGATTCTGTAACCAGTGGCCGAAACGATATCCAACCTCGCCCACAAATAGCGCACTGATTAAATAGATTCCGAAGAGCGCACCTATTGGCAGCGAATCAAGTGTAGTCTGAAAGTTGATCATAAATAAATGATGCTTAGGTAATAAAACGAATGCTTGAGGGTATCAATACGCTCATTTTGGTTTCAAATCCCGTTCCTGCCAGAGTACACGCACCGCTTCGCTTTGCATTCAAAGCAGTCGCTGTCCGGTCAGATCAAAAACCATATCAAATATACAGTGTTTACCCTCCCTTTTCATTGTTATTCTTTTTGCGATGCCCACACCCAACTGCTTCACCGTCGTTGAACATCTCGCGATGCCAAAGCGGGTCCGGTATCGCATAAAAAAGGATCCTTTTTTCCTGACCAACAACTGTTTTGCCCTGCCCAAAATTCGGAAAATCCGCACGGGCCTAAGGCCAATATCGAAGGGTTTGTATATTTTTTATAATCCTTGTCATCGAGCGCTCAGGGTGGGGTTTCCCGGGTTGTCTCGCGGGGTTCCCTGCACCACTAAGCCGGGCCACAGGTATGGATCTTCTTGACTAGTACAAAATACCTTACCCACTTTCCGCCCGGGATGCGGGCGGTCATTTACTTTTTCACCCCGTTCGGTCAGGACTCGCGAAGTATCGCAGGAACGAGCAATTCCCGTCACAGTGGTTTTCGGTTTTCGTTGGGAAAAAAATGGGTAAATTTTGAAGATTGGCCCTGGTCTTTCGGCGTTACTTCGCTTTACCCGTCAAGTAACTTTTATTCTCGTCCAGGAACTTTGAGTACGACTCCATAAGCGTCTGTTCCCCATCAATCACATCCCCCAGTAGGAAGGCAAATTTTGTTTTTACCTCACCGCCTCCATCGTTAATGTGGTCATAGGCGAAATCGGAAAACCTTTCGATTTTATTGGTGAGAAGGGTTGTCTTTAACTCAATGTCCAATAACTGTGAGATGAGTCCAAAATCAAGGAGTTCGGCCTTGTTGGCAATAAAAAACCTCAGGCTTACATTTTTGATGGATGCCACTTGAAACCCGCCTGCATTTGACAGGAATTCACCCAGGGTCGGTCCATCTTCACCAAATTCGTTTTCCAGTTTTTCATAAAGCCTCAGGTGCCTTTCCAGGACCGTGTCAATCTCGCTTTGACTCAACTTGATTTCATTTTCGATAGCCAGCAACGTCTTTTTTACGTACTTCCTGTTGTCTGATTTCTCTTTGTAATTGCCTATAGAAACCGCAATTAATACCCCGATTACAACGATGGTGATTTCCTTTACAAAGTATACAAGAGGGCTATTGTTCTTCATGATCCATGATTGGCTTACCTACAACCTGCGCGGAATGTGCATTCTGCACAAAATTCCGGTTTTAGCCCTAAGATAGCAAATCCCCTAATCCCTGTCTGAGATGCCGGGAAAAGGCGGCAGGATGTAACCCGCCAGGGCATATCCACCCCAAAAACCTTTGGGGGTTACCACGACAAATATTTGTAGACAATCCGGATCAGCCGATAGGCTTCATCCATGTTTTTTGCCTGGTACGATACGGTGTACCCATCCACGCGTTCCATGCCCGGGATGCCCATGGCCACATCGGCGAGAGCCGGGGAGCCCACCTTAATCACAAACCCTATGGGGTTATTTACCGCAAAGGCCTGCGCTTTATGGAGTTCCTTAAGGGCTGCGGTGGTTTGTTCCCGAAGGGCATTTTTAACCCCCTCCGGATGTTTTAGTTTGGCAGCACTGGCACCAATGGCTTCCTTGGTGATTACGGTTCGCACCGTAATTAACTTTCCAAGCTCCTCCGAAAAGGCTTTATCGCCACTCCCCAGGATTACCGGCACCCCCAGGGCTCCCGCGAAGAACGTATTCAATCCCGCTTCGCCTACTTCCGTCCCGTTGAGCCATAATCCCTTTACCGCCCCTGAACCGGTATGCGCCAAAAACCCGTTTTCCGTGCCGGCCATGGCGTGGTATCCCAGGAGTATGACCCCGTCAAAGGTATCGTCCAGCCCCTGGACCATCCCCAGCGGCTTGATGTTGCTCTGGATATATTCGACCCGCGGGTCGAGCTCGGTGTGCAACAGGTTCTGCATATCCCCGTGGCTGTCGTTCACCACTACCGTTGCAGGCCCCAGGGCGTAGATGGCTTCAACCACGGCATTTACTTCATCGGTCATCAGCTTCCTGCCCACGGCATAATCCTTTCCGTCGCGGGTTACCATTTGGGAGGTGCCAATGCCCCCAATCCCCTCCATGTCAACGGAGATAAAGAGTTTAACGGGCTTTTCCTGTGCATTGGAAATGGCGACGAAGAGAAGCAAGAGGGATAGCAGTTTTTTCATGGGCTTTGGTTTTAGGTAAAGATTGAAAGGCGGACGGGTCGCTGCTTCGATTTCCTGTTTCACCCCGCGAAGGTCACCGTACATTTTTTCCAGAAGATTCCTTGCGATAAATTTAGACAATCATGGCTAAAGCAAACATGCTTTCACACTATCAATATCCCCAAAGGCAGGCAGCCCTGCGCGGAAGGCCATGCCGGGTCATGCCCCCGCGACCTTCCCTATTCCTCCCCCAGCTCTTCCCTGATCCTTTGATGCAGGCGGGCATTTTCTGACAGGAACGACTCCCAGTTCCCAATTAAGATGCTGCTGTTGGCTCTCCGCCAGATCAGGAGTTTATTAAAGTCGGGGTTTTCCAGCAAAGCCGTTACGCTTAAGGGTTCCAGGTGCGGGTTCACAGCGTTCATGACAAATTGCACCGCCTGTCGGGAAGATCCCACGATATCGAGCAACTCCGGGACGATCTGCGTGGTCTGGTAATGATCGGTGATTTTGTCTTCAAGGTTGTTTTTGGCCCTTTTGTAATAGGCAAAAATGTCGCTGCGCAACGAATCGTCGAGCAGGGTCTGCAAGGTTCCTGTGGAAACCGCTTCATCAAACGTACCCGTGTTGGCATTGAAAACACTGCTCGCCCCAACGGACTCGCTTTTCTCGAACACCTTCATCACCGCCGCTTCATCATTCGCCAGCAAAATGGAAAAGAGGGTATCAATATCCTGGATGATGTGTTGCTCCCGTAAAATCAGTTTTTGAAGCAACAGGGAATCCTGGGTCAGGTCGCTGGAGAATTTCTGCAGGTTTCTGGATTCCACCCCCCGGTCCTTTTTGTACTGCTGGTGATCGTTAATGGCCAGGGCGATGAGAATCCCTACCACCACCAGGAAAATTTCACCCAGGGCATACAGCACATATTTGCTGAATTTGTTTTCGGCGAGTAACCGCTTTCGGATAGTCCTGAAGAATTTGAGCATGGGTTCAGAGGTTGGCCAGGGGTACTTCTGGGAAGTTTCCGCCCAGCAGGTCCAGGGATCGTTGCAATGAACTAAATGTAAGGATTTTATTCCGGGGAGGGAGGTCAGAGAAAGGTGGGCGGAAAGGTTGGTTTTTTTACAGGAAATTTAACCGGGTATATTTGGGGCAAATACCGGACTTTATCCAGGGTCCCAGGTACCCGCATTTTTATTCTTCTCCCCTGGTTCCAGCAGGTCCCAGAGGTTGCCATACAAATCTTCAAACACTGCTACGCGCCCGTATGCCTCTTCCTTCGGAGGCCTCACAAAATGTACATTCCTGCTGACCATTTTGTTATAATCCCGCCAGAAATCGTCTGTGTAAAGGAATAAAAAAACCCTTCCTGCGGATTGGTTTCCTATGCTGTTTAATTGTTCCCCGTTGGCTGCTTTTGCGAGCAACAAACAGCACTCTTTCGCTCCCGGAGGGGCAACAAGGACCCATCGTTTCTTTTCATCAATTTTGGTGTCTTCAATAAGGTTGAAATCCAATTTTTTGGTGTAAAAATCGATAGCCTCGTCATAGTCCCTGACTAGCAGCGTTATGTGCGCGATGTGCTGTTTCATTCGGGTTCCTCCATTACAGGTAAGGGATGTGTACAGGGCACTGTGCACTTTACCCAACTTGTTCTCCCAAGATAACAAATGCCCCCTTTCTTTTGCAGGAAATTCTTAAAGTCCGAAGCTAAGGCCGGTAGTTTTATCCGAGTGCTGTCCCACCAATAGGATAAACCTTCATTAGCCTCGTCGGTAAATCCCACAACTTTTCCCTCTCTATCCTACTGCCGTTTTTCATCAATTAAATTTAACCCCGACTACGGATTCCCGTAAGTAAAGTCCTTAAGGCTATTTTACCTTAAGGGTCTGGAATAAAAAGTAGGATTTCTTTTAAAGGGTGAAATCAGAAATCTAAAATCATCAGAGCTGGGGAGTAATTGAATTGTTTGGGAGTTAGATGTTTTTAAGGAATTGTTTGCTTCACTAAAGATCAATAGATAGTATGAGCTTATTTTCGGATAAAGAGTTAGGTGTTGAGCAAACCCAAAAACTTAATCAAATTCTTCCAGAAGGGTTTAAAAGGCCTATTTGGAAAATGAGTGATTTTAAGGGTTCAGATAGTCTTTATCAAAGATTTTCATCCAATCTTAAGACCATGGTCAATATTTCAACTGATCTGGAAAAGAAGATAAAGAAATTAAAGAAGGAAATTTCTACAGTAGAAGCCTCTAACATCATAATTTTTAATACGGAGTTGTATGATGCCAGGCCTCTGGGAATGGTAGATGTTGGTATTGTTGAAAAATTTGGAGCACCTACCACAGGCGATCGTTTTGCAGGAGGTGCAATAGGGTATGCCATTGAATCGGCTATCGATGATGCCTATATAAAAAGCAGCATTCAAGAACAAGCTGTAAATAGGGTGAAATTTGAATTGTTGAAGAAGGCCAGGGCAATTTATCCAGATTGTAATTTGCTTTTCAAGTTTCAGGTTGACTTTAGAGAAATGGGTTCATCGGGTAATGTTTTTATCTATATGCGGGGGACTGCTGCCAAAGGAGAAAATCAACAATTGGATCGAGCTATAGCAGAATCTGTTCAGGACATAGAAAAATTAGAGAGGGACTTAAAGGTAAAAAAGGCGGAAATCGAAGAATTGACTGAGATTAGGAATAAAATCCCCAGGGATAAAAATCAAATCACAGAACTTTTGGGTTAAAGCGTTTTAAGGGTCCATTTGAATTTAAAACCGGAAGGTTTTTTCACGGTATCCCCTTCTTCCCTTAAAAGGTATTACATCAACCCCTTCCCCCCCACTAGCTCTCACCCCCAACAAAAAAAACCCCTCTTCACAGAGGGGTTCATGGCACAGGATGGTGTTTTAAAGTCAGATCCCAAAAACCAGGACCGCGCACAGATAGCCCATGTAAGCCAGCATTGCACTTCCGATTCCCAACAGAAGGTCTGTGAACTGAAGGGTCCTGATCGTATTCATAGTGTCTCGTAAAAGGGTCCTCAATCAAAAGCAAATCCGGTGGCTACCCGGAAAACAAACGCGTATACCACCACGCAAAACAAGATGAAACTAAACCAGGCGAAGGCCTTGAAAAAGTTTTTGGTGATAAAGTGGCCCAGGTTCACAAAGGCTTCCTGGTAAATGTTTTTTATAAGTAGAACTGTTTTCATCAAGAACAGATTTAGGGGTTTTTGCTGGGGCTAAGTTCAGGCAGGCTTCGTATGTGGGATTGAAATTTGGATCACGGCACTCCAACTTCAGATAAAATGCATTTCAGCGGACGGTTATCGGAAAATAAAACCACTTTACGGATTCCCGTAAAATTGCCCTTGAGGGCTAAAACGGATTTTTTTCCGGTTGAATGGCAAGGGGTAAGGCAATCGCTTCCCTAAAAGGGGCACCCGGCGGCTGTTCCCCCGCTTTTGTAACCTGGGTTACTCGCGCCTCCGGGGCACTTGCCTATCTTTGCTGTATAAAATTTAACCCGTATGCCTACCGTAAAACTTACCGCGCAGAAATTCAAGGACGAAATCTTTGATTATACCACCCAGAAGGAATGGGACTATAAAGGGGCCAAACCCGCCATTATCGACTTTTATGCCGACTGGTGCGGGCCGTGCAAGATGGTTGCGCCCATTTTGGAGGAACTCAGCGACGAAAACCCGGAGATCGTGATCTACAAGGTCGATACCCAGGTGGAACAGGAACTGGCAGCAGTGTTCCAGATCCGCAGTATCCCGAGTATCCTGTTTATCCCCCTCGACAAGCAACCGATGATGCAGGCCGGGGCGTTGCCCAAACACGTGCTGGAAGAAATCATCCAGAAGGAATTGCTGACATCTGTATCGTAACTGCCGAAACGCGTCAGAACATAAAACCGGGCCTTGGGGCCCGGTTTTTTTTATGACTGGCACAGCCCATCCCCAATGCTCGCTGCAAAAGGGTGTTTAACATAGCTTTCAGGGCTTCCTTTTGAGGTCTAATTCAAAAATCATGGAATCCCTATCAGGGTAGGAGTACCCTTTTGGAATGTTTTCTCTGGGGATTTCGACAAACCCTTGCTTTGCATAAAACCGGTGGGATGCTTTGGCTATGGACGGTGAGTCCAGGAGGATTTTTTCCAATCCTAAACGGGATGCCCGGGCCCTTAGCTCGTTAAAAAGGGTCAACGCGATTTTTGGGTCTTTGCCTCGAAATGCCCGTGCTACAAACAGTTTCCTCAGAATCCCGTATTCCGGGTTTAATTTCTGCAGCCCGACACAGCCGACAATTTTGTTTTCACAGACAGCGGTCCAAAACCCACCACCCTGGTAAAACCGGGAGGTGTCCATCAAATCGGGCTGCCCTTCTCTTGTAAACCCAAGCCCGAATTCTCCATTTTGGATTTGCAGGACAAATTCTGCCAATTCTTCTTGTTGGGCGGGCTCAAACGGTTGAAAGGAGATCATGTTAGCATTTGAAAGAGGGTCCGGCTAAAATAAATATAGTGGTTTTCCAACGCCTGGACGCTTTTGACCCCAATTAAAATTAGGGGTCGTTCTTTACGGGAAGCGAACCTGAATCGCACCCGAAGGGCAGCATTCGGAAACCACCGCTTTTGATCGGATTGGGCCTTTTGGCCGATGGCTGCCCGCATGTTTTAAAAATCCAGGCCTTAAGGACGCGTTAACCAGCCCGGGCCATGCCCTGCCTTTGCCCTTGCTCCACAGGTTTTGTATTCCGCCGCCTCAGTACCCTGCCGCCTGCCCGTCCTTCCGCGATTCGGAAGCCCCGGTGTACACCTGGTTGGTGAGGTCCACCCCAATGGCCTGGTAGCCCCCGAAGATGCCGACCGCCGTGGAAATCCGGTGGCCTTTCTTGCGTAGTTCGCGCACCGCTTTGTAGTCGAAGCCGCTTTCGAGGTTCAGGGTGCCCCCATTGGTCATCACCGAACCCGTGGGCTGTGAACTGCCGCTGTGCCGCATGCGGGGGGCGTCGCCGGCTTCCTGCAGGTTCATCCCGAAATCCACCAGGTTTACCACCACCTGGGCATGGCCCTGGGGCTGTACGGCCCCGCCCATGAGCCCGAAGCTCACCCACGGTTTGCCGTTTTTGGTAATAAAGGCCGGGATGATGGTGTGGAAGGGGCGTTTCCCCGGCTGCAGGGCATTGGCGTGGCCGGGGTCCTGCACGTTGAACATCTGCCCGCGGTTTTGCAGCACAAACCCCAGGCCGTCGGGCACCATGCCGGAAGCAAATTCGGAGTAGATGCTCTGGATGAGCGAAACCATGTTCCCGTCCTTGTCGGCCACCGTCAGGTAGGTGGTATTGCCCGTTTCGATTTCCAGGTCCCCCGCCGGAAAGCTGTCAGCTGCCCGTTCCGGATCGATCAGGGCGCGCCGGCCGGCGGCATAGTCGTCCGAAAGGAGTTCGGCCAGGGGGATGGTGTTGAACTCCGGGTCGGCATAGAATTTAGCCCGGTCTTCATAAGCCAGCTTTTTGGCCTCCGTAAGCACGTGCAGGTACTCCGCGCTCCCAAAGCCCATGGAGGCGATATCGTACCCCTCCAGGATGTTCAGCATCTGCAGGGCAGCAGTCCCCTGCCCGTTGGGGGGCAGTTCCCAGACGTCGTACCCCCGGTAGTTGACGCTTATGGGGTCCACCCAGTTCGAGGTATGGGCAGCCAGGTCCTGGTAGGAAAGCAGCCCCCCGTGTTGTTTCATGTACCGGTCGATGGTGCGGGCAATATCGCCCTTGTAGAAGGCATCCCGCCCCCCTTTGGCGATCTTCTCGTAGGTGTTGGCCAGGTCGGGGTTTCTGAAGACCTCCCCTTTGGCCGGGGGCCGTCCCCCGGGCATATAGGTGGAGGCAAACCCGGGCTGGTCTTTCACCGCCTCGTAGTTGCTGGCCATTTCATAGGCGATCACCTCCGAGACCGGGAAGCCCTCTCGCCCGTAGGCGATGGCCGGCTGCAACAGCGCTGCCATGGGGAGCCTGCCGAATTTCTCGTGCAGGGCGAACCAGCCGTCCACGCAACCGGGGACGGAGACGGGAAGGGGCCCGTAAAAGGGCACGTATTTCATGCCGCGCTCCATAAAATATTCGATCGAAAGGGATTTCGGGGCCCTCCCGCTGCCGTTGAACCCATAGAGCTTTTCGGTTTTGGCATCCCAGACGATGGCGAAGATATCGCCCCCGATGCCGCAACTGGCGGGTTCCACCAGCCCCAGTACCGCATTGGCGGCAATAGCGGCATCCATGGCGCTGCCCCCTTGCTTCAGAATGTCGAGGGCGGCCTGGGTGGCCAGGGGCTGGCTGGTGGCGGCCATGCCGTTTCGGGCCAGCACTTCGGAACGGGTGGTGAAGGTCTCCCCGGTAAGCCGGTCCTGGGCCAGGGCGTGAAGGGAAAGTGACATCATTATAATGCAGGAAAACAAGTTTCTCATGGTAAAAGGATAAGGAGGTTAACAGTCAGGGACACTACTCTTGCCCCAGGCTGCGGTAAATAGCGGTAATAATCCCTTCCGGGCCGATAAACCCGGTGCCGAACCGGGCATCCCATTCTTTGGAAAGGCCCATCGCCAGGGTTTCCTCCAGCGATTTGCCCCCGCTGCGGGCCGTTTGCACCCGGGCGCGGAGCGTCTCCACCATATCGCGGTAGGCGCTCAGGTCGTCGCGGGTGGCCACGGGGCCGTGGCCGGGGATGATACGGGTCTGTTCATCGACCAGCAGGAGGGCCCGGTTCAGGTTGCGCACCAGCCCATCGATGTTTCCCCCCGAATTCAGGTCGATAAAAGGGTACCCCCCGTTGGAGAAATTGTCGCCCATGTGCAAGACGTTGTCCTGCGGGAAGTACATGTAGGAATCCCCGTCGGTGTGGGCCGCCTCCACGTGCATCACGTGCAGGGTGCGCTCCCCGTCGAGATGGAGGGTAAGTTCGTCCGTAAAGGTAATCTCCGGCAGGGCTTCCAGGGGCGATGCCGGCCGCACCTGCCCGTTGCGCTCCGAAGGGCTGCCCAGGCGCCGGCGGACCGCCTCGTGGGCAATCAGCACCGTGCCGGCCTTCCCGAAGTTTTCATTCCCCCCTGTATGGTCGCCGTGCCAGTGGGTGTTGACCAGGAATTTCAGGGGTTTGTCGGTGAGTTCCCCGATAGCCGCCCGGATCTTTTCGCTCAGGGGGGCGTACTGGTCGTCGATCAGGTAGGCCGTGTCGTCCCCCAGGGCCAGGGCCATGTTCCCTCCGGCCCCGAAGAGCACGTAAATTTGGTCGGCCACTTTTTCGCTGCGGATTTCCACGGCGTCAAAGTTGGGTTGTCCCAGGGCAACGAAAAAGGTCAGGGAAAGCAACAGGGTAAGGAGGCGTTTCATGGGATGCAGTATTTGGGTAGATATGGAGTCACTTCCGGGCCGATTCACGACGAGGCCGACTTTTTGGCTTGCAGCAGCCTTTTGATTTCATTGAGCTTCATCAGCGCCTCCACCGGGGTCAGCCGGTCGATATCGAGGTGGAGGATTTCTTCCCGGATTTGTTCCAGCAGGGGGTCGTCGAGCTGGAAAAAGCTAAGTTGAAGGTCTTCCCGGGCCGGGGCCAGGGCCGGTTTGGCCGACCCGCTGCCGTGGGCCTTTTCCATGCGCACCAGCATCTTCTGCGCTTTCTGCACCACCGCCTGGGGCATGCCGGCCATGCGGGCCACATGGATCCCGAAGCTATGGTGGCTGCCGCCCGGTTCCAGCTTGCGCAAAAAGAGCACTTTGTCTTTCCCTTCCTTCACCGAAACGTTGAAGTTTTTGATGCGGGGGAAGGTGGCCGCCATGTCGTTGAGCTCGTGGTAGTGGGTGGCGAAGAGGGTTTTGGCCCGGGCGGGGTGCTCGTGCAGGTATTCCGCAATGGCCCAGGCGATGGAAATCCCGTCGTAGGTGCTGGTCCCGCGCCCGATTTCATCGAGCAGGATAAGGCTGCGCTCCGAAAGGTTGTTCAAAATGGAGGCAGCCTCGTTCATCTCCACCATAAAGGTCGATTCCCCCAGGGAGATGTTGTCGCTGGCCCCCACGCGGGTAAAGATTTTGTCGACTACGCCGAGGGTGGCCGCTTCGGCTGGTACAAAGCTCCCGATTTGCGCGAGCAGCACAATCAGGGCTGTCTGCCGGAGGATGGCCGATTTTCCGCTCATATTGGGCCCGGTGATCATGATGATCTGCTGGTCTTCCCGGTTCAGCAACAGGTCGTTGGGCACATAGGCCTCCCCGGGGGACAGTTGTTGTTCGATGACCGGGTGGCGGCCCTGCACGATGTTCAGGTCGGTGGCGTCGGTCATTTGGGGGGCGGTGTACCCGTATTCCCCGGCCAGGCGGGCGAAGCCGCACAGGCAATCGAGCCGGGCCACGATGCGGGCGTTCTCCTGCACGGGGAGGATGTATTCCTGCATCCAGGCCAGGAGTTGCCCGAAGAGCTGCTGCTCCAGCTCGAGCATGCGCTCCTCGGCCCCCAGGATTTTAGCCTCGTACTCTTTCAACTCCTCCGTGATGTACCGTTCGGCATTGACCAGCGTCTGTTTGCGGATCCACTCCGGGGGCACCTTGTCTTTATGGGTGTTGCGCACCTCGATGTAGTACCCGAAAACATTGTTGGAGGCGATTTTCAGGGAGGTGATGCCCGTACGCGCCGCTTCGCGCTCCAGCATCTGGTCGAGGTAGCCTTTCCCGGAACGCGCCAGTGCCCTGAGTTCGTCCAGGGCTTCGGAAAAGCCCGGGGCAATGGTATCGCCTTTTCCGATGCCGGCAGGGGCTTCCTCCAGCAATACCTGTTGGATGCGCTCCCGCAGCGGATCGCAGGGGTCCATGGCCTCCCCCAGGCGCGCCAGGGCCGGTTCTTCCGAGGAGGCAATGAGGTTTTTCAGGGGGAGGAGGGTGGCCAGGGAGTTTTTCAGGTGCACGGTTTCCCTGGGGGTGATCTTCCCGGCGGCCACCTTGGCGATCAGCCGTTCCAGGTCGCCCATGCGGCGAAGGTGCTCCTGCACGCGCACACGCAGGGGTTCATCCCCGGCCAGGGTGCCCACCACCCGGTGACGTTCCCGGATGGGGTCCAGCTGCCGCAGCGGGAGGGCCAGCCAGCGGCGAAGCAGGCGGCCGCCCATGGGGGAGAGGGTCCGGTCGATCACCTCCAGCAGGGGCTTGCCCCGTTCGTCCCGGGTATGGAACAGCTCCAGGTTCTGCTGGGTAAACCGGTCCATCCACACGTAGTCTTCAGAAGCCAGCCGGCTCAGGCCGCCGATATGGCCCAGCTGCCGGTGCTGGGTTTCCTTCAGATAGTGGAGCACCGCCCCGGCGGCAATGATGCCGGCCGGGAAACCGGCCACCCCGAAACCTTTGAGGCTATTGGTTTTGAAATGGGTGGTAAGGGTTTCCCGGGCGTAGTCTTCCTGGAAAATCCAGTCGTCCATGTAAAAACAGTGGTAGGCGGGCCCGAAAAGTTCCCCGAAACCCGATTTCTGTTTGCGGGAGACCAGGACTTCGCGGGGGGCGAAATTCTGCAGCCATTTGTCGATGTCTTCCCGACCCCCTTCGGCCAGGAAAAATTCCCCGGTGGAAATGTCGAGGAAAGAAACCCCCATCCGGGCCGGGCCGAAATGCACGGCGGCCAGGAAGTTGTTCGCCTTGGCCTGCAGGAGTTCGTCGCTCAGCGACACCCCGGGGGTGACCAGTTCGGTGACCCCCCTTTTGACGATGGTCTTGGTTTGTTTCGGGTCTTCCAGCTGGTCGCAGATGGCCACCCGCTGCCCTGCCCGCACCAGCCGGGGCAGGTAGGTGTTCAGGGCGTGGTGGGGGAACCCGGCCAGGGCTGTCTGGTCGCCCCCGTTGTTGCGCTGGGTCAGGACGATGTCAAGGATGCCGGCGGCTTTCTCGGCGTCCTCCCCGAAGGTTTCGTAGAAATCCCCCACGCGGAAGAGCAACAGGGCATCAGGGTAACGGGCCTTGATGCTGTTGAATTGCTTCATCAGCGGGGTCTCTTTTTTGCCTTGGGCAGCCACAGCGCGTAGGGTTAGGGGTAATGGAACGAAAATACGGGTTTCCCGGGCCCTGCCCAATGGTTGTTGATATTTTGGGAAAACTTCCCGCCGGCTTCCTTCCCCCGCTTCTTTGTACTTTTGCAGGCAAGCAGCTTCCCATGGAAAAACTGAAAAACGAAGAACTGCAGCGCCTCGGGGTGGACGATTTTAAAAAGGCCCCGAAGACCCCCGTGGTACTGGTGCTCGACAACATCCGCAGCCTGCACAACGTGGGGTCGGTATTCCGCACCGCCGATGCCTTCCGCATCGAGCAGGTGGTGCTTTGCGGCATTACCGCCACCCCGCCCCACAAAGACATCCGAAAGACCGCCCTTGGCGCTACCGAAAGCGTGGCATGGGTGTATTTCGGGAGTACGGCTGAAGCCGTGCGCTCGTTGCGCAACACCCATCGCTGTTGGGCGGTGGAGCAGGCGCGCGGGGCCGTTTACCTCGATGCGTTTACTCCTGGCCCCGGGCAGCCCTATGCCTTTGTGCTGGGTCACGAGGTAAAGGGGGTGTCGCAGGAGGTCATCGACCTGTGCGAGGGGGTGGTGGAAATCCCACAGGCGGGGACCAAGCATTCCCTGAACGTTTCCGTGGCAGCCGGCGTGCTGCTCTGGGATTTCTGGACGAAAACCCAAAAAAAATCCCCGGCCGGAGCAGCTGGGGACAGGGAATAGTAGTCTGAGTTAGTTAGTTCCTTCTCTAAAGGACAGCCAAGAAAGGAAAATACCGGGATTTTTCCAAATAAATCCCCTTGAAAGGCTCATCCGTTCCGCTGCAGGGTATGGGCCACCATCTGGTCGAGCACCGAAGCGTAATCCCCGGGCCTGGTCACGAAATCGAGATCCCCCACATCGATCACCAGGGAGTTCAGCTCGGGGGAATTCCTCATAAAGTCAAAGTACCCTTTTTGGATTTGCTCCAGGTAGTCGGCGGGGATCCCCCGTTCGTAATCGCGCCCGCGACGGGCAATCTGGTCGAGCAGGCGCTCGGTGCGCTGGTAGAGGTACACATAAAGCCGCGGCTTGCGGACTTCCTGGTACATGAACCCAAACAGCTTTCGGTAGAGCTTGAATTCTTCCTCCCCCAGGGTGATGCGGGCAAAGATCAGGCTCTTGTAGATGTCGTAGTCGCTTACCACAAAGCTTTTGAACAGGTCGAGCTGCCGGGTATCCTCAATGAATTGCTGGTACCGGTCGGCCAAAAAAGACAGTTCCAGGGGAAAGGCAAACCTGGCCGGGTCCTCGTAAAATTTCGGGAGGAAGGGGTTGTCGGCAAAACGCTCAAGGATGAGCTTGGCATTGAGGTCTTCGGCCATCATTCGGGCCAGGGTGGTTTTTCCCGCCCCGATGTTCCCTTCCACGGCCACAAAGCCCAGGTCTGAAAAAAATTCCTGCCGGTTGGCAAACAGGCGGAGGGGCGTTTTTTCCAGGGGGGTATCGTCGCGGCATTCCTGCAGCAGGTTGCGGTGGTCCCTGCCCAGGGCGGGGTGGTACACCTGGGGGGCAATATCGGCCAGGGGTTTCAAAACAAAGCGTCGCTCCTGCAGCCGGGGGTGGGGTACCACCAGGGTTTCGGTACGCAGTTGCAGGTCCCCGTAATACAGCAGGTCCAGGTCGAGGGTGCGCGAGCGATAGCCGGCCCCCGGGACCCGTTCCCGCCCGGCTTCCCGTTCGAGTTCGAGCAGGACCTCCAGGAGCGCTTCCGGGGGCAGGGAGGTCGACACGGCGGCACAGGCATTTAAGAAATCACCCCCTTCGAAGCCCCAGGCCCGGGAGCGGTAGACCGGGCTCACCTGCTCCACCCTGCCTGCGCGCCGGTCCAGTTCAAACAGGGCTTTTTGCAGGAAAAAGGCCCGGTTGCCCAGGTTGCTCCCCAAAGAGAGGTATGCCGTGACGCCTTGTGTTTTCATCCCTGCCAAAGTACGGAAAACCTCCTGAACTGAAGTCGGGGAAACCGGGGGAATCGGCCCTTCGAAACCGGCATGGCCAAAAAAGCGGGCAATGCTATTTTAGGTTGCGAATCCGTATCTTTGCGGCACAAGAAAAAATGGCTATGGCTTTTCTGAGAAACTTACTCGCCTCCATCCTGGGGACGCTGGTGGCGTTGGGCATCCTTTTTTTCATGCTCCTTATTTTCGCCAGCCTGGCAGAAAGCGCGGGCGAGGTGAATGTGCGCCAGCATTCCGTCCTGGAGCTCGATTTTCCCTATCCGGTATCTGAAAATTCAGGATATGATTCCGAAGACCCCTTTTCCTTCTTCTATGACCCGACCATGGGGCTCAATGACATTACCAAGGCCATTGCCGTGGCCAAAACAGACGACCGCATCACGGGCATCAGCCTGAAAACCCCATACCTGATGGCCGGCCTGGCGCAGACCCGGGCCATCCGCAACGCCCTGCAGGATTTCAGGGAAAGCGGGAAATTCGTTTACGCCTATGGGGACTTTTTTATGCAGAAGGACTACTACCTGGCCAGCGTGGCCGACAGTATTTTCCTGAACCCCGTGGGGACCGTCGACTTCAAGGGCCTGGCGGCAGAAGTCCTCTATTTTGCCGATTTCCAGGAAAAAACCGGCCTTAAGATGGAGGTGGTACGGCACGGGAAGTACAAAAGCGCGGTGGAGCCCTTCCTCTCCAACCAGATGAGCCCCGAAAACCGGGAACAGCTCAGCAGCCTGATCCGTTCGCTCTGGGCGGCCATGCGCGATGAAATGGCAGCCAGCCGTGGCCTGGCCCCGGCCGACCTCGACCGGGTGGCCGATACCCTCGGGGCGCGGGAGCCGGAAATGGCCCTTCGGGCCGGCCTGGTCGACGGCATTGCCTATCAGGATGCCTACGAAGCAAAACTGGTCCGCGAGAGCGGGACCGCGAAAGAACACCCCGAACGGATCTCCCTGCAACGCTACATGCGGTACTCCCGGGGCAGAAGCCTGCACACCGGGACCGATGAAATTGCGGTGATCTATGCCCAGGGGGAAATCCTCTATGGGGAGGGCGGGCCTGAATACATCGGGCAGGAACTGATGACCCGCGCCCTGCGCAGGGCTCGCGAAGACAAAGACATCAAAGCGGTGGTCCTCCGGGTGAATTCCCCTGGGGGCAGCGCCCTGACCTCCGAAATCCTCTGGCAGGAATTGCAACTGACCCGCAAGGAGAAGCCCGTGGTGGTTTCCCTGAGCGACATCGCCGCTTCCGGGGGGTATTACCTGGCGGTGGGGGGCGACAGGATTTTGGCGGAACCCACCAGCATCACCGGGTCCATCGGGGTGTTTGCCACGATCCCCAATATGAGTGGCCTTTCGGACAAAATCGGGATCAATGCCGAACAGGTGGGCACGCACCGGTTTTCCATGGATTACTCCTTTTTTGAGCCCATGCGGGACGATTTCCGCGAAATTTTACGGCAGGGCATCGAACGCGCCTATGATACCTTTTTGGAGCGGGTCGCCTCAGGCCGCGGGATTACCGTGGCACAGGCCGACAGCCTCGCCCAGGGCCGGGTCTGGAGCGGCACCGAAGCCCTTGAAAACGGCCTGGTCGATGCCCTCGGGGGCATGCCTGAAGCCCTGGAAATGGCCGCCGAAATGGCCGGGGTCGACGATTACCGTATCCGAACCCTCCCAAGGTATAAAACCGGCCTGGAGCGCCTGATGGAGGACCTGGGGGGCGCGGAGGCCAAAACGGGTTCCCTCCTGGAGGCTGAATTGGGTGCTGAATGGGCGCAGGCCCTGCGGGAGCTCAGGGCCATGCTGCAGCAGGAAGGGGTACAGGCCCGCATGCCCTTTACCCTGAAAATCCACTGAAGATGACCCCCCGCGACCAGAAGGCGGCTTACCGAATCTACCTGTATCTCGCCGCCCTGTTTATAACTTCCCTGGTAGTTTCGAACCTGATCTTCCAGAAATTTTTCTACTGGAAACCCTTCGGCGACGCCACGGTGCTGGGCGCCCCGCTGTTTGAAATTTCGGTGGGCGTGCTGCCCTACCCGCTCACCTTCCTGATCACCGACCTGATCTCGGAAATCTATGGCCGCAAAAAGGCCAACCAGGTGGTGACTGCGGGCATTTTCGCCTCATTCTTTTCCATGGGCATCATCCTGCTGGCCGAGCGCGTCCCGGCCATCCCGGGCTCCCCCGTTGGGGATGCCCTTTTCAGCAAGGTCTTTGCCCTTTCGCCCATAGCGGTCCTGGCTTCCATGCTGGCCTACCTGTTTGCCCAGTACGTGGATATCGCGATCTACCATTTCTGGAAGCGGGTCACCATGGGAAAGTACCTTTGGCTGCGGAACAATTTTTCTACCTTTTCCTCACAGATCATCGACACCACCACAGTGGTGGGGCTGCTCTGCCTTTTCGGGGTGCTTCCCTGGCCGATGTTTTACGGCCTGGTGGTGAGCGGGGTCGCTTTCAAGATCCTGATCGCCTTCCTCGACACCCCGCTGTTGTACCTTTTCGTGTACCTTTTCCGCAGGCGTTTCTCCCTGAAGCGTGGGGAAGAACTGGCCCTCGGGTTTTAAAGGGGCCTGCTGTCGAAAAGGCAAGGCTTTCCATACGTTCCGGCAACGATTTTGCGTTCTAACCGGGAACGGGCCATTGGCCCGGTCCAACCAGCAGAACATACTATGAAACGAAAGAAATGGCTTATCATTTTCGGGGTGGTACTGGGGACCCTCCTGCTCCTTCCCCTGGGCCTGGGGATGTACCTCGAAGCCCGTATCGGACCCATCCTCAGGGAGCGGGCAGCGCAGAGCATCCGGGGTACTTTTGATTTCAGCAGGGCCTCCCTGAGCCTGCTGCGCAATTTCCCCAGGGCCAGCGTCCGGCTCGAAGACATCTACCTGCTTACCGAAGCCCCATTCCGGGGCGACACCCTGCTGAAGGTGGGTTCCCTGGACCTGACTATGGACCTGAGCGCCCTGTTCCGGGAGGCGGGTACCCCCATGCCGGTACGGGAACTGCACGTGCGGGGCATGGACCTGCGGTTGAAAGTGGACGGGGAAGGGCAACCCAACTACCTGGTGGCCAAAGAATCCGAAGGAGGAGATTCTGACTCCGGGTTTTCCCTGGACCTGCAGCAGTACACTTTTGAAAAGGCCCGGATTTCCTACGCAGACAGCGCTACCGGAATGGCCTTGCTGCTCGAGGAGGTCAGTCACTCCGGTTCCGGCGACCTGTCTTCCCAAACCGCCACCCTGGTCACCGAATCGGAGGGGCTGATGAGCCTGGACTATGCCGGGACTTCCTACCTCACCCGGAATGCCCTGCGCCTGGAGGCCGTTTTCGGGATGGATTTTGAAACGGACACCTATACCTTCAGGGAGAACCGCGCCTGGCTGAACCAGATGCCCCTGGTCTTCCAGGGGTCGTTGCAGCTGCGGGAGGAAGGCCAGTGGCTCGACCTGGAATTCCGGACCCCGGATACCGACTTCAGGAACCTCCTGGCCCTGGTCCCCCCGGCCTATTCCGGGAACCTGGAAGGGGTGGAGACCCGGGGGTCCTTTGAACTCGGGGGTACCGTTAAGGGCCTGTGGTCCGATATGGGAATCCCCGCCTTTGAGCTTCGCATGGCGGCCCGCAACGGGGCCTTCCATTACCCCGGGTTGCCCAGGTGGGTAGAGCAGGTGGAAATCGACGCGGTACTGCAGAACGCTTCAGGGAACCCGTCCGAAACTGCCCTGCAAGTGCGTACGGCCAGCTTTGCGATAGGCCGGGATTCCTTTTCGCTCAGCGGGACCGCAGAGCGCCTGGGCCCGGCAGCTGCGGTGGCAGGGACCCTGAAGGGGCGGATCGACCTGGCGAACCTCTCCCAGGCCTATCCCCTGGAAGGAACCCCAGGGCTTCGGGGGATACTGGAGGCCGACCTGCGTACTGCTTTTGGGATGGACGCGGTGCGCCAAAAGCGCTATCAGGACATCCAAACCTCGGGCAGCCTCGACCTGAGCGGTGTTTCATGGCCCCTTGAGGGCTATGCAGCTCCCCTGGAGGTGCAGCGTGCAGCCATTCGGTTCGATCCGCGCAATGCTACCCTGGACCCCATTTCGGGCAAGCTCGGGCAGAGCGATTTTGTAATCAGGGGGGCGTTTACGGATTATATGCCCTACCTGCTCGGTTCCGGCGGGGTGCTCGGCGGGCAGGTTACCCTGGTTTCCGAACACCTGCGGGTAGCTGATTTCCAGGGACCCGAGGCGGAGGCGGAAGGGGAGGAGGCCCCCTTCAAAATCCCATCGGACGTGGCGGTAGGCCTCAGCGCCACGGCCGGCAAGGTCACCTACCACGACCTGGAGCTGAACCAGGTGTCTGGCGAACTAAACATCTCCGACGGCCAGATGGAGCTGCGAAACTTCCGCTCCAACGCCATGCAGGGCCTCCTGGCGCTGGAGGGCCTGCTCGATACCCGGGGCGAACGCCCTGCTTTCGCCATGGAACTTGGGATCACCCGCGCACGGATCCAAAGTGCCCTGGAGTCCGTCGAGTTGCTGCAATCCCTGGCCCCGGTGGCTGCCGCCCTGGAGGGGACCTTCAATTCCCGCATCCGCCTGAGCGGATCGTTGCTGGAAGGTTTTGCTCCGGACCTCATGAGCCTGGGCGGGGAAGCGGCGGCCGAGATACTGGCTGCGGGGGTTTCGGGCGGGCAGGCAGCCGTGCTGGAGGCCCTGGCCTCCAACCTCGATTTTTTTGACCCGAAAGCCCTGGACCTGAAGGGCCTGAAAACCTCCCTGTCTTTTGAAAACGGCCAGGTCAGGGTCAGGCCCTTCCGGTTCAACTACAAAGACATCGGCGTTACCGTGCAGGGTAGCCACGGGTTTGACCGCAGCCTGGATTATGGGCTGGCCCTCGAGGTTCCTGCCCATTACCTGGGCAGTGAAGTGACCCGGCTGCTCAGCGAACTAAACCAACCTGAACTGGAGGATGCCCCGGTACCCGTGAACGTCAGGCTGTCGGGCACCTTTGCCGCGCCCCGCCTGCAAACCGACCTGAAGGCTTCCGCGGCGGCTTTTGCCGGCCAGTTGGTGGAGGTTCAGAAACAGCGGCTGCTAACCACAGGCACTTCAAAGGCACAGGAGCTTATCGGGGACCTGCTGAAAGGAAAGGCCGATTCCAGCCAGGCCCGCACGGGGGTTGACGGCCTTTCGGAGGTGCTGAAGGGGGTGGTGCAGCCCGGGGCTTCCGATACGGCGGTTGCGGCACCCGCCAACACAGGGGAAAAGGCCCGCACCTTGCTTAAAAACCTGCTGGGCAGGCGAAAGGACACGGTCAACCAGCCTAAAGACAGCCTGCCTAGGAACCGTTGAGGGACAGGCTGACATAATAGCCTTCGCTGCCGCGCACATTGAAAACGGTGCCGTCTGCAAAGATGAGGTACTGCCCCTTGATGCCTTTCAGGACCCCGCGGTAGGTGGGGGTTTTCCCGAGGTTAAGGCTTGAGATCTTTTCCGGGTACTGCGTTACCGGGAAATGGATCTGGGTTTCCCGGGCATTTTCGAGGAAGTAGGGTGCAGCCTCTTCAGGGATAAAGGGGCGCAGCCGTTCCCGCCAGGCGACCAGGTCCTCGTCTTTCAGGGTGTTGGTCAGCATCTTCCGCCAGTGGGTCTTGTCGCTCACGTGTTCCTTGAGGGCGACTTCGGTGATGCCCGCGAGGTACCGGTTGGGCGTTTCCACGATTTCAATGGCCTCATGAGCCCCCTGGTCGATCCACCGCGTGGGGACCTGGGCCTTGCGGGTCACCCCCACCTTTACGCTGCTGGAGTTGGCCAGGTACACGACGTGTGGTTGCAGCTGCATGGCCTGCTCGTATTCCAGGTCGCGGTCTTCTTCCCCCAGGTGGGCCCTGCTCCGCTCGGGGTGCATGATCCAGTCGCCGGCCTGGGGCAGTTCAAAAAAACAGCTGCGGCAATACCCCTGTCTGAAGATGGGCCGGTCTTCCCCGCAGCCCAGGCACTGGTATTTGAGCAGGCTGATTTCCAGGGTGCGCCCGAGCAGGAGGTTCATATGGATGAAATCGCCGGGCAGCACCAGGTAATAGTCTACCGGATCGTTCAGTTCCGTCCGCATTTTTCTCAATACCCCCTCGTATTGCATAAGGCCCCTTTTTGAAGAATGGATAAAATAGTATCTTTAGCTGCTGCAGCAAGCCGACCGTAAAGATACCAAAAATGCCTATCCCGCTGTTTCATTCCATAGCTTCCTGGCTGCTGAAAAAGCGATACCACCAGATCGAGCTGTTCCTGAAATACCCGGCGGAGGTGCAGTTGGAAGTGCTGCAGGAGCTCCTTGATTTTGCCGATGAAACAGAAACAGGCACGCGATACGGCTTTGAGGAGATCACCCGCTACGAAACTTTTGCCGCCCGGGTCCCCATTGTGACCTATGAAGAGATAGAACCCCTGATCGAGCGGACCCGCAGGGGGGAGCAGAACCTGTTCTGGCCCACCGAGATCAAGTGGTTTGCCAAGAGCAGCGGCACCACCAATGCCCGGAGCAAGTTTATCCCGGTGAGTTCCGAGGCGCTGGAAGACTGCCATTACAAGTCGGGCAAAGACCTGCTCTGCCTGTACCTGAACAACAACCCCAATGCCCAGCTCTTCCGGGGCAAGAGCCTCCGGCTGGGGGGCAGTAAGGAGTTATACGAAGACAACGGGACCTTCTTCGGCGATTTGTCGGCCATTCTCATCGACAACATGCCCTTCTGGGCCGAGCTCAGCAGTACGCCCAGCAACAAGGTGTCGCTGATGAGCGAATGGGAGGCCAAGCTGCATGCCATCATCCAGGAGAGCATACAGGAGAACGTCACCAGCCTGGCCGGGGTGCCCTCCTGGATGCTCGTACTGCTCAACAAGGTGTTGGAGGAAACCGGGAAGGGACACCTCTTTGAGGTTTGGGACCAGCTGGAGGTATACTTCCACGGGGGGGTAAACTTCAACCCCTACCGGGAGCAATACCGGCGCCTGTTGCCCAGGGATTCGTTCCAGTATTACGAGATTTATAACGCCTCGGAAGGATTTTTTGCCATCCAGGACCAAAATAACAGCGAAGACCTGTTGCTGATGCTCGACTATGGGATTTTCTATGAGTTCATCCCCATGGCTACCTTCGGCACCCCCGGGCAGAAGGTCCTCCCCCTGTGGGAGGTTGAAACCGGCGTGAATTACGCCATCGTGATCACCACCAATGCCGGGCTCTGGCGCTACCAGATCGGCGACACCGTGCGGTTTACCAGTACCGACCCGTACCGGATCCGGATCACCGGGCGTACCAAACACCACATCAACGTCTTCGGGGAAGAGCTCATCATTGAAAATACGGAGGAAGCCCTGAGGCGGTCGTGCTTGCGCACCGGGGCATCCATAGCCGAGTATACCGTGGCCCCGGTCTTCATGTCGGGGCAGGAAAAGGGGGCCCACGAGTGGCTGATCGAATTCCGAACCCCCCCGGCCGACCTGGCGGAATTTGCAACCTGCCTCGACGATGCCCTCAGGGCGCTGAATTCCGATTACGATGCCAAGCGGTACAAAAACATCACCCTGAACCCCCTCAGGGTTCATGTGGCCAGGGAAAACCTTTTTTACGACTGGCTGAAATCGAGGAATAAGCTCGGGGGGCAACACAAAGTGCCCCGCCTTTCGAACCAAAGGGATTTTTTGGAGGAACTCCTGGCCGCCAACCCGAAGGTAAACCCCGGGATCCCGGGGTAGTTCGCCGGATTTTTTCAGATTTTGGACGGGGATGGGCCCCATCGGCATGTTGGGAAAACATCCATAAAAGGGCCCGAATTCGTATTTATAACGAAGAATCGCCTCCGCTGATCCAATAAATACCGGTATTTTTGCCAGGCGGAGCCAACTTGGGAAGGCGTTAACCTACAAATTGCACCAAACCTTCCAAACCTATGGCAAACAGACTTGTTATCTTATCGGACCTGTGGGGATCAAAAAAAGGGTTGTGGATAACCTCTTACCTCGGCTACCTCCAGCAGTACTTTGACATTGTTTACTACGATACCCAGCAACTGGCTGATATTGAGGTGGACATGCCCACCGCAGCCAATGTGTGCGAGGCATTTGACAACGGCGGCCTCGAGCGGGGTGTCCGGAACCTCCTGGCCCGGGAAAAGGATACAGTGCCCAGCCATTACCTGGCTTTTTGTGCCGGGGGCTCCATTGCCTGGAGGGCGGCCCTGGAAGGCCTGCAGGCCGAGTCGCTCTATGCGGTCTCGCCCCTCTGCCTGCACCGCGAACAGCAGGCGCCCAACAGCGAAGTAACCCTGGTATTCGGGGAATATGGGGAAAACAGGCCTTCCCGCGACTGGGCGCTCCGGCTCGGGGTGCAGATGGAAGTCATCCCCAGGTTCGGGCAGGAATGTTATACCGACGAAAAAATCATCCAGAAGGTCTGCAAGGACCTGCTCAGCGCAGCCCTGCGCAAACAATACCAAAGCCTTTAGGAAACGGCCTTGAGCTTTTTGATGGTCTCAAAAGAGAGCTTTTCCTCGGCATAGGGCTTGTTCACCTTGAATTCCGTGATATCGGAACTCGGCAGCTCGAACATGGCGTCGGTAAAAACGGCTTCGCAAAGCGACCGCAGCCCGCGGGCGCCCAGCCGGTATTCCATGGCCTTGTCCACGATGTATTCCAGGGCCTGTTCGGTGATTTCGAAAGAGATCCCATCCATGGCAAAGAGCTTCTCGTATTGCTTGATAATGGCATTTTTGGGCTCCGTCAGGATCGCCCTAAGGGTCTTGCGGTCGAGGGGATCCATATGGGTCAGCACGGGAAGCCTTCCGATGATTTCCGGGATGAGCCCGAAATCCTTCAGGTCCTTGGGGATAATATATTGTAATACGTTTTCCTTGTCGAGGGAATCCTCCAGCCTGGAAGCGCTATACCCGATGGCCTGCATGTTGAGGCGCTTGGTAATGATCCGTTCGATGCCGTCGAAGGCACCCCCGGCTATAAAGAGGATGTTTTCGGTATTGACCTCGATGAACTTCTGGTCGGGGTGTTTGCGGCCGCCTTTTGGGGGTACGTTCACCACGGTCCCTTCCAGGAGCTTGAGCAGCCCCTGTTGTACCCCTTCCCCGGAAACGTCGCGGGTGATGGAGGGGTTGTCGCTCTTGCGGGCGATCTTGTCTATTTCATCGATAAAGACAATTCCCCGTTCAGCCTTTTCCAGGTTGTAGTCCGCGGCCTGCAAAAGGCGGGTGAGGATGCTTTCCACATCTTCCCCCACGTACCCGGCCTCGGTCAGCACGGTGGCATCCACAATGGCCAGGGGTACGTTAAGCATGCGGGCGATGGTCTTTGCCATAAGGGTTTTTCCCGTCCCGGTCTGGCCCACCATCACGATGTTGCTCTTCTGGATTTCGATTTCATCTTCCCGGGATGAGGGCTGCAGCAGCCTTTTGTAGTGGTTGTAAACCGCAACCGAGAGGACCTTTTTGGTGCGCTCCTGCCCAATGATGTAGGTGTCGAGGAAATCCTTGATTTCCATCGGTTTTTTCAGGACGAGTTCCGAAAGCAGATCCTCATTTTTGGATTGTCTCGATTCTTCGGCCACAATGCCGTGTGCCTGTTCGATGCACCGGTCACAGATATGGGCATCCAGCCCTGCGATCAGCAGGTTGGTTTCCGGTTTTTTCCTCCCGCAAAATGAACATTCCAAATTATCCTTGGCCATAATCCCTTTCGTTCTCTACTCCTAAAACGTCAAATGCGCTAAAAATTGCCTTAGCGTATCCCGCCCCGGCGGCTCCCTATTCGGGGTCGCGGACCAGGATTTCGTCAATCATCCCGTAATCGCGGGCTTCCCCTGCTTTCATCCAGAAGTCGCGGTCGCTGTCTTCGTAGATCTTATCAAAGCTCTGCCCGGTGTGCGAGGCGATAATCTGGTAAAGCTCATCGCGCAGCTTCAGGACTTCCTTGGCGGCGATTTCGATATCGCTGGCCTGCCCCTGGGCCCCGGACATTGGCTGGTGGATCATCACCCGCGAATGCTTGAGCCCGCTGCGCTTGCCCTTATGCCCTGCACAGAGCAGCACGGCAGCCATGGAGGCAGCGATGCCCGTGCAGATGGTAGCCACGTCGGGTTTGATGAACTGCATGGTATCGTAAATCCCCAGGCCGGCGTAAACGCTTCCGCCCGGGGAATTGATATAAATCTGGATATCCTTAGAAGAATCCGTGCTGGCCAGGAACAACAACTGGGCCTGGATGATATTGGCAACCTGGTCGCTCACCGGGGTCCCAAGAAAGATGATGCGGTCCATCATCAGGCGTGAAAACACGTCCATGGCGATGGCGTTGAGCTGCCGTTCCTCAATGATATTCGGGGTCATCCCCACCGGATACATGCTCTGCAGCAGGGGCTCGAGGTAAAGGCTGTTCATCCCCCGGTCTTTGATGGCAAATTTTTTGAATTCCTTGGCGTAGTCCATGCGTTTTGGCTAAATCTTTTGGTTTAAAAAAAAGGTGCCGAAACAGGAACTTTCGGCACCGTAAAGATACTGATTTTGTCCATGCCAAATGCAGGCTGCCCCGGTACGGGTGCGGCCGGCATTATCCGTATACCTCCTTTACGAATTGTTCGTAGGTCACTTCCCGGGTCTTCAGGTTGGCCTTTTCCTTGTAAAGGTCCAGCAATTTCTGGCTCATCAGTTGTTCGGAAAGCCGTTTTACCTCGTCCCGGTTGCTGAGCACCCGGGCAGCGATGCCCTCGAGGTCCTCCTCACTGGGGTTGGTCTGTCCGTACTGTGCCATCTGCGACCGGATAAACCCCTTGGCAAAGTCCTTCAATTCCTCGAACTGCACCTGCAACCCGTGTTCGCTGATGAGCTTGCCTTCGATCAGCTGGTAGCGCAGGCCTTTCTCGGACCGCTCATATTCGTCCTGCGCTTCTTCAGCGGTAAGGGGCTTTTCCCCCGTGTTCTGGATCCATTTCTTCAGGAATTCCATCGGCAGGTCGAAGCGGGTGGATTCGATCAGGCTCTCGGTAACGTCGTTCAGCAATTTCTGGTCTGCCTGCTGCAGGAATTGCTTTTCGGAATCGTCCTTGATTTTTTCGCGCATTTCCTTTTCGGAATGCACCTGGTCGGGGCCAAAGAGCCGGTCAAAAAGCTCCTGGGTCAGCTCGGCAGGCTGGCGCTCATTGATTTCCTCCACCGTAAAGGACACTTCGATATCGAGGTCCTTTGCCTTGTCGAACGGAACCCCAAGGGCGCTGGGCAACAGGTAATCCTCCGTGAAGAGCCCTTTGGTCTTCAGGGTCACTGTGTCCCCGGGTTTTTTCCCCTTCAGGGCCTCCAGTGCCTTCTTGCTTTTCACCTTGGCCAGTTCCAGGGTGGTTTTATGGTTGATTTCATGCGCTTCGCTCAGGAAGGTCCCGCTCACTTCATCTTCTTTGCCCACTTCGGGGCGGGAGACCAGTTTCCCGTATTGCTTGCGGATGCGGGCAACCTGGTCGTCAATCATCTTTTTGTCGGCGACGATCTTATAGTGAGGGATTGCCTTTTTGCCCTTAAGGGATACCTGGAAGTCCGGCGCCAGGCCGAGTTCGAATTCGAAGGCCAGTTGTTCGGCATCCCAGTTGAAGTTGTCCTGCTGCTTGGG
The DNA here is from genome assembly GCF_024006985.1 of Robiginitalea marina. GTDB lineage: Bacteria > Bacteroidota > Bacteroidia > Flavobacteriales > Flavobacteriaceae > Robiginitalea > Robiginitalea marina. The sequence goes on from NZ_JAMXIB010000005.1 coordinate 28,301, forward strand.
CAGGGGGTTCCCCAGCACATCCAGCTTTTCCTCCACCAGGTAGGTGTTCAGGTGGTCTTGCAGGAGTTTGTTTACCTCGTCGACCAGGACGGCTTTCCCGTACTGCTTCTTGATCAGGCCCATCGGCACCTGGCCTTTGCGGAAGCCGGGGATGTTCGCGTTTTTACGGTAATCCCTCAGGATGCTGTCTACCTTCTCCTGGTAATCCTCCCGGGTGATTTCCACCTTCAGGACGGCATTCAGGTCATCGATCTGCTGTTTGGTGATATTCATCTATTTGCGTGCTTAAGCTTTTTAAAACAGGGAAGCAAAAGTAGCGCATTTTAACTTGCCTGGCAAGTTTTCAACCCCTTGTCCGTCAATCTTTAACTTCCTATTTGGAGTCGTCCTTCAGGATGGCGAAGAAAATGGATTGCAGCACCGACAGCAGCAGGGAGAACAGCAGGGCCCACCAAAACCCGTCCACGGTGAACCCCGACACCAGGGAACCGGCCAGCAGGATGATAATGGCATTGATGACCAGTAAAAATAACCCCAGGGTAAGGATGGTGACCGGCAGGGTAAGGATCACCAGCAGCGGTTTGACCAGGCCATTGAGCAGGCTGAGGACCAGGGCCACCAGGACGGCGATCCAGTAGGTTTCCACATGGATGCCCGGCAGGATGTTGGCCAGCAATACCACGGCCAGGGCACTGAGCAGGAGGCGAAGGATGAACTTCATAGGGTTGAGGTTTAGGTTGTTTCAATAAAAAAGGGTACCCCGTTTTTACGGGATACCCTAAAGATACATGAATATTTTCAGATTAGTTGATGTACAGCCCTTTGAACGCCAGGGGGTCGATTTTGGGGAGGACAGCCCCGTACCGGGATTCGATTGCCCTGATGAATTCGTTGGCTGCCAGGGCGTTCCCGCGCGGGGTCAGGTGCACCCCGTCAAGGGAAAACCCTCCACCAACGGCATACTGAGCGGTAACCACGCTGCCGTCTGACAGGGGTACCCCCTGGGAAGCCAGATTCTCCAGGTATGAAAAAGCATCGAAAAAGGCAAGGTTGTACTGTTGGGCCAGGGCCTCGATGGTTTGGTTGTACGCAGTTGTGGCAGTGGAAATGAGTTCCTGTTCTTCAGGGGTCAGGACCCAACGGTCGGCCAGGGGTACCGCGACCCCGTTGATGCTGGTGGGGTCATTGGGGTTGGCCAGGGTCCCGATGATGGTCTGGGAGGTGAAAACCAGCAGGTCGTCTGCCGTGGCCTGCCGCATATTGATCAGGGCAGGGTTAAATGCCGTGAGGTCGGTCAGGTCCTCGTCGAGGATGACCACCGCGTTGCCCGGGCCGGCGGAAAAGGTAATCGTCCGGCGGGCGAGTTCTTCAGCCGAGATAAAACCCAGGGCCTGGAGTTGCGCAAGCCCCCCGTTGTAGGCGGCATATGCCCCGTTGAGCAGGTCTGTCGTAGCCGGGTCCAGGGGTATAGGGTTATGGGGTACCGTGGTGAAAAAGGGGATGCTGGTCACATCGGGGATATTGGCCACCACGCCCTCTGCCCCATTGGCGGTGAGGGCTTGAAGGATTTGGTTGTATACGCTGGCAAACACATTGGGGTCGGTAATGTCGTTGCCCCCGTAGGTGCTCGGGTCGAGGTTGCCGGTCTGGTCTACCCCGCTTCCCCCGGAAGTGGCGAACCCCAGCACGTCATTGTTGCCGATCCACAGGGTGAAGAAGGTCGGGTTCTGCGCCACGGCATCGCCCAGTACGGTGGCGGAGGGGCTGCTGGCAAAGCGGGCGAAATACGGGTTGGCCAGGCCGGCCTGTACCCCGGCGACATTGCCGTATCCTGGGGCCAGCAGGTGGTAGCTTTTCGCCCCCGGGACCCCCATATTGTTAAAGGGCCCGGCCAGGGTATTGGTGATTTCGGTGGTGCCCTGCCCGTCTACGGGCCTGGGGGTCGGGGAGCCCGAGGAGAAATCCAGGAAAAGCCGGTTTCCTGCGATGGGCACGCCCCCGAGGGTCATCCCGCCGAGGTTGTCGGCCATGAAGGGCGTGGTGAACGCCCCGCCCCCGACCTCGGCAAAACTGCCAGCAAGCATATTGGGGAACGAACTGGTCTGCCCGTCCACAAAAAGGGCGGCATCGGAATATCCGGCGGTAAGGGAATTCCCCAGGGCAACGTAGGTGGAGAAGTCGGCGGAGCCACTGGTGAAATCAATGGGGGGTTCCGGGTTTCCACCATTGTCGGGGATGCTGTCGTCGTCGCTGCAGGAAACCGCAAAGAGGCCCATAAAGGCCAGCAAGGCCAGGTACTTTTTCATAGGAGTCGTTTTGAGTTAGTTGAAGCAGGTATTCTGGGAATACTTCGTTCAAAAATATGTAAAATTATCACACTCGCAATACGGGCGCATCTAAAAGTAAGGGTGCACAATAAATGGCCGCATTCTTTCAGGAATCCATAAAACCAAGGGTGGCCCCGAGGAAGGCATCCGGTTTTTCAGCGTGCAGCCAGTGCCCGGCCCCTTCTATGGTTTCCAGGCGCGCCCCGGGGAAGTGGTCGTGGATCAGGGGGAGGTCGGCGTCGGTAATATACCCGGAGGCCCCGCCCCGCAGGAAGAGCACCGGGCCTTCATAGCGCGCCCCTTCGGGCAGGACGGCGCCGATTTCCTCCATGCGGTTTTTCAGTACGGGAAGGTTTACGCGCAGGCCGAGCTTCCCGGGCTGCTCCCAGTAGAGGTTTTTGAGCAGGAACTGGCGGATGCCCCAGTGTTCGATGTGTTTGGCGAGTTCCTCATCGGCCGCGGAACGCGATTCCAGGGTGTCGAGGGCAAGGGCTTCCAGCGCCTCCAGGATATGCTCGTGGTGGGGCGGGTACCGCCTGGGGGCGATGTCGGCCACGATGAGCTTGTCGACCCGCTCCGGGTAGGTGCAGGCAAACTGCATGGCGGTTTTCCCCCCCATGGAATGGCCGAGCAGCACTGCGGACCCGATTCCCGAGGCCTCCATGTAGGCCCGCAGGTCTTCCGCCATCACCTCATAGGTAAAGGTCTCCGACCAGAAGCTCCGCCCGTGGTTGCGCTGGTCCAGCAGGTGGACTTCATACCCCGCTGCGGCATATTTCTGACCCAGGGTCTTCCAGTTGTCGGACATGCCCAAAAAACCGTGCAGGATAATCAGGGGAGTCCCTTTGCCCAGGACGTTCGCGTGCAATAGTTCCATCAGCGCAGCCGGGCTTTATACATATTAATTACATTTTCCAGGCCCAGGTACAGCGATTCGCAGATGAGGGCATGTCCAATGGAAACCTCCAGCAAGTGGGGTACTTCCTGCCGGAAGAAGGAAATGTTTTCCAGGCTGAGGTCGTGCCCCGCGTTTAGCCCCAGGCCTGCCTCCCCCGCCGCCAGGGCGGCTTTCACATAGGGCTTCACGGCTTCCCCCGGGTTTGAGGGGAAGGCCCTGGCATAGCCCTCTGTGTAGAGTTCCACCCGCTCGGTGCCCGTGTCCCGGGCGGCCCGAACCATATCGGGGTCGGGGTCGACGAAGATGGAGGTGCGGATCCCGGCCTCGCGGAACCGGGCGATCACCCCTTGCAGGAATGACCGGTTCGCCCGGGTATCCCAGCCGGCGTTGGAGGTGATGGCATCCGGGGCATCCGGGACCAGGGTGACCTGGTCCGGGAGGACTTCCAGCACCAGGTCGATGAATTCCGGGATGGGGTTGCCCTCGATGTTCAATTCGGTCTGCACCACTTTTTTGAGGTCCCGGGCGTCCTGGTAGCGGATGTGCCGCTCGTCGGGCCGGGGGTGGATGGTGATCCCCTGCGCCCCGAAGGACTCGATGTCGCGGACCACTTCCAGCAGGTTCGGGACATTCCCTCCCCGGGCATTTCTAAGGGTGGCAATCTTGTTCACATTTACGCTCAATCTCACCATGGGGGCCGTATTTTCGGTTCTTCAGCCGACAAAAATACGAATTCGGTATGCCTTTTGCAGCCTAAAATTTAGTAATTTGCCATACGATCGGAACTATGCAGATGCAGGAACAAATCAACACGACCATCCCCGTCTTTGAGGTGGGGGACTCCCTCAAGGAAGCCATACATTTCTTCAGGCATTCCACCTATTCCCATGTGGCCATTACGGAACAGGGAAAATTCCTCGGGTTGCTGGGGGAGGCTGACCTGGAGAATTTCCACGAATCCGGGCCCATAGAGGAGTTCCGCTACCAGCTTGAGGATTTCCGGGCTTCCCCCGACGCTTCCTGGCTCGACCTCCTGCAGGTGTTTACCCGCAATGAGGCCAATATCCTCCCCGTGGTCGACCGGGCGGGGAAGGTGATGGGGTATTTTGACCTGAACGACATCGTTACCCTTTTCACGGAGATGCCCTTTTTCACCGAGGCCGGGGCCATCCTGGTGGTGGCCAGGCCTATCAGGGACTACAGTTTCAGTGAAATCGCGCAGATCGTGGAAGGCAATAATACCCGCCTGCTGGGGGCCTTCATTACCCGGATCAAGAATGAAATGGTGCAGGTTACCCTGAAGATGGGGGATACCAACATCAACGAGGTCCTGCAGACCTTCCGCCGTTACGGATACAGCATCCTTTTCGGCAGCGTGGACGACAAGTTCCTCGAGGAGCTCCGGGAACGATCCGACTACCTCGACAAATACCTCAATGTCTGAACCATGAAGGTAGCCCTCTACGGCCAGGTGTTCTCCCAGGATATCCTGGGCCCGGTGACCGAATTGCTCGACGAGCTGGGCAGGCATCGCTGCCAGGTGGCGGTGGAGGTTGAGTTTGCCCGGGCCCTTGACCCCCACCTCGGGGGCTTCCCGTCCTTTTCCCTGCAAAAGGGGCTCGACCCGTCCTTTGACCTGCTGGTTAGTTTTGGGGGCGACGGCACCATCCTCAGGGCCATTACCTATGTACGCGATATGGGGATCCCCGTGGTTGGCGTCAACACAGGGCGGCTCGGTTTTCTTTCCACCTGTCAGAAGGAACAGGTACGGCAAATGGTGCGCGAATTCGTTTCGGGGAATTACCGGCTGGTGGAGCGCAGCCTGGTGACGGCTTCCCTGGACGGGCGGCCGCCGGGCGGGGAAATCCTGAACTTTGCCCTGAACGAGGTCACCGTAAGCCGGAAGGACACCACTTCCATGATTACGGTGGAAACCTTCCTGAACGGGGAATACCTCACCTCGTACTGGGCAGACGGCCTGATCGTGGCCACCCCAACCGGTTCCACCGGGTATTCCCTCAGCTGCGGCGGCCCGGTAATGATGCCCACAGCCCGTTCCCTGGTGATCACCCCCATTGCCCCCCACAACCTGAATGCCCGTCCCCTGGTGATTTCCGACGATACGGAGATCCGGTTGCGCGTGAGCGGGAGGGAACCCCAGCACCTTTTGTCCCTGGATTCCAGGATCACGGCGGTGGACAACGAAACGGAAATCTGGGTGCGCAGGGCAGGCTTTAGCGTGAAAATGCTGGAGTTTGCCTCGGAGAGTTTCCTCAAAACCATCCGCAACAAGCTCCTCTGGGGCGAGGACCGCCGGAATTGACTCCCCGCACAGGCAATAAACTCCCTGATTTGGTGTTTACAATGAGTATAGAATTCAGGCGGATCACTGCCCTGTGAGGCGGTGAAATTCCTATATTTGCAAACTTTTGGATTCGATGAGGACCATTTATACGGTGTTTTGCCTCCTGATGGTTACCCTGGCCGGGGCACAGACCTACGAAGCGGGGCTGTTTGCCGGGGGGGCCAACAACATTGGGGATATCGGGAGGATGAATTATATCGCACCTTCCGGCCCGGCGTTCGGGGCCGTGTTTAAATGGAACAAAAGCAAGCGGTATGCCTGGCGGGCCCATATGATCTATGGCCGCTTTACCGCAGATGATTCGAAATCCGATATGCGGTCCAGGCAACAGCGGGGACTCCGGATGGACAATTCCATCCTGGAAGCCTCTGCCGGGCTGGAATTCAATTTTGTGGAGTATAACCTGCACAAACTGGGGCCGGCGTTCACGCCCTATCTGTACACTGGGGTCACCTACTTCAGGTACGATTTTAATTATTTCGACGCCGGGCAGTTGATCGATGTGGGCCAGCGGGAAGGATCCTTTGCGATCCCCATGACCGCCGGGGCCAAGATGCGGCTGAACCAGTTCCTGATCCTGGGGTTGGAAGTCGGGGCGCGGTATACCTTCACGGATAACCTGGATGCCAGCAACCCGGAAGGCTCGAATTTCGAAGCCTTTCGCCTGGGAAATGTGTTTAGCGATGACTGGTATGTGTTTTCGGGGGTGACTTTAACCTACACCTTCGGAAGAAAACCCTGCCAGGATTGCTTTGAATAGCGAGTTTGCGAATGGACACTATGGAAACTTTAAAAGAGGGGCGCCTCCCGGAGCACCTGGCCATTATTATGGACGGGAATGGCCGCTGGGCCAAGGAACGGGGCAAAAGGCGCGTCTTCGGGCACAAGAACGGGGTAAAGGCCGTTCGGCAGACGGTGGAATCCGCCGCCCGGATGGGGATCAGGTACCTGACCCTCTATGCCTTCAGCACCGAAAACTGGAACAGGCCAAAAACCGAAGTGGACACCCTGATGCGGCTGCTGGTGGCCTCCCTTAAAAAGGAACTCAAAACCCTCCACAAAAACAACATCCGGCTCAACGCCATCGGCTGCATCCACAACCTTCCCGGCAAGGCTGCCGAGGAACTGCAGGAGGTTATCGGGCAGACCCAAAAAAACGATGCGATGACCCTTACCCTGGCCCTGAGCTACGGCTCCCGGGAGGAGATTACGTCGGCGTTCAGGGCCCTGGCAACCAAAGTTAAAAATAATATAATTTCGCCCGAAAATATTGATGGTGCCATTATTAATGATCATCTTTACACGCACGATTTGCCGGACGTAGACTTGCTAATCCGTACCAGTGGGGAATATCGGATCAGCAATTTTTTGCTTTGGCAGATTGCTTACGCGGAGCTGTATTTTACAAAGGTATTTTGGCCCGATTTCACGGAAGCGCACCTGATTGAGGCCATCAAAAGTTACCAGAACAGAGAACGTAGATTTGGAAAAACGAGCGAACAACTTAACTAGTGGTTTGAAGGCATTCTTACCGCTGAGTACCCTGCTTCCGATCCTGGCTTTATTCCTTGGCTTTCAAATCTCCGCTCAGGATTTTTCCTACGAGAACGGCAAGGTGTATATTCTGGCAGGCCTGGAGGTTACCGGCCTTCAGAGCTACAATGAGCAGACCGTCAAAACCTACACGGGCCTGAGGGAGGGCCAGCCCATCACTATCCCCGGCGACCAGATCAGCCAGGTGATCAACAAGCTCTGGAGCCTTGAATTGTTTACCGACGTGGAATTCTACGTCACCCGGATCGAGGGGGACGATATTTACCTTGAACTCCACATCGAGGAGCGCCCCACGCTTTCCAAAGTTACCTTTTACGGGGTGAAAAAGCGGAAGGTCGACGACCTGATCAACGACACCGACCTGAAAAAAGGCAAAAAAATCACCCAGAGCCTCATTTCAAACACCAAGAATTACCTGGAGAACAAATACAGGAAGCAGGGCTTCCTCAATACCAGGGTGACCATTGCCACCAGTGTGGATACCTCCCAAACCAATGCCCGGAACATGGTGGTGAACGTTAACAAAGGCGACCGGGTGAAAGTGAAGAATATCGATTTTGAAGGAAACGAGAAAATTTCTTCCTCCAGGCTCCGGGGCGCCATGAAAAATACCCGGGAAAAGAGGTTTGGCAGGTTCTGGAAAAAATCGAAGTACATCGAAGCCGATTACCAGGAGGACCTGAAGTCGCTGATGGACACCTATGCCGAGAACGGGTATCGCGATGCGCGTATTTTGCTCGACACCATCCGGAAGCTGAACGACCGGAACATCGACATACAGATCAAGGTCGAGGAAGGGAACAAATACTACTTCGGGGAGATCGATTTTGTCGGGAATTCCGTCTACACAGACCGCCAGCTCTCCCAGGTGCTCGGCATCAAGGAAGGCGAAACCTATAATGGGGTGCTGCTGCGCAAACGGATTGCAGACGATACCAAGCCCGACGGGGAAGACCTTACCAACCTCTACCAGAACAACGGCTACCTCTTTTCGCGGATCAACCCGGTGGAGGTATCGGCCGAAAACGATACCATCGATTTCGAAATCCGGATTATCGAAGGCAAGGAGACCTTCCTGAACAAAGTCAACGTGTACGGAAACGACAAGACCAACGATCATGTGATATTCCGTGAAATTCGCACCCGGCCCGGTCAGAAGTACAGCAAGGACGACATCATCCGCTCGGTCAGGGAACTGGGGCAACTGGGCTTTTTTGACCCTGAGGCCATTAAGCCTGAAATCGAGAACCCCGACCCGAACGAGGGCACCGTTGACCTCCGGTTTGACCTGGTGGAATCCGGGGCCAGCCAGATCGAGCTGCAGGGGGGCTACGGCGGGGGAGGCTTCATAGGCACCCTTGGCCTCTCTTTCAACAACTTTTCCATACAGAACCTCTTCAACGGGGAAGCCTATAAACCCGTGCCCATGGGGGACGGGCAAACCTTTGCGCTCCGCCTTCAGGCCAGCCGGACCTTCCGGGTCTACAGCCTGAACTTTTCGGAACCCTGGCTTGGGGGACGCAAACCGGTGCGGTTTAACCTGTCCCTTTCCCGGACCCAGCAATTCCTGGCCTCATTTGACCGCAATGGTCGGGTACAGGTCGACAAGAACCAGCAGTTTTCGGTTTCCGGCATCTCTGCGGGCCTTGCCAAGCGGGTGCAGTGGCCCGATGATTATTTCACCATATCGCACGCCCTGAGCTACCAGCTCTACGATTTCCGGAACTACCGCACCGGGCTTTTCAACTTTGGGAATGGCAAGTCGAATGCCCTGGCCTATACTTTGGGGATCTCCCGGAGTTCGGCGGGCCCCGGGTTCATATTTCCCCTCACCGGTAGCGTCTTTGAGGTAACCGCAAAGTTCACCCCCCCGTATTCCCTGTTCAGCAATAAGGACTTTGCCTCCCTGAAGCAGCGCAGCGAGGAACTGAGCAGCATCCAGCTGGAGCGCCCGCTCACCGATGCGGAGCGCAACGAGCTGGAGGCGGTGGACCAGGAGCGTTTCCGCTGGCTGGAATACTACAAGATCAAATTCAAAGGCGACTGGTATACCCGCCTGGTCGATAAGTTGGTGCTGCGCACCAACGTGGAATTCGGGTTTTTGGGTTCCTACAACAGCGATGTGGGCAAGGTGCCCTTCGAGCGCTTCTTCCTGGGGGGCGACGGGCTGGGCCGGAACTTTACCCTCGACGGTCGGGAGGTAATCCAGCTCCGCGGGTATGAGAACAACTCCCTTACCCCCGTGGACCCTATTACCCAGCAACAGGAAGGGGGCACGGTCTACAACAAGTATTCCCTCGAGCTTCGGTACCCGCTGACCCTGAAGCCATCTGCCTCCATTTATGCCCTGACCTTTCTTGAGGCCGGGAATTCCTTCAACAATTTTAGGGAGTTTGAACCGTTTCAATTAAGGAGATCAGCAGGGGTTGGGTTGCGCATTTTCATGCCTGCCTTCGGGCTGCTCGGGATTGACTTTGGTTATGGCTTTGATGAGGACCTCAGGCCTTCTTCGGTAGGTACGGGGCCCAGCGGGTGGCAAACCCACTTTATCATCGGGCAACAATTCTGACCGTGGCGCGTTTTCTTTCCAGGCTGAACTATTAAGTGGTTCATTTTAAAAGAAATACTTATTTTGGCACGATATTTTCTCTTATCTGGAAAGGCTGTGATGAACAAGAAGTGGAACCTGCTGCTTTGTGCCTGCCTCGCGGTGGGCATGGGATACGCCCAAAGGGGCGTGCGGATCGGGTATGTGGATATGGAATACATCCTGGAAAACGTGGAGGAGTATCGCGAGGCCACTGAGCAACTCGACAACAAGGTGGTGCAGTGGAAAATGGAGATGGAGGAGCGCCAGCGCCGCATCGACCAGATGAAACAGGACCTCGATGCCGAGCGCGTGCTGCTGACCGATCAGCTTATTGCCGAGCGGGAAGAAGAAATTGCCATCCTGGAAAAAGAGCTGCTCGATTACCAGCAGAACCGCTTTGGGCCCAGGGGCGACCTGGTGCTTCAGAAGCAACGGCTTATACAGCCTATCCAGGACCAGGTTTTTAATGAAGTGCAGAAAATAGGGGCCAACAAAAAGTACGATTTTATTTTCGATAAATCGGCGGATGTCGTAATGTTGTACTCCGAAAAAAGACACGATATCAGTGACTTGATCCTCCGCGGGATTGCGCGTACCCGACGGGTGAGCAGCCCGCCCAAATCCCCGACAAGTCAGTTGGATGCCTTCGAGGGGGAAGAGGAAGGGGAAGAGGTGATTTCTGAGGCCCTGCTTGAACGGCAACAGAAGGCGCAGCAGGCTGAAGAGGCACGCGCCAAAACCGCAGAAGAAAAGCGGGAAGAGGCCCTGAAGCTCAGGGAAGAGCGGCGCAAGGCTTATGAAGCCCGTCGCCAGAAGCTGCTCGAGGAACGGGAAGCGCGGAATAAGGCCAGGGAGGACGCCCGGAAGAAAGAAACGGAAACGAAAAAGGATACGATTAACTAACTCTAGAATTCATTAAATAATAACTTCAATTAGCAAATTTCTGATCATGAAACAACTGAAAAAGGTAGCTGTAGCAATACTATTGTTTGTCGCTGCTACGAGCTATGTCCAGGCCCAGAGCAAGGTAGCTCACATCGATGTGTCGGAGCTCCTTTCGCAAATGCCCGAAATGAACGCGGCCCAGGCGGAACTGAAGAAGCTTGAGGAAACCTACCGGGCCGATATCCAGGGTTCTGTGGAAGCGTACCGCAACAAACTCACCCAGTATAACAACGAGGCGAATTCCATGTCGCAGGAAGAGAACCAGAAGCGCGCCCTGGAATTGCAGGGGTTCGAGCGGAATATCGGGGAGGCCCAGCAGGCTGCCCAGCAGGAGCTGGCCCAGAAACAGGCTGAGCTCTTTGAGCCGATTTCCAAGAAAGCCAAAGATGCCATCGAAAAGGTGGCTGCCGCCCAGGGATACGATTATGTGATGGATGCCAGCCCCGGATCAGGGGTGATCGTTGCCAAGGGCAAGGATTTGCTGCCGGATGTGAAAAAGGAACTCGGTTTCTAAGTCCTGAATCCATAAAAAAGAAAAACCGCCCCAGGCCATCCGGGCGGTTTTTTTAATTTAGGCCTGCACCCAGCCCACCTTTATGAAAGACGCCCCTATTGGTTTTTTCGACTCCGGCCTCGGAGGGCTTACCGTCCGGGAGGAGGTCATGCGCTTGTTGCCGGGGGAACACACCTGCTACTTCGCCGACAGCGCCAATGCCCCCTATGGGGAGAAGGCACCCCTGGAGATCCTGGAGCTCAGCCGGCGCAACACCCGCTGGTTGCTGGGGATGGGGTGCAAGATGGTGGTGGTGGCCTGCAATACGGCAACCACCAACGCCATAGCGCAGCTTCGGGAGGAGTTCCCCGTCCCTTTTATTGGCATTGAGCCGGCCATAAAACCGGCAGCCCTGCAATCGGAAACTGGCAGGGTGGGGGTGCTGGCTACCCGGGGAACCCTGAGCAGCAGCCTTTTTGCCAGTACAACCCGCAACTTCGCCTCGGGGATCACGGTGATGGAGCAGGAGGGGTACGGGCTGGTGCGCCTTATTGAATCCGGGAAACTCGATGCCCCCGAAACCCGGGACCATCTGGAGCAGCTCCTCCAACCCATGATCAGGGCGGGCATAGACCACCTGGTCCTGGGGTGTACCCATTACCCCCTGCTCATCCCCCACCTGAGGGAAATCCTGCCCGTGGGGGTCAGGATTGTGGATCCCGGCCCGGCTGTGGCCCGGCAAACCCGGGCCGTACTGGAACAGCACGGTCTTCTGCGCCTGGCCGACGGCCCGGCCCGCCATGCCGTCTATACCTCTGGCAACCTGGCCGTAGCCAACCAAATGTTGTCCAGGCTGGGGCACCCTCCCCGGGCACTGCCGGTGCAGGGTTAAGGTCGGGGCCGGAAATGCTGTTTGGTAAAGGCAACCTCGTGGCGCGCGTCTCGGGGGTGGTATTCCGATTGCACCAGTTCCCATGCTTTGGGGTCCAGTTCCGGAAAGAAGGTGTCGGCTTCAAAATTGCCATGCACCCGCGTCAGGATGATCTGCGTGGCATGGGGGAGGGCCTGCCGGTAGATTTCCCCCCCTCCGATGACAAAGGCTTTTTCCCGGGAGGCTACAGCCTGTAGTGCCGCCTCAAGGGAATGCACCACCGTGCACCCCGGATGGCCTGCCGCGTAGTCGCGATCGCGGGTCACGATGAGGTGCCAGCGGTTGGGAAGGGGTTTGGGAAAGGTTTCGAAGGTTTTCCGCCCCATGATGATGGGATGGCCCGAAGTGGCCTTCTTGAAATGGGCAAAATCGTCGGGGAGGTGCCATGGGAGGTCCCCATCCCGCCCCAGTTCATTCGCCTCGCCGGCAGCGGCTATCAGTATGATTTCGTTCATTCTTTGGTCGGCTCGTTCTTTTGTGGTTCAGGGGGTTGGGGCAGGGGGTGGTCACGGGCTATTTCGGCTTCGAGTTTCCGAATCTTTTCCTGTTGCTTCTTCAGGAGTTTCTCCCGCTGCGCCCGCTCCCATTTTTTTCCCATAAAGGGGTCGATGAGGTAGACCTGGGCCAGGTGGACGACAAAGAAAAACCCCCAGGCGGTAATAGCCCAGAGATACCAGTCATGGGTGGCCCCGACTTTCAGGATCTTGTTGATCACCAACAGGAAAAGACCCCCGATCAGAAACACCACAAAATGGCGGTACAAACGCTTTTTCTGCCTGATCCTCAGCTGGGCATATTCCAGCAGCTCGTGCTGTTCGGGATTTAGTACCGGGTCTTTTTTTTGACGGAAGCGCATGCGTTTATGTATCTTTAAACAAAGATAACAGAATTCAAGCGTACCCCGCAATGGACGATTTTTCCCGCTTCCGCTCCGGTTTCCCAGCCCTGAGGCAATACACCTACCTCAACACCGCAGCCTGGGGCCTGATGCACGAAGACCTGCAGGAATGGCGGCAGGACCACGACCTCGAATTCCTCATCGGGGGCAGCGTGATGAAGATGGCGGCACTGCCCCTGCTGGAGCACACCAGGGAACGCCTGGGGCGATTTTTCGGGTGTGACCCGGGACGGATAGCCCTGAGCCCGAATTTTTCACTGGGGCTGAACCTGCTCCTGGAAGGCCTCGACAGCAGCAGCCGGGTCCTGTTGCTTGAAGGGGACTATCCTTCGCTAAACTGGCCCTTTGAAAGCCGGGGCTTCCCCATCTCCAGGATACCCCTGGCCGCCGACCTGGAAGCCCGGATCGAAACGGCCCTTGAGGCGGGCCCGGTGGAGGTGCTGGCGCTGAGCCTGGTGCAGTGGCTTAACGGCATCCTGGTGCGCCCTGAATTTCTCAGGGGGTTGAAGGAAAAGTACCCGGAGCTCCTGATCATTGCCGATGCCACCCAGTATGCCGGGGCATTTGCACTGGATTTTGAAGCCTCGGGCATCGATGTGCTTGGCGCCAGCGGGTACAAATGGCTGCTGGGCGGCAATGGAAACGGGTTTTTCCTGTTCAGCCCGCGGGCCGAAGAGCGCATTGTTGTGCGCTCCCATGGCTTTAATGCGGCAGGGGCCGACCCGGACCGCAAAGAGGGCATCCCTTTTGCCCGAAGGCTTGAACCCGGACACCTCGACACCCTTTGCTTCGGAAGCCTCGGTTTTGCCCTGGAGCAGTTGGAAAGACTCGGGATGGACCGGGTAGACCGCTATAACCGCGACCTGTCGGCCCGGGTAAAGCAGGCCCTGGCCTCCCTTTCCCTTCTCGATGCGCAGGTGCTCGGGCGCCAGGACCACAGTACCATTTTCAACATCCCGGAACCCGGGGGGCGGTACCGCTACCTGAAGGAACACGGGGTGGTCTGTGCCCCCCGCGGGGGCGGGATCCGGGTGAGCTTCCACTGTTATAATTCTGAAAATGACCTCGATAAACTGGTGGAACTGATCAAAAAAGCCCCCTGAACTTGCGGGTCCTTTAATTTGGCAGGTGGCTTTTTAGAAAGTTGAACAGATTGTAAAATCAATTTTACGAAATTCATAAATCTGTTTTAACTAATTGTCTTTTAACCCTTTTATGCGTTGCTTTGTCGTGAAATTTGAAACAACTCAAATCATGGCAATAAAGAAACAATACCTGAAAACCAAGCCTGTGTGCAAGGTAACCTTTACGGTTCCTGCAGAGGATGCAAAGAAAGTGGCAGTTGTAGGGGATTTCAATAACTGGAACCCCAAAGGCAGCATGCTGAAGAAACTTAAGAACGGTACCTTCAAAGGCACCTTCGACCTGCCCAGCGAGCAGAGTTTTGAATTCCGTTACCTGGTCGACGGCGAATACGTCAATGAAGACGCTGCAGACCGGTACCAGTGGAATGACTTTGCCGGTGCGGAAAACGCCGTTCTGGAACTCTGAACTTACCCCTATTGCAAAGCAAGAAGGGCCCTGCCATCCGGCAGGGCCCTTTTTTTGTCGGCATGCACCACGAGGGACCTTAAACAGCCACCTTCCCCTTGATGTGGGGGTGGGGGTCGTAATTTTCCAGGGTAAAGTCTTCAAAGCGAAAGGCGAACAGGTCGGTGACCCCGGGGTTCAGCGTCATGGTTGGCAATGGCCTGGGTTCCCGGCTGAGCTGCAGGTGGATTTGTTCCAAATGGTTGTTGTAGATGTGGGCATCGCCGAAGGTATGGATGAATTCCCCGGGCTGCAGGCCGCTGACCTGTGCCACCATCAGGGTCAGCAGGGCGTAGGAGGCAATGTTGAAGGGCACCCCCAGGAATATGTCGGCGCTACGCTGGTATAGCTGGCAAGAGAGCTTCCCGTCAGCCGCGTAGAACTGGAAAAAGGCATGGCAGGGGGGAAGGGCCGCCTTGCCTTCCGAGACGTTCGCTGCGAAAGATTTTGAAGTGTCCGGGAGGACCGACGGGTTCCACGCAGCCACCAGCATCCGCCGGCTGTCGGGGTTGGTTTTCAGGGTATGCAGGAGTTCCCTGATCTGGTCGATCCCCTCGCTGTTCCAGTTGCGCCACTGGTGTCCGTAGACCGGGCCCAGGTCGCCCTGCGCATCGGCCCATTCATTCCAGATGCGCACCCCGTTCTCCTGCAGGTACCCGATGTTGGTATCGCCTTTCAGAAACCACAGCAATTCGTGGATTACCGATTTTACGTGGATCTTCTTGGTAGTCACCAGGGGGAAGCCCTCTGAGAGGTTGAAGCGCATCTGATAGCCGAAAACACTGAGGGTGCCCGTTCCGGTGCGGTCCGATTTCAGGGTCCCGTGCTGCAGCACATGCTTTAAAAGGTCGTGGTATTGTTTCATGGCGGGCTGTTTTTCCCTGGGTTTGAAAAGTCCATAAAATTACGGATTCAGTCCCGGATCCGGGAACGGGGCGCCCTGCTTTTATCCACAGCCTTATCAACCTGCCGGGAGGGGGTAGGCGTCCAGGAGCCGCTTTCGGACCTTATCCTTAACTTCATCAGGCGCAAAGGCATGGGCAATGGCCTCGAGGTTGCACTTTCTGAAGTGCCCTAAATCCCACCCGAAGGCCTGTTCCAGGAGCCCGTATTCCCGGGTCAGATCCGTGTCGGAAATAGTCCTGGTATCGGTATTGATGCTCATGGAAATCCCGTTTTGGTAGAGGTAGTCGGCCGGGTGTTTGGCTAGGGTATCAAAGACGTTTACCTGAATATTGCTGGTGGGGCAAACCTCCAGGTGGAGGTTGTGATCGCGAATATAGTGCAGCAGGGCCGGGTCTTCAATACACCGCACCCCATGGCCAATGCGCCGGGGGCGGAAATGGCGGATGGTTTCCCACATGCTTTCGGCTCCCTTTGCCTCCCCTGCGTGGGCGGTACAGGGGATGCCGACCTTATGGGCATAGGCAAAGGCAGCCTTGTGGGCATCGATTGGGAAGCCCGCTTCATCCGCAGCAATATCGAACCCTGCCACCAGGGTATCGCGGAACCTTTCGCACAGGCCGATGGTTTCAAGGCTCTGTGGTTCGTCGAAATGCCGGAGCGTGCATAGGATAAGGCGCGCCTCGATGCCAGAGGTGCGGATTCCTTCCCCGGTGGCGTCCATAACGGCCTGCACCACTTCGGCCGGTGTTAGGCCGCGGGCCGTATGCAGCAGGGGGGCAAAGCGTATCTCGGCGTAGATGACCCGGTCCCTTTCCAATTGTTCAAACAGATCGAGGGTAACAAGGCGCAAATGTTCCGGGGTCTGCATCAGTTCGAATCCCTTTACCGCCCGTGAGATATAATCGGCCAGATCGGTGCACTTCGCCGGGGCTATAAAAGACTCCCGGTACGCCTCAAACGTGAGGTCGGGTTGGATACGCCGGGCCACCGAATAACTCAGGGAGCAATCCAGGTGCAGATGGAGTTCGACTTTGGGCAGGGCATTCAGGTCCATTAGAGTCGTCATTTGAGCGGGTTCGCATTTGGAGCCCGGATGGCCCGCGGGCTACCCCAGGATCATCCCGGCGATGGTGGCTGAAAGCAGGGAGGCCAGGGTACCGCCCAGCACAGCCCTCAGCCCGAACTCGGAAAGGGTTTTCCGCTGGCCCGGGGCCAGGGAACCAATCCCCCCGATCTGGATGCCGATGGAGGCGAAATTGGCAAACCCGCACAGCATATACGTTGCCATAATTACCGATTTCTGGTAACCCAGCCGGGTAGCGCTCGCAGCGTCCTTCAGTTCGGCCAGTTGGATGTAGCCGACGAATTCGCTCGCTGCCAGTTTGATCCCCAGTAGCTGCCCCATCATCATAATGTCGCTGCCCTCCACCCCGATGAGCCACATCAGCGGGGCAAAAAGTGCGCCCAGGAGGGCTTCCAGGGAAAGGGTTTCATATACGGTATTCCCGGCAATCCAGGAGTTGAGGGTCGTCAGGTCCCCCAGCCAGCCCAAAATCCCATTCACCATGGCGATAAAAGCCACGAAGACCAGGAGCATGGCCCCCACGTTTACCGCCAGTTTCAGGCCTTCCGTGGTGCCATTGGCGATGGCGTCGAGCAGGTTGCTGCCAATTTTTTCCCCTGAGATCCGGATTTCCCGGTCCACGGCTTCCGTTTGGGGATAGAGCATTTTGGAAATCACGATGGCCCCGGGGGCGGCCATCACCGAGGCCGCAATCAGGTGGCGGGCAAATTCGACCCGTAACTGGGGGTCGCTGCCCCCCAGGAAGCCGATGTAGGCTGCCAAAACCCCCCCTGCCACCGTGGCCATGCCCCCGATCATGACCAGGAGGATCTCCGACCGGTTCATTTTTTCCAGGTAGGCCTTGATCAGCAGCGGGGCCTCGGTTTGACCCAGGAAAATGTTCCCGGCAACGCTCAGGCTTTCCGGGCCGGAGATGCCGAGGCTTCGGGTGAGCAGCCAGGCCAGCCCTTTGACGATCTTCTGGATGATGCCCAGGTAATACAGCACGGAGGTCAGGGCCGAGAAAAAAATAATGGTAGGCAAAATCTGGAAGGCGAAAACGTAGCCGATGTTGGTGTTTTCAAGGTCCATGAGGTTTCCGAAAAGGAAGGTGCTCCCGGCTATGGTGAATTCCAGGATGCTGTTGAAGAACCCCCCCAGGACATTAAAGAACCATTGCACGGCGGGGACTTTGAGTACCCCGATGGCCAGCAGGAGCTGGAGGCCAAGGCCAATGCCCACGGTTTTCCACTTGATTTGCCTCCTGCGGGCGCTGAAGGCAAAGGCGACCAGCAAAAGGACTGCAAGCCCGAGCGCCCCACGGGCCAGGGAATCGAGGGTAAACCCCTCGTTCGGGATCAGGTGGCTGGCGATCTGGTCGGCAGCCGGGTCAGAGGCCATGGAGGCTGGGTGTGACGCCTGACCCATGGCGGTTTCCGGATGGAGGAAGGCCCCCATCAGGCACAGGGCCCACATCAGCGCCTTTACCCGCGGATTTTTCAATTCAGCTTTTTCGTTTGGAAATTTCGTCCCTGATTTTGGCAGCCTTTTCGTAGTCCTCGCTGGTGACCGCTTTTTCCAGTTCCTTGTGCAGCTCTTCAAGGGTCATCTCCCTGTAGGGGGCAGCCCCCCCGGGGTCCAGTTCCACAGCTTCTCCTTCCTGCAAAATTTCGTCCACCATAATGCTGTCATCCCCTTCCTCCTTATCCTTGTCCTTGGAGAATTTCAGGAAGATACCCGCTTTGTCCAGGATGGCCTTGTAGGTGAATATGGGCGCATCGAAGCGCAGGGCCAGGGCGATGGCATCGCTGGTTCGGGCGTCGATGATCTCCTCGATCTTGTCGCGTTCACAGATGATGCTGGAATAGAATACCCCGTCAACGAGTTTATGGATGATCACCTGTTTGATGACAATATCGAACCGGTCCGCAAAATTCTTGAAAAGGTCATGGGTAAGCGGGCGGGGCGGTTTGATCTCCTTTTCCAGGGCGATGGCAATGGACTGGGCTTCAAAAGCCCCGATAACGATCGGGAGTTTTCGCTCCCCGTCCACTTCATTCAAAATCAGCGCATACGCCCCGTTCTGGGTCTGACTATAGGAAATCCCTTTAATTTTTAACCTGACAAGGCTCATAGGAAGGTATAAAGCATGGAAGGGCTGTTAAACAACAGGGATGTCCGGTCATTTAACAGCCCCTTAAAGGGACAAATTAACAAAAATTAGCCGTTTTGAGCCTTAAATTCCTTTAATTTTTCGATCAACTCAGGCACTACCTGGAAGGCATCGCCCACCACCCCGTAGTCGGCCGCCTTGAAGAAGGGGGCTTCCGGGTCGGTATTGATCACCACCTTGGTCTTGGAGGCATTTACGCCTGCCAGGTGCTGGATGGCCCCTGAGATCCCAATGGCGATATAGAGGTTGCTCGCCACGGGTTTTCCGGTTTGCCCGACGTGTTCGCTATGCGGCCGCCACCCCAGGTCCGATACGGGTTTGGAGCAGGCGGTGGCTGCCCCGAGCACCCCGGCAAGCTCTTCGATCATGCCCCAGTTTTCGGGTCCCTTCAGGCCCCGGCCACCGGAAACGACGATCTCTGCATCGGCGATGGTCACCTTGTCGGATGCCTTGTCCACCGAAACGGGCTTTACCCCGAAGTCGGCATCGGCCAGGGCGGGAGCGAAGGCTTCAGCAGCAGCATTTACAGGGTTTTCCACTACCCCGAAGGCATTGTTGGAGACCCCGATAATGGATACATCCCCCAGGAGTTCGGTGTAGGCAAAGGCCTTGTTGCTGAAGGCAGTGCGCCGGACCACCAGGGATTCCCCGGGTTCCGGGAGGCTGACCACGTTGTTGACGTAGCCCGCTTTCAACAGCCCGGCCAGGATGGAAGCGGCGTATTTGGCATCGGTACTGGAACTGGTGACCACGATACGGGCCCCGGCCTGGGAAACCGCCTGTTTCAGGACAGCAGCGGTAGCCCGGGCATTGAAGGTTTTCAGGCGGTCTTCGCTCACCTGCAAGACCCTGCCAATGCCATAGGCGCCAAGGGCTTCCGGGTGGTCTGCGTTTATAGCCACCGCCACGGCCTCGACCCCGAGGGAAGCGGCGAGCTGGCTGGCATAACTTGCGACCTCAAAGGCATTTTTCCTGAAGGTGCCGTTTTCGGTTTCGGCATAGACGAGTACTGACATTTTCTGATTTTTAAGCGTTTATTAAATCACCTTGGCTTCTTTGTGGAGCAACTCGATCAATTCGTCGAGGTTATCGGCATCTACCAGTTTTACAGGCCCCCTCGGGGCGGGTTTTTCGAAGCGGAGATCCCTGGAACCATGGGCGGCATCCAGGGCGGGGACCACCGTAAGCTTCTTTTGGCGCGCCATCATGATCCCCCGCATGTTTGGGATCCGCAGGTCGCTTTCTTCCACCAGGCCTTTCTGCCCGCCGATGATCAGGGGCAGACGGGTCTCCAGGGTTTCCCTGCCGCCGTCGATTTCCCTTATGGCGGTAGCTTTGTCGCCATCCACCTCCAGGGAGATGCAGGTATTGACGAAGTTCATCTCCAGCATGGCCGCCATCATCCCGGGGACCATCCCCCCGTTATAGTCGATGGACTCCCTTCCGGCAATGACCAGGTCATAGCCCCCGTTTTTCACCACCTCGGCCAGTTGCCGGGCCACGAAGAGCCCGTCGGTCGGTTCCGCATCGATGCGGATGCCCTCGTCGGCACCAATGGCCAGGGCTTTCCTCAGGGTGGGTTCCACAGCGGGGCCCCCAACGGTGGCCACATGTACCAGGGCCCCCTGCTTTTCTTTCATCCACATGGCGCGGGTAAGGCCGAACTCGTCGTTCGGGTTGATGACGTATTGTACCCCTGTGGTATCGAAGGCCGTCTGGTCGGCGGTAAAATTGATTTTGGAAGTGGTATCGGGCACATTGCTGATACAAACCAGGATCTTCATAGAAGCGAGCGATTTTGCGTTTTTTACTGGGGACTAAGATAGCTATTTTATTTCTAAATTACTATGCATGCATAATAAAATTTACGGATTTTTTGGGTACGGGTCCCCCTGATTTGCGACGGATTTTTCTATTTTTGTGGGCATTTTAACCCCAAGCGCCCTGCGCGCCAGAACTTGAGCCTATGAGGACCATACAATTCAGAGAAGCCATTGCAGAAGCCATGTCCGAAGAGATGCGGCGCGATGAATCCATCTACCTGATGGGGGAAGAAGTGGCCGAATATAACGGGGCCTACAAGGCTTCAAAGGGAATGCTCGATGAATTTGGCCCAAGGCGGGTGGTGGATACCCCCATTTCCGAGCTTGGTTTTGCCGGGGTGGGCGTGGGTTCCGCCATGAACGGAAACCGGCCCATCATAGAATTTATGACCTTTAATTTTTCCCTGGTGGGCATTGACCAGATCATCAACAACGCGGCCAAGATGCGGCAGATGTCGGGCGGGCAGTTCAATATCCCCATCGTCTTCCGGGGACCTACCGCTTCAGCCGGACAGTTGGCTGCTACCCACTCCCAGGCCTTTGAAAGCTGGTTTGCGAATTGCCCGGGCCTTAAAGTCGTGGTGCCTTCCAACCCCTACGATGCCAAGGGCCTCCTGAAATCTTCCATCCGCGATGACGACCCCGTCATCTTTATGGAATCTGAACAGATGTATGGCGACAAGGGCGAGGTACCCGAAGGGGAATACACCATCCCCCTGGGCGTTGCTGATATTAAACGGGAAGGCACCGACGTCACCATCGTTTCCTTTGGGAAAATCATCAAAGAGGCCTATGCAGCCGCCGATACCCTTGCAGAAGAAGGGATATCCTGTGAAATCATCGACCTGCGCACGGTGCGGCCAATGGACCAGGAAACCATCCTGGCCTCGGTTCGCAAGACCAACCGCCTGGTGGTCCTAGAAGAGGCCTGGCCCTTTGGGAATGTGGCTACCGAGATTACCTACCTGGTGCAGAGCAAGGCCTTTGATTACCTGGATGCCCCCGTCGTCAAATTGAATACCGCCGATACCCCGGCCCCTTTTTCCCCGGTTTTGCTGGAGGAATGGCTCCCCAACCGGGACGATGTGGTAAAGGCCGTGAAAAAAGTCCTGTATAAATAAAACGGAAAAGTTGTAATACGGCCCCGTTTTTGACGACTTATCCGGGAAGACCCAACAGGCACAACCTATTCGACCCTATTTTTACCACGCCTTTTTCTGAGGATGTATACGGCCTGCCCCCCGGGAGGGAGTCAGGCCCCGGCAACACCTTATTCATGAAGAGACTCCTGGCCGTTCTGGTTTTCTGTTGGGCATCGCTGGCCATGGCGCAAACCAAGGTGGGCGGGATGGTCCTGGACCCGGAAGGGGACCCGGTCGCTTTTGCCAATGTGCTCTTCAAGAACTCCGGCGAGGGGACCATCACCAACGATGACGGGCGATTTTACCTGGAATCTGAGGCGCGGTATGATACCCTGGTGGTGTCTTTTGTGGGGTATGCCCGGCGGGAAATCGTTTTGCCCGGGAGGGTAAACCTCGGCATGGAGATCGTACTGGAGGAAGGGGAGCAGCTCGACGAGGTGATCGTCTACTCGGGGAAGCAATCCAAAAAGGACAACCCGGCCATCGAGATCCTCCGGAAGATCTGGGCAAAAAAGCGGCAGAATGGCCTGCGCCTGTTCCGGCAGTACCAGTATGACGAGTACGAAAAGATCCAGTTCGACCTGAATACCATCGACAGCGCCCTGATGGCCAGCCGGGTCTTCCGGGGGATGGAGTTTATCTTCGAAGACCTCGACACCTCCCGGATCACGGGGAAGACGTACCTCCCCGTCTTTATCAATGAAAAATTCAGCCGGGTATACGGCGACAATGCCCTTGGCCAGGAAAAACGCGACGTTCTGGGGAACAAAAACTCCGGCTTCAGCAACAACCAGGCCATCATCGCTTTTGTCCAGGACCTTTATGCCCCCTACGATATCTATGACAACTACCTGAAATTCTTCGATAAAAGCTTTACCAGCCCCCTCTCGCGAACGGGGATCGATACCTACAATTACGTCCTGGCCGACAGCGCCTTTATCGAAAACAAATGGTGCTACAACATCATCTATTACCCCAGGCGGAAGAACGAGCTGACCTTTAAGGGCGATTTCTGGGTGAACGATACCACGTTCGCCATCAAGAAGATCAACCTGCAGGTGACCCGCAGCGCCAATATCAATTGGGTGAAGGAAATCTATATCGAACAGGAATTCGAGGTGCTTTCCGATTCGGTATTCCTGCTCCGGCGCGATTACATGCTTTCGGATTTCGCGCTCAACAAGAAGGAAAAATCAAGGGGGGTGTACGGCAAGCGGACCACGGTTTACGACAATTACCGGTTTGACGTGCCCAAGCCCGGTAAATTTTACCAGCAGGAACTGAACCCGATTGACCCCCAGGTGATGCAACGCGACGACGGGTTCTGGGAAACCAACCGGCTGGAGGCCCTGAACCGGCAGGAACAGGGGATATATGCCATGCTGGACACCCTGAAAACAGTGCCAAGGTTCCAAACCTTTTACTACCTGGCCAGCGTTTTGGGCTCGGGCTATATCGAAATTGACAAATGGGATATAGACCTCGGCGACATCTACAGCGTTTGGGGGTACAATGAGGCGGAAGGCATCCGCCTCCGGGGCGGGGCCCGGACCTATTTCGGGCAGAACGACCCCTGGCGGCTCGAAGGCTATATGGCTTATGGCTTCCTCGACAAGAAATTTAAATACGGATTTTCAGGCAAATGGCTCCTGGACCCTGGAAGGCGACTGATCCTCTCCGGGGGGAACCGCCGCGATGTGGAACAGCTCGGGCTGAACCTCACGGCCACCACGGATGTCATGGGGCGGAGCATCGCCTCCGGCTCCATCCTCACAGTGGGCAACAACGACCGCCTTACCAACATCAACCTCAGTACCCTCACCCTCGAGATGGAGCCCATGGCGAACTTCAGGATCCGCTTCGGGGGGTCGTACCGTACCCTGAAGTCGGCCCTGCCCGAAGCCTTCAGCCTCGATTACCTCGATCCGTCAGCGCCCGGGGGCATTTCTTCCCAAATTCGGCAATTTGACCTGATTACCACCCTGATCTACACCCCTGGCAAGCGGACTATCGGCTATGGGGTCGACCGCCTCGACGTAAACGATAATTACAGCACCCTGTTCCTGAACTATACCCTGGGCCTGCAGGGGTTCCTCGAAAGCGATTTCGACTACCGCAAGCTGCAATTCTCCTATACCCAGCCCTGGCAGCTGGGGGGTTTCGGCCGGCTGACCACCTCCCTGGAAGCGGGGAAAACCTTCGGTTCCGTCCCCCTGGCCCTGCTTAACGTCGTGCCGGGCAACCAGACCTTCTTTACCATTTTCAACACCTTCCCCAACCTCGATTTCTACGAATTCGTGACCGACACCTACACCTCCCTCCACCTGGAGCATAATTTCAACGGGCGGCTCTTTTCGCGCATCCCCGTGCTGCGCGACCTGAACCTCAGGGAAATCGTCGGCATCAGGGGGGTGTGGGGGGAATTGTCCGATGCCAACCGGCTGCTGAGCAGCCCGACCAACATCCCCCTGCTGGCACCCACCGACCAGGTGTACTGGGAGTATTCCTTCGGGGTCGGGAACATCTTCAAGATCTTCCGCGTCGATTTCAACTTCCGGGGGAATTACCTCGACAATCCGGACGCCCGTGCCTTCAGTATCACCGGGGCCTTCGGCATCCATTTCTAAGCCCCGGGCGCCGGGGAGACCCTATGGGCCCTGAAGGCCGAGAGCGGACGCAAAGGGGAAAAAAAGTGTTTCATATTCCGTAGCCTTTTACTACTTTTGCCCCCGTTTTCAACCACTAAACAAGGGATATAATGGAACCAATCGTGAATTATCTATGGGCCTTCGGACTGCTTGGCCTGCTTTATGTGTTTGTGAAGAATGCATGGGTGGCCAAACAGGAAGTCGGAGATGCCAGGATGGCCCGGATCGCCAAGAATATCGCCGATGGGGCGATGTCCTTTTTAAAGGCGGAATATAAGATCCTGGCCGTTTTTGTATTTGCCCTGGCGATTCTCCTCGCTATAAAAGGGGAGCGCGAGACCGGCTCTAACTGGATGGTAGCCCTTTCCTTTGTGGTGGGCGCGGTTTGTTCCGCCCTGGCCGGATTTATCGGGATGCGCGTGGCCACCAAGGCCAACGTGCGGACCACCAACGCTGCCCGTACCTCCCTGGGAAAAGCCCTCGAAGTCGCCTTTGCCGGTGGTTCCGTTATGGGGATGGGCGTTGTGGGCCTCGGCGTACTGGGCCTGAGCGGCCTGTTTACCTTTTACAGCGGACAGGGATGGGCCATCGCAGAGGTCCTGAACGTCCTGTCAGGGTTCTCCCTGGGGGCTTCCTCCATTGCCCTTTTTGCCCGTGTGGGCGGGGGGATCTACACCAAGGCAGCCGATGTGGGCGCCGACCTCGTGGGTAAGGTGGAAGCGGGTATCCCCGAAGACCACCCCCTGAACCCTGCCACAATCGCCGACAACGTGGGCGACAATGTGGGGGACGTTGCCGGGATGGGCGCCGACCTCTTTGAATCGTATGTGGGCTCCATTATCGGAACCATGGTCCTTGGGGCCTCTTTTGTGGTACTTCCCGAGTTCCAGGGGGCTTTTGACGGCCTGGGTGCCGTGTATCTTCCCCTCGCCCTGGCCGGGGCCGGGATTGTCATGTCTATCCTGGGGACCTTCCTGGTCCGCGTCAGGGAAGGCGGTTCCCCCCACAAGGCCCTGAACCTGGGAGAATTTGGCTCAGCCTTCCTGACCCTGATCGTATCGTATTTCCTGATCACCAATATGCTGCCCGAGACCTGGATGCTGGGAGGCAAGGAATACAGCTCCCTGGGGGTTTTCCTGGCCACGATTGCGGGCCTTATCGCCGGCCTGCTGGTCGGGAAAATCACCGAATACTATACAGGTACCGGTACCAAGCCGGTATCGGCCATCGTGCGCCAGTCTGAGACCGGATCGGCTACGAATATCATCGCCGGCCTCGGGGTCGGGATGATGTCCACCGCCGTGCCCATTTTGCTCATTGCCGCCGCCATCCTGGTATCGCACCACTATGCCGGGTTGTACGGGATTGCCATCGCCGCCGTGGGGATGCTTGCCAATACCGGGATCCAGTTGGCCGTGGATGCCTACGGCCCCATTTCCGACAATGCCGGGGGCATCGCCGAGATGGCTGAACTCCCCAAAGAAGTCCGGGAACGCACCGATACCCTCGATGCCGTGGGGAATACCACTGCCGCCATCGGGAAAGGGTTTGCAATTGCTTCTGCAGCCCTTACGGCCCTGGCCCTTTTTGCCGCCTTTATGCAAACCGCAAACGTGGTCGCCATCGACGTATCCCGTCCGGATATCATGGCCGGCCTGCTGGTCGGGGGGATGCTGCCCTTCGTGTTCTCGGCCCTGGCCATGAACGCCGTAGGCCGCGCCGCCATGTCGATGATTGAAGAGGTGCGCCGCCAGTTCCGGGACATTCCCGAGTTGAAAGCGGCTTTGGGGATTATGCGTAAGTACGATTCCGACATGTCAAAGGCGAATGCTGAGGACCGCGCGATTTTCGATGCGGCTGATGGCAAGGCCGAATACGAAAAATGCGTGGCCATTTCCACCAAGGCGTCCATCAAGGAAATGGTACTCCCCGGGCTGTTGGCCATTGCCGTGCCCGTTGCCATCGGGTTTATCGGTGGGGCTGAAATGCTGGGGGGCCTGTTGGCCGGGGTTACTACTTCCGGCGTGCTGATGGCCATCTTCCAGTCCAACGCCGGAGGCGCCTGGGACAATGCCAAAAAAATGATCGAGGCGCAGGGCCGCAAGGGTAGCGATGCCCACAAGGCAGCTGTGGTCGGCGATACTGTAGGGGATCCATTCAAGGATACTTCCGGGCCTTCCCTGAATATCCTGCTGAAGCTGATCTCCGTGGTCGCCCTGGTGATCGCCCCGAGTATCGCCCTGTCTTCGGATGCGGTTACCGCCTATGTACAGGAAGAGGTGAAAAAAGAGGTGAGTGTCGACGTCACATTTAACCAGGCTGAAGGGGAGATCGCTTCTGCGTTAATCACCACCACTACTTCAAAGGATGGCGTGGAAACCATTGAAGAGGAAACCCTGACGGGGACCCTGGAAGAAATCCGGGCCGAAGTCGAAAGGCGTGCCGAAGCGGATGCAGAGGCCGGCCGGGTTGTCCGGAAGGTGGAAATAAAAGAGAAGGGATAAGCTTTCCAGGAGCTGTTATATAACAAACCCCGGGCATTCCTGCCCGGGGTTTTTTGATTATACGGCCCCGGGCATGGGGGTAATTCGTAACTTAGGCCCATGGCCTGGTTTGGAAAGAAAGACCCCCTTCAGATCGTCGCGTTTCGTACCTATGGGACCCCGGACCACCTCTATGTACGGGGCCGGGCCCTGGAAGACGAAACCATCGACCTGGCCAAAAAAGGTCCCCTGCAATTGCTGGCCAACAGCTGGAGGCGGTTTGAAACCGATGAAATCCGCCACACCCCCCTGCGGCTTCACCTGCCCGATGGCAGGGAAGTGGCGCTTAAAACGGATTCCCACGGGTATTACGTGCTGAACCAAACCCTGGGGAACCTCGCCCCCCTGGCGGGGGAAGAAGGCTGGCTCCCCTATGAGGTGTCCTTTGACCTGGAAGCGGAAGCGCACCCCATCCTGGGCGACAACCGGTTCCCGGGCTCCCTCCTGATCCCGCCCGCCAACGCGGCTTACGGGGTCATCAGCGATATTGACGACACCATTATGCATACGGGGGTCACTTCCTACCTCAAGTGGCAGGTGATTGCCAATACGCTTTTCAAACGGGCGGAACGCAGGATTCCCCTGCACGGGGCTGCGGCCCTGTACCACCGGTTGCACAAGGGCCGCAGCGGGACAGGGGCCAACCCGGTCTTCTATGTCAGCCACAGCCCCTGGAACTTGTACCGCTACCTCGAGTACTTCCTCCAGATGAACGGTTTCCCCAAGGGCCCCATCCTGTTGCGCAGCATGGCTACCCTGTTGGGCCGGATCGTGGAAGGCCACATCCCCCACAAGGAACACGAAATCCTGAATATCCTGAATACCTACCCCGACACCCCTTTCATCCTGATCGGCGACAGCGGGGAACGCGATGCAGACATCTACCTCGAGGTGGCCCGCCGGCATCCCGGCCGCATCCTGGCCATTTACCTGCGGTCGGTACGCCATGGCCGGAAGATGCGCAGGGTCCGCAGGCTGATTGCGCTGGAAGCCGAGGTTCCCGTGCTGCTGGTAGACCACAGCGATGAGGTGCTCGAACACGCCAGGGGCCTGGGGCTTGTGTAATAGGTAAAGGGCTTAAAAGAGCCCGTGGAATTCCGCGTCTATGCGGTTGATGACTTCCCCGAGGTGTTCGGGGTTATCCACGAAGTCGAGGTGGTCCACGTCGATAATCAGCAGGCGTCCGGTGTCGTATTTCTGCACCCAGGCTTCGTACCGCTCATTGAGGCGGCTGAGGTAATCGATCGAAATGGAGTTTTCGTATTCCCGGCCCCGTTTGTGGATCTGGTTCACCAGGTTAGGGATGGAGCTTCGCAGGTAGATCAGCAGGTCGGGCGGCTGCACCAGGCTTTCCATCAACTCAAAAAGGCTGATGTAGTTCTGGAAATCCCGGTTGGTCATCAGCCCCATGGCGTGCAGGTTGGGGGCAAAGATGTAGGCGTCCTCATAAATGGTCCGGTCCTGGATGACATTTCTGCCACTTTCCCGGATTTTTAATATTTGCCGGTAGCGGGTATTGAGGAAGTAAATCTGGAGGTTGAAACTCCACCGTTCCATCTGGGTGTAGAAATCATCCAGGTACGGATTGTCGACCACATCTTCGAAATGCGCCTCCCACCGGTAATGTTTGGCCAAAAGCTCGGTAAGCGTGGTTTTTCCTGCGCCGATATTGCCGGCCACCGCAATGTGCATGCTTGTAATCTTTGTCGTTTGGAGGTTTCCGTAAAAAAGGTACTTACAAATATAATAATGCCGGTGGCAATCGCCGGTTTTCCCCATCTCTATTTTTGAGTTTCTTTCCCAAAAGTTCCATTTGCCTCCGGCAAACCGGTTCACTTGCACTCCTTTAGGGGAAGATAGACGGAGTATTTGGCCCTCAGATTTTGCCGGCAAGTTCCTTTGTCCTATTTTTGCCCCAATCGCGAGGATAGATTTGACTGATTGCAACCTCGGACGCCGGGATTCCCGGATCGAAAAAATGCTAAAGCAGTAGGCGCCGCCCCCTGGCGGTTCCTTTCGCGCTGTTCCGCATTCTTTCCCCTCAGTCCGCTGTCCTCCCAACCTGTAGAGCAATGCCTTATTTGTTTACCTCAGAGTCCGTGAGTGAAGGACACCCCGATAAGATAGCCGACCAGATCAGCGATGCGCTTTTGGACCATTTCCTGGCGTTTGACCCTGAAAGCAAGGTGGCCTGCGAAACCCTGGTAACCACCGGGCAGGTCGTCCTGGCGGGCGAAGTAAAAAGCAATACCTATGTGGACCTGCAGCAGATTGCCCGGGAAACCATCAACCAGATTGGATATACAAAAGGGGAATACCGGTTCAGCGGGGATTCCTGCGGGGTGATTTCGCTGATCCACGAACAATCCCCCGACATCCTGCAAGGGGTGGAACGGATTCAGAAGGAACTGCAGGGGGCAGGCGACCAGGGAATGATGTTTGGGTATGCCACCCGTGAAACCGATAATTTCATGCCCCTGGCCCTCGACCTTTCGCACCGTATCCTTAGGGAACTGGCCGCCCTGAGGCGTGAGGCGGCTGATATGCCATACCTGAGGCCCGACGCCAAAGCCCAGGTGACCCTGGAGTATTCCGACGACCACCAACCCCTGCGCATCGATTCCATCGTGGTATCGACCCAGCACGACCCCTTCCACCCGGAAGATGCGGTTATGCTTGCCAAAATCAAGGAAGACGTCATCCGGATCCTCATCCCCAGGGTCAAGGCCGCACTGCCCCCCCGCATTCAGGCCCTCTTTGGAAGTGATATCACCTACCACATCAACCCGACGGGGAAATTCGTCATCGGCGGCCCCCACGGGGATACCGGGCTGACCGGACGGAAGATCATCGTGGACACCTATGGGGGTAAAGGGGCCCACGGGGGCGGGGCTTTCAGCGGAAAAGACCCCAGCAAGGTAGACCGCAGCGCAGCCTATGCCGCGCGGCATGCTGCAAAAAACCTGGTGGCGGCAGGGGTGGCCGATGAGGTGTTGATCCAGGTCAGCTACGCCATTGGGGTGGCGGAACCCACTTCTGTCACCATCAATACCCATGGTACTTCCCGGGTGCCCCTCTCCGACGGGCAGATCTCGGAAAAAGTGAAGGAATTGTTTGATATGCGCCCCGCCTTTATTGAAAAGCGGCTCAAGCTGCGCAACCCGATCTACCTGGAAACGGCCGCTTACGGGCATATGGGCAGGGAACCGCGCTGGGAAGACAAGGTTTACGAATCGCCCTACAGCGGCAGGGTGGAAACCCGGGTGGAACTCTTTACCTGGGAGAAATTAGATGCGGTAGATGCCGTGAAGCAGGCCTTTAACCTGTAAAAAGGCCTGCGACGTTCAGGATTTTAATGATGCGTTATCGAGAAAGGCGGAGGGACTGGACCCGGTGAAGCCTTGGCAACCCTGTGCCCCCGGGCAGAGAAGGTGCTACATTCTACCCCGGCGGGACCGCTGGGGAAAGATAACCCACCAGGGAGCCCGCCGGCTTTTCCTGCCTTTCTCCACGCAGATTTCAACAACCCTTGCAGGGTGCCCCGGGGTGTCCGGGGAACCCTGCAGCAACCATGTGAAGCGATGGAACATACCGGATTGAGGAAGATCCACCTGGAGGCCTTTACCACCC
The DNA here is from genome assembly GCF_024006985.1 of Robiginitalea marina. Lineage (GTDB taxonomy): Bacteria > Bacteroidota > Bacteroidia > Flavobacteriales > Flavobacteriaceae > Robiginitalea > Robiginitalea marina. Next base: position 58,820 of record NZ_JAMXIB010000005.1, read on the forward strand.
TGAGCGGGGTAACCCAACCCATAACCCTTTCCTACCAGCTTTTCGGGCAACCGCTCCACGCAGCCCCGGTGGTGATGGTCAACCATGCCCTTACCGGGAATTCCAATGTGGCCGGGGAGGGCGGATGGTGGACCGGGCTGGTGGGTCCCGGGAAATGCATCGATACCCGGCGCTTTGCCGTGCTCTGCTTCAATATCCCCGGGAACGGGTATGACGGCTTTTTGATCGGGAATTACAAAGATTTTGTGGCTGCCGACATCGCCCGGATTTTCCTGCTTGGCCTGGAATCCCTGGGGGTGGACCAGCTGTTCGCCCTGATCGGGGGTTCCCTGGGCGGGGGCATCGCCTGGGAAATGGCGGCCCTGAACCCCGGCCTGGCCAATCACCTCATCCCGGTGGCTTCCGATTGGAAATCGACCGACTGGCTTATCGCCAACTGCCAGATCCAGGAGCAGTTCCTGCTCAATTCCCGCAACCCGGTGCACGATGCCCGCATGCATGCCATGTTGTGCTACCGCACCCCGGAATCGTTCAAGCAGCGTTTCAAGCGGAGCACCAACGAGGAGTTGCAGGTGTTTAACGTGGAGAGCTGGTTGCACCACCACGGGAAAAAACTCCAGGAGCGCTTCCAGCTGGCCGCCTACAAGCTGACCAACCAGTTGCTCCGCACCATCGATATTACCCGGTCAGGGGAGGGGGCCTTCCGGGCCCTGGAGCAAAGCGGGACCACCATCCACATCATCGGGGTCGATTCCGACCTTTTTTTCACGGCCTCCGAAAACCGGGATACCTACAGGCAACTGGCCCAGGCGCGGAGCAATGTCACCTATGGGGAAATCCGGTCGGTCCACGGGCACGACGCCTTTTTGATCGAGCACGACCAGATGGCCGCCCTGCTCCGGCCCATTTTCCAGCAGGAAGAAACCGCTGCCCCCCTGAAAGTATTGAAATTCGGGGGTACTTCCCTGGCCAACGGGGACGGGCTGGAACGCGTCCTGAACATCATACAGGAAAAACACCGGGCCGGGGAACGCCTGGTGGTGGTGCTTTCGGCCCGGGAGAAGGCCACGGACCAGTTGCAGGACATGTTGGACCAGGCGGCCCGGGGGGACGATTACGCCCCCCTGTACCAGGCTTTTGTGGCTTATCAGCAGCACACCTTCACCGAGGTTGACCTTTCCGATGCCTTCCAGGGCCTGGGAAAACTGTTGGAAGGGGTACGCCTTCTGGGCGATTACAGCCCCAGGGTGCGCGACCAGGTGTGGGCGTTCGGGGAGTTGATCTCATCGCGCCTGGTCGCCCGGTTGCTAGCGGACAGGGGTGTCCCCGCCCAGTGGGTGGACACCCGCGAACTGTTGCGAACCGATGCACAATTCGGCGACGCCCGGCTCCTGGAGGGGCCTTCCCGGGAAAACGTGAGCCGTTGGTTCCAGGCACTGCCACAGGGGGTGGTGCCCGTGGTTACCGGGTTCATCGCGGCCACGGAGACTGGGGAAACCACCACCCTGGGCCGCAACGGGAGCAATTATTCCGCCTCCCTGCTGGCGAACTTCCTCAATGCGGATGAACTGGAAAACTATACGCATGTGGACGGCATCTATACGGCGAATCCCGACCTGGTTCCCGAGGCCCGGCGAATTGCCAGGCTTTCCTACGAGGAAGCCAACGAACTGGCGAATTTCGGGGCAAATATCCTCCATGCCAAGACCATCATCCCCCTGTTGGAAAAAAACATCCCCCTGCGGATCCGCAATACCTTCCGGGAAGACAGCGAAGGTACCCTGATCAGTGCTGAAGCCAGCCCCGACGGGGTTAGGTCGCTTTCCGCCATGGACCGCCAGGCCCTGGTGCACCTCGAGGGGCGCGGGCTGCTGGGCAGGGTGGGGGTGGACGCCCGGATCTTCAGGGCTCTCGGGCAGAATGGCATCAGTGTGGGGATGGTTTCCCAGGGATCTTCCGAACGCGGGATCGGCCTGGTAGTGCGGGCGGCGGATGCAGCCAGGGCCCAGGCCTCCCTGGAGGCGGAATTTGCGGACGACCTGAAATCGCGCGACATCAGCAGGATCTTCGTTACCCCCGATGTGGCCGTGGTATCAATGGTGGGACAGGACCTCAGCAGCTTCCATAAACCTTATAACGCCCTGATCCGCAACCAGGTGGTGCCATTGCTCTTCAACAATGCGGTAACCGGGAGAAACGTCAGCCTGGTGGTCCGAAAAGAGGACCTGCTCAAGGCCCTCAATGTGGTACACGGGCAGATTTTCGGAATCAGCAAAAAGATCAACCTGGCCCTGTTTGGCCTGGGGAAGGTAGGCGGCACCCTGGTGGGCCAGCTCCTCGATTCGGCAGACCAGATCGAAGCCCGGAAGGGCATCCGGCTCCGCATCGTCGCAATGGCCAATTCCAGCCGGATGCTGCTCGACCCTGCCGGGATCGGAAGGGACTGGAGGCAACGCCTGGAAGCTGCGCCTGCAGGATATTCCCTGGGGGACCTGTACCGCTTTGCGGATTCCCGTCACCTGGAGAACCTCATTGCGGTCGACAATACGGCCAGCGAACCCTTTACTGCCCATTATCCGGAGCTGGTAGCCAGGGGCTTCGACCTGGTTTCTTCCAACAAGATCGCCAACACGCTTCCCTATGCCAGCTACAGGGCCCTAAGGGACCGGTTGCGCACACACCAAAAGCAATACCTCTATGAAACCAACGTGGGGGCAGGGTTGCCCCTGATCGATACCATTAAGCTCCTGCACCTCTCCGGGGAAAATATCACTGGTATCCGGGGGGTCTTCTCCGGGTCCCTGAGTTTTATCTTTAATGAATTTTCCGAAGGGAAACGGCCGTTCTCCGAAATCCTCGGCGAGGCGATGGCCTCGGGGTATACCGAACCCGACCCCAGGGAAGACCTCTCTGGCAGCGATGTGGGCCGGAAACTGCTGATCCTGGCCCGGGAGCTCGACCTGCACAATGAATTCGGGGATATCCGTATCGAAAACCTTATCCCGGAAGCCTTGCAGGGGGTGTCCCTTCAAGACTTCCTGGAGCGGACCCCCGAACTGGACGCCCACTTCGACCGCCTGTTGCGCACCCTGCCCCGGGGGCAGGTGCTTCGGTACGTGGGGCAACTCTCCGGCGACCTGCAACAGGAGAAAGGTGCCATGGAGGTGAAGCTGGTGGCCGTGCCGGAGGGGAGCCCCCTGGGCCGGGTGCGGGGCGCCGATTCCCTCATTGAAATCTACACCGAATCCTACGGGGAACACCCCCTGGTGATCCAGGGCGCGGGGGCCGGGGCCGCGGTTACCGCCAGGGGGGTCTTTGGGGATATCCTCCGCATCGCCGAAAAGGGCGATTTAAACTAATTGCCTAACCTAAAAAAGAAATAAAGTGGAAAAATATCGCACCGAAACCCAGGCCATACGGACCCAAATCCCGAGGAGCCCTTTCCAGGAGCATTCAGCCCCCCTGTACCTTACCTCAAGTTTTGTCTTCGAGGACGCCGAGGATATGCGGGCCTCCTTCGCCGAAGAGAAGGAGCGCACCCTGTATTCCCGCTACTCCAACCCCAATACCGATGAACTGATCCGGAAAGTCTGCCTGATGGAGGGGGCCGAACAGGGCTTTGCCTTTGCCTCGGGCATGGCCGCGGTCTTTTCCACCTTTGCGGCCCTGCTCGATAGCGGCGACCATATCGTGGCTTCCCGTTCGGTGTTCGGCTCTACCCATACCCTGTTTACCCAGATTTTGCCCCGCTGGAATATCTCCCATTCCTATTTCCGGTTTGATGACCTGGAATCCATAGAATCCCTGATCCGCCCCAATACGCGCATCCTCTACGCAGAATCGCCGACCAACCCCGGGGTGGACGTGCTGGACCTGGAGGCCCTTGGGAAGATTGCGAAAAAGCACGGGCTGTTGCTGGTTATAGACAATTGCTTTGCGACCCCCTACCTGCAGCAACCCATCCGGTTCGGGGCCGATGTGGTCATTCATTCGGGGACCAAGCTCATGGACGGGCAGGGGCGCGTACTGGCAGGGCTGGCCGTAGGGCCGGAGGCCCTGATCGACCGGATTTACCGGTTTGCGCGCATCACCGGGCCGGCCCTTTCACCCTTTAACGCATGGGTGCTCTCCAAAAGCCTGGAAACCCTTCCCGTGCGGGTGGACCGCCACTGCGAAAATGCCCTGGAGGTGGCCCGGTTCCTGGAAAGCCACCCTGCCGTCAACTGGGTAAAATACCCTTTCCTGCCGAGCCACCCGCAGTATGCCCTGGCCAAAAAGCAGATGAAGGCCGGGGGATGCGTGGTCGCCTTTGAAGTGCGCGGGGGCGTCGATGGGGGCCGGGCGTTCTTTGACCGCATCGGCTTGCTTTCCCTGTCGGCCAACCTGGGCGATACCCGTACCATTGTTACCCACCCGGCCTCTACCACGCATAGCAAGCTGAGCGTCGAAGAGCGGCTGGAAAGCGGCATTACCGATGGCATGGTGCGGATCTCCGTGGGCCTTGAGCACCCTGAAGACATTAAGGCAGACCTGGACCAGGCCCTGCGGGCTATTCCCTAGCGTTTCGCTTATTTCCTTATCTTCGCTCTGTGCTTTCGAGGAAAACAAAATACGGCCTGAAGGCTCTCACCTACCTGGCCAGGACGAAAGACCGCGGGCCGGTGCCCATCGCCGAGATCGCCCGGGAGGAAAACATTTCCCAGAAATTCCTGGAAAGCATCCTGCTTACCCTCAGGCGGAACGGGTTCCTGGGCTCCCGAAAGGGCAAGGGAGGGGGGTATTACCTGATCAAAGAGCCCGTTCAAATCCAGATGGAAACGGTGATGCGGGTGCTTGAAGGGCCCATTGCCATGGTCTCCTGCGTAAGCCTGAATTTCTACGAACCCTGCGCCGACTGCCCCGACGAGGCCAGCTGCTCGGTCCACAAGCTCATGTTGCAGGTGCGCGACAGCACCCTGGAGGTCTATCGCTCCAATTCCCTGGCTGACCTTATTTAAGCCTTTATTGGAGGCCTCCTAAAAAATAAGACCCTGATTAGGAAGAATCCCAAAAAGAATTTTATGTTTGCAAATCCTATTAAACCTATAGGATAAATGAATTTTCTTTACAGCTTCCAAAACCCCGGCAAAAAAGGGTCGGTCCATTTTGCGGCAGACCGTGCCTCCGAACGCCCTTACCGCAGTATTGCTAAGTCGGTCAGCTGGCGGATTGTGGGCACCCTGGATACGATAGCCATCTCCTGGATCATCACCGGGACCCCGGCCGTGGCGCTCTCCATCGGCATGGTGGAATTGCTTACCAAAATGCTGCTCTATTTTTTCCATGAAAGGGTGTGGAATACCATTCCCTGGGGAAGGTAAATACCAAATTGCAAAAGAACCATGATATTGAAGAAGGAACATTTGGCAGGGCGTAACCGCCAGCTGCGCGGGAAAATCCCGGCTGAAATTATCGCTGCGGTACTGCATGAAGGCAAGAAGGCCGTGCTCACCACCAATTTCAGGCCTTATGAGGCCGCCATCCTCCACGCGGTAACCAGGGTGCAACCCGATATCCCCGTAATCTGGTGCGATACCGGTTACAATACACCCCAGACCTACAGGCACGCCGAAGAACTGACCCACCGGCTCGGCCTGAACCTTTTTTGCTATATCCCCAGGCAAACGGCTGCCTGGCGCCAGGCCATCCTGGGCATGCCATCTGTGGAGGACCCCCTGCATGCCGAATTCACCCGGCAGGTAAAACTGGAACCTTTTGAGCGGGCCATGAATGAGCATCAGCCGGAAGTGTGGTTTACCAACCTCAGGAAGGGGCAAACGGCCCACCGCGATTCGCTCGACATCCTGAGTCCGGGCCACGGGGGCGTATTGAAGGCAAGTCCTTTTTACCATTGGTCCGACGCCGAACTTGACGGGTACCTGCGCCAGCACGGGCTCCCCAATGAATTGCGGTACCATGACCCTACCAAGGCGCTGGAAAACCGTGAATGCGGCTTGCACCGGTAACCCCGGCCCTGAAGTTCTTACTCCTGAAAACCACTTAACCATATCGGATGGCAACACCACAAACCCAAACACCATACCCCCCGAAGGTCGATCCTCAAAGGATGCCTATGAATCCCCTAGAACACGAGGCGATCTATATCCTGCGCGAAGTCGTGGCCCAGTTCGAGAGGCCAGTCCTGCTCTTTTCCGGCGGCAAGGATTCCATTACCCTGGTGCGGTTGGCCCAAAAAGCCTTCTACCCGGGGCGTATTCCCTTTCCACTGCTGCATATTGATACCGGCCACAATTTCCCGGAGACCCTGGCTTTCAGGGACCGGTTGGCGGAGGAACTGGGGCTGCGGCTCATCGTGCGCCATGTCCAGGACGCCATTGACCAGGGGAAGGTCGTCGAGGAGACCGGAAAGTACGCCAGCAGGAATGCCCTGCAGACCACAACCCTGCTCGATACCATAGCGGAATTCCGGTTTGATGCCTGTATCGGGGGCGCCCGGCGCGACGAGGAGAAGTCCCGGGCCAAGGAACGCATCTTTTCCGTTCGCGATGCCTTCGGGCAATGGGGCCAGCGGAACCAGCGCCCTGAGCTCTTCGACCTGCTGAACGGGGAAATCGAACACGGGCAGAATGTTCGTGTGTTCCCGATCAGCAACTGGACGGAACTGGAGGTATGGAAGTATATCCGGCAGGAGAAAATCGCCCTGCCATCCCTCTATTTTGCCCACCAGCGCCCGACCTTCGTCAGGGACGGGTTGCTTTGGGCCGCCTCAGACCCCATAGTATACAGGAGCCTGGAGGAAGCCGTCGAAAACCGTTGGGTCCGTTTCCGCACTGTGGGCGATATGACCTGCACGGCCGCCGTACTGTCACGCGCGGAAACGCTCGATGAAGTCATCGCGGAGATCCGGCAATCCCGAATTTCGGAACGCGGGGCCAGGATTGACGACAAGCGGTCCGAAGCGGCTATGGAGCGGCGCAAGGAGCAGGGATATTTTTAAACATTACCATCATGAAAGTACTGAAGATAGCCACGGCAGGAAGCGTCGATGACGGGAAAAGCACCCTGATCGGGCGATTGCTCCACGATACGGGTTCCCTGGCTGAAGACCAGCTGGAAGCCATTCGCCAGAGCAGCGAAAGGAAGGGGTACGATTACCTCGATTTCTCCCTGGCCACTGATGGCCTGGTGGCAGAAAGGGAACAGGGCATCACCATAGACGTGGCCCATATTTATTTTTCCACCCAAACCACCAGTTATATCATTGCGGATACCCCCGGGCACGTCGAGTATACCCGGAACATGGTCACCGGGGCTTCCACCTCCCAGGCCGCCATCATCCTTATCGATGCGCGCAAGGGGGTGGTGGAGCAGACCTACCGGCATTTTTTCATCAATGGCCTGCTGCGGGTCCGGGAAGTGGTTGTGGCCATCAATAAAATGGACCTGGTGGATTTTGACCAGGAAGTTTTCGAAGGCATAAAGGCCGCCTTTGAGGAGCTTACCCGGAAAAGCCCTTTCCCGGAACAAAGAATCACTTTCCTGCCGATCAGCGCCCTGCAGGGAGATAATGTGGTGCACCCTTCCGGCCGCCTCCCCTGGTATACCGGACCCACCCTGCTGGAACACCTCGAGTCGCTGGATCCGGCCGGGTTCACGGAAACGGGGCCGGTGCGCTTCCCGGTGCAGTGGGTCATTCGGCCGAAGACCGCGGATTTCCCCGATTTCAGGGGATATGCGGGTAAAGTATACGGAGGGACGCTGAAAGCAGGGGATGCCGTTATGCTCCTCCCATCCGGGAACTGCTCCAAGATCAGGGATATCTTTTTCTTTGATGCGCCTTTGGAAGCGGCAACACCCGGAAGTTCAGTCACCCTTACCCTTGAAGATGACCTGCAGCTCTCCCGGGGCGATATGATCGTTAAATTGGGGGAAGCGCCCAGGGCTGAAAGGGAGCTTTCTGCCACCCTCTGCTGGATGGACCACAAACCCCTTAAGGAAGGGGCCCGGTTTACCCTGCAGCACCACGCCCACAAAGTACTTTCCAGGGTCACGAGCATTGAGTCTAGGCTGTCCACGGATTTTTCCGGGGGGACATCCGCAGATGGGGGCCTGCACCTCAACGAAGTGGGCGAGGTGCGCCTTGAGCTGGCCCGGGAGGTCTACACGGACCCCTATCGGGAACACAGGGAAAACGGTTTTTTTATCCTTATCGATCCTTTGACCCGGCACACCGCCGCGGTTGGGTTTATTTCCTGATCCCCGGCATGCCGTTCAAATAGCATCGGCCCCCGGATCGCCCCCCCCTGAAAAACTTTCCGGGTTATTTGCGTAAGACCTCGCGGTGCCCTTACTTTGCACCTGTTCATTGCCAATCTGACCTGTTATTGAGAAAGGTGGAGGGATTAGACCCGGTGAAGCCTTAGCAACCCTTTGCCCGTTCGGGGCGGAGAAGGTGCTACATTCTAACCTTTACAGGGGTGGCCCCATGGGCTGTATACCCCCTGAAGGAAAGATAACGTCGCATTCCGGTATTCCCGGAGCCTCACCCTTTCTTTTCCCGGTCACCCCAAACCTCCGCAACAATGGTAGTTGCGGGTGTAAAATTGATACGACATGCCGAAGATAGAAGACCTGCTCAAACAACGCATCCTGGTGCTCGACGGGGCCATGGGCACCATGCTGCAGCGCTACCGCTTCACGGAGGAGGATTTCCGGGGCGATCGCTTCAGGGACTGGCCTACACCCCTGCAGGGCAACAATGACCTGTTGTCGCTCACCCAACCGCAGGCTATTGCCGAGGTACACCGAAAGTACCTCGAGGCCGGGGCAGACATCCTGGAAACCAACACCTTTTCGGCAACTTCCGTGGCCATGGCCGATTACGGCATGGAAGCCCTTGCCCGGGAAATAAACCTGGAATCGGCTCGGATCGCGAAGGAGGTCGCCCTCGAGTTTACCCGGGCCAATCCTGAAAAACCGCGATTCGTGGCTGGCAGCATTGGTCCGACCAACAAAACCGCAAGCATGTCGCCGGACGTCAACAACCCGGGGTTCCGGGCGATCACCTTTCAGGCCCTGAAGGAGGCGTACCGGGAACAGGCCGAAGGTTTGCTGGAAGGGGGGGTGGACCTGCTCCTGGTAGAGACGGTATTTGACACCCTCAATGCCAAAGCGGCCCTCTTCGCCATCGGGGAAGCCCAGGAGCACCTCGGCACCAAGGTGCCCGTAATGATCAGTGGGACCATCACCGATGCTTCCGGCCGCACCCTTTCCGGCCAGACCGCCGAGGCGTTCCTGATTTCCGTTTCCCATGCCCCCCTGCTTTCGATCGGCCTGAATTGCGCCCTGGGGGCAAGCCAGCTTACCCCCTACCTGCAGGTGCTTTCGGACCGGGCGGAAATCGCCGTGTCGGCCCACCCGAATGCCGGCCTTCCGAATGCCTTCGGGGCGTACGACCAGGGGCCTGAGGAGATGGCATCACAGATAAGGGAATACCTGGAAAAGGGCCTGGTGAATATCGTTGGGGGGTGTTGCGGGACCACCCCGGCCCATATTGGTGCCCTCGCGGCACTGGTTAAGGAATATAAACCCAGGGAACTTTCACCCCGACCCCAATCGGGGTTAAATTCCCAGGTTCAAATAAAGGTAAAGGAATGAAGGAACCAGAGCTGAGGTATTTGAAGCTGTCGGGCCTGGAACCCCTGGTCATTACCCCTGAAAGCAATTTTGTGAATGTGGGGGAGCGCACCAACGTGGCGGGCTCGCGCAGGTTTTTACGGTTGATCAAGGAGCAGGATTTCGAACAGGCCCTCGACATCGCCAGGGAGCAGGTCGAGGGGGGTGCCCAGATCCTGGACGTGAACATGGATGACGGGCTTATCGACGGGGTGGACGCCATGGTCCGCTTCCTCAACCTGTTGATGGCCGAACCAGACATTGCCCGGATCCCGGTTATGATCGATAGTTCCCGGTGGGAAATCATCGAGGCGGGCTTGCAGGTGGTACAGGGGAAGTGTGTGGTCAATTCCATCAGCCTGAAGGAAGGGGAGGAAACCTTCCTGTGGCAGGCCCGGCAAATCAGGCGCTACGGGGCAGCCGTGATCGTGATGGCTTTTGATGAAAAGGGACAGGCCGATACCTATGAAAGGCGGGTGGAGATTGCGGCGCGTTCCTATCGGCTGCTCACCGAACAGGCAAGCTTCCCCCCGGAGGATTTAATTTTTGACCTCAATATTTTCCCCGTGGCCACGGGCATACCCGAACACCGGCGCAATGCGGTGGACTTTATCGAGGCCACGCGCTGGGTGCGGCAACACCTGCCCCATTGCAGCGTGAGCGGGGGGGTGAGCAATGTTTCCTTCAGTTTTCGTGGAAATACCGGGGTGCGGGAAGCCATGCATTCGGCGTTCCTCTACCACGCCATCAGGGCCGGGATGAATATGGGGATCGTAAACCCTTCCCTCCTGGAAGTATATGACGATATCCCGGCCGATTTGCTGGAGCGGGTCGAAGACGTACTGCTGGACCGCCGGGAGGATGCCACCGAAAGGTTGCTGGACTTTGCCGAAACCGTGCAGGGGGAACACAAGAAACGGCAGGTGGACGACTCGTGGAGGGAACTCCCCCTGCAGGAGCGCATTACCAGGGCCCTGGTGAAGGGGATTGACCAGTATATCGAAGCGGATGTGGAGGAGGCCCGCAGGGGGGCCAGCCGTACCATCGAGGTGATCGAGGGGCCCCTCATGGAGGGGATGAATGTGGTCGGCGACCTGTTCGGGAGTGGGAAGATGTTCCTGCCCCAGGTGGTGAAATCGGCCCGGGTGATGAAAAGGGCCGTGGCCTACCTGACCCCCTTTATCGAAGAGGAAAACCTTTCCGGCCCCGGGGCGCGCCCGGCCGGAAAGGTTTTGATGGCCACGGTTAAGGGAGATGTCCACGATATCGGCAAAAACATCGTAAGCGTCGTATTGGCCTGCAACAATTATCAGATCGTGGACCTGGGCGTGATGGTGCCCCCTGAAAAAATCCTGGAGGCAGCCCGCGAGCAGCAGGTCGACATTATTGGCCTCAGCGGGCTTATCACCCCTTCCCTCGACGAAATGGTGTTCCTGGCCCGGGAGATGCAGCGGCAGGGGTTCCGCATCCCCCTGCTGATCGGGGGGGCCACCACCAGCAAGGCACACACGGCCGTAAAGATCGACCCCCAGTACCATTCCGCCGTGGTGCACGTGAACGATGCCAGTAGGGCGGTGACGGTGGTGGGCGATTTGCTGCAGCAGGAGCGGGGCGAGGCGTATGCCGGGTCCGTGAAAGCGGAATACGCAGTTTTCCGCGACAAGTTCCTGGCCCGGGGCCGGCAGAAATCGTACCTCAGCCTGGAGGAGGCCCGCAAGAACCGGCTGCGCCTGCCCTGGAGGGAAGCCGACCTTGCGGTACCCCGCGAATTGGGCATCAGGCAAATAGATGCTATGGACCTGCAGACGCTCGTACCCTTTATCGACTGGTCGCCCTTTTTCCGGACCTGGGACCTGCATGGGCGGTACCCCGACATCCTGGACGACGCGGTAGTGGGCGAACAGGCCCGCTCCCTTTACGGGGATGCGCGCCAGATGCTTGCGGAGATCACCGGGAAAGGGCTGCTCCAGGCCCGGGCGGTGTTCGGCCTGTTCCCGGCCCGGTCCCTGGAAGACGACATTGTGGTGACGTCCCCGGACCAGGGGGAAGTGATCTTCCGGACCCTGCGGCAGCAGTCGCAAAAACGAGAAGGAGTGCCCAACCTGGCCCTGTCAGATTTCATCGCCCCGGTTGACTCGGGCCTGCAGGACTATATCGGGTGTTTCTGCGTTACCGCCGGGCTGGGGGCCGATGCGCTGGCCAGGCAGTACGAAGACCAGCTCGACGATTACGGGAGCATTATGGTCAAGGCCCTTGCCGACCGCCTGGCCGAGGCGTTTGCGGAATACCTGCACCGCGAGGTGCGGGTGCGCCACTGGGGGTATGTACCCGACGAACACCTCGACAATGAGGCGCTGATCCGCGAGGCTTATAAGGGAATCCGCCCGGCGCCCGGCTACCCCGCCTGCCCGGACCACCTCGAAAAACGAACCATCTGGGACCTCCTGCAGGTGGAGGAGCGCATCGGGGTGACCCTGACGGAAAGCCTGGCTATGTGGCCGGCCGCCAGTGTCAGCGGCTATTATTTTGCCCACCCCCAGGCGCGGTATTTCGGGTTGGGGAAAATCTGCAGGGACCAGGTCGCGGATTATGCGAACCGCAAGGGGATCCCCCTGCCGGAAGCAGAAAAATGGCTGGGGCCCAACCTGGCCGAGGAAGGATAAACAAGGGTATTACCAAACCATTCCTGAAAGAAATTACAGCAGCACAAAACAACCATGAAAGTTACCGATCATATCGCCAACGCCTCGCAGACCCTCTTTTCTTTCGAGGTCATCCCCCCGGTCAAGGGGAAGAACATCGAGGAACTCTACCGCAACATCGACCCCCTGATGGAATTCAACCCCCCGTTTATAGATGTGACCACCTCCAGGGAGGAGTACGTGTACATCGACCGCGACGGCCTGCTCGACAAACGGCGGACCCGCATGCGGCCCGGGACCCTTGGCATCTGCGCCGCCATCATGCATAAGTACAATGTGGATACCATCCCCCATGTGCTATGCGGGGGGTTTACCCGGGAGGAAACCGAATACCTCCTGGTCGATTGCCAGTACCTGGGGATCGACAACGTTATGGCCCTTAGGGGCGATGCCATGAAAGAGGAGAAATACTTTACCCCCACCGAGGGCGGGCATACGTATGCCTCCGAACTGGTGCGCCAGATCGTGGACCTGAATGCGGGCACCTACCTCCACGAGGTGGTGGAGACCGACCAGTGTGCGGACTTCTGCATCGGGGTGGCCGGGTACCCCGAGAAACATATGGAGGCCCCTTCCCTTAAGGCGGACCTCAAGTGGCTCAAACACAAAGTGGACCTGGGGGCCCACTATATCGTGACCCAGATGTTCTTCGACAACCGGAGGTATTTTGAATTCGTGGAGGCGGCCCGGAACCTGGGCATCCAGGTCCCCATCATCCCCGGCATCAAGCCGATAGCGACCAAAAAACACCTGCAATTGCTGCCCCAGGTTTTCCGCACGGAACTCCCGGATGACCTGGTGGATGCCGTGGAAGCCTGCCGCGACAACAAGGCAGTGCGCCAGGTGGGCATCGAATGGGCCATCGCCCAGTCAAGGGAGTTGAGGGCCGCCGGCGTTCCGGTGGTCCACTACTATTCCATGGGAAAATCCGACAATATCAAAACCATTGCCGAGGCGGTTTTCTAAACCTTCGGGACGGCCTGCCCAGGGAGGGCTATCGGTAAAAACCCTACCTTTACCGGCCATGAGAAAAGGGTTTTCAGCCATCCTCTGGTTCCTGGCCAGCCTGTTGCCCGTTTTAGGGCAGGAGGACCCGCGTTCACGCAACCTGGAGGTAAGCCCGTTCTACGGATCGGTCCTCCTGCACAACCCCGACATTTCCCACCTGATCCGCGCCCATCCGGCCGGGGTCATCCTGTCCCTGAACCGCAGGACTTTCGGGGCCGAACCCTGGGAGGAGCGCTTCGGGTACCCCGACCAGGGAGTTTCCTTTATCTACCAGGATATGGGGACGGCCACCCTGGGGGACAACTACGGCCTCTACCTGCATTACAACTTTTATTTCCTCCGCAGGGCGATGCAATTCCGTATCGGACAGGGGATTGCCTATACCACCAACCCCTACGACCCTGTCGTGAACTTCCGGAATAATGCCTATGGCAGTGACCTGATGAGCTCCACCTACCTGATGCTGCAATACCGCAGGGAGCGCCTCTGGAACCGGTTGGGGTTGCAGGCGGGGATCACGCTGGTGCATTATTCGAATGCCAATGTGCGCGCCCCGAACACCTCCACCAACACCCTGGGGCTGACTGCAGGGCTGGTCTATGAGCTGGACCCCGACCCGGGGCAGGAATTCAGGCACTGGGAGAAAATGCCTTTTAAAGAGCCCGTGCGTTTGAACCTGGTCTTCCGAACCGGGGTAAACGAAAGCGATGTGGTGGGCTCCGGACAGTTCCCGTTCTATATTTTCTCGGCCTACGCCGACAAACGGCTGGCCCCGGTGAGTGCCGTTCATGTGGGCGCAGAGGTCTTTTTTTCGAATTTCCTGAAGGAATTGATCCGTTTCCAGTCCACTTCCTTCCCGGAACTTGAGGTCTCCCCCGGTACCGATTTCAAAAGGGTAGGGGTTATGCTGGGCCACGAATTGTTCATCAATAAATTAAGCGTATTAACCCAACTGGGGTATTACCTGTATTACCCCTTCGATTTTGAGGGCCGGGTCTACAACCGGATCGGGATCAAGCGGTACTTTGGCGACCGGTGGTTCGTGGCGGTGAGCCTCAAATCACACGGCGCCAAGGCAGAAGCCATAGAATTCGGCCTGGGGATACGCCTTTGAAATGCAAAAACCTATGAGAGCCTACACGCGCTTTACGCTCCTGACTTTCCTCGCCCTTGCGCTGGCGGGGTGCGGGGAGGATGGCCCTGATTGTTTCCAGGCCTCCGGGGAGCAGGTAAGGGAGGTCCTGGACGTCCCGGCATTTACGCGGATTACCGTTTTTGAAAACATCCGGCTGGTGCTTCGCCACGGGGAGCGGCAGGAAGTGGTTCTGGAAACCGGAAAGAACCTGAGGCCGGACGTTTCCGCCCGGGTAGCCGACGGCGTCCTGGAACTGCGCGACCGCAATGGATGCAACCTTTTCCGATCGTACGGACAAACCACCTTTTACGTAACCACTCCCGATTTGGAAGCCGTCAGGAGCAGTACCGGCTGGCCCGTGGAGAGCGACGGGGCATTGCCTTTTTCCGATTTGCGGCTCATTTCGGAAAGCTTCAACGACCCGGAGGCGGCCACCACCGATGGTTCATTCGACCTGGAGGTGGATGCCGGCCGGGTGCAAATCGTGGCCAACGGCATCGCTTTTTTCAAACTCAGGGGCCGGGCTGGGTCCCTCGTAGTGACCATTGCCGCGGGCGATGCCAGGGTAGAGGCGGAAGGACTCCAGGCAGGCGCGGTACAGGTCGACCACCGGGGAAGCAATGTGATTCGGGTGAACCCGCTAAACCGGATTGCCGGGGTGATCCGCGGGTACGGGGATGTGCTCAGCTTTAACCGCCCTGCTGAGGTAGCGGTGGAAGAACTGTTCCGGGGCCGGTTGATATTTGTGGACTGAGATGGCTTCGATTTGGCAACACCTCCGCCGATGGCTGCGTCCCCTGAGCCGGGAGGGCGCCCACGGGGAAAGGGATCCCCGGGAACGGGCCAATGCCCTGTTGCGTGCCCTGTCGGAAGACGGGCAGGTCCCCGGGCTGGCCATCCGCGCCCTGTACCGCGGAACCGACTGGTTCACGGCGGGGTATGGGATGGCCGACCTCGGCAGGCCCTTGCCGGTGGAACCGGAAAAGACGGTCTTCCGGGTGGCCAGTATTTCCAAACCCATCACGGCTACGGCCCTGGCCCGAATGGTTTCCGAAGGTGCCCTGGACCTTGACGAAGACCTTCGGGCCTGGGTACCCGAGTTCCCGGAAAGGCACGGCCGGGTAAGCCTGCGGCAACTGGCTGCCCACACGGCAGGGCTTCGGGCCTACCGGGGCAAGGAAGCCGCCCTGAACCTGCCCCTCACCATAGCGGAAAGCCTGCCCCTTTTTGTGGAAGACCCCCTGGAATATAAACCCGGGGAAGGGTATGGCTACAACAGTTTCGATTCGGTCCTGCTGTCGCTGGCCATGGAACGCGCCGGGGGAAGGCCTTTCCACGAACTGGTGGATGACCTCGTGCTGGGGCCCATTGGCATGGCCCACACCCACATGGAGGTCCCGGGGACCCCAGTGCCCGGGCAGGCGCAGTTTTATACCCGCCGGGCAGGAGTGTTCAGGCCGGCCACCCCGGTGGATACCCGGTACAAACTTGCAGGTGGGGGCTACCTGTCCACGGTATACGATATTTGCAGGCTCGGGCAAGCCTACCTCGACGGAGGGATCGCCTCCCGGGATGTGCTGGAACCCTTTCTGACGACACAGCAGGTCGCGGGCGCGCCTACTTACTACGGGCTGGGGTGGCAGGTCAGCCGCGATGCTGCGGGGAGGCCCTATTTCGGCCATGTCGGCAACACCGTCGGGGGATACAGCAACTTTTACGTATATCCGGAAAGCGGGTTGGTGGTCTGCGCCCTGATCAATTGTTCGGTTCCCGGAATACAGCCGGTACTGGATGCCTCGGTGGAGGCATTGCACCAAAGCCTTCCCCCCTTGTCCCGGGGAGGGGAGCCGGTGCTCTTTTGACTCAAAGAAGTCCGAAGGAAGGCCCGCTAATTTGCCGCAAAGTTTTACCTTACCTTCCCTAAAGCGAAAAACCTATGCACCCCCTTTTATTTAAGAATTTCCAAAGAACATTTTTGTCGTTGTGCAGTTTTTTCATCCTGTCTGCCGCCCTGCCCCAGGACGCGGCGAAGGAAGACCAGAAAGGTAAACCGATTCCAGACCCCAGGCGATTTGTTACCGAACACCGGATTCAAAATGGGGGAAAACAGGTCGTTTATACGGCTACCGCTTCGGAGACCTATCTCCGCGATTCCTCAGGAGAGCCAGTGGCTTCCATCTGGTCGGTGGCCTATACCCAAAAACAGGAAAAGGACCAAGGCAACGCGGCCCTGCGCCCCGTTACATTCGTATTTAACGGTGGGCCGGGCTCTGCTTCGGTATGGCTGCACATGGGGTTGCTGGGCCCGCAACGGGTGGTGGTGGATTCCGGGGCCCGGGAAGATGACGGGGCGCCACCCTATCCCCTGGTCCCCAATACCCAGGGGGTGCTGGACCTCACCGACCTGGTTTTTATCGACCCGGTGGGCACGGGGTACAGCCAGGTTATCGGGAAGGGCAAGGTGGAAGATTACTGGGGGTTAAAGCAGGATGCCGCTTCCATTGCCCGCTTTATCAGGGAATGGGTGAGCGCCCACAACCGCTGGATGTCGCCGAAGTATATCGCGGGGGAGAGCTTTGGGACTACCCGGGCGGTTGGGGTGGCCCACGAGCTGGAGGGGGATGGGCAGGATATGGCCCTCAACGGGCTGATCCTCATCTCCCAGGCCCTGGATTACGGGGGCTCCACCTCTGAACACGACAACATTACCTCCTTTATTACCTATTTGCCCAGTATGGCAGCCACAGCCTGGTACCACAAACGGGCCGGGCAGGGCAAATCCCTGGAGGAGTTTTTGGCGGAATGCCGGGAGTTTACCTATAGCCGGTATATCCCCGCCCTCTACAGGGGGGCCTTCCTCGGGAAGGCGGAAAAGGAAGCCGTGGCGGAAGAAATGGCCCGCTTCACCGGGCTGGACCGGCAGTACCTCCTGGACTCTGACCTCAGGGTTCTGGTACCCCGTTTCCAGAAGGAACTCCTTCGGGACAGGGGATTGGCCCCCGGCCGGCTGGACGGCCGTTTCCTGGGACCGGAGATCGACCCCTTTACCGACGGCCCCCATCTGGGGGACCCCGCAAGCTACCAGATCAGCAGTGCCTACACAGCGGCCATTAACCATTACCTGGGGACCACCCTGCAGGTGGCCATGGATCGTCCATACCTGGTTTCCAACCCGCAGATCTATGGCAAGTGGAACTGGAAACCCGTGCCCGAGGGGCAGGGCTGGGAACCCGCCCGGGTAAATGTGGCCAGAAAACTTGCTGAGACCATGAGGCGCAACCCCGAAATGCGGGTTATGGTGGCCAACGGATATTACGACCTGGTTTGCCCCTTCTTCGATGCGGAGTACACGTTTGCCCGACACGGGATACAAGCCGATAAGATATGGATGACCTATTATGAGGCAGGGCATATGATGTACACCCACCAACCTGATTTCCTCGGCCTCACCCGGGATATCCGCGAGTTCCTGACCACGGAACCGAAACCCTGAAGCCACGGATCTTTTTCCCCAAACAGGGGCCAAATAATAAACGAAACCAATGGATGCCAACGTACTGATCCGCGGGATTTGCTATGATGCGAAGTCTTCTTTTCTAAGGGGGCCGGCCAGGGGTCCGGCCGGGATCCGGGCCGCCCTGCATTCGGGTTCCATGAACGGGTTTCCCGAGGACCTCACCGACCTGGGGGATCTTGTGGCCCGGGATGCGGGCGATTTCCAGGTGGAAGAGTACTTGCAGATCGAGGCCCTGACCCTCCAACACCTGCAGGAGGGGCAAAAGCTCTTCACCCTGGGCGGGGACCATTCTATTACCTATCCCATCGTTAAGGCCCTGGGGTCGAAATACCCCAGGCTGGATATATTGCATATCGATGCCCATCCTGACCTGTACGACCAGTACGAAGGCGATCCGTATTCCCATGCCTGCCCCTTCGCCAGGATCATGGAGGAAGGCCTGGCAGACCGCCTGGTGCAGGTCGGTATTCGCACCCTGAACCCCCACCAGCGCGACCAGGCCCTGAAATTCGGGGTGGAGAGCTATCCGATGCATGCCCTGGACCAACTCGGCCCCCTCACCTTTTCGAACCCCGTCTACATTTCCCTGGACATGGATGCCCTTGACCCGGCCTTTGCCCCCGGGGTTTCCCACAGGGAGCCTGGGGGGATGACTACACGACAGGTAATCAGCCTCCTCCAGGGTCTCAGGGGGGAGGTTGTGGGTGCCGACCTGGTGGAATACAACCCGCTCCAGGACCTGGGGGATACCACGGCCTTCGTCGGGGCCAAGCTGATGAAGGAACTCCTGGGGGCCATGGCCCGGAGGAACGGCTGAGGGAAACGGAGTCCGCCTGTGGCCACCCGGTTTCTCTCATTCCCTGTTCGCCCTGAAGAAGGCTCGGGAAAACCAACCTTTTCCGGACTGGAATTAGCGTGAATTTTGTATTTTAACGGGGTACCCCCCAGGGTACCTTTCAAAGGCACACCCCATGGAATCACTGGATTTTTTCTGGGAATGGCTCAGGGAGCACCCAACAGCGGAAACCCTGCTGAAGTACCTGGCATGGCTGGTCGTGGTGGTAGTGCTGATCGTTTACCTCCGCCGCTTGATCCGCCGGAAGGTCACCGATTCGGACACCCGCTACAAGTCGCAGAAGGCGGTTGAGGTTTTCGGTTACCTGCTGCTCCTGCTGATAACCGTGTCCTATTTCACGGGGAACATCAAGGACATCGCCCTGGCTGTGGGGCTGTTCACCGCCGGTATCACGATTACCCTGCAGGAACTGATCCTGAGCATCGCGGGTTCGGTTTACATTTTCCTGGTTAAAGTCTACAAGCCTGGGGACCGGATCGAGATCAACAAGATTAAGGGCGATGTAATCGATATCGACAGCATGTACACCACCATGATGGAAATCGGGGAATGGGTGAGTTCCGACAACTACAGCGGACGCATTGTAAAACTCAGCAATGCTTTTGTGTTCAGGGGGCCGGTATACAACTACTCCCGAGACTTCCCCTTTATCTGGGACGAATTTGACCTGCCCATCCGCTATGGCTCCGATGTGGACCTGGCCAAAAAAATTGTAACCGGGGTCGCCTCCACTGAACTTTCAGCCTTTGTGAGGGAGTCTCATGAGCAGTGGAAATCCGTGGTGGGCCGTTATTACACCGAGGATGCCGTGGTGGAACCTTCACTGGCCATTACCCTAACCGACAACTGGATCCGGTTTAACCTCAGGTATATCGTGGACTACAAGCGGCGGAGGCTAACCAAAGACCTCCTCAGCCAGCGGATCCTGCAGGAGGTGGAGAAAACAGGCGGGAAGGTACAACTGGCTTCCGCCACGGTGGAAATTGTCAGGATCCCGGTGCTGGAAATGGATGGCAAAAATGGCACAGACACCCGGGGCCAGGAGGGAAATGAACAAAAGAAACAGCCCGGCCCAACCTAAAGCCCAACGTTTATGAGATACCTGGAAAAGGCCTTTGATGCCCTGCTCTCCGAACGGACCAAACGGCAGACGGAGCGCGTTATCCTCAGTATAGCCATCCTGAGTTTTATCTGCCACCTGGGGTTGATCCTCCTGGTGGACCTGGGGGTATGGTCGGCGAAAAGCGATCTGCTCGACAGCCCGATTGCAGCCATCTATACCCCGTTTTCCTTCATCCTGATCTATGAAGTATACCTGTTGATCTTTTACCTCCCGAAATCCATCACCACCTACATCGGCAAGCAATACGAGATCATCACCCTGATTATTATCCGTCGGCTCTTCAAAGACCTGGCCAACCTGAAGCTTTCTTCTAACTGGTTTGACCTGCAGGACGACCTTCAGTTTACCTACGACCTGGTGGCTTCCGTCATCCTGTTTTTCCTGATCTACCTCTTTTATGTGCAGAGCCTCAGGCGCCGGCAGTTGCTGTCGCCGGGCGGGGATGCCGCGTCGGGCATCCAGCGGTTTATCAACCTCAAAAAAGGGGTGGCCACCCTGTTGGTACCGGTCTTCTTCGGGACGGCGGTTTACCTGTTCCTGCAGTGGGGCCTGGCCTCCATGGGCATTACGGATCCGGCAGGAATCTCCTTCAAAAATATCAACAGTGTTTTTTTTGATGAGTTTTTTACCATCCTCATCGTCGTCGATGTGATCTTGCTGCTGGCCTCTTTTTACTATTCCGACCAGTTTCACAAGGTGATCCGGAATTCCGGTTTTGTAATTTCCACCATCCTGATCCGGCTCTCCTTTTCCGTTGAAGGGGCGTTAAACACCATCCTTATTGTGGCCGCAATTTTCTTTGGCTGGCTGATGCTGCTGATCCACAACAAATTCGAAGCCCGCATGCGGGAGCAGGGGGCATAAAAAAAGGGGGCAACCGGCCCCCCTTTCCAAAACCAGGGTTCAGGAACCTAGAATTCCAGCTTGGCCCCGACCTGTATACTTCCCCAGGTGGCCTCATCCCAAATGTTCTCCCAGGAGGCGTTGAGTTCCAGGGTGTCGAGGATGTCTATCCCAATAATCGGACGGAAATAAAAGCCCCCGTCGAGGTAGTCAGACAGGCCTATGGCATAACCCACATCGGCTCCGCCCCTGAGGGTACCGAAGAGCGTCAACCGGCCGGCTGCCCCAACCGGGAGGAACATCCCGTTGTCCAGGTCGCCGAAATCCACAAAGAAATTGCGGAAACCAACAGTGGGCCCGAGGTTGATGAAGGCATCCTCCTGTTTAAACATGTAATAGGCATCAATACCGATCATGAAATCGGAGATGTCCGCGGCATCCGCGATAGGGATACCCACGGAGGCCCCTACCTCAAAATTTCCCTGGGCCTGAACTGCCCCAAGGGAACATACAGCAAGAAATGTCAGAAATAGTTTTCTCATGGTCTTAAGGTTAAAAGATTCCTGTGAAGATACAAAAAAAAGTGTGCCGTTCGTCGATCAGCCCCTTTTAAATATGAAGGTTCGGGATGTTCGCAAATGGATTTCCAGCATCCGGACCCCGGGGGCTCCCGGCCGAAGGCGCCTGCCTGCTGACCGGGATTCGGTACCTTTGCCAAAACGCACCCATGACCCATTCCTATCCCGATTTTGCCAGGGTGGCTGCCATCGACCAGAACGAAGGCAAACGGTATAGCCTGGAAATTGCCCTTGAGGGCCCTGGGGGCGATCCCCTGCTGGTGATCCAGAAAAACCCCAGCAGGGCCGATGCAAAGGTTTCGGACCATACAATTAACAGGGTGCTCAGGTATCTCCACCACCATCGCCGCCAGATTCCCTGGCTTCGCAACACCGGCAGGGTGGTTTTCCTGAACCTCATCCCCTGGTACGAAACCTATTCCGAAAACCTCGCCAGGATCCCCCAAGGGTTGTCTGACCCCGGGAACCTGAGGGCCATTGCCCGCTTCGCTTCCACAGGTGGCCCCTGTATCATAGGCTGGGGGAATCCCCCGAAGGGGCTCAAGGCCCCCTACGCCGGGTTAAGCGAGCAGGTGCTTGGCGTGTTGCGAGAGGCGGGCAACCCGTTGTTCCATGTAGGCACCTTAACCCGCCTGGGGTATCCAAGGCATGGCCAGTTTTTGGGATACCGCGATCCGCTGCAGCCCCTGTAACAAAATGCTCCTGAAAGCGTCTTTACAAATACAGGGCTGTCCGGCCCGTGTACCATAAAAACCAATACCGATGGCCAGCATCCGGCTCGAAATATCACATAAGACTGTTTTGGTGGGCATCTGCCTGCTCGCATTGCTTTGGAATTCCACTTGCCAGGCGGAGGAGGCTTCCACCGTACAGGCACCCGCCGCAGAAGCCCCCGTGGAGCAGGCCGACTATGCCTTCCGCTAGGGACGGGGGAACAACCCTCCTCCCGGCTTAAGGCAGAAATGAATCAGTGCTCCCCGGGATGACTCCTTTTTTTTTTCAGGTTATTTTCCACTTTTGCATCATCTTTGATTGGACGAGACGGGGACCTTCCCCAAGCAAACCAAAAACACGTGGCACCTATGAAAAAGTTTATCCTGGCCTCCCTGGCCCTGCTGGCCATGGCCCACTCCGGGCAGGCCCAGTCCAAGAATTTCCTGGACCAACCCTATCTGGAAACGGCTGCCCGGGCCGATACCCTGGTAACGCCCGATCGCATTTACCTCCAAATCGTTTTGCAGGAGGGCGATTCCAAAGGAAAAGTTGCCCTCGAAGAACTGGAGCAGCGGATGGGGTCGCGCCTGAAAAGCCTTGGGATTGACCTGGAGGAACAACTGAAGGTCTCTGACCTGTCGAGCGAGTTCCGGAAGTACTTCCTCCGCGGGCAGGAGATCGAGAAGCAAAAGGCCTTTCAACTGCTGGTTTACGATGCCCCCTCAGCCGGCCGGGTGCTGGCCGCCCTCGAAGGGATTGGCATTTCCAACGTAACTTTGGTGAAAACGGAATATTCTGAAATGGACGCCCTGCGCCATACCCTGGTGGCCCGCGCAGTACGCAAAGGGCGCACACAGGCCCGGGTGATGGCAGAAGCCCTGGAACAACCCCTCGGAAAAGCCGTATACATTTCCGATAGCGGCTTTAATTTCTTCAATAAAATGCAGGAACGCGGCCGGGTGGTCATGACTGCTTTTGGGGATGCGCAAATGGCACCGGAACCCCTGCCCGTGGATTTTGAAAAAATCCGGGTGGAGGCCAGCGTGGAGGTGAAATTCCTCCTGGAGTAGGCAACCCTCGGCCGGCGTCAGGGCGGCGTTTTGACGAAGCTGCAGGATTTTTACCCGGGAAAGTGAGCGCTTTACGGTTGCCCCAAAAAAGGCCTCTGGCGGCATTTTGTTACAAAAACGGGTAAATGCCGGGGGGTTGCAGGATTAATGGATAACTTCGAGTAGGGGGGGTGGGCCCCCGCAGCAAGCGAAAAAGCATGTGTTACGACATCAAAGCCAGCCTGGAATCCCAGTTAAAAAGGGCCCTGCGCCGGGGCGATGAGGAGTCCGCCAGGCAGGTCAGGGAGCACCTCCTGCCCCTGACAGACCTCCCGCTGTACCATGCCTCAGGCTTTAGCCACCCCCGCCTGCTGGTCTATACGGATGCCAGCCCCGATTACCCCTGTGTGGCTTCATGGGGCCTGGTGCCCCACTGGGTGCGCAGCCGGGAACAACAGCAACGGCTCTGGAACCAGACCCTGAATGCCCGGTCGGAAACTATTTTTGAGAAGCCGGCCTTCCGGGACGCGGCCAGGGACCACCGGTGTTTGCTCTACTTAGACGGATTTTATGAACACCACCATTACCGGGGGAAAACCTATCCCTTTCTGGTGCGCCGCAGCGATGGGCAACCGATGGCCCTTGCCTGCCTCTACAGCGACTGGGCCGACCGGGATACAGGGGAGCTGTGGACCACCTTCAGCATTGTAACCACTGAGGGCAACCCCCTGATGGCTAAAATCCACAACAACCCCAAATTAAGCGGCCCGCGGATGCCGCTGATCCTTCCCGATGCCCTGGCCGACCAGTGGCTGCGCCCGGTGCGGGACCCCCTGGACCAGGAAACCTTAAAGGGCCTGATGCAGCCCTACCCCGAAGCGGGGCTGCGGGCCCATACCGTTGCCCGCCTGCGCGGAAGGGAATATCAGGGGAATGTACCGGAAACCGCCCGGGAAGTAGCCTATCCGGAGTTGCCTGGTTTTGGGGCGAAGGAAGGTGGCCTTCAGGAGCAATAGCCGTCTGCCCGGACATCTGCCTGATCGGTTTTCTTCGTATATTCGGGTAAGGCAAGGTGTTTTTGCCCCCATCAACCCTAACGATTATCTCCCGCATATGAAACCCAACTACTGGATCCCCGCCCTATTGCTTTCCATAGCCCTGGTCCTTGCCGGCTACTTTATCGGCAACCTGCAGGTAAACGGCAAGAAGTTTGACCGCTATGTTACCGTAAAGGGGCTTTCCGAGAGGGAAGTGGAGGCCGACCTGGCAGTTTGGCCCATCAATATCGCCCTTACGGGGAATGACCTGCAGGTCCTCAGGAGACAAATCCAAACCCAGAATGAAGCGGTCTACCAGTTCTTTATGCGCCAGGGTTTCGGGGAAGACGAGGTTACCCGCGGGGCTGCAAACATCAGTGATGTTACCGCAAACCCCTATAATACCCAGGCGTACCAAAACCCGAACCGTTACCTGGCCAAATCCGAATTTACGGTCCGCACCCGCGACATCCCAAAACTGCAGAAGGCGCTCACGGAATCCCTGGAATTGCTTTCACAGGGAATCGTTATGGGTTCCAAAAACGAGTGGCAGCCCATCGAATATATCTTCACCGGCCTGAACACCCTCAAACCGGAAATGATCGAGGAAGCTACCCGCAATGCCCGGGAAGTGGCCGAAAAGTTCGCCCGCGATTCCAATTCCAAGGTAGGGGGTATCCGCATTGCCCAACAGGGCCTTTTCAGTATTTCGGACCGGGATGCCAATACCCCGCAGATCAAAAAGGTACGGGTGGTTTCCACCTTTGACTTTCAACTGGAGGATTAACCCTTTCCCGCACCGGTAAGTTCGGTGAAAAGGAGCTCGAGGTTTTTGGTCTTCCGGCTGAGCTGCAGGGTTTTTAACTGGTTGTCGTGGGCAAAGTCGAAGACCACCCCGCGCATGTCTTTACTGGTTGAAAAAAGGATTTCGTAGACAAAACCACCGGTATTGCGGACGCTGGCCACATGTGGCAGCCGCTCCAGGAGTACTTCCTCCACGCGGTAGTCGAATTCCACTTCAATGACCTGGCGCTCATCCCTGCGCAGGTCCTCCATGGTCCGGTCGGCCACCAGATGGCCTTTGTCGATGATCAGGACGCGGTCGCAAACAGCTTCTACCTCTTTCATGATGTGGGTCGAGAGCAGGATGGTCTTCTGTTCGCCAACTTCCCTGATGAGCTTCCGGATATCGAGAAGTTGGTTGGGGTCCAGCCCGGTGGTGGGTTCATCGAGGATGAGGACCTCGGGCTCGTGGAGGAGCGCCGCTGCCAGGCCCACCCGTTGCCGGTACCCTTTGGAGAGCTGGCCGATTTTTTTGTGGGCCTCAGGGGCCAGGCCGGTTTGGTCCACGACCTGGGCGATCCGGGCTTTTCCCACCCCGTAAACCGAGGCGTTGAACGCCAGGTACTCCCTGACATACAATTCCAGGTACAACGGGTTGTGTTCCGGCAGGTACCCCAGGCTGCGCTGCACCTCCCTTGGCTGGCTGGCCACGTCGTACCCGTTGACGGAGGCCGACCCGGAATCGGCCCGGTAATATGTGGTCAGTATTTTCATCAGGGTGGACTTGCCGGCGCCGTTCGGCCCCAGGAACCCCACGATTTCGCCTTTTCGGACAGAAAAGCTGATATCGTCCAGGGCTTGCTGCGTCCCAAAACTTTTGCGGATATGTTGAACAGAGATGGACATGCGGCCTCGCCAAATTTCAGGTAAAAATACATAAAGCCACAGACATTCCCCGCTTTTTACGGGAAGTCCTCAGGGCCTTGTTTTCCATGTGGGTTTCCATAGCCAGGAGGCCCCCCGGCAATGGTTTGATATTGATCATTCTGCATCAAAGTTGGTTTTCTGTTTGCTTTTTTTGCAGGATTTGCGGCAGTTTCCATGAAAATCCCAAAAAATACGCAGGCAAAGCGGGTATTTAAAATTAATGGCTACCTTAGCCGCCAGTTTGCAAAGATTATGACGGCGTACTTCTGGAACGGATTTTACTTTTACTTCTTTTACCAAAGGGGTATGGGGCCGTTGTAGGATACGTTTAAGCTATAAAACAACAACAGGTCCCGTCTAGAGCGGGACTTTTTTTTGGCCCTGCGGCCACTGCAAGAAATGAAACCACTACGGATTGCCATACAGGGCATACAGGGTTCAAACCACCACCAGGTGGCCATGGAATACTTTGGCCCCGGGATTGAACTTGAGGAATGCCTGTCGTTCCACGGGTTGGTGGATGCCCTGCTCCACGGCCAGGCCGACAAAGGGGTCATGGCCATAGAAAATTCCATCGCGGGGTCCATTATCCCCAACTATGCCCTGGTTTGCGAGAACGGCCTGCACATCATCGGGGAACACTACCTGAACATCCACCACCACCTGATGGCCCTGCATGGGCAGGACCTCCCCGATATCCGGGAAGTACGCAGCCATCCGATGGCCCTGTTGCAATGCAGGGAATTCTTAAAGGGGCACCCCCACATCAAAATGGTGGAAGATGTCGATACGGCCGAAACGGCCCGCAGCATCCGCGACAGGCAGCTGGAGGGGATCGCCGCCATAGCCCCTGCTATGGCGGCGGACCTGTATGGGCTGCAGATCCTGGCCAGGGAGATACAGACCATTAAGAACAATGCCACCCGCTTTATCGTGGTGAAGACCACCAATAAGGAATGGCCGAAGGAACTTGTGAACAAGGCTTCCGTAAGGTTTCTGACCGACCACAAAAGGGGGAGCCTGGCCACGGTGCTCAATGTAATGAGCGATTGCAACCTGAACCTCACTAAAATACAGTCCCTGCCGGTTATCGATACCCCGTGGAAGTATTCATTTTTTGTGGACGTCACCTTTGAACAGTACGCCCATTTCGACAAAGCCAAATCCCTGCTTTCCCTGATGACGGAAGATTTCCGTGTTTTGGGGGAATATCAAAACGCCCGCCTATGATCCCGGAAGCCCAACGATTGCAACAGGTATCGGAATATTATTTTTCCCGCAAACTCCGGGAAGTCCGCCAAATGGCGGCAGAGGGCAAGCCCATCATCAACATGGGCATTGGGAGCCCGGACCTTGCCCCGTCTGCTGAGGTGCTGCAGACCCTGATCAGCGCCGTGGAGGATGCCGGGGCGCATCAGTACCAGAGTTATCAGGGGCTGCCGGAACTCCGGGAAACGATTGCGGGGTTTTACCAGCAGAAATTCGGGGTTTCCCTCGATGCGGCTACGGAGGTACTCCCCCTGATGGGTTCCAAGGAGGGGATTATGCACATCAGCATGGCGTTTTTAAACCCCGGGGACAAGGCCCTGATCCCAGACCCGGGATACCCTACCTATGCCTCAGTCACCCGCCTGGTCGGCGGGGAACCGGTGACCTACCCCCTGACCGAAGGCCAGGGTTGGTTCCCGGACCTGGATGCCCTAAGGGCCCGGGGGCTCGAAGGGGTCAGGCTCATGTGGGTAAGCTATCCGCATATGCCCACAGGCGCCACGGCCAGCGAGGACCAGTTCAGGGCCCTGGTGGACTTTGCCCGGGAGCACAACATCCTGCTGGTCAATGACAACCCGTACAGTTTCGTACTCAGCCACAGGCCCCTCAGTATCCTGGCTACCCCGGGGGCCCATGGGCACGTGCTCGAGTTAAATTCCCTGAGCAAGACCTTCAACATGGCCGGCTGGCGGGTGGGGATGCTGCTTGGGGCCGGGCCCCTGCTGCAGGCCGTACTCAAGGTAAAGAGCAATATGGATTCGGGGATGTTTTACGGCATACAGAAAGGCGCTATAGCCGCCCTGAAGAGCGGGCCTTCCTGGTTTGACCACCTCGACGCCACCTACCGCCGCCGCCGTGCCGGGGTCTTCCAGCTGGCCGACCGCCTGGGGTGTACCTATGACCCCAGGGCGGTGGGGATGTTTGTCTGGGCCCGACTGCCGGAAGGCAGCCCGGATTCAGAATCCTTTGTGGACTGGTTACTGGGAGAAAAATTCCTCTTCGTGGCGCCGGGAACCATCTTTGGTTCGAAGGGGGAAGGCTACATCCGCTTTTCCCTTTGCGTACCCGAACATAAAATAAAGGAAGCCATCAGCCGGTTGGAACCGGTACGCGAGGGCCGGGACACCTTAAAGCACCCTCAGCCATGAAAATCGTCATAATAGGTATCGGCCTTATCGGGGGCTCTTTTGCCAGGGACCTGCAACGGGCATATCCCGAAGCAGCGCTCCTTGGCATGGACCAGGACCCGGGCCACCTGGACCAGGCCCTTTCGCTGGGCCTGGTCCGGGGCGTGGCAACGCCGGGGGACCTTAGGGAAGCCGACATGGTCCTGGTTTGCATCCCCGTGGGGAGCCTGGCCAGGGAACTACCCGGCATCCTTTCGCAAGTGGGGGAAGAAACCCTGGTTTTTGACGCCGGGTCCACCAAGTCCCTGATCTGCCAGGCCGTGGCCGGGCACCCGGCGCGGAGGAATTTTTTGGCCTGCCACCCTATCGCAGGTACGGAGTTTACAGGGCCCCAGGCAGCGGTTGAAGGGCTTTTCAACGGAAAGACGAATATTATTTGCGAAGTGGAGCTTACCGCTTTCCGGATACAGGAGCGGGCCCTGGAGGTTTTCCAGAAACTCGGCATGCGGATCCGGTACATGAACCCGGAGGCCCATGACCGCCATATTGCCTATGTATCGCACCTTTCCCACATCAGTTCCTTTATGCTGGGCAAAACGGTCATCGAAAAAGAGCGCAATGAACGCGACATTTTCGATTTGGCTGGCAGTGGTTTTGAAAGTACCGTCCGACTGGCGAAAAGTTCCCCGGCCATGTGGACGCCCATCTTCGAACAAAACCGGGAAAACGTGATGGAAACCCTCGACGAATATATCGCCAACCTTCAGGGGTTCAGGACCCTGCTCGAACAGGGCGATTTTCAGGGGGTTTTCGAGGCAATGGAACAAACGAATCGCATCAAAGATATTTTACGTGGGATACCCACTCCTAAAAACTGAAAGGACAATTATGGAAAATTCGACACAATTACGCAACTGGCTCGATGACATGGCCCTGGCGCACCCCCTGGTCATTGCGGGCCCCTGCAGCGCCGAAACGGAGGACCAGGTGCTGAAAATCGCACACGAACTGAAGGATACCGATGTAAACTATTTTCGCGCCGGGATCTGGAAGCCACGCACCCGGCCGGGCAATTTTGAAGGGGTGGGGGCCATAGGCCTCAAGTGGTTGCAGAAGGTTCAGCAGGAGACAGGGCTCAAGACGGCCACGGAGGTAGCCAACCGGGCCCATGTTGAACTGGCTTTGGAACACGGCGTGGACCTGCTTTGGATTGGGGCCCGTTCCACGGTAAGCCCGTTTATCGTGCAGGAAATTGCAGATGCCCTGCAGGGGACGGACCGGATTGTTTTGGTGAAAAACCCGGTAAACCCCGACCTATCGCTTTGGCTCGGGGCAGTGGAGCGCCTCCACAGTGCCGGGATAAAAAGGCTGGGAGTCATCCATCGCGGCTTTTCCACCTACGAGAAGACCAAGTACCGGAACATCCCGGAGTGGCAGCTGGCCATTGAGCTGCAGACCCGCTTCCCCGACCTGCCGCTGATTAACGATCCCTCGCATATTTCGGGGCGAAGGGACCTTATTTTTGACGTCTCCCAGACGGCCCTCGACCTGAATTTTGACGGGCTGATGATCGAGACCCACACCGACCCCGACAATGCCTGGAGCGATGCCGCCCAGCAGGTGACCCCCCGGCGGCTGGTGCAAATCATGAAGGACCTGAGGATCCGAAAGGAAACCGACCAGGAGGCCGAATACAACAATAAACTCAACAACCTCAGGGCCCAGATCGACGTGATCGACAACCAGCTGATCGAAATCCTCGGGAGGCGGATGAAAATCGCCGATGCCATTGGGGGGCTGAAAAAGCAACGCAATGTCGCCGTGCTCCAGACCAGCCGTTGGAACGAAATCCTGGGCAAGATGATCCTGGAGGGGGAAGGCCATGGCCTGAGCGAGGAGTTCGTGCTGAAGATGTTCAAAGCCATCCACCAGGAATCGATCAACCACCAGGAAAAAATCATCAACGCCTGAGGGCCCTTCCCGGGCAAATAAGAAAAAAAATGGCGCCCCTACTGTAACAATTGGGCGATTCGCTCCTCTTTGGGGTAGCGCAAAAGAAAAAAACCATGAAAAAACTGTTTGCATTTTTTGTTTTCCTGGCTGGCCCCACGCTGTTTGCCCAGGGGACTATTGACCGGGAAGTGGGGGAATTCCATGAGATTAAGGTGTTCGACCTCATCGAGGTCAACCTCATCCGCTCCGACGAAAACCGAATCCTGATCAAGGGAAAAAACACCGGGGACATCAACTTTGTCAACCGCGGCGGGGTCCTGAAACTGCGGATGCCCCTGGAAAAGAAATTCCGGGGAGAGGATACCTTCATCGAAGTGTATTATACCGACCTGAAAACCATCGATGCCAATGAAGGGGCCCGAATTGTCCTCAATGAACAGCTCGAACAGGAGCGCATCGAGCTCCGCGCCCAGGAAGGGGCGCAGATCGAACTGGGCATGAAGGTCCGGGATGCCCAGATCCGCGCCGTGACCGGGGGCATTGTCCGGGCCTCCGGCCTGGCCACCAACCAGGTGATCGTACTCAATACCGGAGGGATTTTTGAAGGCCGGAACCTCAAGACCGGGTACAGCAGCATCAAAGTCTCCGCAGGGGGTGAAGCGGAACTCTATGCCAGCGACGAGGTGGATATCCAGATCCGCGCCGGGGGCGATGTTGTGGTATACGGGAACCCGACACGGGTCAACAAGGAAACCCTGGCCGGGGGGCGCATCATTTTCAGGGATTAACCCTCTGTTCTAAGGCATAGGCAAAGGACCCCCTCACCGCCGCGGGATTCCCCGCGGCGGTGAGGGGGGTTTCATTCCTGCCAGGGCGCTATTTGCGGAAGATATACCGGGTGATGAAGATCCCCTGCCCGTCTTCTTTGCCCCCATCGCTCTCCACGGCGCTGGTCACAAAAACCAGTTCCCACCCTGCCGAGACCATGTCGTTGATCATAGAGCTGATCACGGCGTCATTGGCGGCGATGTTCTGGAAGCGGATGCCTCCCAGGTTGAAGAAGTTCAGCAATTTGGTTTCCTCGAATTCCTTGATTCGGATTTCCCCCCGGTCCGATTTGTTCCGGGTATTGTCTTCTTCGGTTTGCAGGGAAGTGAATTCGCGGTAGTCGCGCTCTTCCTGCGCATTGACGATTCGCGAGCGCCCCAGCCCGCTTGATACAATGGATTCCACACTGGTTACTACCTTGTACTGTTGCGCACAGAGGTCCCACAAAAATACGGGCAGTACAAAGGCGGTCAGAAGGGCTGATTTCAGGATGCTTTGTTTCATGGTGTTGATGGTTTTACCCCTGCAATGTAAAGGGAATATTGTTATTTTGCAGGGCGTCTGAAAAAATAATGAAAGGAACCGTCTATAAATCCACAGGAAGCTGGTACCGGGTAAAATCCGAAGACGGTTCGTTCTACGATTGCCGGATCAAGGGCCGGTTCCGCATCGAGGGGATCAAGAGTACGAACCCGGTAGCCGTAGGGGACGAGGTCCTCTTCCAGGTGCTGGGCGAAGGCGATGAAACCGTCGGCCAGATCCACGAAATCCTCCCCCGGCGCAATTACCTGGTGCGCAAGTCGGTAAAGCTTTCCAAACAGGTGCATATGATTGCCGCGAATGTGGACCTGGTCTTCATGCTGATCACCCTGGAAAACCCCCGAACCTATCCGGAATTTATCGACCGTTTCCTGGCCACGGCAGAGGCTTATGGGGTTCCCTGCATTTTGTTGTTCAACAAAGTGGATACCCTTAGCGAGCACCTGCGGGATGAAACCAAATACATGGCGGCCCTGTACCGGGATATCGGGTATACCTGCATCGGCATTTCTGCAACTACAGGCAAGAATGTGGAGCAGGTGGTGGAGCTCATGGAGGGCAAGACCTGCATGTTTGCAGGCCATTCCGGGGTCGGGAAATCGACCCTGATCAACCGGATTGCCCCCGGGCTGGAGCTTAAGACTTCAGAGACCTCGGAACAACACAAGCAGGGACAGCATACCACCACCTTTGCCGAAATGTATGACCTGCCCTTTGGCGCCCGGATCATTGACACCCCCGGGATTAAAGGGTTTGGCCTGGTAGACATGGAGAAAGAAGAGATCGGCGATTACTTCCCTGAATTTTTTGCCCTCAAACCGGGATGCCGGTTCCATAATTGCCTCCACCTCGATGAACCGGGATGCGCGGTGAAAGAGGCACTGGAAGAAGGCAAGGTGGCCTTGAGCCGGTACCGTTCGTATGTGCAGATGGTAACCGGGGATGACGACACCTACCGGATGGGACCAAAAGAAGGATCATGAGGGCTGTGATACAAAGGGTCCGGGAAGCCAGCGTTACCGTGGAGGGCAGGGTCGTTTCCGAAATTGGGGGCGGGTTGCTGGTGCTCCTGGGGATCGCCGAAACCGATACCCTGGAAGATATAGACTGGCTGGTGCCTAAAATTGGAAACCTCAGGATTTTCGAGGATGCCTCCGGGGTCATGAACTGCCCGCTGACGGACACAGGGGGGGATCTCATCGTGGTGAGCCAGTTTACGCTGCTGGCGCAGACCAAAAAGGGAAACCGCCCGTCGTACATCCGCGCGGCCCGGCCGGAAACGGCCGTTCCCCTGTATGAAGCCTTTGTAAGGCAAATGGAGGCATTCCTGGGAAAAAAAGTGGGAACCGGTATCTTTGGGGCCGATATGAAGGTAGCCCTGCTCAACGATGGCCCGGTGACCATCTGGATCGATACCAAAAACCGGGAATAACCTGAGCTTGCGCCCTGCAGGCCGATTGCGTAGTTTTGACAAAATCCGTATCTGATGAATATTGAAAACGCACAACGGGCGGTCGACGACTGGATCAGGGACCATGGGGTCCGCTATTTCAATGAACTGACCAACATGGCCCAGCTCACCGAGGAGGTGGGGGAGGTGGCCCGGATTATAGCCCGCAGGTACGGGGAACAAAGCGAAAAGGAATCGGACCGGGAAAAGGACCTGGGCGAGGAACTCGCCGACGTGGTCTTCGTGGTCCTGTGCCTTGCCAACCAGACCGGGATCGATTTGCAGGCCGCTTTTGAGCGCAAGCTCGACCTCAAGGCGCGCCGGGACCACCAACGCCACCAGGAAAACAAAAAGCTCAAATAGTCGTGTGATGCGGCGTTAACGATAAATGTCCCCGTTTTGACCATACAGCTTTCAGGCCCTGAAATGCCCACCATAAAGGGTTCGGTAAGGATTACCGGTTCCAAGAGCGAATCGAACCGCCTGCTTTTGCTCCAGGCGCTCTACCCCTCGATCAGGCTGGAAAACCTTTCGAATTCCGATGATGCCCGTGCCATGCAACAGGGGCTTGCCGCCGGCGGGGGGACCATCGACATCCACCACGCAGGCACGGCCATGCGGTTTTTGACGGCCTATTTTGCGACCCGTCCTGGCCGGGAGGTTATCCTGACCGGGTCGGCCCGCATGAAACAGCGGCCGATACGGATCCTGGTGGATGCGCTGCGGGCCCTGGGGGCTGAGGTGGAATATCTCGAAAACCCGGGCTTTCCTCCGTTGCGAATCCGGGGCCGCCGATTGGAAAACAATCAGGTTACCCTTCCGGCCGACGTGAGCAGCCAGTACATTTCAGCCCTGCTTTTGGTCGCCCCTTCCCTCCCGCAGGGGCTTGACCTCCGCCTGGAGGGGACGGTAACCTCCCTCCCCTACATCCGCATGACCCTGGGCCTGCTCGGGCGCCTGGGGGTGGCGTGTGAAATGGAAGGCAACCGCATCCGGGTCTTCCCCGTCGGAACCCTTCCGAAGCAGGTGTGCACCGTGGAGTCGGACTGGAGTTCGGCATCGTATTATTATAGCATTGTTGCCCTTTCTGCGCCCGGGAGCGAGGTTTCCCTGAGCTCCTACCGGCCTGACTCCCTCCAGGGAGACAGTGTCCTGCAACACCTCTTCCGGAAGCTGGGGGTGGAATCCAGTTTTCAGGGAGACCAGTTGGTGCTGAGGCGGACGGAAGCCTCCCCGATCGACCACCTGGATCTCGACCTGATTGAAGCCCCGGACCTGGCGCAAACCTTTGCGACCTGTTGTTTCGGGCTGGGCATTTCCTGTGACCTCACCGGGCTGCATACCTTAAAAATCAAGGAAACCGACCGGCTGCTGGCCCTTCAGGCCGAACTCTCCAAACTGGGGGCCGGGGTACAGGTCACCGGATCGACCCTGCACTTGCAGGCCGGGGGTGCCTTCAGGGAAGGGCAGGTGGTGGCCACCTATAACGACCACCGCATGGCCATGGCCTTCGCCCCGCTTGCCCTGAAGATGGACCTTTCCGTTGAAGACGCCGGGGTGGTCTCGAAGTCCTACCCCGGATTCTGGGAAGACCTCGAAAAACTTGGGTTTCAGGTCAGGGAAGCCTGAATCACCTGCCCGGCAGGGGTTCAGGGTTCTGTAGGACAGCCCGGTCATTTCCCGCTGGCCCCCGCATCCATTAGCAAAGGCCTTCCCTGTCCCCGGCCAGGGGGAAGATAATGGGGTATTTCCTTGACATCCCCTTCGATGGGGTCGTATATTTGCAGCTTCAAAACTGAAAACTCCCAGCATGTTATGAAACTTTCACATTTCAACTTTGAATTGCCCAAGGAATTGCTTGCCGAATACCCGGCTGACCACCGTGATGAATCCAAACTGATGGTCATCCACCGCGATACCGGCAAGATCGAACACCGGTTGTTCAAAGACCTGATCGAGTATTTTGATGAGGGGGATGTGATGGTGCTCAACAACACGAAGGTATTCCCGGCACGGTTATACGGGAACAAGGAAAAAACCGGGGCCCGCATTGAGGTATTCCTTTTGCGGGAACTAAACCAGGAGCAGCGCCTGTGGGACGTGCTGGTAGACCCCGCTCGCAAGATCCGCATCGGGAACAAGTTGTATTTCGGGGACGATGAATCCCTGGTGGCCGAGGTCATCGACAATACCACTTCCAGGGGCCGGACCCTCAGGTTCCTCTATGACGGATCGTATCCGGACTTCCGTCGCAAGCTACGCGAACTAGGGCAGACCCCCCTGCCTAAATACATCAAGCGGGAAGTGGAACCTGAGGATGAAGAGCGCTACCAGACCATCTATGCCAAGTACGAGGGGGCGGTGGCCGCCCCGACGGCCGGGCTTCATTTTTCGAAGCACCTGCTTAAAAAACTGGAGATCAAGGGAGTGGAGTTTTCGGAACTCACCCTGCATGTGGGACTGGGCACGTTTAATCCCGTGGAGGTCGAAGACCTTTCCAAACATAAAATGGACAGCGAGGAACTCGTCATCGATGAGCGCGCCACCGAAGTGGTGAACAGGGCCAAACGCAACAAAAAAAGGGTCTGTGCAGTGGGTACCACCGTGATGCGCGGCCTGGAAAGCGCCGTTTCCTCGGAGCATTTGCTGAATACCTTTGAGGGATGGACCAACAAATTTATTTTCCCGCCCTATGAGTTCAGCATTGCCAATGCCATGATTACCAATTTCCACCTGCCCAAATCGACCCTGCTGATGATGGTTTCCGCCTTTATGGGCCACGACCTGATGAAGCGGGCCTATAAGGAAGCCATCCTGGAGCAGTACCGCTTTTATTCCTACGGGGATGCCATGCTGATCCTGTAGGCAGCAAACCGCGCCGGGATGCCGGCCCAAGAACAACCGCCTGAATGGAAATGGCTGAAAAGAGAGATATCCGTGCCCTGTCGAGGGAAGAACTGCGCGCCTTCTTCGAGGCGGCCGGGGAGCGGGTGTTCCGCGGCAACCAGGTCTATGAATGGCTGTGGAAGAAAGGGGCCCATTCCTTTGAGGAAATGACCAACCTTTCCCTCGATCTGCGGCAGACCCTGGAAGCGCATTTTACCATAAACCATATCGCGGTCGACCAGATGCAGCGCAGCCAGGACGGCACCATCAAAAATGCCGTGCGCCTGCATGACGGCCTGGTGGTGGAATCGGTGCTGATCCCGGTACAAAGCCGCACCACGGCCTGTGTTTCCAGCCAGGTCGGGTGCAGCCTGAACTGCACCTTTTGCGCCACAGCCCGCCTGAAGCGGATGCGCAACCTGAATGCCGATGAGATCTACGACCAGGTGGTGGTCATCGATCGGCAGAGCCGACTGTATTTTGGCCGCCCGCTCAGCAATATTGTTTTTATGGGGATGGGGGAGCCTTTGATGAACTATCCCAATGTCGTAAAGGCCATAGAGATGATAACCTCGGAGGAAGGCCTGGGGATGTCGCCCCGGCGCATTACGGTATCCACCTCAGGGGTTCCCAAGATGATCCGCAGGCTGGCCGACGAGAACCTGCGCTGCAACCTGGCCGTTTCCCTGCATTCAGCTGTGCCGGAAACCCGTACGGCCATCATGCCCTTCAACGCCAAAATGCCCCTGGAGGAATTGCGGGAAGCCATCGCATACTGGTATCAGACAACCAAAAGCCGGGTGACCTATGAGTACGTGGTCTGGGAAGGGATCAATGACCAGGCCGAAGACATCAGGGCGTTGCTCGAGTTTTCCAAAGCAGCACCCTGTAAGGTCAACCTGATTGAATACAACCCCATTGATGACGGTGGTTTCCGCCAGGCTTCGGAAGGGGCGATACAGGCCTATGTCCGGGCCCTGGAAGGGGCGGGCATTACCGTTACCGTACGCCGCTCCCGGGGCAAGGACATCGATGCTGCCTGCGGGCAGTTGGCCAATAAGAGTGCGGATCCGGGGGTCTGAACCGGTTTCTGGTACCGGTTAATCGGGCCGTTATCCGGCGTCTTCCTCCAGCTCCCAATAGTACTTCCTCAGGTGCCACTTCACATAGATAAACCGGGAGAGTCCGATAAGGAGGATTATCGGCGACAGGATGCTTAAAACGTAACCCAGATCGCGGATTTCCTGGAGGATTTCCATTTTCAGGATGGCTACCCCGGAACTGAGGATTACCACAAAGGTGCGGAAATAGGCCAGGAAGGTGCGTTCGTTCGCAAGGCGGGTCCGGTCTATGGCCAGGGCATCGGTACGGTTCAATTTGGCTTTTTTCTTTGGCATCTGTTTTCGGTATTCGGGTTGGAAAGGGTTATGGTTTCCCCGGACCTGACGGCCCGGAGGATTCGCGTTCCTCCCGGCTGGCGGGTTCGATATGGACCAGGACGTGGCCAAGCCGTGGGATTTCCCTTCTCAGGTGGTCTTTCAGGCGGTGCGCCAGGGCATGCCCCTGGTAAACGGGGATTTGCCCATCCACAAGCGCGTGGAGGTCCACGTGGTATTTCAGCCCTGCCTTGCGGACAAAGCACTTTTCGGTTCCCAAAATGCCACTGACCTTCACGGATTCTTCCCGGATGTGTTCCACCAGGTCGTCGTACCGGTGTTCATCCATTATCTCTCCCAGGGCCGGGCGGAAAATCAGGTAGCTGTTATATAAAATGAAACCGGAGGCGCAGATGGCGGCCCAGTCGTCGGCGGCCTCATACCCCTCCCCGAAGACCAGGGCGATGGAAATACCCAAAAATGCCATCACGGAGGTAATGGCATCACTGCGGTGGTGCCAGGCATCGGCCCCAAGGGCCGTACTTCCCGTTTCCCGGCTTTTTTTCAGGACGATCCGGTAGGAGGCCTCTTTCCAGAGGATAATGCCACCCAGCACGAAAAGCGTCCAGGGCTCCGGGGTTTTGTGGGGGGTCTGGATGTGGCGGATGCTTTCGTACACGATCACCACGGCCGAGCTCACCAGGAATGCCACGACCAGGAAGGTGATCAGCGGTTCGATCTTGCCATGCCCGTACGGGTGGTTTTTATCGGCCGGTTTTTTTGCATAGGTCAGCCCGAGGAGGACCAGCAGGGAGGAGAAAACATCCGTCGTGGATTCGATGGCATCGGCAATAAGGGCATAGGAATGCCCAAAAAATCCGGCAAGGCCCTTGATCAGGGCCAGCGCAACATTCGATAGCAGGCTGAACCAGGTGGTCCGTATGGCGGTTGTTTCCTGTGACATCCGACAGGGGTTGGCCCCCGGGGTCCGGGGATTCACGCAAAGATACAGGAAAGGAAGGGAACCCCCCGGGGTTTGGCGAAGTAACAGGCCCCTGGGACAGGTGGTTCTCCGGCTCGCCGGGTGCCCCTTTCAGTTGGCCCCCAATCAATCGGTTTTTACGGCTTTTTTTGGCTAATTTTACCAGCCATCGGCAGCAAAAGCAAACACCCCTTGAAAGTCAGCGCGCAGATCCGGGAACCCATTGAACGGGAAATGGAACTCTTCGAGAAGAAGTTCCATGAATCCATGCGTTCCCAGGTGCCCCTGCTGAACCGCATCACCTATTATATCGTAAACCGCAAGGGGAAACAGATGCGCCCGATGTTTGTGTTCCTCACGGCCAAGCTGCTGAACCAGGGGGAGGTCAACGAACGCACCTACCGGGGGGCATCTGTCATTGAGCTCATCCATACCGCCAGCCTTGTCCACGACGACGTGGTGGATGACAGCTACAAAAGGCGCGGCTTTTTTTCGATCAACGCCCTATGGAAAAACAAGATTGCCGTGCTGGTGGGCGATTTCCTGCTGGCCAGGGGAATGTTGCTCTCTGTGGACCACGGCGATTTTGACCTGCTTCGGATCATTTCCACTGCCATGCGGGAGATCAGCGAGGGGGAACTGCTGCAGATCGAAAAGGCGCGGCGCCTCGATATTACCGAGGCGGTGTATTACGAGATAATCCGACAGAAAACGGCCACGCTCATTGCGGCCTGTTGCAGCCTGGGCGCTGCCTCTGTACGGCCTGGTTCCGAAGAGGTGGAAACGTTTCGAAAATTCGGGGAGCTCTGCGGGATGGCCTTCCAGATCAAGGATGACCTTTTTGATTATGGGGAGGCGCGTATCGGCAAGCCCACCGGTATCGACATCAGGGAGCAGAAGATGACCCTTCCCCTGATTCACGCCCTGAACCATGCCCCGGAAAAACAACGCAGGTGGCTGATCTCCTCGGTGAAGCACCACAACACCGACCGCGGCAGGGTCAGGGAGATCATCCGCTATGTGAAGGAATCAGGAGGGCTGGAGTACGCGGAAACCCGCATGCTGGAGTTCCGGGACCGGGCCCTGCAACTCTTGCGCGAGTATCCGCAGTCGCCTTACCGGGACGCCCTGGAGCTCATGGTCAATTATGTAGTAGACCGCAAAATCTGACAGGTTTTATGCCCCGGCCAAAAAAAATGGCGATCCCGGGCAACCTTTTTTTATTTTCCCCCGTCTTTAAGGATAGAAGCGCGCATGAAAGTGAAAATCATTTCCCTGTTCCGTGACGAGTATTCCCTGGTGCGAAAGGCGGCTTCGGGCGACCGTGGGGCCCAAAAGGCGATCTACGACAGCCTGGCCCCCCGGATGCTGGCCTTGTGCCAGCGGTATGTCCGGGATGCGCATTTTGCGGAGGACGTGATGATCGAGGGGTTTGTAAAGGTTTTCGCGAACCTCCCGGGCTTCCGTTTCCAGGGGAGCTTTGAGGGCTGGGTCAGGCGGATCATGGTTCGGGAAGCCATCGATTTTCTGCGCCGCAGGCAATTTGTAGTTTATGACGAAACCCTCCTGGAAAACCGTCAGGAGCTCCCCGACGCCGGGGCAGACCCTTATGAGGTGGAACAGCTGGAACTCCTGATCGACGCCCTGCCGGAAGGATACCGCCTGGTCTTTAACCTTTACGTGGTAG
This sequence comes from Robiginitalea marina, assembly GCF_024006985.1. GTDB lineage: Bacteria > Bacteroidota > Bacteroidia > Flavobacteriales > Flavobacteriaceae > Robiginitalea > Robiginitalea marina. Next base: position 98,865 of record NZ_JAMXIB010000005.1, read on the forward strand.
AGGGATACAAGCACCACGAGATTGCAACCCTGCTGGATATTTCGGAAAGTACTTCCAAATCACAGCTATTCAAGGCACGCAAAGTATTGCAAAACCAATTGGAAGAAATCTCATACCACAACTATGGCATTAGATGATGTTGAAAAACAATGGCAAAAGCGCCTCCGGGAGCGGGAGGTGAAACCCCGCGAGTCGGCCTGGGATGCTATTGAAGCCCGCCTCGGACCGGAACCCCTGAAGCGCGACAGGCGTCCCTGGCTTTGGCCAATGGCGGCGGCCGCGGGCCTTGCCCTGGCGATGGGTTACTTCTGGTTCCTCACGGCGCCGGAGCCGCTGCCCGGCGGGGAGCCCGTAGTGGAAAACCCCACTACCGCGGCGCCTTCCCCCGCGCCTCAGCCGAAGGTGCTGCCGCCCCTCCAGCAAGACCGGTCCGATAAGGAAAACCAGCCCCATAAACCTGCCGGGCCATCCCTTACCCGGGTTCTCCACGGGGAACAAAGCAGGCCAGGCCTGGCGGCGGACCGTGACCTGGCCGGGCTGGAGCCTTCCCCGGGGGTCCCTGATACGGCCGGGCTTTCAGAGCTGATCGCCCGCCAGCTCGATACCGTGCTGACTCAGGTGACCTTTTTGGAGGAAGGCCGGGGTATGGCCACAGACGCCGAGGTCGATTCCCTGTTGCGGCAGGCCCGGGAAGCCATTGTGCGGCAGAGCCGGCGGGACACGGTTTCAGGTATCGATGCCATGACCCTGCTCTACCGGGCCGAGGATGAACTGGACCAGACCTTCCGGGAGCAGATTCTTGAGAAGCTTAAATCGGGGATGAACCGGATGCGTACGGCCGTGGCCAACCACAACCCCTGAGCCCTTTGTTTCAAAAATCCCCCGTCCTGCTCCTTTCATGGCTACGGGTGGGGAAGCGTTTATTCATCAATCTTAAAAAACCAAATCACATGCACACTCTAGTACGATTTCTGATTTTTCTGGTCATTTTTTGCAGCTTCCAGCAACTTCAGGCCCAGGAGGCGTATCAAAAGCGGATCCGGGAGCTGAAGGCCCAGCGGGAACTGGTGGTCCAACAGGAAAAGGAGGCCCTCAAAGCGGAAATCACCCTGATTGAAGCCCGGGTAAATGCCGGGGAACTGACTGCGGCAGAGGCCAAAGCCCTGAAGGAGGCTGCGGCGGAGCGGCGCGCCCTGAACATCGAGAACCGCCAGGCGATCCTGGACAATGAGATCGCCCTCCTGGAACGGAACCGGGGGGAAGGCATCGCCATGCAGGACAGCCTGGCGAATTGGAAGGAGAGCCCCTCCGGAAGGGAAGGCCATGAGGAGGATGACTGCGCACTCTTTGGGATCGACTGCGATCCCTGGTACTGGGGCTGGGAGAAACACTGGCAGTACGACAGGCGGACCTATTCAGACCTGGTCATCGCGTTTGGCTTCAGCAACGCGGACGTGGAAGGCCTGTCCCTGGAGCAATCCCCCTATAAGCTCGCCGGAAGCCGCTTTTTCGAAATTGGCTGGGCCTGGAGGACCCGGGTGTTCGAAAACAGCAACTTCCTGCGTTTCCACTACGGGTTTTCCTTCCAGTTCAATGGGCTCAAGCCCGAAGGGAACCAGTATTTTGTCACTGAGGACGGACAGACCTCCCTCCAGGAATTCGCCTTACCCCTTGACAAATCCAAGTTCCGGATGGACAACCTCGTGGTGCCGGTGCATTTCGAGATAGGGCCTTCCCGCGTGCGGGTGTCCGAAAACCGGGTCCGGTATTCCCTGAACAACCAGTTCCGGTTCGGTTTCGGGGGATATGCAGGGCTGAACCTTGGGGCGCGACAGAAACTCAAGTACCGGGAGGACGGGGACCGCAAAAAGGACAAGCTGAAGGGTGGGTACAATACCAGCGACCTGATCTACGGGCTCAGCACCTATATCGGGATCGATGGGGTGCTGCTGTACTTCCGGTACGACCTCAACCCTATTTTCCAGGATGCCGAAGTGGAACAGAACATGCTGGCTTTCGGCCTGCGCCTGGATATCTGACCTGCCCCGGGGCCACATAAGCGGGGCTTGCCCCCTATTATTATGGGCTGGCGAGGCCGTCCAGCCCGCGGCGCATCTCTGTGGTCAGGTCGTCCTCCGCATAGGCTTTTTTGCAGTGCCCGCATTCCACATAGGCCGTCGGCCGCAGGCGGAACACCGGGATCCAGAAAAGGTGGACGAACTGTGGGATGAGGGTGGCCCGCAACTGCCCGGCCTGCCCGCAGTAGGGGCAGGCCGCCCCGGGCAGGGTGGCTTCTTTTTTCTTCCCGGGACGGGTGCCGAAAAACAGGATGAACATGGCGGGATCGGTTTCTGTTTCCCCAAAGGTAGGAATTCAGGGGCTTCGGTAATTTCCCCGGCCATTTCCTTTTTCCGGGCGGCGGCTTTTCTTATTTTTAAGCCTTCCTAAAACACGCCGCCTTGATTTCCAGGAGCACCATTGACAAAGTATTCGAAACCGCCCGGGTGGAGGAGGTTATCGGCGATTTTGTGCAGCTGAAGAAATCCGGTTCCAATTTCAAGGGCCTCAGCCCGTTTACCGACGAGCGCACCCCGAGTTTTATGGTTTCCCCTGTAAAGCAGATATGGAAAGACTTCAGCAGTGGCAAGGGGGGAAATGTGGTGGCTTTTCTGATGGAGCACGAACACATTACCTATCCTGAGGCGATTCGGTACCTGGCCAAAAAGTACCAGATCGAAATCGAGGAAACCCAACAGACCAGCGAGGAAAAGGAAAAGGCCAGCGAGCGGGAGAGCCTGTTGCTGGTTACGGAGTTCGCCAGCCAGTTCTATTCCGATTGCCTTTGGAATACCGAAAAGGGAAAGGCCATTGGCCTGACCTATTTCAAGGAGCGGGGTTTTTCGGAAGCTACCATCCGCCATTTTGGCCTGGGCTATAACCCCGACCAGTGGGACGCCTTTACCCGGGCAGCCCTTGAAAAGGGCTACCAACTCGATTTCCTCGAGAAAACGGGGCTCACCATTGTAAAGAAGCCGGACCGCGATGGGGGGGAGGAAAAACATTTTGACCGTTTCAAGGGGAGGGTGCTTTTCCCCATCCATTCGATGAGTGGCCGGGTGCTCGGCTTTGGCGGCCGAACCCTCAGCAACGACAAGAAGCAGGCAAAATACCTGAATTCCCCGGAAAGCGACATCTACCACAAAAGCAAGGTCCTCTATGGGATCTATTACGCCAAACAGGCCATTGCCAGGGAGGATGCCTGCTACCTGGTGGAAGGGTATACCGATGTTATCCAGCTCCACCAGAGCGGCATTGAAAATGTGGTGGCCTCCAGCGGCACCGCCCTGACCCCGGACCAGATTCGCCTGGTGCGGCGCCTCACCCAGAACATCGTAGTCCTTTTTGACGGGGATGCGGCTGGCCTCAGGGCCTCCCTGAGGGGAATAGACCTGATCCTGGAAGAAGGGATGAATGTAAGGGTATGTACCTTTCCGCCCGGGGAGGACCCTGACAGTTTTGCCCGGAAGAATTCCCGGGAGGCCATTGAGGCCTACCTGAAGGAAAACGCCCGCGATTTTATCCAGTTTAAGACGGCCCTGCTCACCGAAGAAGCGGCCAGCGACCCCATCCGTAAGGCGGAAACCATCAGGGACATCGTAAGCAGCATTGCGCGTATCCCCGACCGGATCAAACGGGAGGTATACATCCAGGAATGCGCCTCCCTGATGGGGATTTCAGAAGGGGTCCTTTTTTCCACCCTGGCCCAGATGGGTCGGAAACAGGCCCGGGACGCCTCCGAAAAACCCCGGTCTTCAGGCCAGATGGCCGTGGTGCCCCCCGCCCCGGAAGAAGCGCGGGTAGACATGCAGTACGAGCTGGAGCGGAAGATCATCGAAATGCTGCTGATTTACGGGAAGGAGATCCAGGAATTCGAAGACCTGGTGCTCAAGGAAAATGAGGAAGGGAAACTGGTGCTGGAACCGGAGCGGGTACAGGCCCGGGTGTTCGAAAAAGTGTTCCTGGACCTGCAGGAAGACGAGATTGAGCTGACCAACGGGCATTTCCGGCGCATTTACAATGCCCTGATCGAGAAGCTCAGCGGGGAGGCTGAGTTCCGGGTACAGGACCTGCTCGGCGAACTGGACCAGGATCTGGTGGAAGAGGTCTCTGCGATCCTGATGGACGAGGAAAAATACCAGTTGCACAACTGGGAGCGCAGGGATATCTTCCCCAAGGCAAAACAGCATTCCCTTGCCCAGCTGGTCAGCGAAACCATCCTTTCCCTCCGGTGTTTCCTGATCAAAAAGCGAATCCTCGCCCTGCAGCGGGAAACCGAGTCATCGGTGGCCGGGGACAACCGGGAAACCCTGGAGGAAATTGTCAATTATCTGCAGCTGAACAAATTGCTGAATACCAAGCTCAACCGGGTGTTGTCGTAGGCAAAAGAAAAATCCGCCCGGGCGGGGCGGATTGGTGCGGTTTGGCCGTTTGGGTTCAGTATAATTCCAGGGCCTTGGCCTGCTGGAGCAGGTCTACCATATTGTCTACGTTGAGTTTTTTCATCAGTCTGGCCTTATAGGTACTGACGGTCTTTTCGTTCAGGTTCAGGCCCTGGGCCACCTCCTTGTTTCGCTTACCGCTGGCCAGCATCTTGAGGACTTCCACCTCCCGGGTCGACAGCTTCCTGAAAAACCGGCGCGGCTTCTTGGTGCCTTCATCGAAGGCCAGCCGCTGGGCCAGTTCGTTGGTGATATACATGCCCCCGTGGCCCACTTTCCTGACTGCTTCCGGCAGGTTTTCCAGGCGGGTTTCCTTGGACAGGTATCCGTTGGCCCCGGCCCTAATGGTGCTAAGGGCGTAGACATCTTCAGATTGTCCACTGTATATCAACACTTTAACTTCCGGATACTCCTGTTTGATCTTTCTGAGGGCGGCTACCCCGTTGATTTCCGGGATATCCATCTCCAGGATCAGCACGTCAGGCAAATCCTTGTTCAGTTTTTTGAAGAGTTCGGAGGTGGTGGCAACTTCTCCCAAGACCTGGAAATCTTCCTGCTCTTGCAACAGGCAGCTGATCCCAAGCCGGACAATGGGGTGGTTGTCCGCTATGAGTAATTTGATCATCTTTGGTTAGTTTTTTGGTCTACCCAAACACGTATTAAAAAACTTACGTGATATGTAAGGGTTAATCCAATCAATGTGTCAACAAAGATGTCAAAAAAAATCGGTACGAAGCCCTGCCGATTTGTTTTTTTCGAGCTAATGACCTCATTTATAGCTGAGAGGTCCTTTTTAGGTGTTCCGGGATACTGCAGACCGGGATAGGCTGCATTTTATGTCGATTAACGGTATTAAACCGTTTATAGATCCGGAAAACTTCCCGCTGCCGCCCGGTGAATTCCGCCCCGGTCTTCCCCTGCTCGTCCATGGCCATAGCCCATTCCAGTTCCGGGTAAGAAGCCCCGATCTGGTCTTCATCGGTGCGGTCATCGCCCCAAAGGCCGTCTGTGGGGGGCGCCTCGAGGATATCCCGGTTGATCCCCAGGGAAGAAGCGAGCTGGTAAACTTCTGTTTTGAGCAGGTCCGCAATGGGACTCAGGTCCACACCCCCATCCCCGTATTTGGTGAAGAAGCCCACCCCAAAATCTTCCACCTTGTTTCCCGTGCCGGCGACCAGCAGTTTCTGAAGGGCGGCGAAGTAATACAGCGAAGTCATTCGCAGCCGGGCCCGGGTATTGGCCAGGGACATGAGCCGGTCCTCTTCGTGTTTTACCGGGGGGAAGACCTCGAGCAGGCTGTCGAAAACCGGAGTAAGGTCGATCCACTCCGAGCGCACGTTCCCATATCGTTCCTTCAGCCAGAAAATATGGTTTGCGGCACGGGTAACCTGGCTTTTCGACTGGTGAATGGGCATTTCCAGGCAAAGCACCTCCATTCCTGTGAGGGCGCAAAGGGTAGAGGTAAGGGCGGAGTCAATCCCCCCGGAAACCCCCACCACAAAGCCTTTCATCCCGGCATTCGTGGCATAGTCGCGCAGCCAGTCTACGATATGGTCAATTACTTCTTCTGAGTGCATCGGGCTTCGGTTTGACGTGGAAAATGGATACCTTTGTCTGGTAAAAATAGCACCTAAACCCCAAAAACAACCAAAACCTTGAACGGATTTATGCGCCCTGCCGCCAAATTCCTTGCCGCCCTGGCCGCATTTGCCTTACTGGCCCGCTGCGGCGATGCCGCGAACGGGGTGAAGCCGGAGGTCCTCGCCATTCCCCTTTCCCTGGAAGTGGACCGCTTCGATCTGGCCTTTGACCAGAGCAGCCCGGAGGGGTTGCCTGACCTCAAGGCGGCTTACCCCTACCTCTTCCCTGCCCAGTTTTCCGACAGTGTATGGCTGCACCTCCTTACCGATACCCTGCAACAGCAACTCAGGGCAGAGGTGAAGAAGGCCTTCCCGGAGTTCGATCCCTACCAGGCGGAGTTGGAGCTTCTCTTTAAGCATATCCGGTACTATTTCCCCCAAAGCCGCGTACCGGAGAAGGTCATCACCCTCACCAATAACGTGGATTACCGGAAGCGCGTTTACCTTACCGATACCCTCCTGCTGATCGGGCTGGACAGCTACCTGGGGCCGGATCATGAGTTTTATGGCAATTTTTCCCGCTATGTCGCCCAGGAGTTAGACCCGCGACTGTTGGTGGGCGATGTGGCGGACCAGTTTGCGGACAGGGTGGTACCGCTGCCCCGGGAGCGCAGTTTTGTTTCCCGGATGGTGTACTACGGGAAGGCCCTTTACCTGAAAGACCTGTTGATGCCCCTGGCCCCGGATTCGGTAAAAATCGGGTACCGTGCGGACCAGTGGCAATGGGCCCTGGATAATGAAGGACAGATCTGGCGCTATTTTGTGGAGCGGGAGCTCCTCTACAGCACCGACCAGGGACTGGCCCCCAGGTTCCTAGACCCCGCCCCGTTCAGCAAGTTCCGACTGGAACTGGACAATGAATCCCCGGGCCGGATTGGCCGGTATATGGGGTGGCAGATTGTGCGGGCTTTTATGGAGCGCAACGACGTGGGGCTGGATGAAATGCTCAACACCCCGGGGGAGGATCTCTTCCGCCGGGCTAATTACAAACCACCGAAATAAAATGTCAAAACTGCATACCTCCGAAATTACCCTCCGCGTTACCCTCGATGAAAACCGGGTCCCTGAAAAACTCCACTGGTCCGCAGAGGACGGGGGAGTGGAAAATGAAGAGGCCAGGGCCATGCTTCTTTCCGTCTGGGACCATAACAATAAAGAATCGCTGAAGATCGACCTCTGGACCAAGGACATGCCCGTAGACGAGATGAAGGTGTTTTTCCACCAAACCCTGGTTGCCATGACCCAGACCTATTACAGGGCCACCCAGGACGAAAAGATGAGGGATACCATGAAGGATTTTTGCGATTATTTCGAGGAAAAGCTAGACCTTCGGGAAAAGAGGCCCTGAGAGTTTTGCGTTTCCCAGGCCCCCTGTATAAACAAATCAGACTATGCCCCAGCAAGACCCATTTGAAGTTCGTAAACTGGGAACTGTTTCCCGTCCTTCCCCTTTGCCCCTGAGCAGCGAGGACGGAGACCAGTTGTTCAATTTTGTGGATGACTCCGAGAAGATCCTCTTCAACACCTCCCTGGGGGAATATTCCCGCAGCCGCTCCGAAGGGGAGTCGCTGCCGGCCGTTGAAAAAGCCGGCCCGCGCCGCAATATCTTTTTCAACCCGGAGGAAACCACTGCCGCTATTGTGACGTGCGGGGGGCTCTGCCCGGGGATCAACAACGTGATCCGCAGCCTGGTAATGGGCTTGCACTATTTTTACGGGGTAAAGGAGATTATCGGGATCCCCTACGGCTACCAGGGCCTGGCCCCGGACAACCCGCACCCCTACCGTTACCTCACCCCTGAAAAGGTCAGGGACATCCACCAGTTTGGGGGGACCATCCTCGGGTCTTCCCGCGGTGCCCAGAAAGTTTCTGATATGGTCGATACCCTGGTGCGCCTTGAGGTGGATATGCTTTTTACCATCGGGGGCGACGGGACCCTGAAAGGGGCGGAGGATATCGGGAAGGAAATCGAGAAGCGCGGGCTCAAAATTTCAGTGATCGGCATTCCAAAAACCATAGACAATGACATTGACCTGATCGATAAATCCTTTGGGTTTGAAACGTCCTTTGACGTGGCCTCCCCCATTGTGAGGGATGCCCACAACGAGGCTGCCGGAGCTTTTAACGGTATTGCCATCGTGAAATTGATGGGCCGCGACAGCGGGTTTATCGCTGCCTCGGCCGCCATGTCGATGCCCGTGGTGAATTTTGTGCTGGTCCCGGAGCTCCCTTTCCAGCTGGAGGGGGAAAAGGGGTTCTTGAAACTGCTCGAAAAACGGCTTAAAGCCAAACGCCACGCCGTAATAGTGGTTGCCGAGGGGGCAGGGCAACATTTATTCGAAGAAGCTTCTGCCGTACAGGACGCTTCGGGGAACATCAAACACCGCGATATCGGCATCCTCCTAAAGGACCGGATTGGGGAACACTTCAAGCAGCAGGGTACAGAAGTTACCATAAAATATATCGACCCCAGCTACATCATCCGCTCGGCCCCGGCCAATGCCAGCGACAGCATCTTTTGCAACCGCCTGGCCTATCAGGCCGTGCATGGGGCCATGGCGGGAAAAACCCGTTTTGTGGTGGGGCTGTTGCACAACCAATTGGTATACCTGCCGATTTCTTCGGTGGTGAACCGCAGGAAAAAGATAGACCTGGAAGGGGAATTCTGGTTTGCTGCCCTGCAAAGCACCGGACAGCCCTTCCGTATGGGTTAGCCCTTGTATAGGCTCTCGTAATATTCCATGGCCATGCGGTGGCTCGAAAAAGCCGGCAGGACGTCTTCCCAGGCCTGGAACGCCATGGCCATCCATTTAGAAGGGTCCCCGTAATAACAGGGGATGACTTCCTCCTCCAGCATCCTGTAAAGGTGCTGGCTGTCGCGCTCATCCTGTACCGGAAGGGGTTGGTTCGGGTCTGCTTCGGGAAGGACAAAGGCGTTTATCCCGTGACGGCCAAATTCAGGGATCCACCCGTCGTTGACCGTCAGGTTCAGCGAACCATTCATGGCGGCCGTCATGCCGCTGGTCCCCGAAGCCTCCCGGGTAATCCGGGGGGTATTCAGCCAGATATCCGACCCCGCCTTCAGCTGGCGGGAAAGCTCCATCTCATATCCGGTAAGCACAGCGAGGTTAGGGAACTCCCGGCTCACGGAAACCAGCCGGTTGAACGTATTGATGGCCTGGTAATCGGTGGGGTAAGGCTTCCCAGCCCATATAATCTGAATGGGCCTGTCCGCACGGGTGATGAGTTCGCGGAACCGCTGAAAATCATGGAGCAGCAAATCTGCCCTCTTGTAGCCGGCAAAGCGCCTTGCCCACACCAGGGTGAGCACCCCGGGGTCAAAGAGTTTTCCCGTTTGGTCCAGCACCCGCTGGAATAGAACGTTCTTCAATTCGGCCTTCCTTTTTTGAAAACCGCGAATGTTTTTTTTGCCCAGGGATTTTTCAAGGGGGGCATCTGACCAGTAGCCCGGGTGCTGGGCATTGGTGATATGGGTAATTTTCCCATCCAGGCCAAACGGACGCCACATGTCGCGGGCTACATGGCCATGAAGGCGGGATACCGCGTTGGCTTTCTTGCAGAGCCGCAGGGCCGATACCGTATAGTTGAGGTTTTCCCCGATCAGTTCCTTCTGCAATTCCGGGCCGTCGAGCCGGCGGCCAAAAAAGCCCCGATGGTTCAGGTGGTATCCGTTGCGCACCACATTCCCTCCGGCCTCCGGGGTATGGGTGGTAAATACCATTCTGGAGGATTCCACCCCGTGGTCCCTGAGGTAGTAGAAGGCCGGCAGGGCGTGCCCTTCATTCAGGTGGTAGAGGTCTGCCCCGCCAAGGGCCTGCACCACTTTGGCCCCGCCTATCCCAAGTACGATATTCTGGGAAATCCGGGTTTCCTCATTGGCGTCGTAAAGCTGGTCGGTGATGGTCCTGGACAGGTAATCGTTGCCCTCCACATCCGTGGTCAGCAGGTACAGGGGTACTGTGCCGAAAACCTCCGGTTTAAGGACAAAGGCCCTGACCCGGACCTCCGGATTGTCATTGATGGTGACTTTGACTTCTATGCCGGTATCTTCGAGGAAACTATAGCGCTTTTCGATTCGCTGTGCCCGCATGGTTTGGTCTTCTGCCCGCTGCTGGTCGTAATACCCGTATTTCCAGAGCATGCCCACCCCGATCATATTCTGTTTCAGGTCGTGGGCCGACCTGAGGTGGGACCCGGCCAGGAAGCCCAGCCCGCCCGAGTAGATCTTGAGCCCCTGCACGATCCCGAATTCCATGCTGAAATAGGCGACCCGCTTGCTGAATTGTGCAGCGGGGGTGTAAGGGTGGTGCCAGGTGGCGTATTTGGAAGTATGCATAAGTTGACGGCGTTGAAAAATAAGTGCCGAAAATACACATATTTCGCCAGCCATGGGGCAAGGGGTACCTTAAACCGCAATTTCTTTCGTCAAAAAGCAGGCGCCTGCAGGCTCAGGATTCAATGGCCAGCAAGGGCGTACTGGATTGCAGGGCCAGGATTCGGGTGAGCCTTCCCTCGGAGGTGTATTCGCTGCGGCTGTGGTTGCGCGGAAAGATGGCAATCATGTCGATTTCGTGCTGGTCGACATAATCGAAGATCCCCTGCACCACGTCTTCATTTCGGATATAGGCATGGTGGGAATAGAAGGATTCCAGATAATATTCCAGCAGGTGTTCGTTGCGTTCCTCCTCCTCTGAATACCCATACGTCTGAGGCTTGTTTTCAATGGTAAGGACGGTAACCTGGGCATTGTAATTCCGGGCCACCGCCAACAGGGTGGCCAGGTCATTGGCATCGTCAATTTCCCGTGGCCCAAGGACCAGGGCAATTTTCTTCAACCGGAATTCCCGTTCCGCATTGGAGGGAACCACAAGGACGGGATAAGGGGCTGCCAGCACCAATTTTGAGGTCTTGGTAGTGCCTTCGGGATCGGCGGAACCTGAGGTTCCCACAATCACCAAATCTGGCTGTGCTTCCCGTGACGCTTCCAGCAGGCCTTCTACGGAAGGGGGTGAAATTCGGGTCCAGGAGAGCTGGGCCCGGAAGCCTTTACCCAGAGGGGCGGCCAGGGCGTCGAAGGCCTTTTGGAGTTCCTCATCCGTTTCCTTTTCCGAAATGAAACAAATCCGCAGGGAGACCCCTTTTTTCGGGCCGGCAAAATCCATGGCGTACTCCAGGCCGCGCCTGGAGGCTTCAGAAAAGTCAAAGGGGACCCAATAGGTAGCGAGCTTGTTCATGGATGCGAATTTAGTTTGTGAAAAGATAAAACTACCACCCCCTTCAGAATTAAATCATGACAATCCTCATTATTTTGTTCCCGGGGGGCGCAAGGATCACCGTTCCATCGGAATTTCCAGCAAGAGGACCTCACTGGCCTCCGACATTTCAAAATCCACGGCATCGGTTTCCCAAACCCCCAGGGCATCCCTGCGATCCAGCAATTCCCCTGCAGCCCGCAGGGATCCCTCCAGGACGAAAATGTAGAGGCCGTTGCCGGGCTCCTTAAGGGAATAGGAGGTCTTTTCACCTTTTTCAAACCTTCCCAGGTGAAGCCAGGCCTTCTGGTGGATCCAAAGCCCATCGTGTTTTCCCCTGGGGCCAATTGCGGCAAGCCATTGGTTTTCCATGTTTTTCGGGTCGATGCTTACCTGGCCGTACCGGGGGGCCACCCCCGCTTCATCAGGCATGATCCAGATTTGGAGGAAGGCGACTTCCCTGTCCTGATAATGGTTGTATTCACTGTGGCGGACTCCGGTGCCCGCACTCATGACCTGCACATCCCCTTCCCTGATGACTGCTGTATTTCCCAGGCTGTCGCGGTGTTCGAGCGCCCCTTTCAGGGGAATGGATATGATCTCCATATCGTGGTGCGGATGGGTTCCAAAGCCGCCTGCAGGGGCCACGCGGTCATCGTTCAGCACACGCAGGGTGCCGAATTGCATCCGCTCCGGGTTGTAGTAGCCGGCGAAACTGAAACTGTGGTGGCTTTCCAGCCACCCGTGGTTTGCATAACCCCGGCTCTCTGCTTTGTGGACTACTTTTTTCATCGCGTAGATTGTTTTATTGTGGGATCAATTTACGGACCCAGCCAACACAGGGGTTTTAAAGAAAGGTTAAAGCCTTGTGCTTTTTCGGATGGCCGGGGCTGAGGTAGCCGGGGGGTGATGGGAGGGGGCCTTGAGGGCAGGCTGGTTTGGGTTTTGCGGGGGTCCCGCCCCCCCTCCCCAAAGACAAGATATCCCAAAGGGCTGCAATACCCTGGCAGGACATAAAATATGCCCCGAAATCCTTACAGGTTATGTAAATTGGGTTCAGGGGTTTCCGCCGGGGGAATGTAAGGTTCGCCGCTGGGCTGCAACTAACCGGGAGTATGCATCACAAAGACACGTTTCAGGAGGGTTCCATCCTTTTTGTCTGGAATGCCGGGGAAGGATGGCATCAGGCCGTGCGGGACACCCTGCATAAATGGCTTGACCCGAAGACGTATCCGTGCAGGCTATGCCAACTGACCTATGGCCCCTTCGGGCCCCGGGAGCAGTGGAGTCGGTTTGTGGAAAGGTGCGACCGCCCGCTGCATTTTTTCCACCGGGAAACCTTTAAAGCTTCGCCGGCTTCCCGGCAGTTCCCCGGGATGGCCCTCCCGGCCGTGCTGGAATTCCGGCAGGGGCGATGGGCGATCCTTATGGGGCCCCGTGAAATCAACCAGATGGGGTCCCTTGAGGCGCTGCTGGCCCGGCTCGAGCAAGTGCTCTAGGAAACTGATTCGCCCCAGGGTGATGTTAACCCAACCCCGGTCGGGGCGCAGGTTCCCTTCCGGGTCCCCTGGCTTACTTCAGGGATTCCCGGTAGGCTTCGTTGACCTGCCGGATGTAGCCCAACAGCTCTTCTTTCCCCAGGTCTTTGGAAGCGGAGGTAACAAAGCAGGGGGGATGGGCCACCCATCCTGCTTCCTCCATTTTCGCCAGGTAAGCATCCACTGCAGGCTGGCGGGCCCCGGGCTTTAATTTATCGGCCTTTGTAAAAACGATGGAAAACGGGATTTGATGCTCCGTCAGCCATTCCATAAAATGCAGGTCAATAGGCTGGGGCTCATGGCGGATATCGATGAGCACAAAGGCGCTGAGCAAATGCTGACGCTGGGTGAAATAGTGTTCGATGAGCTTTTGAAAGCGGGCCTTGTCCTTTTTGGAGGTCCGGGCGTACCCATAGCCGGGAAGGTCTACCAGGAACCACTCGCCGTTGATCCTGAAATGGTTGATCAGCTGGGTCTTCCCCGGGCGGCCCGAGGTCTTGGCCAGGCTTTTTCGTTGGGTGAGCATGTTGATAAGGGAAGACTTGCCCACGTTGGAACGGCCGATAAAGGCGTATTCCGGAAGGGGTTCCTGCGGGCAACGGCCCACCTCGGTGTTACTGCATACGAATTCCGCTGAAATGATCTTCATGTCAGGTGTTTTGCCCGGGATCCCGCCCGGGGGCTTTCCATGCGGGGCTTAAAACCCCCTTTTAATCAACCAGGATTCCAGGATGGTGTTAAAATCATGGGGATGCTCCATCATGGGGGCATGGCCACATTTCGGGATCCAGAATAACTCCGAATCCGGGAGCAGCTCATGGAATTCCTCGGCTACCCTCGGCGGGGTAACCGTATCGTTTTCGCCCCAGATAATGCAGGTAGGGGTAGTCATCTTGGGCAGGTCTTTCGACATGTTGTGCCGGATGGCGCTTTTGGCAATGGAAAGGGTTTTAACCAGTTTCATCCGGTCGTTCACCGTGGCATATACTTCATCGACGATTTCCTTGGTGGCCACTTTGGGGTCGTAGAAGACGTCTTCGGCCTTTTTCTTGATGAACTCGTAATCGCCCCTTTTGGGGTACCCGTCGCCCATGGCACTTTCATAAAGGCCTGAACTTCCCGTAATGACCAGGGCCCTGACCATTTCTGGATAAAGCTTGGTGTGCAGCAGCCCGATATGGCCCCCCAAAGAATTCCCCAGCAGGATAACATCCTTCAGGCCCTTGTACTCGATAAACCGTTCGAGGTATTTCGCGAAATTCTTCACGTTGGTTTTCAGCAGGGGCATGTCGTAGATGGGAAGTTCCGGGACCAGTACCTTGTAGCCCTTTTGGGGGAAATAATCGGTGACTCCCTGGAAGTTGCTGAGCCCGCCCATCAACCCGTGCAGAATGATCATTGGGGTGCCTTCCCCCTTTTCGATATAACGGTAGTCGCCGTCCGCAATGATCTGGTTTTCCATTCTGCCTGTCGCTGCTTTACAGTTCGCAAATATAGGTATTTCCCCCCAATACCAAGGGCCCTGAAATATACCGTGGCAAGGGGTTTTTTCCCTTGATTTCCGCGCCGGGCCGGAATGCCATATCGCCGGATCTTCCTCGCGCGATGCCGCCTTAAGGCTATGGAAGGTCCTAAATTCCCCGCAAATTATCAACAATGTGGTAATTTGTGGTAAAATGTGGTAATAATTTCTATATATTTGAGTTCATAAATTAAATCAACCAGCCTTTTCTGTGATTTCCTTCATTGGGACATATGACTGTAAAGCCGATACCAAGGGTCGTGTCATGCTCCCTGTGGCGCTGAAGAACCAGATGGCCCCCATCCTGAGCCAGGGGTTTGTCATCAAGCGGTCCGTCTTCCATTCCTGCCTGGAACTCTACCCCATGGCCGAATGGAACCAGCTGATGGAAAAGATGAACCGCAAAAACCGCTTCAAGAAAAAGAACAACGATTTTATCCGCCGCTTCACTGCGGGGGTAAAGCTGGTTGAAATCGATGCCACCGGAAGGTTGCTGATCCCCAGGAACCTGATGGATGTGGCTGGCATAAACCGGGAGGTGGTGCTCAGTTCCGGGATCAACATCATCGAGATCTGGGACAAGGAGGCCTATGAAGGGGTGCTGGAAGAAACCGCGGCAGATTTTGCCGACCTGGCCGAAGAGGTGATGGGGGAAGATGGGGATGAGTTACCATAGGCCTGTTTTGCTGAAGGAGTCCGTAGACGGGCTGGCTGTCCGCGAGGACGGGGTTTATGTGGACATTACTTTTGGCGGCGGCGGACACAGCCGCGAAATTTTGGAACGATTGGGCCCTGGCGGAAGGTTGATCGCCTTTGACCAGGATGAAGAAGCCCTTAAAAACCGGCCTGAGGATGCGCGGATACAAATAGTCAACGCCAACTTCAGGTTCATAAAGCAGTACTTGAAGTTCTATGGCATTCTGAAAGTTGATGGAATCCTTGGGGATTTCGGGGTGTCCTCCCATCAGTTCGACCAGGCAGAACGGGGGTTTTCAACCCGGCTCGATGCCGTGCTCGACATGCGGATGAGCCGAAAGGAGGCCCTGACGGCCCGTGAGGTGGTCAACACCTATCCGCTGGAACAACTCAGGCTCCTCCTCCACCAGTACGGGGAGCTCCGCAGGGCAGGGGCTATTGCAGGGGCCATTGTTAAGGCCCGGGACAGGGCTCCCATAGAAACCACCGGGCAGTTTAACGAAGTGCTCAGGCCGTTCTTGCAACGGGGGAAGGAAAATAAGGGGCTGGCACAGGTGTACCAGGCCCTCCGTATGGAGGTCAACCAGGAACTGGAAGCCCTTCGGGAGTTCCTGCACCAGTCCGTTGACCTGGTCCGGCCAGGTGGGCGACTGAGCCTGATCAGCTATCATTCGCTGGAAGACCGGCTGGTGAAGCGGTTCATGCGCATAGGCAAGTTTGAGGGCGAAGTGGAAACCGATTTTTTCGGGAACCCCCAGGCGCCGTTCAGGCCTGTGGGTAAGTTGATGGTTCCGTCAGCAGAGGAAATTTCTGGGAACCCAAGGGCCAGGAGTGCCCGGTTGCGGGTGGCCCGGCGGGTGGAACCCAATAAGGGATGATATACTATAAGGTATGAGGAAAGGTTTGGTAGCCTTGTTGAAAGGAAAGTTTCTGGTTAGCGGGGATGCCCCCAGAAACTGGTTGTTTATTGTATTTGCCTCGGTCCTGGCAACCATCATGATCGCCAGTTCGCATTCTGCAGACCGGAAGGTCCACGAAATTGCCGCCCTCAATGAGCAGGTGAAGGAGTTGAGGAGTGAATTTGTCGAAATGCGATCAAAAGCGCAACGGCTGAAACTGGAATCGACCATAAGGGAGGCGGTGGCAGAGGCCGGGTTGCTTCCCGCGGAAACCCCGCCCCGTAAAATCATTGTGGAAAAAAATTCGGACTAACCGTGGCTATTACCCAAAGGAACATATTGATTAGGTTGTACCTCGTCGCAGGGGGGATGTTCCTTTTTGCCCTGGGGGTAATGGTCAAGCTGGTCGACATCCAGACCACGGATGGTGACAAATACCGCCAGCTCGCCCTGCAGCGCACCGAAAAATTGTTCACCATTGCCCCCAACAGGGGCAACCTGTATTCCGACGACGGCAGCCTGCTGGCCACCTCTGTTTCCAAATACACCATCCGTTTTGATGCGGAAACCGTCTCCACCGGGGATTTCGAGGCCGAAGTGGGCGCCCTCTCCCGCGCCCTCTCCGGATTGCTCGGCCGTACCCCCGACCATTATGAAACCCTCCTGCGAAAGGCCCGCGCCAGCAGGAACCGGTATGCCCTTGTCGCCCGAAACCTGGAGTATTCCGAATACATGGCCATAAAAGGGTTCCCCTTATTTAAAAAGGGCCCCTATAAAGGGGGCCTCATCGTGGAACAACAGACCGTGAGGGAACACCCCCTGGGAAAGATCGCAGAACGGAGTGTTGGCTATGAACGGTTCGACGAAAATGGCTATGCCACCCGGGTTGGCCTGGAAGGCGCCTTTAGCCGGTACCTGAGGGGCCTTGAGGGGAAGCGCCTGAAGCAAAAGATCGCAAAGGGGCAATGGAAGCCCATTGGCCTGGATAATATCATCGAGCCCCGTGATGGCTATGATGTGGTTTCCACCATCGATATCAATATCCAGGATATCGCACACCACGCCCTGCTGAAGCAGCTGGAACATTATAAAGCCGAGCACGGTTGCGTGATTGTGATGGAGACCCGCACGGGGGAAATCAAAGCCATCAGCAACCTGGGCCGCACCGAGGAGGGGGCTTATTACGAGCGCCTGAATTACGCCATAGGGGAATCCCATGAGCCCGGTTCCACCTTTAAGCTAATGTCGCTGGTGGCTGCCCTGGAAGACGGGGTGGTCGATACCAGTACGGTGGTCGATACCGGAAAGGGAATCTGGAGGGTCTATGACCGGGTGGTACGGGATTCGCGCCATGGGGGGTACGGCGAGATCAGCATGGGCGAGGCCTTTGAGGTATCCTCCAATACGGCTTTTGCCCGGACCATCCATGAGCAGTACAAGGACCGGCCCGCACAATTTGTGGACCGCCTTAAAAAAATGGGGTTGCATCGGGAACTCGGGATGCCGATCAAGGGAGAGGGCACGCCGGTGTTGAGGAGCCCGGGTGAAAAGGGCTGGTCGGGGATTTCCCTCGCCTGGATGTCCCATGGGTACGAAGTATCCCTGACACCCCTGCAAACCCTCGCTTTTTATAACGCAATTGCCAATAACGGGGAATTGCTGCGCCCAAGGCTTATCAAGGAAGTCCGCGAATGGGACCGCACCGTGGAACGCTTTGACAAGGAAGTGCTGAACCCTTCCATTTGTTCCCCTCAAACCGCGGCCAAGGTCCGGCAACTCCTGCGCAATGTGGTGGCCAAAAAACACGGTACCGGGCACCGCCTGGAGACCCCCCACCTCTCCCTGGCCGGGAAGACCGGAACTGCCCAAAAGAACTATGCATCACGCGACCCCGACAAGTTGGGGTACATCTCTACTTTCGCCGGGTACTTCCCTGCCGAGGACCCCCAGTATTCCTGCATCGTGGTCATCCACGAGCCCGATAAAAGCGTGGGGTACTACGGGGCCGACGTGGCAGGGCCTGTCTTCCGCTCGGTAGCCCAGAAAATTATTTCCAACAAGCCGGTTTTGGAGCGCCTTGCAAGCCTGGAGGTGGATCCCGCCCACTTCGAGGAGGATTATGAGGCCTACTTCAGGATGGTACGCGAGACCATTAGGCAGGTGCCCGACCTGGAAGGGATGAGCGGCATGGATGCCGTTGCCCTGCTGGAAAACCTCGGGGTACAGGTAGAAGTACGGGGCAATGGAAAAGTGCGCAGGCAATCCGTCTCCCGCGGAACAGACCTGAAGGACGTCAAAAAAATCATCCTGGAACTTTCATGAAGCTGCTAAAGGATTTGTTGTACGGGGTTTCCTTGAAAGCGGTAAGTGGCACCACTTCCCTTCAGGTAAAGGAGCTGTGCTTCGACTCCCGAAAAGTCGGACCCGGCGATGTGTTTATCGCAATCCACGGGGTGCAGGCAGACGGGCATCGCTTTATTGAAGGCGCCCTGGATCAGGGGGCTGCAGCGGTTATCTGTGAGGTCCTTCCGGAGTCCCTTCGCGACGGGGCCACCTATATCGAAGTGGCAGATAGCCAGAAGGCCCTTGCAGTAATGGCGGCCAACTATTACAGCAACCCCTCGCATAACCTCAGGTTGGTGGGAGTTACGGGTACCAACGGGAAAACGACGGTGACTACGCTGCTGTACCAACTCTTCCGCCAGGCCGGGTATAAGGTGGGGTTGCTGTCGACCATACGGATTTTGGTCGATGAAGTCGAATATGAAACCCGCCTGACCACCCCCGATGCCCTTACCATCAACAAGTATCTGGCGTTGATGAGCGAAGCCGGGGTGGAGTTTTGTTTTATGGAGGTCAGTTCCCACGGGATTGCACAGCGGCGGGCCGAGGGGTTGCATTTCGCCGGGGCCGTGTTCACCAACCTTTCCCACGACCACCTGGATTATCACAAGACCTTTGCCGAGTACCGCGACACCAAGAAAAAACTTTTTGACGGCCTTCCGAAGTCGGCCTTTGCCCTGACCAATATCGACGACAAAAACGGGCTGGTCATGATACAGAACACCCCGGGCCGCAAATACACCTATGCCCTGAAGTCATACGCCGATTTCCGCGCCCAGGTACTGGAGCAACAACTCGACGGGCAATTGCTCAAAATCGGCGAGCAACAGGTGTGGACCACGCTGATCGGGGAATTCAACGCCTATAATATCCTGGCGGTCTATGCCGTGGCGGAGTTGCTGGGCCTGGAAACCCTTGAAATCCTCAGGGGGATCAGCGGCCTTACCACCGTGGACGGCAGGTTCCAGTATTTTATATCCGGGCAAAAAGTTACAGCAATAGTTGATTATGCCCATACGCCGGACGCTCTGAAAAATGTATTGACAACCATCAATGCATTGAGGACTGGAAATGAAAGCGTCATCACCGTAGTGGGGTGTGGTGGTGATCGCGACAAGTCCAAGCGTCCGGTCATGGGGCATATCGCAAGCGAATTGAGCACCACGGTGATTTTCACCTCCGATAACCCACGATCGGAGGAGCCTGAGCAGATCATCCGGGAAATGGAAGCCGGGGTGGAACCCCAGAACCGGCGCAAAGTGCTCACCAATGAAGACAGGGCCCAAGCCATCCGCACGGCCTGCAGGCTTGCCGCCCCGGGCGACATCATCCTGGTGGCCGGAAAGGGGCACGAAACCTATCAGGAAATCAAGGGGGTGCGGAAGCATTTTGACGATTTCGAAAGGGTGCGGGAAGAACTGGAAAAACAGGAAGCAAACCCCTGAAAGGGACAAACACGGACACGGCATGTTATATTACCTGTTTGAGTATCTGGAAAAGGAATTTCAATTCCCGGGGGCGACCCTGTTCCAGTTCCTGACCTTCCGCGCGGCCGTTGCGGTACTGCTTTCCCTTTTTATCGCCACGGTTTTCGGCAAACGCATTATCCTGTTGTTGCAGCGCCGGCAGGTAGGGGAAACCATTCGCGACCTCGGATTGGAGGGACAA
Organism: Robiginitalea marina; assembly: GCF_024006985.1. Taxonomy (GTDB): domain Bacteria; phylum Bacteroidota; class Bacteroidia; order Flavobacteriales; family Flavobacteriaceae; genus Robiginitalea; species Robiginitalea marina. Next base: position 118,943 of record NZ_JAMXIB010000005.1, read on the forward strand.
AACCAAAAGGCGGGGACCCCTACAATGGGCGGGTTGATCATTATCCTTTCCACCCTGATCCCCACCCTGCTATTCGCCCGTCTGGACAATATCTATGTCGTCCTGCTGATCACCACCACCCTGTGGATGGGGGCTATTGGCTTTATCGACGACTACATCAAGATATTCAAAAAGAACAAGCAGGGGCTGAAAGGGCGTTTTAAAGTCCTCGGACAGGTGGTCCTGGGCCTGATCGTCGGGGCCACCCTGTACTTCCACCCCGAGGTGACCATCAAGGAACCCGGTACGCGGATAGCCGTCGAGACTGTTGAAGAACCCCGGGAAGAAGGCAGGGAAATGAAATCGCTGATGACCAATGTTCCTTTCTTCAAGAACAACCAGCTAGATTATGCCCAATGGATCAGCTGGCTGGGCGAAGGGGCCGAGAAGTTCGCCTGGGTGCTTTTTATCCCGATCGTCATCTTTATAGTAACCGCCGTTTCCAACGGGGCGAACCTCACGGACGGGATTGACGGGCTGGCAGCCGGGAGCTCAGCCATCATCGTGCTCACCCTGGGCATATTCGCCTGGGTTTCGGGGAATGTTATTTTTTCCGATTACCTGGATATTTTCTTTATCCCCCGGGCCGGGGAACTGGTGGTATTTATCGCCGCCTTTGTCGGGGCCCTGGTGGGATTCCTCTGGTACAACGCCTATCCGGCCCAGGTATTTATGGGCGATACCGGCAGCCTCACTATAGGCGGGGTCATTGCGGTAATTGCCCTGATCGTCAGGAAAGAATTGCTGATCCCCCTGCTGTGCGGGGTCTTTTTTGCCGAATCACTATCGGTGATGTTGCAGGTAGGATATTTCAAATATACCCGCCGCCGGCTGGGGGAGGGGAAGCGTATTTTCCTGATGGCCCCCCTGCACCACCACTACCAGAAGAAGGGCTACCATGAAAGCAAGATTGTAACCCGTTTCTGGATCGTGGGCATCCTGTTGGCTGTGGTCAGCATCGTTACCCTGAAAATCCGATGATTATGGGAGTTGGGAGGGGTGCGGCTGAGATGGTTGCGGAATTGAAGCGCGGGGGGCTCCTGGTGGTCCTCGGCGGAGGCGAAAGCGGGGTCGGGGCAGCCGTGCTTGGAAAAAAACAGGGCTACGGGGTCTTCCTGTCGGACCAGGGCCAGATAAAGCAAACCTACAGGGACGTTCTTAAAGAGACTGAAATAGAATGGGAGGAAGGCGGGCACACCGCCTCGCGGATCCTGCGGGCAGACCTCTGTGTGAAAAGCCCGGGCATCCCGGATTCGGCACCCCTGGTGGTCCGGCTCAGGGAAGCAGGGGTGCCGGTGATCTCGGAGATCGAGTTCGCGAGCTGGTTTACCGATGCCACCCTGGTGGCCATTACGGGGAGCAACGGCAAAACCACCACGGCCCTGCTGACCCACCATATCCTGAAGGAAGGGGGGCTCGACGCAGGCCTGGCCGGCAATATCGGCGACAGTTTTGCCCTTGCGGTGGCCAGGGAAAAAAGGGCGGTATATGTACTGGAAGTGAGCAGCTTCCAGTTGGACGGGATCCTGGCGTTCAGGCCCCATATCGGGGTGATCACCAATATTACCCCCGACCACCTCGACCGCTATGGCTACCAGATGGAGCGGTATATCCGATCCAAGCTGCGGATCTTCGAGAACCAGGGGGAAGAAGACCACTTCCTCTATGACCTCGACGACCCGGTGCTGTCGGAATGGATCAGGCCCGGGGAACTCCGGCCGAGGGTTTGGCCCTACTCCCTGGAAAGACCCCTGGAAACGGGGGCATTTATGGATGGCAATGAACTATGTATTAAAACAGATAATACCGAACTAAAGATGAATACGGATTCCCTGGCCCTGGAAGGGCGTCACAATTTAAAAAACACCATGGCGGCGGCTACCGTGGCCCGGCTCCTGGGTATCCGCAAGGAGAGCATACGCGAAAGCGTGGCCAATTTCCAGGGGGCGCCCCACCGGCTGGAAAAAGTCCTGAAGATCCACCATGTGCAGTATATCAACGACTCCAAGGCCACTAATGTCAATGCCACTTATTATGCCCTGGAGAGCATGAAAACCCCGACGGTCTGGATTGTGGGCGGGGTCGACAAAGGGAACGATTACAGGACCCTTTTGCCCCTGGTACGCGAAAAGGTAAAGGCCATCATCTGCCTCGGGGTCGACAATGCCCCGATTGTGCAGGCCTTTGGCAATGTGGTGGACCTGATCGTGGAGACCTACGCCATGTCGGAGGCCGTAAAGGTGGCCTATAAAATTGCGGAGCGCGGAGATACCGTGCTGTTGTCCCCGGCCTGCGCGAGTTTTGACCTCTTCAGGAATTACGAGGACAGGGGCGACCAGTTTAAAGAAGCGGTAAAGACATTATGAAGATCAGGGAGATTTTGCAAAACCTGGAAGGCGACAAAACCATTTGGGCCGTAGTGGCCCTCCTGGGCCTGTTTTCCTTCCTGCCGGTTTACAGCGCCAGCAGCAATCTGGTCTATGTGGTGGGCAACGGGACCACTATGGGCCATTTGCTTAAGCATGGCCTGTTACTGCTGCTTGGGTTTGGCATCATCTACGGGGTCCACCGGATTCCGGCCCATTATTTCAAGGGCCTTTCCATTATCGCCCTCCCCGGGGTCATCGTCCTTTTAGTCTATACCCTGGCCCAGGGCACCACCATCGATGGGGCCAATGCAAGTCGGTGGATCCGCCTGCCTCTTGTGGGCATCACCTTCCAGACTTCCAACCTGGCAGCCGTGGTGCTGATGATCTATACAGCCCGCTACCTCTCTAAAATCAAAGACCGCCAAATCCGGTTCTCTGAGAGTATCATTCCCCTGTGGGCCCCTGTTTTTTTGGTGGTGGTCCTGATCCTTCCCGCCAACTTCTCCACGGCGGCCATTTTGTTCGCCATGGTGCTGATCCTGTGTTTCCTGGGGGGCTTCCCCCTGAGATACCTGCTGGGCATGGTCGCGGCAGGAGTGGCAGGCCTTGCGCTTTTTGTCCTGTTGGCCAAAGCCATGCCCGGGGTGTTCCCCAACCGTGTGGATACCTGGATCAGCCGGGTGGAAAATTTCTGGGACCGGACCGACAGCGAGGGGGATTACCAGATCGAGAAGGCCAAAATCGCCATTGCCAGCGGCGGGCTGGTGGGCAACGGGGCCGGGAAAAGCGTGATGAAGCATTTCCTCCCCCAAAGCTCCTCGGATTTCATTTATGCGATCATCATAGAGGAATACGGCCTGGTAGGCGGCTTTTTGCTGATGTTTTTCTATTTGCTGTTGCTGTTCCGAATTGTGGTGGTGGCCAACGCCAACGAATCGGTTTTTGGCAAGCTTGTGGTAATGGGGGTGGGCCTGCCCATTGTCTTTCAGGCCCTGATCAATATGGGGGTGGCAGTGGAATTGTTCCCGGTAACAGGGCAGACCCTGCCGTTGATCAGCAGCGGGGGCACCTCCATCTGGATGACCTGCCTGGCTATAGGGGTGGTGCTCAGCGCCAGCCGCAAGCCGGCTAAAGAAGAAGTACAAACGGATAAAAACAAGGAGGAACACCCTCTGGAGATATTAAGTGGGCAACTATAGGTTTTTACTATCGGGAGGCGGAACCGGGGGGCATATCTACCCGGCGGTGGCGATTGCGGATGAACTGAAACGCAGGTTTCCGGAGGCCGCCTTTCTGTTCGTTGGGGCTCGCGACCGGATGGAAATGGAAAAAGTGCCGCAGGCAGGGTATCCCATCAAAGGGTTGTGGATCAGTGGCCTGGAGCGGAAACTCAGTTTTAAAAACCTGCTTTTTCCCATAAAGCTGCTTTCCAGTTTGTTAAAGGCCAATACCATAATAGGGAAATTCAGGCCGCACCTGGTCATCGGTACCGGGGGGTTTGCCAGTGGCCCTACGTTGCGGGCCGCCGCCGCCCGGGGCATTCCCTGCGTGCTCCAGGAACAGAATTCCTTTGCCGGGAAGACCAACAAATGGCTGGCCCGCTACGCCAGGCGCATCTTTGTCGCCTATGACGGGATGGAACAGTTTTTCCCTGAGAAGTCGCTGCGCCTTACCGGGAATCCCGTGCGAAGCACCTTAATGGAAGGGACTGCGGAACCTGGCAGGGCGCGGGAAGCCTTTGGGTTGGAGCCCGGACGCCAGACCCTGCTGGTGCTGGGAGGGAGCCAGGGTGCCCGGCGGATCAACCAACTGGTGGCTAAAGAACTGGATTTTTTCAGGGAGATGGGCTTCCAGGTGCTGTGGCAATGTGGCCGGGGGTATTTCGAGCAGTATCGGGGACAGGCCTCCGATGGGGTGGAGATACGACCATTTATAAGCGATATGGGGGCGGCCTATTGTGCCGCTGACCTGATCCTCTCCCGGGCGGGTGCCGGTTCCGTATCAGAGCTTTGCCTGGTGGGAAAGCCGGTGCTTTTCATCCCATCCCCGAATGTGGCGGAGGACCACCAACGGAAGAATGCGGAAGCCATTGCCCGGCAGGGAGCAGCCGTAATGCTTACAGAAGATGAACTGGAGGGGGCCTTTGAAGCCACTTTCTCCGAACTGGTCTGCGATCCCGGGCGCATGCAGCGGCTAGGGACGAACATGAAGGCCCTTGCCCGGCCTGATGCCACCCGGCAGATCGTCGATGAACTTGAACAGGTGCTGAAGGAAACGTATGGAAGCTGAGCAGATACACCGGGTATACTTTATCGGTGCCGGCGGCATAGGCATGGCTGCCCTGGCGCGCTATTTCCTGCGCCTGGGGAAACCGGTTGCCGGCTACGACCGCACGCCCAGCCCACTTACCCTGGCCCTGGAGCAGGAAGGGGCCGCCCTGCATTTTCGCGAGGCGATTGAAGAAATCCCCATGGATTTCCTGAACCCTGCACACACCCTGGTGGTCTATACCCCGGCGGTGGCAGCGGGCCATAAGGAACTGGCCTACTTCCGCCAGCAGGGCTTTACGATAAAAAAACGGGCTGAGGTACTCGGTATCATCAGCAATTCAGGTCGGTGCCTGGCCGTGGCGGGAACCCACGGGAAGACCACCACCTCCTGTATCCTTGCCCATTTGCTGCGGGAGGCGGGCCATAAGATAACCGCTTTCCTGGGTGGGGTGTCCGAGGATTTCCAGAGCAACTTCCTTATGGAGGGCGATGAATTTACGGTGGTAGAAGCCGATGAATATGACCGCTCCTTTTTGTGGCTGCGCCCTGAGGTAGCCTGCATCACCTCCATGGATGCAGACCACCTCGACATCTACGGGACAGCTGAAGCGCTGGTGGAATCCTTTCAGGAATTCGCCTCAAGGCTTCGGCCGGAAGGCACCCTGCTGGTGCGCCACGGACTCCCGGTTGTCGGCCTTACCTACGGTACGGAAGGGGGGGCAACCTATTGCATCAAAAACCTTAAGGTGGAGGCAGGGTGTTACCATTTCGACCTTGTTGCCCCGGGGCAGGAATTCAAGGGGCTCCGGTTCTGCAAGCCAGGGCGCCACAACCTGCTTAACGGGCTGGCCGCCTTTGCCATGGCCTTACAGGTGGTGCCCGCATCACAGCGCCTGGCCGACGCCCTTGCGACGTTCAAGGGGGTACAGCGGCGGTTTACCTACCGGGTAAATACCGAAGACCTGGTCTATATCGATGATTATGCCCACCACCCTGCGGAGATCGATGCGGTCCACCAGGCCGTGCGGGAGATGCATCCCGGAAAGGAAATCCTTGCCGTGTTCCAGCCCCACCTGTTCTCAAGGACCCGCGATTTCGGGAGGGAGTTTGCACAAAGCCTCTCGAGGTTCGACCAGGTATGGCTGCTGGACATTTATCCGGCCCGGGAACTGCCACTGGAAGGGATCGATTCCCACTGGTTGTTGGAACAGATTGAAAACCCCCGTAAAAAATGGGTTTCCGGGGAGCGGCTGCTGGAAGAAATCAAAGGGGCCAGGCCCCAGGTGTTGCTTACCCTGGGGGCCGGGGATATCGGTTTGCAGGCCGGGCCCATCAAAAACGCGTTATGCCATGAAATTGAATAGAGATACGATAAAGTTGGTTGTGTTGGGGTGCTGCATTGCAGGGCTTTATGCCTTTGCAGATGCCCGAAGTTCCCTGCGCCGGATCAGGGAGGTGCAGATCCATTTTCAGGAAGGGGATAACCTCTTTCTGACGGAGGCGATGGTTAATAAATTGTTAATACAAAATTATGGCCCCCTCCCGAATATGCCCAGGGAAAAGGTAGTTTTGAATGCAATGGAATCGGTCCTGCAGGCCCATGAAATGGTGAAAGATGCGCAGGTATACCTCACTATTGATGGTAAGCTCAATACAAATATCGCGCAACGGCAACCCATTGGACGTGTAGGGGGCGAACGGTCGTTTTATCTGGACGACCAGGGCCTTGAGATGCCCCTTTCCCCCATCCATTCTGCACGGGTCCCTATCATTACGGGCAAGATTACAGGGGAAACCCTGGAGGATACCTATGCGATCCTGAAATACATCAACCAGGATCCGTTCCTGAGCAAGAATGTGATTGGGATCCACATCGAAGGTCCCTCCGATTACCACCTGAAATTCCGGTTGGAACACTTTGTGGTCCGCCTGGGGGATGTGGAGGACCTGGAATCAAAATTCAGGAATTTTAAAGCGTTTTACGCTAAGGCGTTACAGGATAAGACCCTTTTGTCATACCAGGTGGTAAGCCTGGAATTCAAGAACCAGGTAGTGTGTACTAAAATTTAATCCAGCATGGAACAAACGAAATACTCAGTAGGTCTAGACATCGGTACCACGAAGATCGTCGCCATTATCGGGAAGGAGAACGAGTATGGCAAAATCGAGGTGCTCGGGATCGGAAGGTCCAGGAGCCTGGGGGTGCATCGCGGGGTGGTGAACAATATTACCCAGACCATACAGTCCATCCAGCAGGCGGTGGAACAGGCCGAGGCCAATTCCGGCCTGAAAATCGGTTCTGTGACGGTGGGGATTGCCGGGCAGCATATCCGCTCCCTGCAGCATAGCGACTATATCACCCGGCCGAATTCCGAGGAGGTGATCGGGGAAGAAGACCTTGAAACCCTTTGCAACCAGGTCTATAAGCTGGTCATGCTGCCGGGGGAGGAAATCATCCATGTGCTGCCCCAGGAGTACAGGGTGGATGGACAGGCGGAGGTAAAACAGCCCATCGGCATGTACGGGGGCCGTCTGGAGGCCAATTTCCATGTAGTGGTCGGGCAGGTATCCTCCATAAAGAACATCGGCAGGTGCATCAAAAGCGCTGGCCTGAACCTCGACAACATTACTTTGGAACCATTGGCTTCGGCCAATGCCGTCCTCAGCCAGGAGGAAAAGGAAGCGGGGGTGGCCCTGATCGATATCGGGGGCGGGACCACTGACCTGGCGATTTTCAAGGATGGCATTATCAGGCATACGGCCGTGATCCCCTTTGGGGGGAACGTGATTACCGAGGACATCAAGGAAGGGTGTTCCATAATCGAAAAGCAGGCCGAGCTGCTCAAGATCAAATTTGGTTCTGCCTGGCCCGGCGAGAACAAAGACAACGAGATCGTCTCCATCCCGGGACTCAGGGGAAGGGAACCCAAGGAAATCACCCTGAAGAACCTCTCCAAGATTATCCATGCCCGGGTGGTGGAAATCATCGAACAGGTCTATCTGGAGATCAAGAATTACGGGCATGAAGAACAGAAAAAGAAATTGATCGGCGGCATTGTCCTGACAGGGGGCGGCAGCCAGCTGAAGCACCTCAAACAGCTGGTAGAGTACATCACGGGCATGGATACCCGTATCGGATACCCCAATGAGCACATGGCCGGGGATTCCGACGCTGAGATCGCCAGCCCCACCTATGCCACGGCTGTTGGGTTGCTGATGAATGCGGTGGAGAACAGCCACAGGTTCCCCAGGGTTCGGGAGTCGCAACAGCAGGCGGCAGCGGCCGGGGAGATGGTGCTGGAGGAAGTGGGGCGGCAGGAAGGGGAAACCTCCCGCCAGAAGGAACGCAAATCGGTCTTTGATCGCTGGGCGGATAAACTAAAGGAATTTTTAGACAACGCCGAATAAGGGTACCCATAATCAATCAAAAAAAGAACAAAAACGAGCGAACACATGGAAATGGATAATATCACCTTCGACCTACCTAAAAACCAGAGCAACGTGATCAAGGTCATCGGTGTTGGGGGCGGGGGAAGCAACGCCATCAACTACATGTTCCAGGCCGGGATCAACGGCGTGGATTTTGTAATCTGCAACACGGATGCCCAGGCCTTGCAGAACAGCGCCGTCCCCAATAAAATCCAGTTGGGCGTCTCCCTTACGGAAGGGCTGGGTGCCGGCGCAAACCCCGAGGTAGGGGAACAGGCTGCCCTGGAGAGCATGGAGGAGATCAAGCGCATGCTCGCTACCAATACCAAGATGGTTTTCATCACTGCAGGAATGGGTGGGGGCACCGGTACAGGTGCTGCGCCCATTATTGCCAGGCAGGCCAAGGAGCTCGATATCCTTACGGTGGGAATTGTGACCATCCCCTTTCAATTTGAGGGCAAAACACGATGCCAGCAGGCGCAACGGGGGATAGAAAAATTGCGCGGCAACGTGGATTCCCTCATCGTAATCAACAACAACAAGCTGAGGGAAGTATATGGGAACCTGGGTTTCAAGGCCGGTTTCTCCAAAGCCGATGAAGTCCTTGCCACCGCAGCCCGGGGCATTGCAGAGGTTATTACCCACCACTACACCCAGAACATCGACCTTCGCGACGCCAAAACCGTCCTTTCCAACAGCGGGACCGCCATCATGGGGTCTGCCATGTCCACCGGCTCTGCCCGTGCCCATGAGGCGATCATGAAGGCCCTGGACTCCCCCCTGCTGAACGACAACAAGATCACAGGGGCCAAAAACGTACTCCTGCTGATCGTTTCCGGTACCCAGGAAATCACCATTGATGAGATCGGGGAGATCAACGACCATATTCAAATCGAGGCCGGCCATAGTGCGAACATCATCATGGGGGTAGGGGAAGACGAAAGCCTTGGGGAGGCCATTGCCGTTACGGTGATTGCCACCGGCTTCAATGTGGATCAGCAGGATGAAATCGTGAACACCGAATCGAAAAAGATCATCCACACCCTGGAAGACGAACAAAAGGCACAGCAAGACTTGAGCGAGCCTTCGGTGATGCAATCGCTCGATCTGGGCGAGCCTTCCGTAGTGCACACCCTCGACCTGGGGGAGCCTGAAGCGGAATCGACTCCCGGCCCGGAGATGGACCTGGTACCCACTACCCATTATATCAGGAGCTTCAATGTGTTTTATGAGGAAGTGGTTGCCGAACCCCTGGAAGAGGAATTCATTATTGTGGACTCCCGGCAACTGCTCAATGAAATAGAGGTGGTTGATCCCCAGGTGGTGTCGCCCACAGCCCGGGAAGACCAGTTTTCCCTGGCCTTTGACATGCCGCTTAAAGAGACCTCCAGGGAGGAAGTGCCCGAAGAAGAAGAACAACAACATGTGATCACTTTCGACCTGGACGAGGACATCCGGGAGATCGAAGTACAGGAGCACGTGGAGATTACCCCTATCCTGGAATACCGCAAAGAAGGCGAAACCCGCTACAGCCTGGATGAATACATGGAACTGGAGCGCAAACTGACTGGGGCTACCTCCCGGGCAGAGCATTACGAGCCGAAATTATCGGGCGATGAACTGGTATTTGAAAAGCGGGTGGTCCCGGTAACCGAAACGGCCACGGCTACCGCCCCGACTACTGAAACCGGGGACCCAACAGACCGTCCCATCGAGGAAATCCTGAGGGAGCGGGCCGATGAGCGCCGCCGCAAGCTGAAGGACTTCAATTACAAATTCCAGCACAATCGTTCCAGCATTGATGAAATTGAAAAGGAACCGGCCTACAGGCGGCAGGGGGTCGACCTGAACCCCACCTCCGCAAAAGGCGGTAAGGTATCCCGTACCACGCTGAGCGAGGACAGCAATGAAGAGTTGCGCCTGCGTTCGAACAATTCCTTCCTCCACGACAACGTGGATTAAAGGGCGGAATACCAGGTCCGCAGCCAGGGGAAACCCGGCAGGCCCACGCGCCTGCCGGGTTTATTTTTTATCTTTGTACCAGAATCAATCCGCGCGTATCATGAGCTTACAAGAACAGGTAATGGAACAGATCAAGGCTGCCATGAAAGCCAGGGATACTGTTTCCCTGGAATCCCTGAGGGCGATTAAATCTGCACTCCTGTTAATGCAAACCGATAAAGGGGGGGTCAAAACCCTGTCGGAGGCCGAAGAGATTGCTTTGGTACAAAAACTGGTCAAACAGCGACGCGAAAGTGCTTCTATTTTTCAGGAGCAGGGCAGGGCAGACCTGGCAGAAGCTGAATTGCAGCAGATTGCTGTTATGGAGCGTTTCCTACCGGAACAGCTTTCTGAAGCCGAGGTGGGGCAGGAAGTCGCCCGCGCCATTGCCTCCCTCGGGGCAAAGGACCTCAAGGACATGGGCAGGGTGATGGGGGAAGTGACCCGGACCCTGGCCGGCCGTGCCGATGGGAAGCTGATTGCCGCCCTGGTTCGGAGCCAGCTGGGCCAGTAAATCTCCCGGCCCGTTACAGGGTCATTGGCTACGGCGGAGGGTGTCGGTGTTTTGGAATCCTGCCAGGTTTGTTCAGGGTGCCGGGTTATTTTTATAACCGGGGGTGAAAAAAATCAATAAAGTTATGGGACTGTATAATTATACATCGTAATATTGCAATAATGTAATTTGACTATATGGGAATTACCAAGACGGAACTTTTTTCGGAGGTCGACAACCAAATTGCCCTGGCCGCAAAGGCCTTTGCGCATCCGGCACGGGTGGCCATCCTGCACTATATCCTGAAGACCAACGCATGCATCAACAGCGACCTGGTACAGGAACTGGGGCTGGCCCAGGCGACGATCAGCCAGCACCTTCGGGAACTCAAAGATATTGGGATCATCCAGGGCACCATAGAGGGGTCCCGTATGAATTATTGTATCAACCCTGCCCGTTGGGAGGAGGTCAGGGCCCTGTTCCTCGGGGTTTTTGACCAGTACCTGCCCGGGTCGCCCGGAGGATGCTGCTAAAACCGGAATCTTAACCATAACAGAACACCATAACCCCTTATGAAAAACGAACAGGAACTTAAAAATGTCGTCCGGGACCGGTATGCCCGGATCGCCGATCAGGGCCGGGCCGAAAATGCCGCATCCTGCTGTGGGGCCACCAACCCTTCCAACAAGGTATACAACATCATGATGGATGACTACTCCGAAACCCAGGGCTATGTGGAAGACGCTGACCTGGGCCTGGGCTGTGGGTTGCCTACCCATTTTGCCCGGATACAACCCGGGGACACGGTGATTGATTTAGGGTCCGGCGCCGGCAATGATTGCTTTGTGGCCCGCCATGAAACGGGGCCCGAAGGGAAGGTGATCGGCATTGACTTTACCCCGGCCATGATCCGAAAGGCCCGCCTGAATGCCGAAAACCTGGGTTATAACAATGTGGAGTTCCGGGAAGGGGACATAGACGAAATGCCGGTCAGCGACGGGGTAGCCGATGTGGTGGTGAGCAATTGCGTGCTCAACCTGGTACCTGACAAGCAAAAGGTTCTGCGGGAAATTTTCCGGGTGCTCAAGCCAGGGGGCCATTTCAGTATTTCCGATATCGTGCTGGTCGGTGACCTGCCAGAAGCCCTTCGGGAAGATGCCGAGATGTACGCCGGATGTGTGGCCGGGGCCATACAGAAGGCGACCTACCTCGATTTTATTCAACATGCGGGTTTTACCCAGATCACCCTGCAAAAGGAAAAGCCAATCCATATCCCTGAGGATATCCTGTCTAAATACCTGCCCCCTGTTGAGGCGGCAGACTTTAACTCTGGGGGGACGGGGATTTTCAGCGTCACCGTGTACGCGGAAAAGCCCGGCAGTAAACCCACAAAGCCAAGGGTCAGGCTCTCGTCTTTAGCCGAAGGCGATTGCAAACCGGGCACCGGTTGTTGTTAACTGCCTTTGCCATGGAGCCTATGCAACCCAACACCAGCCTGTATCCGCGACTTGAGAAGACCGTAGCCCGGGCCAGGCAACTCGTAGTACCCGAAGCGCGGAAATCGGTCCTGGACCCCCTTATCGCCTACATCCAGGATAAAGTGGACCGGGCGGAAATAGCCCGCCTTAATTTCATCTGCACCCATAATTCCCGCCGCAGCCAGCTATCCCAGGTTTGGGCACAGACTGCCGCGGCCTATTTTGGGATCCCGGCACTGTGTTATTCCGGGGGGGTGGAAGTAACTGCCTTCAATGAGCGGGCCATAGCGGCCCTGCAGCGGGGTGGGTTCCGCGTTGTCCCAACTGCTGGCACCAATCCGATGGTGGAGGTTTTCCATTCGGAAGGAGGCCATCAACCCGTACGGGCCTTCTCGAAGCTCTTTGACGACCCGGAAAACGGGTCAGGCCCCTTTGCCGCGGTGATGACCTGTTCCCATGCCGATGAGAATTGCCCGTTTATCCCAGGGGCCGAAATCCGGATCCCCGTCCGGTACGAAGACCCAAAGGAATTCGATGGCCTTCCGCAGGAAGCAGCCAAATACGATGAGCGCTCCCTTCAGATTGCCTCTGAGCTGTTTTACGTGTTTTCCAAAATCAGAATGACCTGATGGCCTCCCAACCCAAAAAACTAGGTTTCCTCAACCGCTACCTCACCCTCTGGATTTTCCTGGCCATGGCGCTGGGGGTGGCGATTGGTTACTTTTTCCCCTCGGGATCAACCTTTATCAATTCCTTTAGCCGGGGAAGTACCAATATCCCGATTGCCATAGGGCTGATCCTGATGATGTATCCGCCCCTGGCCAAGGTCGATTATAAATTGCTGCCTGCGGTTTTCAGGAACGTCAGGGTGTTGTCGCTGTCCCTTGTATTGAACTGGGTGATCGGCCCCCTGCTCATGTTTCTATTGGCATTGGTTTTCCTGCGGGAATATCCCGAATACATGGTAGGGCTAATCCTCATTGGCCTGGCGCGTTGTATTGCCATGGTGCTGGTGTGGAATGACCTGGCCGAAGGCAGCAGCGAGTACGGGGCGGGGCTGGTCGCCCTCAACAGCATTTTTCAGGTGTTCGCCTATAGCTTCTACGCCTGGTTGTTTATCACCAGGCTTCCCCCGTTGTTTGGATTTGAGGGCGCAATTGTGGATATTTCCATTTCCACAATCGCCGAAAGCGTGGCCATATATCTGGGCATACCCTTTATTGCGGGCCTCTTGAGTCGCCTGATTTTGGTCCGGATCAGGGGGGAAGAATGGTACCGGACAAAATTTATCCCTGCAATATCGCCAATCACCCTTATCGCCCTGCTCTTTACCATCGTGGTCATGTTTTCCCTGAAAGGCGAATTGATTGTCCAGATCCCCATGGATGTGTTGCGGATTGCCATCCCGCTTTTACTGTATTTCACGGCCATGTTTTTGATCGCTTTCTTCCTGAGCAAGGCGATGGGGGCTGAATACGACAAAAATGCTTCCATTGCCTTTACGGCTGCAGGCAACAATTTTGAACTGGCCATTGCAGTAGCCATTGCCGTATTCGGTTTGAATTCCGGGCAGGCCTTTGCCGGGGTAATCGGCCCCCTGGTTGAAGTGCCGGCCCTGATCCTGTTGGTCAGGGTCTCTTTTTGGCTCCGGGAGAAGTACTACGGGGCCAAACCTGCCTGAAATTGTTTGTGATAGGACCCCGGCCCGCAAGGGCTATGCACGGTTTGGCCGTATCTTGCAGATGGGGGGCACCCCGGGGCCAGCTTTTTTATCAAAGGGGGTATCTCCCTGTTTTTTGCGCATCCTGAAGGGAAATATATGGCTTTGGGTCCCGGGTTCTGGCGCTGTTATCCGGGCTGCGGTTATCGCGCCGGGGGCAGCAGACCTTCCAGGTTGTAGGCAATTGACTTCAACCGGAACTTCCCGTAGGTGAACTCCCCATCCGGATAGTGCCAAATGGCCTCCCCCCCGGAGGGCAACATATAGCCATCATAATTGCGATAAGGCCCAACCGGGGTCGTAAAGGGCAGGCGGCGCATGTCGGAAACCGCCCACCGGTCCTCGGACCGGAAATTCACCAGGCGCCCTTCCGCATCAAAATAGAGTTGTGCCGAGATCGTTAGCTCCCCAAGGGTAAAAGTACCCATCACACTGCTTTGGTCAAGGGGTTCCCAACGGATACGCGGATCGGCCAGGGCCCCGGGGGCGAACAGGCACAGGTCATTGAAAAAGGTTACAGTTTCCGTGGGATAGAGCTCCGGGGTTTCCACCCGTACCACAGGGATCAGGGAAAGCAGTTTTATAAGCATTTTGGCCAGTTTCGGGCGGTAAGAATGGTACCCCCAGACGGAAACCCCCTTAATGCGGGCCTTCATAAAAAAAAGGCGGGCCGGAACAGGGATGAAATTGTACTGCTCCGAAGTAAAGGGAAACCAGGCCTTACCCTTCTCCCGCATTTCGCCTTCAAATTCCAGGTGAAAGTTCCTGATCCGTGGTTTTCCAACCGCCCCGCTCTTGCGGATATACCCGGCTACCAGGTCAGGCAGGTCCTCAAGCGCTGATTCCTCTAGTATCCCTTCTGTGGAGGAAAGGATATGGAAAACCTGGCTGGCGTCATCCCGGAATCGGTTTTCGAATTCCCAGCGGGCATATCCCACCAGGATCCCCGGAAGCAGGAGCAGATTTGCCAGGCTCCCGAATTTCGTGTCTTCCCAGGCCGAAAAAATCCAAAGCTGCGAGAGCAAAATCCCCAAAACGGCCGGAAGGAACCATAAGGGCCTTTTCCGCCCCAGGGCTATGGCCGCCCATAAGAAGATCAGGGCGGTAAGGAGCCAGCTGAATCCGACGGTCCCGGGTATTTCCTTGGAAAAATACTCCAGTTCCACCCAACCGAATGCATGTGCAAACCAAAGAAGGTGAATGATGGTATGGATTCCCAGAAGGATCAGATAGGCTACTCTCATGGCGAGGGAGTTCTGGTCCAGGCAAGCCCTGCATGGCCGTTTTGCCCCAGGTCTGAACGCTTGCCTAAATGTAGGGAATTTCCCGTTGCCCGCGAAGGGCCCGGTCGCGTATTGGAGCCTGTCCTGACCCGGCGCCTGGAAAAGCCCGTAAATAAAAATGCGCGGCCGGGGCCGCGCATGGTATGGATGAAAGGGAAAGGGGGATCCCTCTAGTCATCCAGCAGGTCTATCAGGTCTTTCATCCGGTTCCGGATTTCATTGGCCAGGGCGTTGTTCCCGTCGGGGTCCTGAGGGCTGATTTCGATCACACCATCTTCGTTCCCATCGGTGGCCTGGGTGAGGTCGATCCCGGAAATCGAATTGAACAGCAGACTAAGGTCAAAGTCGAGTACCAGGCTTTCCACACCGGTGCTGATGACGATGTCCATCGTGGGGTCGTCAAAATCGATTTCCACTTCGTCTTCGAAGTCATGCCAGAATTCAAAAGGGATCTGAGAAATCGTTCCCCGTATCAAAACCGATTTTCCAAAAAGTTCGCTCTGCGGGTCGTCACTGCGGTCGAATTTAAATTCAAGTTCTTCGAACTTCCCGTTAGGCAGGGTGGTATTGATGAAGGTTATCTGGCCGGCCATCAAGTCGAGCTCAAAGGGGCCTTCCAGTTCTATTTCGTCGTCGAAATCCAGGTAGCCGTCGTCATCCCACAGGTCGTCGTCGCCCTCAAAATCATCATCATCAAATTCAAAGGCGTCGTCATCGAGTTCCAGTTCAAATTCCTTGAGGTTTATCAGGAATTCAGAAACTTCCAGGTCAGCATTGATCGTTTTTCCCGCGGAAGGCGATTTGGAAGCGCTGCCCGATGTAAAGGTCGCTTTAGCGCTAAGGCGGAGCTGGCCGTTCGGGTTGTCGTCCTGGTCGTCTGAACAACTTGTGCCCAGGGCCAGGGTAAGCAACGCCAGGGTCAATGATTTCATGGAATGGTGCATAGTCATTTTAGTTTTTAGGGTTATGTATTTTCGTTGGGTTTGGTAATAGAACAACTCAGCGCCGCAATACCCTACCGGCATGCCTGTTTTTTTTACCGCCTCAGGTTCTTCGTAAACGTATACAGGACCCCCAGGGTCACGGTAGCCCAGGGCTGCCCGGGCGTATCGATTCCCGTGTAGGAAAGGTTGACCTCGGTGCGGGGACCCATCAGGTAACCGATTACCGGGCGGTAGTACACCCCCCCGTCGTTGCCCGGGTTGAGCCCCAGGGCATATCCGGCATCTGCCCCGAAAGAAAAGGAATTGGAAGGCCAGATCCGGAAGGAAGCTGCCAGGGGCAGGAATTGCACATGGGGCAGGTCTGCCCCCCCGGAGTCGAATTTTTCAGGAAACCCGTTCACAAACCCGGTCATTATCCCGGCATCGACCACCTCGCCCAGGGCAAAAAGGTAACCCAGGTCTGCCCCGGCCACCAGGCTGACCACTTCATTGACCTCCCCCTGGATGGGGATGCCCCCGTGAAGGCCTATTTTAAAACCTTGTTGCGCCCTAACCCCAATGACCAGGAAGAACAGGACGAAAGCCATCTTAAACCATTTCATAAGCGTTGGAATTTGTTTGTACTTAACGCAGGAATCTCGGTTTTCGCCTTTTGGAAAGCCAGTATTTTAGATGCCGGGTGGCTTTTCGGGTATGATTAGGCCAGGGGGAAACATGAAAAATAAAGGTGCCAGAGCAGCAGCAGGGTCCACAGGAAGGTGCGTATTGCGTTAAGGGAAACCAGGCGGGCGAGTACATGGGGTGTAGCGGTACCCTGTCCGATCCGTCGGTGTATCGGGACAAATGCCATGAAGGTAATGGCCCAAAGCAGCCCCGCCACCCCCACATAGCCAAGGGAAGCTATTCCGGGTTCCGAGAAGGCCCAGAAAACCCCAAACCCCAGTTGGGTGAGCATAAGGGGGGCAACCAGGATGGTGACCCGGCGGGAATAGGAGTCATGCCAGCGCAGAAGTCTTTCGCGGGAAAAATAGGAGAAACCGGGGTAGACGATTAACTGCACCGCCCAGATGATCCCCACCATTACCGCGTCTGCGAACAGGAAGAAGTCGTGCATTCTCGACATCGCCGGGCCTTGGGGGTCGCTATCCGCTTAGCCCTGAAGGTAATTGTGCAATTCCGCTATTTTTTGAGGGTGGTCGAAAGCCCCACCGTAAAAGGCGGTTACCGTGGCAGAGGTGTCGTCCTGTATACCCCGGGAGCAGACGCACAGGTGTTTGGCATCCAGGATCACCGCCACATCCTCCGTCTGCAATACCCGCTGCAATTCCGTCCCGATCTGGTTGGTCAGCCGCTCCTGTACCTGTGGGCGACGGGCGTAATACTGGACAATGCGGTTTAATTTGGACAGCCCGATAACTTTACCCGAAGAGATATACGCCACATGGGCTTTCCCAAAGATCGGCACAAAGTGGTGTTCGCAGTTGGAGTAGAAGGTGATATTTTTCTCCACGAGCATCTGGTTGTACCGGTATTTGTTTTCAAACAGGGTAGCCCGGGGCTTGTTGGCGGGTTTCAGGCCCGAGAAGATCTCTTCCACATACATTTTGGCGACGCGCATGGGGGTTCCTTTCAGGGAATCATCGCTGAGGTCGAGGCCAAGCACTTCCATGATTTTCCCAAAATGGTGGGCAATCAGGGCTTTTTTCTCTGAGTCCCCCATCTCGAAAGCGTCCTCCCGAAGCGGGGTCTCCATACCTGTGAGCAGGTGGTCGTCCCCGAAATCCTCGTGGTGGTATCCGTTTACCTTTTGGGTTTGCTTTAATAGGTTATCGATCATGCTATGGGATTTAAAAGGGTGGGTAAATCCTGGCGTTGCCAGGTTTCAGGACTCGTTGCTCAGCGATTCGAGCTGGTCGAGAACGGCCTGGGCCTCGGCGTATTTGGCATCCCCCGCGGACCGGTTTACCTGGGAAAGCTTATGGGCTTCCCCCATCAATTTCTCGTACTGTGCCTGCAGTTTTTCTGCCTGTGTTTTTTTTCTGAAGCGTCCGAACATCGTTTTACCCGATTTGTTTCAGACGAAATTAGGCATAATGTTTAATAAAGTGTGTTAAAGATTAAACAAAATTACCCTAGTGAAGCGTATCTGGGGGTAGAGCCATGGGCTATTTGAACCAGCGCAGGGTGGCATCAACCATTTTTTGTTTCAGGCCGGTGTACGGGGGGAGCAGGAGTTCCACGCTGCTTGGGGTATACTGACGGAGCATGGCCCGCTGGTTGGAGAATTCCAGAAATCCGTAATGCCCATGCGATTTGCCGATGCCGCTGTGGTTCACGCCCCCGAAAGGGAGGTGGTGGTTGGAGTACTGTACCACGTTATGGTTGATGCAACTGCTCCCTGCGCGTGTGGCCGCCATTATTTGCCGGATATGCTTCCGGTTGCTGCTGTAGAGGTAGAGGGCTAAAGGCCGTTCCCTGCGGTTGATAAAGGCAATGGCCTCCCCGGCATCGGCTACCGTAACTAAAGGGAGCACCGGGCCAAAAATTTCCTCCTGCAACAGGCGGGCATCTTCAGGTACCCCTTCGATCAGTGTGGGTTCCAGAAAGCGATCCCCCTCCATACACCTTCCTCCATGCAGGATCCTGGCTCCCCTGGAAGTGGCTTCCTCCAGGGCTGACCGGAGGCGCTGAAAATGTTGGTCATTGATGATGCGCGCGAAGCTTTGAGAGGTTTCAGCGCCCCCGGGGTAAAAGGCGTCGAATTGCTTTTTGAGGGCTTCCACAAGGGGGGTTCGGGCCTCCGGGGTGACCAGGAGGTAGTCCGGGGCCACGCATACCTGGCCTGCATTGGTGCACTTGCCCCAGGCAATCCTTCGGGCTGTGCGATCCATGGAGGCTGTGCCGTCCACATAGGCAGGCGATTTTCCACCCAGCTCCAGGGTAATGGAGCTGAGATGTTCAGCGGCAGCCTTCATGACGATTTTTCCAACCCCGGGGGAACCGGTGAAGAAAATATGGTTGAATGGGAGTTCCAGAAGGGCGCGTGCCGTTTCTGCTTCTCCCTGTACCAGGGCAACCTCGGTCGGGTCGAAAAGGGTTTCCACGATTTCCTGCATTAGCCGGCTGGTTTCCGGGGTGTGTTCTGAGGGCTTCAGGATACAGCAATTCCCCGCAGCAATGGCTGAAACCAGGGGGCCGAAGGTGAGGTTGACCGGGAAATTCCAGGGGGAGAGGATCAGGCAGACCCCCTTGGATTCATACCGGATGTACGATCGGGAACCAAGCAGGGGCAGGGAGCTTCCCACGCGTTTTGGGCGCATCCAGTCGCGAAGGTTGCGGCGGACATATTTTATTTCAGCCAGTACCGGGTAAATCTCCGTCAGGTCGGTTTCCAGAAAGGGTTTTTTGAAATCCGCTTGCAGGGCTTCCCTCAGGGCCTGCCGGTAGTCGTGTTCGAGGGCCTTTTCAAGGGCCCCGAGCTTGGCCAGCCGCTGTTTATGGTCCTGTCGGCCGATCTCGGGATACCGCTCGAGTTGCCCCTGGAAGAGGGATTTATAGGGGTTTTCCATAGGATTCATCGGGTTGGCTTTTGGGTGGGGTCTGCCTGCTTTTTCCTCAGCAGGTCTGCGATGATCAGTCGGGCATGTTCCCTGGAATTTTCGATAAACCATTTGTGGGTTTCCATGCCCCCGCAAATCACCCCTGCCAGGTACAGGCCGGGAACATTGGTTTCCATGCTTTCCGGATTATAGGCCGGCAGCCGCTTTTCATCTTCCGAAAGGGAAATGCCCGCGGCTTCCAGGAAATCAAAGTTCGGCCGGTAACCGGTAAGGGCCAGGACGAAATCGTTGGGGAGCACCCGGGGGCCTTCGGGGGTTTGAAGCCTGATGTCCCCTTCCCGGATTTCCGTGACGGTGCTATTGTAGAAGGCCCTGATACTACCTTCTTCGATACGGTTTATGATGTCGGGTCGCACCCAGTATTTTACCCGTTGCCCGATTTCCGGCCCCCGCACGACCATGGTCACCTCAGCCCCTTTCCGCCAGCACTCCAGGGCGGCATCCACCGCCGAATTGCTGGCGCCCACCACGGCCACCTTCCGGCAGGCATAGTAGTGCGGGTCCTTGTAATAATGCGAAACCTTGGGGAGGTCTTCCCCGGGCACGCCCAACCGGTTGGGCAGGTCGTAAAACCCGGTGGCGATAACCACGTTGCCGGGATGGTACCGGGCCTTATCCGTTTCCACAGTGAACCCTTCCCCCTCCCGCCTGACAGAGGTTACTTTTTCGAAGAGGTTGATATTGAGCTGGTTGGAGGTTACAATCCGGCGGTAGTATTCCAGGGCTTCGTCCCGTTTGGGCTTGGCCTCTTTACTGATAAAGGGGATGCCGTCTATTTCCAGGCGTTCGGAAGAGGAAAAAAACTGCATGTTGGCGGGGTAGTTGTAGAGGGAATTCACAATAGGCCCCTTTTCCAGGATGAGGTAGGAAATACCGGCCTTATGGGCTTCCAGCCCGCAGGCGATCCCTATGGGCCCTCCCCCTATGATCATCAGTTCCATGCCAGTTTCCGTTTGCATCTTCCGCCTTTGCTGCAAAACTAGCCAATAATCCCTAAACAGCGGCCCCCGGGAAGTGAAAGGATCTGCGGGCAGAATGATATATATCATACTTTTTCGGCGGAGGAATCGAGAACTTTAATCCTGAGAATTTCTAATACGCCGAGCCATGAACCTCCCCGCAAACATCCCCGTATCCACGATTATGAGTACCCAGCTGGTAGTGCTCAACACCACCGATGGCCTGGAGAAGGCAGAACGGTTATTCAAAAAGCACCGCATCAGGCATATCCCGGTGATCGAAAGGAACAAAAAAATCGTGGGGATGCTCAGCCTGACAGACCTGTTGCGAATTAGTTTTGCCGACGGGGCCTACGAGGATGAGGAGGACATCGAAACCGTGATCTACGATATGTTTACCCTCCCCCAGGTGATGGCCAAGAACGTCAAATCGGTTTCCCCGAAAACGACCATCAGGGAGGTGGCCGAACTACTGGCAAAAGAAGAATTCCACGCCCTGCCTGTAGTACAGGACGGTGACCTGGTGGGGATCGTCACTACCACGGACCTGATCCGGTACCTCCTGAGCCAGTATTAACAGGCCTCTACGGCGGCCAGGCGGGCGATGGTTGCAACCGGGTCTTCTGACCCGAAAACAAAACTCCCGGCTACCAGTACGTCTGCCCCTGCTTCGAGGAGGTGGGCGGTATTGTCCAGGTTGACCCCCCCGTCTACCTCAATCAGGGTTTCCAGCCCCCGCGAGTCGATCATGGTACGGAGTTCCATTATTTTTTTATAGGTATTGCGTATAAAGCTCTGCCCGCCAAACCCGGGGTTTACCCCCATCAGGCACACCAGGTCCGCCATATCGAGGCAATCTTCCAGCAGGGATACGGGGGAATGGGGGTTCAGGGCCACGCCGGATTTCATCCCGCATCCGCGGATGGTCTGCAGGGAACGGTGAAGGTGGGTACATGCTTCCAGGTGCACCGTCAGGTGGTCGCAGCCCAATTCCGCAAAGGCCTCGATGTACCGGTCAGGGTCCACGATCATCAGGTGCACGTCCAGGGGTTTGCTGGCGTGCTTTCGTATTGCCCTGATCACAGGCATCCCATAGGAAATGTTGGGGACAAATACGCCGTCCATCACGTCCAGGTGGTGCCAGGCGGCCTGGCTGTTTTCGACCATTTCGACATCCCTTTGGAGGTTTCCGAAATCAGCGGACAGAAGGGAAGGGGCAATTTTCGCGGTGCGCATCTCGGGAGGCTTTGGTACTGCAAAGGTAGGGAATGCCCCCGAATAGTAAAGGGATGACAGGGTGCCTGAAATGAAAAAACTCCGGTAATCAGCCGGAGTTTATTCATCAATCAAAAAACGAACAGTCATGATAACTGCTGTCAGGGAACAATATACAATAAGTATACCAAAATTGCAATACAAAAATGCAGGGGGCGTACCCCGGCTTACCCGAGATAGGTCTTCAGGATCTTGCTTCGGGAGGTATGCTTCAGCCTGCGGATGGCCTTTTCCTTGATCTGCCGCACCCGTTCCCGCGTAAGGTCAAAGGTTTCGCCGATCTCTTCCAGGGTCATGGAATGCTGCCCGGCCAACCCGAAATACAACCGGATCACATCCGCTTCCCTCGGGGTCAGGGTTTCCAGGGCACGTTCGATTTCCGTGCGCAGCGACTCGTGGAGCAGGTCCTTGTCGGGGTTTGGGGATTCCCCGCTGCGAAGCACATCGTAAAGGTTGGAATCTTCCCCGTCGATCAGGGGGGCATCCATGGAAACGTGGCGCCCTGAGTTTTTCAGCGACTGCTTTACATCTTCCACGGTCATGTCGAGCTCCTGGGCAATTTCTTCGGCCGAAGGCACCCGCTCATGGGCCTGTTCCAAATAGGCGAAGGTTTTGTTGATCTTGTTGATGGAGCCAATCTTGTTCAGCGGCAGGCGCACGATACGCGACTGTTCCGCCAGGGCCTGCAGGATGGATTGCCGGATCCACCAAACGGCATAGGAAATGAATTTGAACCCGCGGGTTTCATCAAAGCGCTGTGCGGCCTTAATGAGTCCCAGGTTCCCCTCGTTGATCAAATCGGGCAGGGTAAGCCCCTGGTTCTGGTACTGTTTGGCTACCGAAACCACAAAGCGGAGGTTGGCCTTGGTAAGTTTCTCCAAAGCTGCCTGGTCCCCGGCTTTGATCCGTTGGGCGAGTTCCACTTCCTCATCTGCAGTAATCAGGTCCACCTTGCCGATTTCCTGGAGGTATTTGTCCAGGGAAGCGGTTTCCCGGTTGGTTACCTGTTTGGTGATTTTTAACTGTCTCATTGATTTCCTTTCCTCATGTTAAGTTATGGCAGTTTGGGCACTGCCTTTAGTTATACGTAGTATTTGGGGAAAAGTTACAAGGGGGTTAAAAAAACGCTCCCTTTTGGTTAAAATGCATAAAAAAACCCCTGAAACAGGGGTTTTTCCTACAAAATATAGAGAAATTAGTCACGATCACGCCGAGGAGGCCTACGGTCGCGGTCACGTCCCCGGTCGCGGTCGCGGTCGCGACCCCGGCCATTGCCGTCATCCCTCCTTCTCGGCGGGCGTTCCACATAACCTTCCGGTTTTGGGATCAGCGCCCTGCGGGAGACTTTGTCTTTCTTGGTGCGCGGGTCCACCCCGATGTATTTCACCTCGAACACTTCGCCCATCTTGACCACATCGGTCACCTGGTCGGTGCGTTCCCAGGCCAGCTCTGAAATATGGAGCAGTACCTCGTTTCCGGGAGCATCCAGGTATTCCACCACGGCCCCGAATTCCAGGATTTTGATCACCTTGACTTCATAGATGTTC
The DNA here is from genome assembly GCF_024006985.1 of Robiginitalea marina. Taxonomy (GTDB): domain Bacteria; phylum Bacteroidota; class Bacteroidia; order Flavobacteriales; family Flavobacteriaceae; genus Robiginitalea; species Robiginitalea marina. The sequence continues at coordinate 142,370 of NZ_JAMXIB010000005.1, forward strand.
CCTTCCTCCGGCTTGAAGGTAATGGAATCGATCTTGCGCAGGACCTTGTCGATCCCTTCCTGGTCGGTACCGAGGATTTCCACGATGCCTTCCCCGGTTATCGGGTCCTCATTGATGACAATGGTGGTTTTGGTCTCCTTCTGGAGTTCCTGGATCACTTTGCCGCCAGGCCCGATCAGCGCCCCGATAAATTCGTTCGGGATCACGGCGTTCACCATTTTCGGCGCGTGCGGTTTTACATCCGGGTTCGGCGCCGGGATGGTCTCGGTCAGTTTTCCGAGGATATGCAACCTCCCCGCGCGGGCTTGTTGCAGGGCTTTTACCAGGATTTCGTAAGACAGGCCCTTTACCTTGATGTCCATCTGGCAGGCGGTAATCCCGTCTGCAGTGCCCGTTACCTTGAAATCCATATCGCCCAGGTGGTCTTCATCCCCCAGGATATCGGACAGCACGGCGAATTTGCCGGTCCCGGTGTCGGTGATCAGCCCCATGGCGATCCCGGAAACCGGTTTTTTCAGGGTTACCCCGGCATCCATCAGCGCCATGGTCCCGGCGCAAACCGTGGCCATGGAAGAAGACCCGTTGCTCTCCAACACTTCCGAAACCACCCTGATGGTGTAGGGCCAGTCACTGGGGATCATCCGTTTCAGGGCGCGTTGCGCCAGGTTCCCGTGGCCGATTTCCCTGCGGGAGGTACCCCGGATGGGGCGTGCCTCCCCGGTGGAAAAGGGCGGGAAGTTATAATGGAGGTAAAACGTTTCCTCCCCTTCAAAGGAGGGCATGTCGATGATGTTGGCTTCCCTGGAGGTGCCCAGGGTTACCGTGGCCAGGGCCTGGGTTTCCCCACGGGTAAAAATGGCCGAGCCATGGGTGGAGGGGAGGTATTCCACCTCGCACCAGATCGGGCGGATCTCATCGGTCTTCCGGCCGTCCAGGCGCAATCCTTCATCCAGGATCAGGTTGCGAACAGCGTCTTTTTCTGCCTTGTAGTAATAGGATTTGATCAGGTCTGACTTTTCTGCCAGTTCTTCTTCCCCGAAGGACGCGAGGATTTCCTCTTTCAGTGCGGCAAAGGCTTCACTGCGTTCCTGTTTGGAGGAACCTGCCCGGGCAATGGCGTACACTTTGTCGTAGGCCATGTCTCGCACTTGTTGTTCCAGTTCCCCATCGGACGGGGCAGTTTCGTATTCCCGAACCGGCTTGCGGCCCACCGCATCGGCAAGGCGGTTCTGGGCAGCGATCTGGTCCTTGATGGCGTCATGGGCAAAACGGATGGCATCGGCCATTTCTTCCTCGGAAATCTCGCCCATTTCCCCTTCAACCATCATCACGGAGTCTGCTGAGGCCCCCACGACCATGTCGATATCGGATTCCCCCAGCTGGCTGCGGGTTGGGTTGATGATGAATTCCCCGTCGACCCGTCCTACGCGTACCTCCGAAATGGGGCACTCAAAAGGGAAGTCAGACAGCTGGATGGCCGCTGAGGCCGCCAGGCCTGCCATAGCATCGGGCATAACATTTTCGTCGTGAGACATCAGCTGAATCATCACCTGGGTCTCGCAATGGTAGTCCTTGGGGAAAAGCGGACGCAGCACCCGGTCTACCAGCCTCATAGTCAGCACCTCCCCGTCACTGGGGCGCGCTTCCCTTTTGAAGAACCCTCCGGGATAACGCCCCGAAGCGGCAAATTTCTCACGATAATCCACCGTGAGGGGCAGGAAATCCACGTCGCTGGCCTTGTAGTTGGAAACCACAGTGCACAGCAGCATGCATTTGCCCGATTGGACCACTACGGAACCATGGGCTTGTTTTGCCAGTTTACCCGTTTCGATAGAAATCTGCCTACCGTCACCGAGGTCGATGACCTCTTTAAAAGTCTTTGGAATCATACAATGGAATTAAAACCTGCCAGGGGCAGGGGATTAAACAATGGCCGGCCGCCCGGTCGGGCGGTCTGGGTTGTGTTGTTGTGCAGGTCGACCAATGAAAAACCGGAAGTGAGCTTTTTATGTTGCCCTGCCGGGGCAGGGGCTTTTGGGTGGCCCGGCAGGGCCGGGCTATATAAAAACAGGGGAGCCGAGCTCCCCTGAATCCATTACTTTCTGATATTGAGTTCTTTAATCAGGCTACGATATTTTTCGATATCCTTCTTTTTCAGGTAATCGAGCAGGCTGCGCCGCTTTCCTACCAGCTTTACCAGGGAACGCTCCGTGTTGTAATCTTTGTGATTATTTTTCAGGTGCCCGGTCAGGTGGTTGATCCTGTGGGTGAAGAGCGCAATCTGCCCTTCTGTGGACCCGGTGTTGGTTTCCGAGCCGCCGTGCTTCTTGAAGAGCTCGGTCTTGATTTCTTTGGTTAAATACATGCCAATATTGTTGTAAATGATTTTTATGTATCCGGTTGGTTTTCAACCAGGGCGCAAAGATAAGAATTATTTTCCCATTTAATACCAGCCGATAAATTTATTCCTCAAAGCAGGGCGGCGAACCATTAAATGAAACCCTGCCGGGCTCAGGCAGCGCAAATCCGTTCCCCGGTACCTTTCGGGTTCCCGTCTATTTCCGCAGGGGCTGGTTCTGGATCAGGTCCAGATAGAGGTTGATTTTCTTTTTCAATTCGCTCCGGTGGACTATAAAATCGAGGAACCCGTGTTCCAGCACGAATTCCGAGGTCTGGAAGTCGGGCGGAAGGTCCTTTCCCGTGGCTTCCTTTACCACCCGGGGGCCTGCAAACCCGATCAGGGCACCTGGTTCGGCGATGTTGATGTCCCCCAGCATGGCGTAGGACGCGGTGGTCCCCCCGGTGGTGGGGTCGGTGCAAAGGGAGATATAGGGTAGTTTGGCCTCTGCCAGCTGGGCCAGCTTCGCTGAGGTTTTAGCCAGTTGCATCAGCGAAAGGGCCGCTTCCATCATGCGTGCCCCCCCCGATTTGGAGATCATCACAAAGGGGAGTTTCTTGCTGATGGCGTAATCGATGGCCCGGGCGATTTTTTCCCCGACCACGCTTCCCATGGACCCGCCGATAAAGGCGAAATCCATGCAGGCGATCACCACGTCTTTTCCCATGGAAGGGCCTACGGCCGTGCGAACGGCATCTTTAAGCCCGGTCTTTTTCTCCGCCTCTTTCAGCCGGTCGGTGTATTTCTTGGTGTCTGTAAACTTAAGGGGGTCCCGGGAAGTAAGGTTCGGGTCCAGTTCCCTGAACTGGTTTTCGTCGAAGAGGATCTGGAAATATTCCTTGCTCCCAATGCGCACGTGGTAATCGTCTTCAGGGCTCACCCAGTAGTTCCTGGCCAGTTCCTCGGACTCCACGATTTTTCCCGTGGGAGACTTGTACCATAATCCTTTCGGGGTGTCCTTTTTCTGATCGGTAGCGGTCTGGATTCCCTTCTCTTTTCTCTTGAACCAGGAAGACATACTGTTGGGGTTAGGATTATTCAAAACAGTGGGGGGCTATAACGTGTTCACGTTGTTGAGGTCCTCGAAGGCCTTTGTAAGCCGTTGGATAAAGGTTTTTTCGCCTTCCCGGAGCCATACGCGCGGGTCGTAGTGTTTTTTGTTGGGCTGGTCGTCCCCTTCCGGGTTCCCGATCTGGGACTGCAGGTAAGGCCCCTTCTTCTGGACATAATCCCGAACCCCTTCCATAAAGGCGTATTGCAGGTCGGTATCGATATTCATCTTGATGACGCCATAACCGATGGCTTCCCGTATTTCCTCTACGGTGGAACCCGACCCGCCGTGGAAGACAAAATCAATGGGGTTTTCCCCCAAACCGAATTTCCCCCTGACGAATTCCTGGGAGTTTTTGAGGATTTTCGGGGTGAGCTTCACATTCCCCGGCTTGTACACCCCGTGGACGTTCCCGAAGGCCGCAGCAATGGTAAACCGATGGCTCACCTTGGAGAGTTCCTCATAGGCATAGGCCACTTCCTCCGGCTGGGTATACAGGCGGGAGTCATCGACATCGGTATTATCAACCCCGTCTTCTTCGCCCCCGGTAATGCCCAGTTCGATCTCCAGGGTCATCCCCATGCGGTGCATCCGCTCCATATACTGTTTGCAGATTTCGATGTTTTCTTCCAGGGGTTCTTCGGAAAGGTCGATCATATGCGAGCTGAACAGCGATTTCCCGTGTTCCCGGTAATGGGCTTCGCTGGCTTCGAGCAGGCCGTCGATCCAGGGGAGGAGTTTCTTGGCGCAGTGGTCGGTATGCAGGATGACGGTGGCCCCATAGGCGGCAGCCAGCTGGTGGACGTGTTTGGCCCCTGCGATGGCCCCGGCAATGGCCGCCTGCTGTCCTTCGTTGGAAAGGCCCTTGCCCGCGTTAAAATGAGCCCCCCCATTGGAGAATTGCACGATCACGGGCGCCCTCAGGGAAGCAGCAGTTTCCAGGACGGCATTTATGCTGTTTGAACCGATTACATTAACTGCCGGCAGGGCGTAACCGTGTTGTTTGGCATGCCTGAAGATTTCCTGTACTTCATCCGCGGTGGCAACCCCCGGTTTGATTGAATGGGCCATAGGTTCGATGGTGTTGAGTTGTTGAATGGTTGTGGCAAAAGTAATAAATAATCCCCGTTAAAACGGATAATTTATCCCGATCTGCAACACGGAATTGGCGAAATTGTAGTCGCGGAACCATCTTTCCCCGGGGATTTCCGCGGGGTTGTAAGTCTTGAATCCGAGGTCGGCCCGGAAGACGAAAAAGGAGAAATCATACCTAAGCCCAAACCCTGTCCCAAGGGCGATGTCCTCCAGGGAACGGAACCCCTGGAAGATGGCGTCGGGGTCGGTTTCCCGGTCCCAGACGTTCCAGATATTGCCCACATCGGCAAAGAGGGCGCCCCTGAGGTCCCCGAAGAGGGGGAACCGGTGCTCCAGGTTGAAGGCGAGCTTGAAGTTGGCCTCGTTGAAGTCATTTATGTTCCGCGTACTCCCCGGCCCGAGGGAATACGGGAACCAGGCCCGGTTGTCGTTGGCCCCACCGGCAAAATAGCTTCGCACAAAGGGGATGTTGTCGGCATTTCCATAGGGTACGGCAATCCCCACGAAGGACCGGAAGGCGAGCACATTCGAGCCGGGCAGCTGCCAGTGCTTGATGTATTCCAGTTCGGTCTTGACATACTGGGAATAGGGCACCCCGAACACCAACCCCTGCCCGCGCTCATTTTCGATGAAAGGGATGACGCGGGATGCCAGGGAAAGGAGGTTGCCTGCACTTTCGAGCCTCCAGCGAAACTGGTGGAAATTGTTGTCATTGATGTTTTCCTTGTTGTTTTCAACAAAGGTGTAGTTGGTGGCAAAGATCAGGTCGTTTTCAGTGAGCCGCTGCCTGCGCTCCTCGATCCGGAATACCTGGGTAAAGGTATCGGAATCCCCGGGGACGAGCCCCCCGGTGAGCACGGCTTCGGTAAACCCGGTTGTCCCCTCGGGAATGATCAGGCGCAACGGGTCGTCCGGGTTGTCCGTGGGCTGGAAGAACTCCTGCAGGGCCGGGTCGTCCTGGAAGGGGTCCGCCTGCTCGTCAAGCTGCTCGTAAGAGCTCTGGTATACGTTGTAATACCGGTCAGGGTTCAGGTTCCTGACAAACTGCACATTGAGTAGTTCCAGGATGTTCCTGGAAAAATCGTTAGGCGTCCAGTTATAGGATAGGATGGAGTTGAAGGTTTGTTTGTCGAGCCCGATGTTTTTCTGGAAGCTCGTCCCCAGGGAAACCCTTGTTTGGGGGAGCATATAATTTGGGATAATCTTCTGGTCATTTACAAAAGGAAGGCCCCAAATCCGGGGAAAGGTCAGGTTGATGTCGGCGGTGATTTCAGTGAAGAAATCCTCCGGAAGCGATTCATCGCTCAACAGGCCGAAAGTCCCCCGGCCCGAAAGGCTCAGGGTTTCCGCCCCCCCGAACACGTTCCGGGTAATGAGGGAGGCCCCCAGGCCGATCCCTATGCGTTGGATGTTCGAGTGGGTCACGTCGAAGTCGAGGTTCAGGGAGTTGCTCGGCCTCGGGGAGAGGTAGATGTTCGATACCAACTGGTCTTCCCCTGTTTCCACCAGCTGGATGTTCGGGTACCTGAAGGTGTTCAGGTTGTTGATTTGCCGGTAGGTCCTGATGCGGTCGAGGTCCCGGTAGACGTTGCCTTTCCTCAGGAAGACGGCATCCGTCAGGGCCTTGGGTTTGTAGTCCAGGGTTCCCCTGTAAAAAATGGTGAAGTCCTCATAGGAAAGTTTTTCCAGTTCTTCCGGGGGGGTGCCCGGGGTAATCCCGGCAAAGATGTTCACCGAATCGAGGCGGTGTACCCTGTAGGGGCGGTCCTGCTCCCCCTCAGCCCGGCTGCGCGGGTTGTCGATGTTGAGTTCCACGTCCATCAGCTGGTCGTCGTGGGAGGGGAGGGTATCGCGGAGGATGTCGTAGGTGATGGAGCTTTCCTGGAAATTCCAGATCCCCGAATTCCGGAAGAGTTGAGTGAGACGTTCCCGCTCCCGGGTGAAGCGCTCCAGGTCGAACTGGTCGCCCTGGTGCACCAGGGATTCCTTGCGGTGAAGCCGTAAGATCGAGTCGATTTCAGGGGAGGCGATCTCGAAGGTGAGCGTGTCGATGAGGTAGGGCTCACCCAGCTCCAGGGAATAGCGTACTGTGGCCCGCTGGTTCCCGGTGGAATCGAAGTGGTAGGTTCCGGTGTTGTTGAAATATCCCTTGGTTTTGTAATAGGCCTGCAGCCGCTCCAGGGTTTTTTCCGTCCGGGCGCTGTCGATGACCACCGGGGCTTCCCCGGCTTTTTTCAACCAATTGCTAAGCCCAGCCACCAGGAAGGATTCGCCCAACCGGCTTACCTGCTTGTCAGACAGGAGGGCTTCCAGGCGCTCGTACCGGCCTTCTTTGCGATACAACCAGGCCTGGTAGGAGGAATCCGGATTGGGTTTGGCCAGGTTGTAGAGGTGGAGTTTCAGGGGGATGCCGAGCAATTTGCTGTTGGGCTTTTGGGCCACCAGGCTGTTGACCGTTTCATCCGAAACTTTTGCACTGTCGGCAATCACCTCGAAATCGGTCAGCAACAGCTCGTCCGGTTCCACCCGTTTCAGCACGTTGCAGGAGAAAAAACTGAGCCCCACCAGGATTAATCCTATTTTTGCGGGGAGTTGCAAAACGTGCCTTCGGGCCTTCATAAGGCTCAAAATTACACTATTTGGATGGTTGCTAAAAAAGATTTAAAATTTATAAAAAGCCTTCACCAAAAAAAAAACCGGGCCCGGCACGGGTTGTTCCTGGCGGAAGGGGTGAAGCTGGTTGGGGAACTCCTCGGTGCCGGGTTCGGGGTACACAGCCTTTACAGTACCGACCCGGGCCCCCCCGGGATTCAGACAACCCCGATTTCCCCTGGAGAACTGAAAAAGGTAAGCACCCTAGTGCAACCCAATAAGGTACTGGGGGTCTTCGAAGTCCCGGAAGCCGCCCCGCCCCGGTTCAATGGATGGCTGCTGGCGCTCGACGGGGTCAGGGACCCCGGGAACCTGGGTACCATCATCAGGCTTTGCGACTGGTTCGGGGTCAGGGACCTGCTCTGTTCCCCCGATACGGTCGATTGCTATAACCCCAAGACCCTGATGGCTACCATGGGCTCCATCGCCAGGGTGCGGGTCCACTACCTGCCCCTTGAGGAGGTCCTTCCTGCCTGCGGGCTGCCCGTTTACGGGGCGAGCATGGAGGGAAATCCCCTTCCTGGGGCGTCCCTTCCCGCAGAAGGGGTCCTGGTGCTGGGCAGCGAATCGCATGGAGTCAGCGCTCCGGTACGGGCGTTACTCCGGGCCACCTTGGCTATTCCAACCTGGGGGGATGCGGGCGCAGAAAGCCTGAACGTAGGCACCGCTGCGGGCATTTTCCTCTATGAAATCCGGAGGGGGACCCCCGGCCCGACTATTCAAAAGTAAAGTTCACGAAGATCCCGCGGGTTTTCATGGAGGCGATATTGCTGGTCCAGGGGCTTGCCGGATCCTCATCGCGGACGAGTTCATCGGTCAGGGCAAAAACCCCGCGGATGGAAGGGGAAAACTTAAAGTATTCCAGGTAGAAATCGATGCCGAAGCCCACTTCGTAATTGTAAACCTGCCGCTTCATACGGAAGGTGCCACTGCTGTTGTCATCCGGGGAATTTTCGTTGCTTCCCAGGTTCAGGGCCATCCCTGCGCCTCCGATGACATAGGGCTTCCAGTTCCCCAGCCGGCGGGCACTTACCTTCAGCAACAGGGGAAAGCTGATATAGGTGGAGCGGACTTCCCGAATGGCTTCGTTTTCCGTGGCGAATCCGGGGAACCCCAATTCCCTCCCGGTGTAGAACAGGCCGGGTTCGAACCGCAGGTCCAGGAATTCGTTCAGCCGCAATTCCCCGATCAGGCCCACATTGAACCCAAAGGATTTGCTGACCAGCACGTCAGGGAGGTCGTTTTTGTATTCGAACTTGAAATCGTACTGGTTAAATCCCAGGAAGTAGCCCCAGTTCACCAGTTTCTGGTCTTCGGTTTGCAGGTTCAGGACAGGCTTTTCATTGAATTGGGCCACTGCGGAAGATGCCGCGGCCATGGCAATACAAAGCAACCAGAACTGTCTCATAGGCCTATTTTGTGGCGGTATAAATAGTGGCCACCCCGAATGTCTGGGGTTTGTGATCCATACCTATAAACCCGATTTTGCCCAAAATATTGTTGAAGCGTTCGCCATAGGGAAAGGCGGCTGCCGATTCGGAAAGGTAGGCATAGGCCGACGCCTCTTTTGAAAACACCTTCCCGAGTACCGGGAGGAGGTATTTCCCATAAAGGTGGTACCCCCATTTGAAGGGCTGTTTCCCCGGGACGGAGGTTTCGAGGATCGCCAGGATCCCCCCGGGTTTGAGCACCCGGTAAATTTCCGAAAGCCCCTGCTCGAGGTGCTCGAAGTTCCTCACCCCAAAAGCCACGGTAACGGCGTCGAAACTACTGTCGGGGAATTGCAGCGCCTCGCTGTCGCCTTCCACCATTTCGATTTTTTGCTCCCATCCCTGTTGGGCCACCTTGCGCCGGCCCACTTCCAGCATACCCGGGGAAAGGTCCAGGCCTACAATCCGCTGCGCAGGGGTACGGGCAAAGGCCAGGGCAAGGTCTCCGGTACCGGTCGCGATATCCAGGATGGATTCGGGCCGGCGTTCCGCCACCATGCGGATCAGCCGTTTGCGCCACCGCAGGTCGGCCCCCAGGGTGATCACCCGGTTCAACCCGTCGTAACGTCCGGAAATGGAGTCGAACATCTGCCGTACCTGGGCTTTTTTGTTCAACTTCGAATCTTTGTAAGGAAGGACCTCCCTGTCCATGGGATGCTGGATTAGGGCGCAAAGATAGCACTTTCCCGGCCAAAGGAAACCGGTTGTCGGCAGGGGTGGCGCTATTTGGCCGGTGCGGACATAGGGAAGCATAAATTTCCGTAATTTTGTCGCGCCGCCCTTTCTGTAATGGGCCGCAACCGGGGAAAGTCTGCGGGAAACCGCGAAATGCCACCGCCTTCGTTGCCCCGAATCAATAAGATACTGCATGAAAATCATCATTGCCGGGGCAGGGGAGGTGGGGTTTCACCTGGCCAAACTGCTGTCCTACGAATCCCAGGACATTACCCTGATCGATACCAATAAAGAGAGCCTGGCCTATGCCGAAAGCCACCTCGACATCCGGGTACTTCGGGGCGATGCTACCAGCATTTCCCTGTTAAAGGATGCACGGGTGGCCAACTCCGACCTGGTTATCGGGGTTACCTCGTCTGAAACCACCAACATCACCCTTTGCCTGCTGGCCAAACAGCTGGGGTCCAAACGGACCATAGCGCGGATTTCGAACACCGAATTCGTGGAGCACCGCGACGTGATCAAGTTCCATGAGCTGGGGATTGACGAACTGATCTCTCCGGAAGAACTGGCCGCCACGGAAATCAAGCTGCTGCTGGGGCAATCGGCTTTCAACGACACCTATGAGTTCGAAGGCGGGCGCCTGATCATGGTAGGGGTATCCCTGCCCAAGGGTGCTCCGTTTGTGGGGAAACTGGTGCGGGAAGCCGCCGAGGTTTTTCCGGGGCTGCACTTCATGCCCGTGGCCATGCAGCGCAGGGGCACCCAGTATACCATTATCCCCCGGGGCGATACCCCGTTCAAAGAGGAAGACCAGGTTTACTTCATCACCGACGCGGAGGGGATGGAAGAACTTTATAAGCTAACCGGGAAGAAGAAGGAGCAGATCCGCAACGTGATGATCCTGGGCGGGAGCAAGGTGGGTACCAAAGCGGCCAGGGATCTCTGTGAGTTGCGGTTTAACGTTAAGATCATCGAGAAGGATAAGAACAAGGCGTTCGAAATCGCCGAAATGCTGCCCAATGCCCTGGTGATCAACGGCGATTGCCGCAATGTCGAAGTCCTTGAAGAGGAAAGCCTGGAATCCATGGACGCCTTTATCGCCGTGACCGGGAATTCAGAGACCAACATCATGTCGTGCCTGGTGGCCAAATCCAGGCATGTGAAAAAGACGATCGCCCTGGTGGAAAACATGGACTATTTCCAGATTTCACAGTCTATAGGGGTCGATACCCTGATCAACAAAAAGCTGCTGGCGGCCAACAACATCTTCCGGTACATCCGCAGGGGGGAGGTGGTGGCCCTCACCCGCCTGAACAACCTGAATGCGGAAATCCTGGAATTTGTGGTAAAGCCCACCTCCGAGGTCAATGGGGAACTGATCCGGGAGCTGAATTTTCCGAGGGAAGCCATCATCGGCGGGGTGATCCGCGAGAACAAGGGGATCATCGCCCTGGGCGATTTTACGATCCTCGAAGGGGACCGCGTGGTGGTTTGCTGCCTGCCCAGCGCCATAAAACGGGTAGAAAAGCTTTTTTTGTAAGATGGCGCTGAATTCCAGAATAATCATCCACCTCATGGGCCTGCTCCTGCTCTTCAATGGCGGGTTCATGCTGCTGGCCACCCTGGTTAGCGGGCTCTATTCCGACGGGGCAACCTACGGGATTGGGATGGCGGCCCTTCTCACCCTTTTCGTGGGGTTTGCAGCGATGCTCCTTACCCGGGGCCACAAAAAGGAGGTCAAGCGAAAGGAAGGGTATATCATTGTAACCTGCGGCTGGATCGTCATGTCGGCCTCGGGCGTATTGCCCTATATCCTCACCGGGGCCATCCCGGGGCTGACCAATGCCTTTTTCGAGACCATGTCGGGGTACACCACCACGGGGGCCTCTATCCTGGACGATATCGAAAGCCTTCCGGAAGGCATCCTGTTCTGGAGGAGCATGACCCACTGGATTGGGGGGATGGGGATCATTGTGCTGGCCATCGCCATCCTGCCTTTACTCGGGATTGGCGGCATGCAGCTCTTTGCAGCTGAAGCCCCGGGCCCTGCAGGGGACAAGCTCCACCCGCGGATTACGGATACGGCCAAGCGGCTGTGGTTCATCTATGTGGGCTATACCGCCGCGGAAACCCTCCTGCTGAAGCTGGCCGGCATGTCGTTTTTCGATGCCCTTAACCATGCCCTTGCCACGTTGTCGACCGGGGGCTTTTCCACCAAAAATGCCAGTATCGCGTACTGGAATGACCAGCCCCTGATCCAGTACATCATCATGCTGTTTATGTTCCTGGCCGGGGCCAATTTCGTGCTGAGCTATTTCGCGTTTAAGGGGAAGGTCCAAAAGGTGCTCATGGACGAGGAGTTCAAATTCTATGCCGCGTTTTTGGCCATTTTCGCGGTTTTGGTAGCCGTGGTGGTCTATTTCAGGGCAGATGTGCCGGTTTCGGATTACCATCCCATGGTACTCGGTCCGGCCGAGAGCGCTTTCAGGCATGCCCTGTTCCAGGTGCTGGCCGTGGTGACCACCACCGGGTTTGTCACCGCCGATTTTACGGCCTGGACCCCCTTCCTGACCATTTTCTTCTTTGGCCTCATGTTTGCCGGGGGTTCAGCCGGTTCCACAGCAGGGGGCATCAAGGTAATGCGGCATATCCTGATCATCAAAAACGGCCTGCTGGAGTTCAAGCGGACCCTCCACCCCAGTGCCATCATCCCGGTGAGGTACAACCGCAAAACGGTTACCGAGCACATCGTGTATAACATCATCGCCTTCTTCGTCCTCTACATGCTCCTTTTTATCATCGGGGCACTGGTCCTGGGGCTGCTGGGGCTCGATTTTGTCTCGGCCATAGGCGGGGCAGCTTCTTCACTCGGCAATGTGGGCCCTGCCTTCGGCACCCTGAGCCCGTTGAGCAATTTCAACAGCCTGCCGGCTATAGGGAAGTGGTGGTGTGCCTTCCTGATGCTGGCCGGAAGGCTGGAGCTTTTTACGGTCCTCATTTTACTGACCCCGTATTTCTGGAAGCGTACCTGAGATGGACGGGATTTCCCCGGGGGATCAGAGGACTTCCCTGATGCGGCGGATCGCCTCGCGGATCTCCGATTCTGAGGCCGCATACGACAGGCGGATACAGTCGGGGCTGCCGAAAGCCTCCCCGGTCACTGTCGCCACCCCGGCTTCTTCGAGCAGGTACAGGGCAAAGTCAGAGGCGTTTCCGATCGTCTTTCCCCTCAATTCCTTCCCGAAGAAATAGGAAACGTCGGGAAATACATAGAAGGCCCCTTCGGGCACATTTACCCGGAACCCTTCCACCTCGCCGAGCAGTTGCAGGATGAGGTCCCTCCTTTTATGGAATTCGTCAATCATGTAGCGGATGTTCTCCACCGGGGCGTCCAGGGCGGCAATGGTCGCCCGCTGGGCGATCGCGTTGGCCCCGCTGGTAATTTGTCCCTGGAACTTGGTGCAGGCTTTGGCAATCCATGCCGGAGCCCCGATATACCCAATCCGCCACCCTGTCATGGCAAAGGCCTTGGAAACCCCGTTGACGGTGATGGTCCGGTCGTACATGCCCGGTATGGAAGCGATGCTGGCATGGCGGCTGCGGAAATTGATGTGTTCGTAGATTTCATCGGAGACCACGAAGATCCCCGGGTGTTCCCTCAGGACTGCTGCCAGCCCCTCGAGTTCCTGCTGGCTGTAAACCGACCCGCTCGGGTTGCAGGGGGAACTGTACCACAGCATCTTGGTTTTTGGGGTGATGGCCGCCCGTAGCTGGGCGGGGGTCATTTTGAAATCCGATTCGATGCCGGTGGGGACCTCCACCGGAACCCCTTCGGCCAGTTTCACGATATCGCGGTAACTCACCCAGTAAGGGGCGGGAAGGATGACCTCATCCCCGGGGTTGAGCAATACCATGGCCACATTGGCCAATGATTGTTTGGCCCCTGTGGAGACCACGACCTGTTCGGGGGAGTACTCCAACCCGTTATCGCGCCGGAACTTTCGGGAGATCGCTTCCTTCAGGTCGCCATAGCCGTCTACTGGGGAGTAGCTGCTGTAGTTGTCGTCGATGGCCTGCTTGGCGGCCACCTTGATAAAATCGGGGACGTTGAAATCGGGCTCCCCCAGGCTCAGGCCGATGATGTCCCTGCCTTCATTCCTCAATTCCCGGGCCTTGGCCGCCATGGCCAGGGTAGCCGAAGTGGCCATGCTGTTGATCCGGTCAGACAAATATTCCTTCATGTGAAAAACGGGTTACTGGACCTGCAGGGCAGGTTTTTTCCCCAGCTCCTTCAGGTGACGGAAATGCGAAATTATGGCTTTTCGGGTAGTTTTATACTCGTTGTAGGGCAAATTGAATTCCCGGGCCGTCTGTTTCACAATTTTGGCAATTTTTGTGTAATGGATGTGGCTGATGTTCGGGAAGATGTGATGCTCTACCTGGTGGTTGAGCCCCCCGGTGAACCAGTTGACGATCCGGTTTCGGGTCCCGAAATTCACCGTGGTGCGCAGCTGGTGTATCGCCCAGCTGTCTTCCATAGTGCCGTCTTCCTGGGGAAGGGGCATTTCCGCATGGTCCACCACGTGGGCCAGCTGGAATACCACGCTCAGGATTACCCCGGCCACGTAGTGCATCACAAAGAAGCCCAGAAGGACCTTCCACCAGGCGATGTCGAGGACGAGCATGGGTACCACGATCCACACCGTGGCATAGATCAGTTTGGTGATTACCAGTACACTCCAGTTGATCACCGGGTTGGGGAATTTTCCATAGGAGAGCTTGCGCTTCGTATACCGGTACATTTGGGCGAAGTCTGTGGTGATGGCCCAGTTGAAGGTCAGCAACCCGTAGAGGAAGATGGAGTAATAGTGCTGGAAGCGATGGAAGCGGTGCCATTTCGCATGGGGTGAAAACCTCAGGATGCGGCCCGCTTCAAGGTCCTCGTCGTGGTCCTGTATGTTTGTGTAGGTATGGTGCAGCACGTTGTGCTGTACCTGCCAGTTATAGACGTTTCCGGCCAGGATGTAAATGCTTCCTCCCATGAGTTTGTTGACCCATTTTTTGGAAGAAAAGGTCCCGTGGTTCCCGTCGTGCATGACGTTCATGCCCACCCCGGCCATCCCCACGCCCATGAGCATGGTCAGCAGCAGGTTTGCCCAGTTCGGAAGACCCATGGTCAGGATCAGGAAATAGGGGGCAAAAAACATGGAAAACATCAGGGCTGATTTCAGGTATAGTTTCCAGTTTCCGGTTTTTTTGATCCCGTTCTCCTTGAAATAATCGTTGACGCGTTTGTTGAGGGTCCTGAAGAAGTGAACGGATTCCGTCCTGGAAAATCGAATAGCTTGTTGTTGCATAGAAAAATAACTTGATAAAACTAATGGAACACCGGGTTCCGGGTTGAATGCCTGCGTTTTAAAAGTACTATTTTTGCGGGCAAAGTACAAAGATACGCATGCAGGCCGAAACAGTATTCCAATATTTTCCCAATTTATCCGACCGCCAGCGACAGCGCTTCCTTGCCCTTGGGGCGCTTTACCACGATTGGAACACCAAAGTCAACGTGGTTTCCCGAAAGGATATTGAAGACCTCTACCTGCGGCATGTGCTGCATTCACTGGGGATAGCGCGGGTCTACACCTTTGGGGCCGGGGCTGAGGTACTCGACGTGGGTACCGGGGGCGGCTTTCCGGGGATCCCCCTGGCCATCCTGTTTCCCGACGTCCAGTTCACCCTGGTCGATTCCATCGGCAAGAAGATCAGGGTGGTGGAAGAGGTCATCCAGGGCCTGGGGCTGGAAAATGCCCTGGCCCGGCAAACCCGGGTGGAGGAGATGGACCGGCAATTCGATTTTATCGTCAGCCGTGCCGTGGCAGCCATGCCCACTTTTGTCCACTGGACCCGGGGCCGCCTGAAGGCGCAATCCAAAGGCAGCGTCCCCAACGGGATCTTTTACCTGAAGGGGGGCGATCTGTCGGAAGAGTTGGCCGACTTCCCGGAAGCCCGGGTCTACCCATTGGACCAGTACTTTTCAGAACCTTTTTTTGAGACGAAAAAGGTCGTCTACCTGCCTGACCCCCATCGGAAACGCCCGTAAAAAAAGCCCCGCACGCGGGGCCTTTTAACTACTATCCAAGGAAGGGGTAGCGGTAGTCTTCCGGCGGGACAAAGGTCTCCTTGATCAACCGGGGTGAAACCCACCGCATGAGGTTCTGGGCAGAGCCTGCCTTGTCGTTGGTGCCCGATGCCCTGGCGCCTCCGAAGGGTTGCTGGCCCACTACGGCCCCGGTGGGCTTGTCGTTGATATAGAAATTCCCGGCACAGTTTTCCAGGGCCCTTGTGGCCTCTTCCAGGGCATAGCGATCAGTGGCCATTACGGCCCCGGTAAGGGCGTATTCAGAGGTTTCGTCCACCAGCCGGAGGGTATTGGTCCATTCGGCGTCCTCATAGATGTAAACCGTCACCACGGGGCCAAAGAGCTCCACCTCCATGGTGGTGTATTTCGGGTTGGTGGTAAGGATCACTGTGGGTTCGATGAAATACCCCTTCGACTTGTCATACCCGCCCCCTGCGATAATTTCGGCATCTCTGGCTTCCCGGGCCCGGTCGATGTACCCGGCCAGCTTGTCAAAAGCCCCTTCGTGGATCACGGCGGTAACAAAATTACCCATGTCTTCAGGCGACCCGGGCTTGTTGAACGAGGCCAGGTCTTCCTTTACGAGACTAAGGATTTCATCGGCCGTGGATTTCGGGAGGTAGACCCGTGAGGCCGCACTGCATTTTTGCCCCTGCAGTTCAAAAGCCCCGCGGGTGATGGCGGTGGCTACCTGCCTGGGCCTGGCGGTGGGGTGGGCGATGATAAAATCTTTTCCCCCGGTTTCGCCCACGATGCGGGGATAGGTTTTGTAGCGCCCGATGTTTTCCCCGATCTGTTTCCATAACCCTTTGAACACATCGGTGGAGCCGGTGAAATGGATGCCCGAGAAGTCAGGATGCGACAACAGGGTCTCGGTGATCATCACCGGGTCGCCGTAAATGGCGTTGATGACGCCCCCGGGCACCCCTGCTTCGCGGAAAACGTCGAGGATCACCCTGGCTGAGAAAATCTGGTGGTCACTGGGTTTCCAGACCACCACATTGCCCATCATGGCTGCCGAAGCGGGTAAATTGCCCGCAATGGCGGTAAAATTGAAGGGGGTTATGGCGTAGACAAACCCCTCCAGGGGGCGGTACTCCACCCGGTTCCAGATGCCTTCCGAAGATTCGGGTTGCTCCTGGTAGATGCGCGCCATGAATTCCACATTGAAACGGAGGAAATCGATCAGCTCACAGGCCGCATCAATCTCGGCCTGGTGGATGGTCTTGGACTGGGCCATCATGGTGGCCGCATTGATTTTGGACCGGTAGGGCCCGGCAAGCAGGTCGGCTGCCTTCAGGAACACGGCAGCGCGTTGCTCCCACGCCAGGGCTGCCCAGGCCTTACGGGCTTCCAGGGCAGTGCTGATGGCCAGGTCCACCTCTTTTTGGGTAGCCAGGTGGTACTGGCCTACCTGATGCCGGTGGTCGTGGGGAGGGGCGATGCGCCGGGTATTCCCGGTGCGAACTTCTTTCCCGCCGATCACCATCGGAATGTCTTCGGACCCCTGGTAGTAGGCCCGGTATTGCTTTAACACAGCATCGCGCTCCGGGGAACCCGGGGCATAGCTTTTTACCGGCTCATTTACGGCCGGGGGGACTTGAAAAAATCCTTTACCCATGACGAAGATTTATGGCGTTACGAATGTTCTGCCAAAGGTACGAAATGCCCCTGCCTTAAAAAAATGGAAGCGTTTGCAGGGAGTGCCCTCAGTTCAGGGCAAAGGGCGCATTCAGGCGGAAAGTGGGGACGTAGACCCTGAATTTTTCGGTAGACGAAAAATTCACCATGTTATAGTACCCTTTCATGGCCCCGATGGGCGAAGCCAGCAGGCATCCGGAACTGTAGGTATGCGATTCCCCCGGGCGGATGACGGGTTTCTTGCCTATCACGCCTTCCCCATCGAGGACCTCCATGTCGTTCAGGGCGTCGTAGATGTCCCAGTGGCGGGAGGTGAGCTGCACCGAATCCTTACTCTGGTTTTCGATCGTAATCGTGTACCCGAAGGCGAAGTGCATCTTGTAGTTCTTGAAGAAGGTGCCTTCAAAACTGGTCTTAACCGAGACCTTGATCCCTTTGGTGACTTGCGTTATCATTTTCATTCCCTAGTAGGTAAGGGCGTTGCCGATCAGAAAAATAGCGGCCGCCACACTCGCTAAAATTACAAAAATAGTGTTCAGAAACAGATACTTAATCGTGGTTTTCAGCCATCCCTGCCCATAAAAGCGCCTCATGGAAAGGTAGAGGTAGACCAAAAAAACCAGGAGGAACCAGCCAATGGAGGTTACCCCAAATGCCGCGTCCACCAAAAAGCTAATGATCAGCAAGATAAAGAAGAGCGACTGACTGTGAAAGGAAAAGATCAGATTATCGGTGTAGGTGTAGGTTTTCCTGATGTAGACCAACCGCAGGAAGATCGTGAACAGCGGCAGGAAGAGGAAAATGGCGAATGGGATCGTGGAGATCAACTGGCTTACAAAGCTCCCCGGCTGCCGGTTCAGGTGGTCGATGCTGTCGGCGAACCCAAACGAAAACCGGTCTTCCTGCCGGTAAGGAAGCCCGTGTTTTTCAACGGCATCCTCATAGGTGTACACGCTGTCTTTGTCGATTAAGGTCAGGAAGAAATCAGCTTTTTTCAGCATGCGGTTCAGCCGCCCTGTTTCTTTAATGTTTTCGAGGTAGGCCAACGGATTTGAAAGGATGGTGGAATCCTTCTGTCTTTTGGTCTCCTTGATCGTTTCCTTGAACCCAAGGCCCTCCTGGCCCTTAAGGCCGAGGCTGTCGGGAAGCTTTACCCCCAGGCTGTCCAGTACGCCTTTGGGGAGGCTGTCGAGTTGGGCAATGGCTTCCTGCTGCTGCGGGTCGTCAGGATCCAGGTTGAGGTCCGGAATCAGGTTGATCCGTTCAGAAGGGCTGCTGCCATAACGGTCAAGCCGGTCGAAATCCTTGGTAAAGTTCAACATCAGGAAATATACGATGGCCAGGCTGAGCAGCAACCGGAAGGGGTTGGCGTACGAAAGCCTTTTCCCGGCGATAAAGTCCAGGGTGATTTTTCCGGGTTGCCAAAGCATAACGCGCAGGGTGCGCATCAGCCGGGTATCGAGGTTAACCAGGTCAGAAAAGTACTCCTCGAAGTAGTCCCTTATGGTAAGGTGTTTTGTGCTGTTGGCCTGGGAGCAGTTCGGGCAGTACCGGTCGCTGAGTTCCAGGGGATGCCCGCAGTTCAGGCATTCGTTCCCCCTGTACTTTACCTGGTACCTGCCGCCGTGTTTGACCGGTGTTTGTTCCATGCCCCGGGGAATGACCTAATTGCTGATATTCCTTGAATTTACGCTGCCAATGCCGATGACCTTGTCGTAAAGGTCGCCAAAATCCCGATAATATACCAGAATGGTATAGTTGTTTTCCGTAAAGTGGAAGTTGCCGCAAACCGTGTTCAGTTCCACCGTGCCGTCTTCCTGTTCCACGGCGTATTTGAAATTGTAGAATCCCTGCTTCAAAAGGATGCGCGCTTCCATGTTGCCGGTTTCCCGGTTAAAGGCCATGCGGTTCTGGTCCTCCAGTTCGTAGTTGTTGAATTTGCCAAAAACATATACCCTGTCGAGCCCCAGTCGCTCGGTGTAGGGAAGGCTGAAATGCACCCAGGTATACTCCGCTTCCCGGGATTCTTCCCGGCCCTGCAGGGTGCGGATGACAAAATCCCCGTTGATGTCGGGGAAGTAGGTGTAGGCTTCCCTGTCCCGGTAGCGGTTGGGGAAGAGGTAGTGGTGGTACAGGTCGCCGAATTCGATCCGGGAGATGGCTGCCGTGGGCGCCCTCAGGTCGCTGGTGTCGAAGTTCAGGAATTCGTTGCCCCCGAAAAAGGCGGTTTCCTGGTCATAACGGTATACCAGTTCGGTGCCCAGGGTGAACTGAGGGGGGATGTTGTACAGGGCGGTGGGCCAGTGGTGGTTTTGAAGCAGGGCCACCTTGACCTCCTGTTTGGGGTTGATCAGCTGGATCCCGGAAGGGCGGATGCTGAACTGTACCGATTGCTTTTGCTCCAGGAATTCAAAGTCGCGGGAGCGGCGTACCGTGGCAGCCACCTGCACCAGGTCCTGGTACACCACGAACCTGCGCGAAAACAGCAATTCGTTTCCGGCCGTATAGATTTCCAGCATATAGTTTCCGCTTACCCGCAGCCCTACCTGCGCATTGGGCAGGGTGAGCTGGTAATTGGAGTACGGCTGGAGGGTGGTGTAACTGTTCTCGTAAAAAATGATGCGCTGGTTGTCCATGCCGCTCAGGTACTGGGACTTGAGTAATTGGGAAGGTTCCCAGGTATAGTCGCAATGCACGATGCGGTAGTAGTAATCCTGTTCGCTGGCGGAGAGGTCGTCGAATTCGAGGGTCATGGATTCCCCGAGGCGGACCAGGGGAAACTGGTCTTCCGTGGGGCCGCGAAAGATCACGCTGCGGATGTATTCCGGGGGGGCGACTTCATACTGAACCTGGGCCATGGTGCCAAGCACCCAAAGGAATACAGGCAGTTGTTTAAGTTTCAGACGCATTCTCCTCCGGTTATCGGATGCAAAGGTAAACAAAAACCGACCCCCCGGAATTCCCATCGATGTACCGTCCAAAAAAAGGGTTAATAATTATGAAAACTTTCTTTTAAGTGCTATTTTTGGCCGTATTTTTAACCTAAGGTCTACCCTATTATGTCCACTGACATCCGGATCAAAAAAGGATTGAATATCAACCTTGTCGGAGCTGCAGAACCCACCACTTCCAGGGCCGTTTCGAGTAATGTTTACGCGATTAATCTGAGTGATTTCCACGGCCTGGTCCCCAAAATGATCGTCAGGGAAGGCGCTGAGGTGAAAGTCGGGGAACCCCTTTTCTGCAACAAGAATTATCCCGAGATGAAGTTCGTCTCCCCCGCCAGCGGGGAGCTGGTGGAAATCCAGAGGGGTGCCCGCAGGAAAATCCTAAGCATAAAGATCCTGGCCGACAAAGAACAGAAAACCCTTGAGCACCAGCCCCCGGACCTCAAAAAGGCTGATGCAGCCCGGGTGCGGGCCTTCCTGTTGGAGTCGGGGTGCTGGCCGTTTATCAAACAACGCCCTTACGACGTAATCGCCAATCCCGACGACGTCCCCAAGGCCATTTTCATTTCGGCCTATAGCACCGCCCCCCTGGCGGCCGATATCAACTACACCCTTAAGGGAAAGGAAAAACAGCTGCAGGCTGCCATCGACGCCCTCTCCAAACTGACTCCCGGCCCCATCCATGTTGGGGTGGGAAAAGGGGAAAATTCACCCTTTTCGGGCCTGGAAGGCATTACCCGCCACCAGGTGAGCGGCCCGCACCCGGCTGGCCTGGTGGGCACCCTGATCAACCGGGTAGACCCGATCAGCAAAGGGGAGCGCGTGTGGACCCTGTCCCCCCAGGACCTTGTGATCCTCGGCGAAACCCTGCTGACTGGGAAATTCAACCCGGAGCGGGTGGTGGCCCTGGCGGGTTCCTGTGTGAAATCCCCGAAGTACTACCTTACCCGGATCGGGGCAGAGATCTCCACCTTTCTCTATGCCAGCGGGGTGGAACAGAAGAATATCCGCGTGATCAACGGCGATGTGCTAACCGGTAGCAAAACGTCCCCTGACGGGCACCTCGGGTTTTATAACACCACCGTTTCGGTCATCCCCGAAGGAGATGATTATGAGCTCTTCGGCTGGACCAGGCCGGTATTTAACAAAATCTCCTCGACCCGTTCCCTTACGTTTTCGTGGCTCAACCCGAAGAAGAAGTACGATTTGGACACCAATACCAACGGAGAGCACCGGGCCTTTGTGGTCACAGGGCTTTATGAGGAGGTCTTCCCCCTGGATATCTACCCCATGCAGCTGCTGAAAGCCTGTATGTATAAGGACCTCGATGAAATGGAACAACTGGGCCTTTACGAGGTGGCCCCGGAGGATTTTTCCCTTACAGAATTCATTTGTATTTCCAAGCAACCACACCAGCAGATTATCCGTGAAGGACTGGATTTGCTTCAAAAAGAAATAGGATAAGCTATGAGCGAGAATAAACTCACCCTGAAAAAGCGCCTGCACGAAATCAAGCACCGGTTAAAGGGCAAAAAGATTGCGCCGGCCTTTGGCGCCTTCCATACCTTCCTGTACACCCCGGACGAGACCACCCACAGCGGAAGCCATGTCCGGGCTGCGGATGACCTGAAACGGACCATGAACATGGTAATCCTGGCGCTGTTGCCGGTATTGCTGTTTTCTTTTTTCAACACGGGCTACCAGCACTTTGCTGCTATCGATGCCGCCAGCGGCGCTCCCCGTACCCTTGACCTTTTTGGGAACTTCCTCACCTGGGAGAACTTCTGGCTCGGCTTTGTCCAGGTTATGCCCCTGGTGATCATCTCCTACGCCGTGGGCCTTGGGGTGGAATTCATTTTTGCCATTATCAAGGGCCATGAAGTGGAGGAAGGATACCTGGTGACTGGGATGCTCGTCCCCCTGATCATCCCTGTGGATACTCCCCTGTGGATGCTGGTGGTGGCCGTGGTGTTCGGTGTGGTTATCGGAAAGGAAGTGTTTGGTGGCACGGGGATGAACATCCTCAACCCCGCCCTGACGATCCGGGCATTCCTGTTTTTCGCCTATCCGACCTGGATGAGCGGTGACAAGGTTTGGGTCCACGGGGCCGTGGACCGGGCCGGGACCCCTGATGCCATCTCCGGGGAAACCGTGTTGGGCTACCTCGCACAGAACAATACCTTTGAGTACAGCACCGCCGACATGTTTTTTGGCTTTATACCCGGTTCGGTGGGAGAGACCTCAGCCTTCCTGATCCTCCTGGGCGGCTTGTTTATGATCTTCAGCAAAATCGCCAGCTGGCGCATCATGGTCAGCGCAGTCCTCGGGTCCCTGGCCATGGGGTTGATCTTTAACTGGGTGGTCGACCTGGGCTGGGTGGGCGAAAGCAGCCGCTTTTACGGCCTTATGAGTTTTGAATACTGGAAGCACCTGATTGCCGGCGGTCTTGCCTTCGGGATCGTTTATATGGCCACCGACCCGGTCACGGGATCCCAGACCCACCGCGGGAAATGGATTTACGGGTTTTTAATCGGGTTCCTTTCCGTGATGATCCGGGTCTTCAACCCCGCCTACCCGGAAGGGGTGTTCCTGGCCATCCTGCTGATGAACGTATTTGCCCCGACCATCGACCATTATGTGATCCGGGCCAACGTAAAGAAGCGGCTGAAGCGATTCAAAACAGCCACGGTATACCCGCAGGCTACGGATGACAAAGCTGAACAACTCAAAGCAGAAACCGTTTAATTATGGCTGTCAATACGGATAAGAACGTTTATACGGTACTATTTGCCACCCTCATGGTAGTCGTGGTGGGTTCCATCCTGGCGTACCTGGCCTCCGGCCTGAAACCGCTGATTCGCGAGAACGAGCGGTTTGAAAAGCAGCAGAACATCCTCTATGCCCTTGGTGTGAATGAAAACGAGGGCCCGGGTTCCGTGGATTTTATCCCTACCGACCGGGTTGAAGAGGTGTTCTCCCAGCACATCAGGGAACAGCTGGTAATCAGTGGCGACCAGATCACCCGCGACGACCAGGCGTACCTGATCGACATTAAAAAGGAGCTGGCTGCGAAGAAAAGCGGTCAAACCCCCAGGTTGCCGGTATTTATCGGGGAGAAGGACGGGAAGACCTACCATATCCTGCCCATGTACGGCAAGGGCCTATGGGACGCTATCTGGGGCTTTATGGCCCTTGATGAGAACATGGTGGTCCAGGGGGTTTATTTTGACCACAAGGGGGAGACCCCGGGGCTCGGGTCCAACATCAAGGAACGCTTTTTTATGGATGACTTCATTGGGGAATCCATTGTCAACAACGGACGCCTTGTGGGTATCGGGGTGGTCAAGGGAAACAACGACCCGGTGAACAACGACAAGCAGGACAACCAGGTCGATGCCCTGGCAGGAGCCACCATTACCGGAAACGGGGTCACGGCCATGATTTCCGAAAGCCTGAACCTCTACAAGGACTATCTACAATCAATAAGCACGAAATAATATGGGACTGTTATCCAAGAAAGACGCAAACCTGATCCTGGATCCCCTTGCGGACAATAACCCCATCACCATACAGGTGCTGGGGATTTGCTCCGCCCTGGCCATTACAGCTGAACTGAAGGCCTCCGTGGTGATGGCCCTGTCGGTGGTCTTTGTACTGGGCCTGGGGAACGTGGTGATTTCCCTGATGCGGAACATCATCCCCTCCAAAATACGGATTATTGTTCAACTGGTGGTGGTTGCCACCCTGGTGATCATCGTCGACCAGGTCCTCAAGGCCTTCGCCTATGAGCTGAGCAAGACCCTGGCAGTCTTCGTGGGGCTGATTATCACCAACTGTATCATCATGGGCCGCTTTGAGGCCTTTGCCCTGGGCAACGGCCCCTGGAAATCGTTCCTGGATGGCATCGGGAATGCCCTCGGTTATGGGGTCATCCTGATTATCGTCGGGTTCTTCAGGGAACTCCTCGGCTCCGGCTCCCTTTTTGGCATCAAGGTCCTTGGGGACCCCATCGCCAGGACAGGCCTGTACGCCACAGGCTACGAAAATAATGGATTTATGATCCTTCCCCCGGCAGCACTGATTGTCGTGGGGCTCATCATCTGGGTGCAACGTTCACGCAACCAGGCCCTGATTGAGGAAAATTAGCACCAGTCGAATTAAACGAAACCTCGGATTATGTTGGAACATATAGAATTATTCTTTAAGTCGATCTTCATAGACAATATGGTGTTCGCCGTATTCCTGGGGATGTGCTCCTACCTGGCCGTTTCCAAGAAGGTGGCGACCGCGGTGGGCCTTGGGGCTGCCGTGATTTTTGTCCTCGGGGTAACCGTGCCCCTGAACTGGTTGCTCGACCAGTACATCCTGCAGGCGGGAGCGCTCTCCTGGCTGGGCCCGGAGTACGCAGAGTACGACCTGAGCTTCCTGTCCTTTATCATGTTTATCGCCACCATAGCCACCATGGTTCAATTGGTGGAAATTGTGGTGGAGCGCTTTTCCCCGGCCCTTTACAACAGCCTCGGGATCTTCCTGCCTCTGATCGCGGTAAACTGCGCGATCCTTGGGGGCTCCCTGTTCATGCAGGCCCGGGAAATCGCTACCCTGGGGCTTGCCCTGAACTACGGGATCAGCTCGGGTATCGGCTGGTTCCTGGCCATCCTGGCTATCGCAGCCATTCGCGAAAAAATCCGGTATTCCAATGTGCCGCCCCCCCTGCGCGGACTGGGTATCACCTTTATCATCACGGGCCTGATGGGCATCGGTTTCCAGAGTTTCGGGGGGATGCTGACCGGAGGGGATGAAGGCGGTTCCGAGGCGGCTCCTGAAACAGCGCTGCAACCGAAAGAAGCCACTATCGCCGGGGCCAAACCCGAAATGAAGGAAGAAAAAGAAGAGGCAAAGGAAACCGTCCTTTCCTATAACGACGCATTAAACAAGCAGTAATGATTTTAGCTACAACTACGGTTGGTACCATTGTAATCACGATCATTGCCTTCCTGGTGCTGGTCATGGCCCTGGTGGCCCTTTTGTTGTTCACCAAAGAAAAACTGGCCCCGTCCGGGCCGGTGACCATTACCATCAATGGGGAGAAAAAAATCCAGGTGCCTTCCGGGAATTCCCTGTTGGCAACCCTGGGAAACCAAAAGATATTCCTTCCTTCCGCTTGCGGGGGCGGGGGGACCTGCATCCAGTGTGAGTGCCACGTGATTTCCGGGGGCGGGGAAGCTTTGCCCACCGAGACGCCACATTTTTCCAAGCGCGAACTCAGTGAAGGGGCCCGCCTGGCCTGCCAGGTGAAGGTTAAACAGGATATGGACATCACCATCCCAGAGGAGGTCTTCGGGATCAAGAAGTGGGAAGCCACAGTGGTCAGGAATTTCAACGTGGCCTCCTTTATCAAGGAATTCGTGGTGGAGATCCCTGAGGACATGAACTACAAGGCGGGCGGCTATATTCAGATCGAAATCCCGCCCTGCGAAATCCGCTACCAGGATATCGACATCACCGCCCACCCCAAGGAACACAACGACCCGGAGAAGTTTCGCAACGAGTGGGACAAATTCAACCTCTGGCCGTTGGTGATGAAGAATACCGAAACCGTGGAACGGGCCTATTCCATGGCCTCGTACCCCGCTGAAGGACGGGAGATCATGCTGAACGTGCGTATTGCCACCCCGCCCTGGGACCGGAGCAAGAACGCCTGGATGAATGTTAACCCCGGAATCGCCTCCTCGTACATCTTCGCCTGCAAGCCTGGCGACAAAGTAACCATTTCAGGGCCTTTCGGGGAATTCTTTATCAATGAGTCCCAGGCGGAAATGCTCTATGTGGGCGGAGGGGCCGGGATGGCACCGATGCGTTCCCACCTCTACCACCTCTTTAAAACCCTCAGGACCGACCGGAAGGTGACTTTCTGGTATGGGGGGCGTTCCAAGAGGGAGCTGTTCTACATAGACCATTTCAAGGAGCTCGAAAGGGAGTTCCCGAATTTCAAATTCTACATGGCCCTTTCGGAGCCCCTTGAGGAGGATAACTGGAAGGTTAAGGAAAACATCGATGCGCCCGGCGACGGGTTTGTGGGCTTCATCCACAATTGCGTCATCGAAAATTACCTGAACCACCACGATACCCCCGAAGATATCGAACTGTATTTCTGCGGCCCGCCCCTGATGAACAAGGCGGTCCAGAAAATGGGCGAGGACTTTGGAATCCCCGATGAAAATATCCGATTCGACGACTTTGGCGGGTAACCTGCCCTAATAAATTCAAAAACCGGTAGTTTACTATCGGTTTTTTTATCCAAAGCAATCCTATGAAACCCCTGACAGAACAAGAATTGCATAACCTGGCCATGAATATCGTGGGGAGGCAATTGCAGGAGGAGGGGTTTGAGTTCATGGGGGTGAATAGCAAACCTGGTAAAAACCCTCAGTTTGTATGCCTCCGGGAGAAGCAGTTGCATTTTATCGTGGTGCGATCCGTAGCCTTTCCTGAGGACCCCACGAAGTTTGACGCCTCCCTGATGGAACGGGTAAAGGGACATGCCGGGAAATTTGAAGCGCGTACCTACTACGCCGGAGTCGGGTTGTCCAATGCCCGTGACCGCCGCCTGCCTGTTTACCTCAACGAGGAATACCTTGTAGAATATGCCGGCCTTATCGAAATTTAGGCTTTTCCTTGCCTTTATCGCAACGGGGCTCCTTTTGGGGTGCCGCCCCGGGGATCTCCTCAGGGAACAGGTCTATCAGGGAGGTGCCCTGGGCACTTCCTATGCCATAAAATTGTATGCCCCCGGCACCATGGACCTCCAGCCCGGAATCGATTCCGTCTTCCGGGTGATCAACCAGTCGCTTTCCACCTACCTCCCCGATTCCGACATCAGCCGCATCAACCGGGGCGATACGACTGTGGCCGTGGACGCCCAGTTCCGGGAAGTCTTTGAGGCCTCCGGACTCATTTACCGGCGCACCGGCGGCTATTTTGACCCTACCGTGGGGGTGCTGGTGGACGCCTGGGGCTTTGGGCCGGGGCCGGCCCTTGAGATGGACAGCCTCCGGGCAGACAGCCTGTTGCAGTACGTCGGGTTCGACAAGGTCCGCCTTACCCCCGACCATCGGGTAGTGAAGCAGCGCCATGGCATCCGCCTCGATTTTAACGCCATCGCCAAAGGGTATGCCATTGACCGCCTGGCCGCTATGATCGAGAAGCAGGGCATTCGCGATTACCTGGTGGAAGTTGGGGGGGAGCTAAGGGCGCGGGGCGGCAACCTGGACAAAGGACAGGACTGGAGGGTGGGCATTGATGACCCGCAGGTGGAACAGGGCCGTGCCATCAAGCGGATTATTGTGCTTGCAGACCAGTCGATGGCTTCCTCGGGCAATTACCGAAAATTTCGGATCGATTCCCTTACCGGGCAGAAGTACGTACACACCGTGGACCCCCATACGGGCTTTACCCGAAACGCCAACATCCTGGCGGCCACAGTACTGGCGCCAACCTGCATGGTGGCCGATGGCTACGCCACCGCCTTTATGGCCATGGACCTGGAGGCTTCCCGCCAACTCCTGTCGGAAAGCCCCGAACTGGAGGGGTATCTCATCTATCTGGATGGGGAGGGGGAAACCCGCGAATTCATGACCCCGGGCTTCGAGGCCCTGTTGCGCTAAGGATTTGTTGCCGGGGGTTTAACCACCAGGGGGATAAGCTCTCCCGGGGCCAGGCGGTACCGGTCCACTTCTTCAGGGCTGAACTTTTTCGTGTAGTCTATGGCCTGCACCTGGAAGCCGGCCTCCCTGAGGAGGTCGAAATAATCCCTCCCGTAGACCCGAACGTGGTCGTATTGCCCAAAGATTTTGCGGCGTTCCTCCCGGTCGGTGATGCCGGGGTCTTCCAGGGTTTCTGCCCGCCCGAGGTCCTGGGGGACCTGGAAGATGCCCCAGCCCCCCGGCTTCATGACCCGCCGCAATTCGGCCAGCGCCCTGCGGTCGTCGGGGATATGTTCCAGGACGTGGTTGCAAAGGATCACATCGAAGGAGTGGTCTTCAAAAGGGAGGTCGCAAATATCGGCATGGACTTCGGCCAGGGGGGAATTCAGGTCTGTGGTGGTGTATTCAAGGTTTTTGCTGGCCCTGAAACGGTGATAGAACGCCTGTTCCGGGGCAAAATGCAAGACGCGGAGCGGCCGGCTGAAAAAATCCGTTTCCCGTTGCAGGTAGAGCCAGAGCAGGCGGTGCCGTTCCAGGGAAAGGGTGGAAGGCGACAGCACATTTTCGCGGGGGGCCTCATGGCCATAGGGCAAAAAACTCCGGAAGGACCGTCCGTCAATAGGATCGGTATACCGGTTGCCCCGAAGCCAGAAGGCCAGCAAGGGGCGTACCCAGTAGCTCATCCGGATCAGGAGCGGACGGGGAACGAAGCGCAGGACCCATTTGAAGATTCGTTTCACAGGCGGTTTATAACCTCAGGAAGTTATGGGGTGTTGGCGGAATTCGGCTTCCTCATCGCTTGAGATGCCCAGGGCCTCATAAATATATCGAAAGGTGGAGAGCAGTTCGGGTTTGCCGTTGATCAGGGCCACGTTATGCTCGAAGTGGGCGCTGGGTTTCCCATCGGCGGTCAAGATGGTCCAGCCGTCCTTCAATTGGCGGATGCGCCGGGTACCCATATTAATCATGGGCTCAATGGCCACAACCATCCCCTCCACGAACATCTTGCCCCGGCCCCGTTTGCCGTAGTTCGGCATTTCGGGGGCTTCGTGCAGCTTTTTACCCAGGCCGTGCCCCACCAGCTCCCGCACCACCCCGTAGCCGTGGCTTTCGCAGTATTGCTGTATGGCGTATCCCACATCTCCCACGCGGTTTCCCGCCCGGAATTCCCGGATGCCGACATAAAGGGATTCCCGGGTTACCTGCAGCAATTTCCGGGTTTCGGGGGCGACTTCGCCCACTTCGAAGGTAAAGGCATGGTCGCCGTAATACCCGTTTTTAAGGCTGCCGCAGTCTACCGAAACAATATCGCCCTCCTTAAAGGGTTCGTCGGTGGGTATGCCGTGGACTACCTGGGCGTTTGGGCTGATGTTCAGGGTATTGGGGAAATCGTACATGCCCAGGAAACCGGGTGTGGCCCCCTGTTCCCTGATGAATTCCTCCGCCAGCCGGTCGAGGTACAGGCCCGTAACCCCTGGTTTGATTTCAGAAGCCAGCATCCCCAGGGTCCTGGAGACCACCAGGGCGCTTTCCCGCATCAGTTCAATCTCTTCGGCAGTTTTTGGATGGATCATGGGCGCAAAGATACGACAGAAAGTGCAACTGGCCAGCCCGGGCCACGGGGCGGGGTCAGTCCCAGTCGTAGGGGTTCTGGTAGGGCTCCCCACTGAGGATTTTCAGCATATCGGATTCCAGGTCTTCAATGGCATACTCCACAATGCGGTTGAGTTCCTCCCCATCCCGGTAGAAAATAAGGGTGGGCACATTGATGATGTCATACCCCTCTTCCTCGTGCAGGGGGGTGGTTTTCTCCCGGCTCAGGACGATGACCTCCACTTCCTGTCGGGGGTAACCGGCCTGTTCCAGGACTTTGATCAGCCTGGGTACCAGCAGCCGGCTGTCTTTACACCAGGTGGCCGCGAAGACCCGGATCTGCACCCCTTCCAGCAGGGGTTTCAGGGCGTTGATTTTTTCAGGGGCGGGTTGGGCCGCTTCGTAATTCGGGCGGAACCAGGCGTCGAAGGGCGGGTTACTGAGGGAATCGAGGCTGGCGGTCCCCACGAGCATCACCGTTTCCCCGTCGGGCAGGCGAACAGCGGTATGTTTGGGCTTTTCGGCACAGGCGATCGCCAACAGGAGGGCACTCACCACGGCGGCCAGTGGTTTCAGGAAGGGTTTCATAAGGCTACAGGAGGGATTTTTGCGTCATGACTGCGGGTTGGGGGATGCCCATGATTTCCAGGATGGTGGGGGCGATGTCGCCCAGTACCCCGGGCCGGATGCTTTTGCGGTCCGGATCGACCAGGATCAGCGGGACCGGGTTGGTGGTATGGGCTGTGTTTGGGCTGCCGTCGGGGTTAATCATGGTATCGCAGTTCCCGTGGTCTGCTATGACCAGGGTGGTGTACCCGTGCTCCAGGGCGGTTTCAACCACGTCATGGGCGCAGCGGTCGACAGTTTCGCAGGCCTTGATGGCCGCAGGCATACTGCCCGTGTGGCCTACCATGTCGGGGTTGGCAAAGTTCAGGCAGACAAAGTCGGCCGATTCCCTTTCCAATTCGGGTACAATGGCATCCCGCACCTCATAGGCGCTCATTTCCGGTTTCAGGTCGTAGGTGGCCACCTTAGGGGAAGGGCAGAGGATCCGCTGTTCCCCTTCGAAAGGGACTTCCCGGCCGCCATTGAAAAAGAAGGTCACGTGGGGGTATTTTTCCGTCTCTGCAATCCGGATCTGTTTTTTCCCCGCCCGGGAAATCACCTCGCCCAGGGTTTCCCTGATATTTTCTTTGTCATAGACCACCCTGACATCCCGGAAGGTATCGTCGTAATTGGTCATGGTAACATAGTACAGCTCCAGGGGCTTCATCCCCTGTTCAGGGAACGCTTCCTGGCTCAGGGCCTGGGTAAGTTCCCGGCCCCGGTCGGTGCGGAAATTGAAGAAAATGACCACATCCCCGTCCCTGAGGGTAGCCAGGGGGTCGCCCGCAGGCCCTGTGACCACAACAGGCTTGATGAATTCATCCGTCACCCCGTTTCCATAACTTTCCTCCAGGGCGGCTACGGGGTCCCCGGTGGGAGTCCCCTTCCCATGGACCAGCAGGTCGTAGGCGAGCTTTACCCTTTCCCATCGTTTATCCCGATCCATGGCGTAGTACCGCCCGATGATGGACGCGAGCCGGCACGGCTTATCCTGGCAATAGGCCATCAGGTCGGCAACAAAACCCCGGCCGCTCTTTGGGTCCACATCCCGGCCATCCGTAAAGGCGTGCACAAAGGATTGGGCCACCCCGCTTGCTGCTGCAGCCGCGATAAGACCCTTCAGATGCTCTGTATGGCTGTGTACCCCGCCATCGCTCAAAAGCCCCAGGAAATGGACGGGCTTTGAGTGTTCCCGGGCATAGGCAAAAGCCTCCTGGAGCGTCGGTTCGTCTTTCAGGGTGTTTTCGCGGATGGCCTTGTTGATGCGGGCCAGGTCCTGGTAGACAATCCGTCCGGCCCCCAGGTTCATGTGGCCCACTTCGGAGTTGCCCATCTGCCCCTCCGGCAGGCCCACGTTCATCCCGTCGGTCAGCAGGGTGGCATTAGGGTACTTTTTATAAAGGGAGTCCATGAAGGGGGTATGGGCCTGCGCTATGGCGGAAACCTTGGGGTCGGGGGACTTACCCCAACCATCTAAAATCATCAAAACCACTTTCTTGTTCATGGGTCGGAGTATTATCAGGATTCAAAAATAACAGGAATTGTGCAGGTTTGCCAGTAATGGACCCAATTTTGGGAAGGGCGTGGGCCTTGCCGTCCGGGAAAGGGCGTTAAAAAAGGCGGAGGGGTGGGCTATGGAGGGTGTTCATCAATCAAAAAAGGACCCTGGCCGAAACCGGGGTCCTTTTTTAGTATTCCTGCGGGGCTATCTGCAGCAGGGCTATGTCAGAATTCAAAGCCGGTAAATGCCCGGTAAAAAAAGGCATAGATGGCCATGGTGATCATCAGGGCACAGAACAGGGAATACGCCTTGAGCAGATACACCACATAGGTGGGCTTGCAGTTGTCAAAGGCGTGCAGGTACAGGTTTTTAAAGTGGATCAGGGTTCCCATATAGTGTCTTTAAGGGGTTAAAGCCAAGCTATAAGGGGTTAAATCTAACCGGTTCGGATTTGGGGGGACAACTAAAGTACAAAAATATCCCGGTCTGCCCCCAATGCCGCACAGGCTTTCGACCTAAGTGCGGTATTTCCCGATAGCTGCACAAATAGGCACGAAGCGGCCATCAGGGCAAAGGCTGTATCGGCCCGCGGGGAACGCGGTGTCGTTTCGGGCTTCTTCCCGCCATATCCGGAAAAAGAAATGCCGTTGAAAATGGCAAAGGCTCCCTAAAGCAATTCCGGGTTGATGTCGAGGATGTTATCGGTGATGTACGACCGGATAAAACCAGTGGTCAGGTACTCGCTCCCAAGGAAGTCGTCCCCTTCCAGGATCCGCAGGATATTCATCTTGCGGAAGTCGGAAAGCATGGGGACCGACAGGGGGGCGTAGCTGTAATGCCAGGGTTCGTACCTGAAGCCGCGCCGGCGGGGGTTGTTGGTGTAGACCAGGTAAAACCCGTAGGTGTTGGCGTGTTCTTCCATCCACTTACGGAAGTCTTCGAAGGGGCCCCCGTCTTCGAATTTTTCAGGGTCCAGCACATCGCCGGAGGCCGGTTTTGAGTCGTCGATCAGGTCGGCATCGGTACCCCAATGATGCCTGCTGGTGCCGGGGATGGTGGAATATTCCACGATTTTGTCAATAGCCTCGAGAGGTTCCATCCCCTCTTCGGTATAGGCCAGGTATTTTTGCTCAAAGATGGTCCTTTGGCGGTCATAACTGCGATAGCTGCTGACCACCTTGAGGCTGATCCCATCCTGGTAGGCAGCTTTTTTCATTTCCAAAAAAGCGTCGTGCGCTTCTTTCCTCAGGTTGATCCCCTCCCCATACAGGTCCAGGTCGGCTTTTCCCGTAAGTTCCTCCACGGTAAACTCGCGCTGCGCGGCCCACAGGGGAAAGGCAGGGAGGCCCAGGGCCAGCCCGCTGAGGCCGCTGTTCTTAAGAAATTTTCTTCGCTTCATTCCTAAAGGTTTATTATCCGGCCCTGTCCTTCGGGCAGGGCCCTTTCCGGGTCCCGGGCCCATGCATCCTGCTCGGCCTCCCGAAGGTATGAAAAATGCCGGAAAACAAAACCGGATACTTTCGTGTCGGCCCCTTAACGGTCCAGATAAAGGAATCCCTGGTATTCCAGGCCGAGGTCCAGCAGTTGCACCAGGTAGAAATACACCCCTTCCGGAAGGCCTGCTTCCCGGTTGACCACCAGGCCGTCCACATTGGCTACGCCGTCGAATTCGTTGGTATAGTTTTGCCGCTCGAATACTTTCAGCCCCCTCCGGTCGAAGATCTGGAGGAGGTTGTTGGGCGAATTGGCTAGCGCTTCAATCACCAGCACATCGTTGATCCCGTCCCCGTTGGGGCTTAGGAAAAAATTGTCGAGGGTGAGCAATTCCTCTGGTTCTGCCAGACTACCGAAGGTGATCACCTCAAAGGCATCCGGTACGATAGGCTCCGAAAGGGCAAACCCGTTCTGCAGGTCGCCGGCCACCGAGCGGGTACCCAGGGGCTCCCACCTCCCGGCGGCTTTGCTCCAGCCCACCAGTACGATGCCCGATACCGTTTCGGCCAGGGCCCCCAGGTTGCTGTTTGGGTTCCAGGTGAGGGTGACCTGCCCGGTGTTTCCGCCTTCCAGCCTCCAGAATTCAGCAGTAGATATGGCAGCCAGGGTCCTCGGCAGCAGGTCGGTGCGAAAGGGGGGAAAGGCACTGGGGTTATTGGGGTCTTCCCGGAAGTATGCGCATTTGGCCAAAGGAAACGTTTCCCCCTCCAGGGTCAGGCGCCGGTATTCGGAGGCATCCCCCACGGGGAAGACCATCCGGTTCTGGTTGATCGCCAGGGCGTATCCGTTTACTTTGGACGCATTGCCGGCTCCATTCACAGCGGCCTGTTGCAGCAGGGCCACGTACCTTTCGGGCAGGGATTTGTCGGTAACGAAATCGCCCTCGAAAAAATCCAGGGCGTTGGCCACGCTGAAGGAGGTCTCTACATCCACAAAGCGGTCGAGGAATATTTCCACGTCGTAAAATACCGGGGCGAAATCCCCCGAGACCCGGATCAGGTCCGCCCCGTAAAAGCCTACCCGGCCCGCCTCTTGCTCAAAGGGCGCCTGGTTGATAAAGCTGGTAAAGAGCCCTACCTCAGCGCCTTCGTGCAACTGCATGCCACCGTAGTGCTGCAGGGCGGGTTGGGCAGAAGCAAGCCCCCAAAAGGTTAAAAATAAAAGGGTTAAACTTCTCATCTAATTAATTTGTTCCCAATTCCCAATTCCATCACTTTGAAGCCAAATCACCCCAGGGGCTATGTCATTTGAGGCAATACCATTTAAATCCAGATAATTCAAATTCGTCGGCACATTCACCCCAGTTTTATTCTTTATGATATAAATTCTCCCGGCGTTTGAAATGTCGGCTGGGGGTAACGTTAATAGGGTGACCCCGGTTTCAAGTATAACGGTATGGTCCGCTTCCGTCAAGGTAACATTAGTTGCCTCGGACCGAATTGGAGTGGCAAAAGAACCGCCAAGATGCAATGCAGAGGACGGGGAAGCCTGTTGGATTCCTACGTTTTGGATGTTATCTATCCTAAGAGCTTCTATATTATTCGTTGAAAAAGCTAGTATACCGCTAGCATCTTCTAAATACATTCCAGTATCCTGATTGTCATTGAATCGATAGGTAGGGAGTCCTGAGGAACCCGAAGCACCTTTTATGAATTGTGTCCTGATTGTACCACCTACGTTTAGCTTAACGTCACTATCTGTTATTACCTGATTTCCAACATATAATTTTAACTCTAAGTTATCCCAAAATAGCTGCGCGTTGTTTTCTACTAAACTACCCGCACCGTCAGAGAAAAAAATAGAACCTGGAGTTCCCGTGGGTATAGCAGAAGTTACATCAATTGTAAAATTAGGATATCCCCCTCCAATGGTCACATTTCCGCTACCGCCATCGGCAAGCGTAATTTCCTGATCAGGTGCATCATTGATCACTTCAAAATTCTGGTCAATCTGATTTATAATTATTCCTGTTCCGGCAGAGACGGTTTGATTTTCGTTGGCAGGGTTACTATCAGCGTCATCCACATTAAGAATTAGTGTACTTCCGTTGTCAATGCTGATATTTCCGGGGGTATTATCCGTACTGATATCTTGTAGGTCCAACTGATTTAACCCTACTGCATAAGAAGTCTGGGCATCCCGGATCACCAGGCTATCCCCCACCACCGCAAAACTTACATTATATTCATTCGGGGCATCGCCCTCTCCGGACCCCACAAGATCAATGATGGCCTCTTCCACAAAAGCTCGTGTGGCGGCATCCTGCGCCAGTTCGGGATCCAGGATATTTCTGATCAAAACACCCCCCGCATCATTGCCCTGGGCCAGGACATTGGCAAGGTCCTGGTTGTCAGAGCTGCCATTCTGTACTTCCTCGATGGCTTCCTGAACGCTGTTTGCCGCAAACCCGTTGGTAGCATTATTGAAGGGCAGGGCCGCGGCGTTGAGGTCAAAGGTCAGGTCGGTGCCGTCGTTGTTGGTAAAGGTATAGGCTCCATTGCCTGGTGTAGTGAGATTCGCCTTGGCCACCGTTTGGGGGAGCCCATCTTCCCCGGTGAAGGTAATCGCTCCATCTCCATTGTCTGAAAGGCTAGTAATGGTTTCATTGATCACCTCGCTGGAGGCGTCTGCACTGGTCAGGATCGCGATGGGATTCCCGGCTATGGTTCCCGAAATGATCAGCCCGTTGGTATTGATTACCGTACTGATTCCCGCCCCATCCGTGAATTCATAGGTCCCATCCCCTAAGGGCACCAGGCCAATGGTGTCCACATTGGTGTCCAGGACGTCGAGGGCCTCCTGTACGTTGGTTGCTACGAGCCCGGATGCGGTGGGATCGTAGCCTATTGCAGCTGCCTGGAGGTCTACGCTGGTTAGATATCCCACATCGTTGGTAAAAGTGCCCAGGGTAACCAGATTTAAATCCAACTCTTCCGGGGTAACGGCATTATCCGCCAGTTCTGAAGTCCCTATGGCATCTGGGGCAATATTGGATTGGTCAACAACATCAATTCCAATATCATTCCCCCGAATACTTCTGTCTACGATGTTTTCACCCCGGATCTGCCCCACCTCAAAATTCACGGTATCGCCCAGGCGGGTAATCGCGATGGTGGGGAAGTCATTTACGATGGCTTCTGCGGTAAAGGAAAGCCCCAGGGCCTCGCAGAGGTTGATCCACCGCTGCCCGTTGTGGTAGAAAAGGCAGTCTTCTTCCGTATTGTAAACCAGGCCCCCGCGGGAAGGGGTGATGGCATCCATTTGGGCGGTGGTGACCCGGGTGATGACCAGGACGCGGTCAGTGCTTTCCAGTTCCAGCAGGGAAGCCGGGCCGATGTTTTGGGGGTTATCGCCTATCTTGACCTGGGCGGTGGCCAGGGAACACCACAGGATAGGCAACAACAGCAGGGAGCGCTTCATTTTCATAAGGCAGGGTTTTGTGTCGTCCCCGGCAACGGGTAACACCCTTGGCGGGGCTGGGTTTGGCACGACCGACAAAGTTAAGATTCTGGCGACAATCGCCCGGGTTTTTGGCTGGAATTACGGCTTTTCCGGATAAACGGGAACCGCTTGATTTCCAGCACCCCAATTACGTCCTGGACCCTGCAACCTGAAAGCAGCTAAAAGCCCGGTCTGCACCGGGTTTAACATAAGTTTATGCGGCTTGCCTTTTTTTTTAGGGGAAGTTGCTTTTTCTTTATAAATTGACAGAATGGCTGCTGTACCTCTATGAAAAAACTATTCCTTTTCTTCTTTTCCCTGGGGTTTTTCACACCCCTTTGGGCCCAGGACGACGATCGTACCCTGCTCAGGGGAACTGTGTTATACAGGAACTCCCCCGTGCCCAATGAGAATGTGATCAACACCACGGCCCAGCAAGCCACCATCACCAATGAACGGGGGGAATTTACCATCCCGGTAAAGCCGGGGGATGATGTGGTCTTCATGGCCCTGAACTACCAGTTGGAGATGGTGAAGATTACCCCCGAAATCCTCCAGAACAACCGGCTGGTGGTGGAGGTTACCGAAAAAGTGACCGAGCTCGATGAAGTGGTGGTCAGCCCGGAGGAGCAGGAAGAATTCATCAGGCTCCGCAACGAGGACTTCAAGGAATACGTATATGAAACCGACCCGACCACGGAGGTGGTCAATATTGCCGAAGACCCTACGGTGCGGGGGATGCAGTACGGGTTGAATTTCGTGAACATCTTTAAGCTGCTGGCCAAAACCATCGGCGGGGAAAAGGAAGCCGAGGGCCCTGCCCCCCTGAAGGCCAGTGAGGTACTTCGGCAGGTCTATGACGATCGTTTTTTTGTGAGCGACCTGCAGATCCCCCAGGACCAGATCGATGCCTTCCTGGTTTATTGCGATACCCAACTGCCGCCCCGCGCGCTGCTGCGCAAGGAAAATGAATTCCAACTGATTGATTTTTTGGTGACCCAAAGTGAGGCCTTTCGGAAAATCCGACAGGAATAGCCGAATGCGGTGTTGGCCTGCCTTATTCTTCCTGCTCTGGACGGGGGCTTTTGCCCAGGTCCCGGGCCGCGGCGATTTGAGGGGCAGGGTGCTGGAAGACAGCACCGGGGTTTCCAACGTACACCTGCTGAACCTTTCCGCAGAGCAGGCGACCATCTCGGACCAGGAAGGATTTTTCACAATCCCCGCCGAGGAAGGCGATACGGTACTGGTTTCGGCCATACGCTATGAACGGATCACTTTCCACATCACCCCCGAAATGCTGCGGGGCAGACTTTTGAGTATTTCCCTCACCCCCTTTGTAAACCAACTCGATGAGGTGGTCCTGTATCCTTATAACCTGAGCGGGGACCTAGGGCGGGACCTCGGGAACCTGCCGGTGGAGGAACCGGTAACAGCAGCATCCCTGGGCCTTCCCAATGCTTTTGCACCGGTGAAGACCCAGACCGAGCGCATGTTGTACGAGGCGACCACCGGGGGGGGGATCGTCCCCCTAAACCCGGTCCTGAACGCTATCTCGGGCCGCACCCGCATGTTAAAGAAGCGCCTGGCACGTGACCGGGCCTACCAGCAGACCCTGGAGGTCAGGGCCCGGTACCCCGACAGTGTTTTCGTCGGGCAGCTCGGGGTCCCTGCCCTGAGGATCCCCGATTTCATGTATTATTGCGAGGCAGACCCCTCCTTTGGTTCCCTGGCGGAGGGTGACCCCTTGCGGATGTGGGAATTCCTGAGGAAAAAGAGCGCAGAGTACCGAAAAAACAATGGCCTGGAGCAGAAGCCGTGAATTCCGTACATTTGACCGCACCACACGGCACGGGATTTGCACAGGGAAACGACAAAACGAAGGAAAATGAATCGAAAAGGGATTTTGGGGGTACTGTTGCTGACCTTCCTGCTGCCGCTGCTTTCGTTCTCAGGGGCCCATAAATTTTACGTTAGCGTGACCAATGTGGACTATGCCCCGGAAGAAGCTTCCCTGCAGGTCATCAGCCGGATTTTCACCGATGACCTGGAAGAAGCCCTGCTTCAGCGCTATGATTTTCGCGGGAACCTGGGTACCCCGGAGGAGTCGCCCCTTGCCGGGCAATACATAGAGCGATACTTCCAATCGCGCTTCGAGGTGCAGGTAAACGATTCGCCCCGGGCATTTACCTTCCTCGGGACCCGTTACGACAAGGACCTGGTGATTTGCTACCTGGAAGTCCCGGACGTTCCCGGGGCAACCCTGAAATCCGTCGGGGTCCGAAACGACCTGCTGACCGAGATCTTTGAAGAACAGAAAAACCTGGTTCACCTGAAGGTGCTGGGCAAAAAGAAAAGCTTTGTACTGATCCGCGAGAATAATAAAGGAATGTTAAACTTATGACGGCCTTCTGGCGGAATCTCCTAAAATCCTGTATTTTTCAACCCCTTAAATAACCCAATATGAATGCGATGAAAGCAACCTATCTTTTTGCGGCCTTTTTCTTTGCCTTTGCGACCACAGGCTGGGCCCAGGAAGAAGCCCCGGCCGAAAAGCAGCCCGGCCACACCAACCAGAGCAAATTCCGCCAGATGTACCAGGAATTCGCCACGCCCAATACCTACCGGAGTGCTTCCGGTGCCCCGGGCCCCGATTATTACCAGCAACAGGCCGATTACCGGATGGACATCACCCTCGATGACCGGAATGCCCGCATTTACGGGGAGGAGACCATTACCTATTACAACAATTCCCCGGATGACCTTGAATTCCTCTGGGTGCAGCTCGACCAGAACGTCCGGGCAAAGGATTCCAAGTCGCCCCTGAGGGACGGCAGCGGGGTAGCCCCGGCCTACCGGGCAGAGTCTTTTGCAGGCGATTACCTGACGGAGCCTTTTGACGGGGGGTTCAACATCGAATACGTGCGCGATGCCCAGGGCAAGCCCCTCTCCTATACCATCAACCAGACCATGATGCGGGTGAATATCCCCCAGCCGCTTAAATCGGGGGAATCGGTTTCCTTTGATATCAAGTGGTGGTATAACATCCCCGACCATACGGTTAACCGGGCGCGCTCGGGGTACGAATACTTTGAAAAGGACGGGAACCGGGCGTATGTAATCGCCCAGTTTTTCCCCAGGATGGCCGTCTACAGCGATGTGGAAGGCTGGCAGAACCACCAGTTCTGGGGCAGCGGGGAGTTCGCCCTGCCCTTTGGCAACTACGAGGTGAATATCACGGTGCCTGCGGACCACGTGCTCGACGCCACCGGCGAGCTCCAAAACCGGAAGGAAGTGTTCTCCCGGGAGATGATGCAGCGGTATGAGCAGGCCAAAAAGTCGTATGACAAGCCCGTGCTGATCGTGACCCAGGAGGAGGTCGAAGCCGCGGAGAAAGGGTTTTCCGAGAAAACCAAGACCTGGAAATTCAAGGCGCAAAATGTCAGGGATTACGCCTTTGCCACCTCCCGGAAGTTTATCTGGGACATGATGGCCGTGCGCATCGGTAGCAAGGATGTTATGGCGGTCTCGCTTTACCCCAAGGAAGGGAACCCGCTCTGGGAAGACCTTTCGACCCAGGCAGTGGCCAGCACCCTGAAA
This sequence comes from Robiginitalea marina, assembly GCF_024006985.1. Lineage (GTDB taxonomy): Bacteria > Bacteroidota > Bacteroidia > Flavobacteriales > Flavobacteriaceae > Robiginitalea > Robiginitalea marina. The sequence goes on from NZ_JAMXIB010000005.1 coordinate 182,397, forward strand.
ACCTATTCCAAACACACCTTTGATTACCCGTACCACAAGGCCATTTCGGTGCACGCCAAAAACCAGGGGATGGAATATCCGATGATCTGCTGGAATTACGGCCGGCCAAACGAAGACGGCACGTACTCCGACCGGGTCAAGTACGGGATGATTTCGGTAATCATCCATGAAGTGGGACACAACTTCTTCCCCATGATCGTGAATTCAGATGAGCGGCAGTGGGGTTGGATGGATGAAGGCCTCGACACCTTTATGCAGTACCTGGCCGAGCAGGAATTCGGCAAGGCCTTCCCGGCCGTTATTGCCCCGAACGAGAAATACCCTTCACGCCGGGGGGATCCTTCCAAGATCGTTCCTTACATGGCGGGGGACCAGTCGTATCTGGCCCCGATTATGTCGAACCCCGAGAATGTCTATCAGCTGGGCCCCAATGCCTATGGAAAACCGGCTACTGCCCTGAACATCCTCAGAGAGACCGTGATGGGCCCCGAGCTTTTCGACCACGCCTTCAAGACCTATGCGCAGCGCTGGATGTTCAAACACCCGACCCCGGAAGATTTCTTCCGGACCATGGAAGACGCCTCTGCGGTAGACCTCGACTGGTTCTGGAGGTCATGGTTCTACACCACCGATTACGTCGACATTGGGGTCAAGGGGGTCAAGAAATACTATGTGAGCAACAAGCCCACCCGGCAAATGAAGGAGTATATGCAGGCCAACGGAATTACCGAAGCTGACCTGCCGCCCCTGGTTTACCTGGCTGAGGAGGATAGCGAGGACTATGATCCCGAAATGAAAGGCAAGGCCCCTTCCGAGGTTTCTCCCTCCCTTAAGGAATTTATGATGGACAATATGACTGCCGAGGAGCGGGCCGCAGTGAAGGAGCCGAAGTTCTTCTACGAGGTGACTTTTGACAAGCCCGGGGGCATCCCCATGCCGCTGATTGTGGAGTATTCCTACGCCGATGGCACCAAGGAACTGGTTACCTATCCCCCGGAAATCTGGAGGAAAAACGATAAGGAGGTAAGCCGCGTGATTTCTTCCCAGTCAGAACTGGTGGGGATTGTGGTAGACCCGAAGTTGGAAACCGCGGATATCGATACCACCAATAATGCCTGGCCAAGGGAGGAGGCTCCTTCCGAATTCCAGCAGTTCAAGGAGAACATCAAGGGGAAATAATTTTTCCCTGTCCTGAGGAAGTCCCGATGCGTGCGCATCGGGACTTTTTTTATTTTGGCGCTTAAACTTCTGTATATTTGTGGTATGTCAATGACGTTTTTATTCATTAGCGGGGCTGAGATTTTTTTTATCCTTTTTGTGGTGGTGATGGTGTTTGGGGCCGATAAAATCCCCGGTATAGCCAAGGGCCTGGGCAAAGGCATGCGCCAGCTGAAGGACGCTACGGAAGACATCAAGCGGGAGATCCAGAAAAGCGCCGAGAAACAGGGCCTGGACACCTCCATTACCGACGATATCCAAAAAGAAATCCGGGAAGTCAAGAAAAACCTGGATGACGTAGGCGGCACCATCAGCAGGAAATAAGGCCTATGCTGGAGCAGCTCCTCCTGTGGGACCGGGAAGCCTTCCTCTACCTCAACAACCTGGGGGTTGCCCCCCTCGATCCCTTTTGGTCCACCGTGACCGACATCGCCCCCTGGACCCCTTTATTCGTGTTGTTTTTGGCGTTGCTCCTCAGAGCCTATCCCTTGAAGCAGGCGGTGGCAATAGCCTTGACGGCTTTTGTGTTATTGGGGGTTGTCCTCTGGTTCACCGACTGGACGAAAGCTGCAGTTGCCCGCCTGAGGCCTAACCAGGACCTCAGGCTGAGACCCCTGGCAAGGATCCTGAGGGACGCCGGGGGATACAGTTTTTTCTCGGGGCATGCCTCCAGTTCATTTTCCATTGCCACCCTGATGTTTATTTTCCTGCAAAAGCATTTTCGCGCGGCTTTCTTGTTCTTCCTATGGCCCCTGCTTTTTGCCTCGAGCAGGATTTTCGTCGGGGTGCACTATCCGTTGGATGTGCTGGTAGGTGCCCTGGCCGGGATCGCTTTCGGGGCCCTGTTTTACAGCGGGCACCAGCGGTTCATTTTACCGTACATACGGTAAGGCCATCGCGGATGGGGAGCAGTACCGTCCGCACCCTGGGGTCGTCGCGAAGGCTCTGGTTGAAGGCAACCAGTACCTTGGTGGCCTGGTCTTTGGGGTCAACGGGTTCCAGGACCTTGCCCGACCACAGTACATTGTCCATGAGGATGGTGCCCCCCGGGCGCACCCTGGGGAGTACCGCCTCGAAATACTGCGGGTATTCCTTCTTGTCTGCATCGATGAATACCAGGTCAAAAGCACCTTTAAGGTTTGGAAGGACCTCCAGGGCCAGCCCGGTGTGCTGGACAATTTGCTGCCCGTAAGGGCTCCGGTCGAAGTACCGGCGTTGCATGGCGCGGAGCTCCTCGTTTTTGTCAATGGTGTGTAGTATGCCTTCCGGGGCCAGCCCTTCCGCCAGGCAAAGGGCCGAATAACCGGTGTAGGTACCGATCTCCAGGATGGCTTTGGGCCGCAGCAAACGGGAGAGGAGGCTAAGCACCCTGCCCTGGTAATGGCCGGTGATCATGCGGGGCATGAGTACTTTCAGGTGGGTCTCCCGGGTGAGCTCTTGCAGCAATTCAGGTTCCGGTTCGCTCTGTTCTGCAATGTAGGCTTCCAGGGAGGCGGATAAAAAATGCATGGGCTTTTTCGGCAAAACTACGGAATTCGCCCCGACTGGCCGGCCAACGGGGTGGCGCGATGGGGGGTAGGGTATCAAGGCATTAGCATTCACGTGGGGGGTATCCCCCCCTCCCCCAAAGGCAAGTTACCCTCCCTCCCTGCAACTACCCCGCACCCCGGCACTATTCTTGCCGCCTGATGTTATGGTCACTGCGGAATCCAGGCGCGGGGCCCGAATGCCTTTCCCGTCCCGTGGGGACATCCGGCTTCCACTGGAAATTCGGAAAATCATCCCTAAATTCACGCGCCAGAAATCCGTTATCCCATGAAGGTAACCACAAGACAAGCCACCCTGGAAGACCTGCCGGTGTTAAAGGAATTTGAACAGGGCCTGATCCGCGATGAACGCCCCTTTGACCCTACCATCCGCCCGGATCCGGTCACCTACTATTCCCTGGAAACTTTGTTGCAGGATCCCAATTCCCATGTCGCCGTGGCCGAATACCAGGGGGAGCTGGTGGCCTGCGGTTACGCGACCCGGAAGGTGCCCCGCCATTACCTTGACCACCAGGCCTATGCCTATTTTGGTTTTATGTATACCCTGCCGCAATACCGCGGACGGGGGATAAACCGGCAGATCATGGAGGTGCTTAAGGCATGGGCCCTGGAGCAGGGGTTGCATGAAATCAGGCTGACGGTATACAAAGACAACCTACCGGCCATAAAGGCCTACGAGAAGACAGGGTTCCTGGAGCATATCGTCGAGATGCGACAGCGGCTGGCCGATTGACCCCGGGTTTTTCCGGACCTCCCGGAATTGGATACTTCGTCGTATTTTTGGGCAAAACCCCATGGGATGAGATTTGAAAATACAGCGGACTATGCCCTGCGACTGGACCAGGAGGACCCCTTGCGCCACTACCGGGAGGAATTTCATTTCCCTCAGGTGAAGGGAAAAGACGTCATTTACTTTACCGGGAATTCCCTGGGACTACAACCTAAAAGCGCGCAGCGCTTTGTGGATGACATCATGAAGGACTGGCGGGAACTGGCTGTGGAGGGGCATTTTTACGCAGAGAAGCCCTGGTGGGACTACCACGAGAGGCTTGCCCCGGCCCTGGCCCGCATTGTCGGGGCCAGGATACGGGAAGTCTCGGTCATGAATACCCTGACCGTGAACCTCCACCTCCTGATGGTCTCCTTTTACCGCCCCCATGGAAAGCGCTACAAAATCCTGTGCGAAGAAAAGGCCTTTCCCTCTGACCAGTATATGCTCCAGAGCCAGTTGAAGTTCCATGGGTACGACCCAGGGGAGGCGTTGATCGAAGTCCGTAAGCGCCCGGGGGAGCACCACTGGCGTACAGAGGACATCCTGCAGGCCATCGAATCGCATCGGGGGGAACTGGCCCTGGTACTTATGGGAGGGGTGAACTATTACAACGGGCAGGTCCTCGATATGGCGGCAATTACAAAGGCCGGCAAGGCGGCTGGCGCCATGGTGGGGTGGGACCTCGCCCATGCCGCAGGGAACGTGCACCTGGCCCTGCACGACTGGGAAGTCGATTTCGCTTCATGGTGCAGTTATAAATATATGAACAGCGGGCCGGGGAATGCCTCCGGCATCTTTGTGCATGAAAAGCACCAGGCCGATCCGGATATCCCAAGGTTTGAGGGATGGTGGGGGACCAAAAGGGAAACCCGTTTTTTGATGCAACCGCGTTTTGACCCGATCGAATCCGCTGATGCCTGGCAGGTGAGCAACCCGCCCGTGCTTGCCCTGGCGCCCTACCTCGCCTCCCTTGAACTATTTGAGCAGGCGGGGATGGATGCCCTGATCGCCAAGAGGGACCGGATTGTGGCCTACCTGGAATTCGTCCTCGGCGAGGTCGACCGGCAGGTGGAGAGCACGTTCGAGATCATCACCCCCCCCGGAGCCAGGGGGTGCCAACTATCGGTATTCCTACACGGGGAAGGCAGGCCCCTTTTCGACTACCTGATGCAAAACGGGGTGATTACCGACTGGAGGGAGCCCAATGTGATCCGCCTGGCCCCGGCCCCTTTTTACTGTTCCTATACGGATATGTACCGCTTTGGGGAGATCCTGAAGCAGGGCATCCTGGAACGCACGGGGGCATAGCGGGGATTTGCAATTTCTGGCCTATCTTGCGGCGCTTAAATGGCACTCCCTGGTATGAAATCCCTCAAGCTGATCCTTTCCAACCCCCGATACCTGGCCCCTGCCCTGGTTTTCGCGAGCCTTAACCTGTGGTTTGGCACATGGGCTATCTATATCCCCACGGTCAAGGAACAGCTGGACATTGACAAGGCCAGGCTGGGTTTCGCCATTTTTTTCCTTTCCCTGGGGGTGTTTACCGTATTTCCTGTGGCCGCCCGCGTGGTGAACCGCCTGGGGGTGGGCCGTGCCACCTGGTTCGGGGTACTGGGCTGCAGCGCTTTTGCTTTGCTTCCCCTTATGGCCCCCAATTACTACCTGCTGATGGGCGCTCTTTTCCTTTTTGGCGCTGCCAATGGCATCCTTGACATCGCCATGAATACCCTGGTCACTGAAATCGAGAAGGAAGACGGGCAGAAGTTCATGTCTGCCACCCATGGGTTTTTCAGCCTTGGGGGGGTGCTGGCCGGCCTCGGGAGTTTTCTGATCGGGCCCATTGGAAACCCGGCCCTGCATATGCTGGGCGTTGTTCTGGTGGTGTTCTGGGTGAATTTTCGCTACCGGAAATACTACCTCACCGTCAGGGCAGCCCCAATGGAACAGGAAGCCTTCAGCCTGAAACTGTTCAGGCCGCTCTTCCTGCTGGGGCTGGTATCTTTTATCGTAATGGGTGGAGAGGGGGCTATTGTCGACTGGAGCGGGCTGTACCTGAGGGAAATCAGCCAGGCCCCGGAGTACCTGATCGGGTCGGGTTTCCTGGCGTTTTCCGCTACCATGACCCTGGGCCGCTTCCTCGGGGACGGCATCAGCACCCGGATTGGGTCGGTCCGCATCGTTGGCCTGGGGAGCCTGATCGCCATTTGCGGCTACCTGGCGGTACTGAGTACTTTTACCTATATGGCCCTGCTGGGCTTTGCCCTGATCGGGCTTGGGTTTTCGGTAATCATCCCTGAACTGTTTCGGATCGGGGGGAACATCAGGGGGGTCGATTCCGCCCAGGGAGTCGCCTTTATTGCCGGCACCGGGTACTCCGGTTTCCTGCTCGCACCCCCCGTGCTGGGATACCTCGGGGAGCATTTCCGGCTTACCACGACGTTTACCGTGCTCCTGTTGGGGGCGGTTTTCGTGTTTTTGGCAACGTTCCTGATCCGGGGCAGGGGGGGAGCTTAGTCTACCGCAACCCCCGTAAAATAGAGTTTAAACGAGCCGTCGGCGTTCTGGTGCACGGTGGAGATCAATAACCCCCCATGTTCCTGGTAGCCTTCCCAGGTGGTGGCCAGGGAAGGTTCCGGCTGGTTGCCCCGCCGGTATACCCATTCGCGCACCACGGAGTCTTTCCCGAAATAAAAGTCATAGGCGTCGCCGGGGGTATAACCGCCTTCCTGTCCGTAGGCAATGGTCAGTTTGGCCATGGATTCCCCGGAAATAGGCGCCCGGGCAGTATCCTGGTAGGTATGCGTAATGCTTCCCCGGTCCCAGACCCACTGATACGGGGCCAGTAGCCAGTATTTGTCGTTGATGAAACCGGCATCGGCCTTTGCCGTGGCCGAGTCCACTTCCGAGCGCAGGTAGGTGAGGGTATCGCCTTCTGCGATGCGCGTCACCCGGTTTTCCCGTACCTCCCAGATCCATGATCGTTGGGTGGTGAGGGCACCGCCCCTCTCGACGTTGAAGCTAAACCGGATCCGGTTTACCCGGCTCCAGTTGTTGAAGCCGTGTTTTTCCGCCAGGGCCCCGAGCAGGTCTGCCGGGGGTTGGGGGTTAGTTTCCGTTATCGTGTCCGGGGAAGCTGCCTCCCTGCAAGAGGCAAAGGCCAGGAAGGCGAGGAAAAGGAATATGGGCCGCATGGGTTTTCTTTTTTTTTCAAAGATACATCTCTTTTTGCAGAGCGGTATTCGCCGGAATTTTAGGGGCCCGTCCGGGTATGCCTTGTCTGTAAAAATGTGTATTTTTGATCCCTAACCCATTACGCTCTATGAGTTCAAAAAAAGGAAAAGTCCAGGAACTGATCGATGCCCGCCTGCTTGAGGAGCGGAAGGTGTTTCTCTGGGGTATGGTAGATGATGATTCTGCCAAGCACGTGATCGACCGCCTGTTGTACCTCGACATGCAGAATGACAAGGAAATCCAATTGCTCATTAACAGCCCCGGGGGGTATGTAACCTCCGGGTTCGCTATTTACGATACCATTACTTCCCTGAAAAGCCCGGTGTCTACCATCTGTACCGGCCTGGCAGCTTCCATGGGATCCATCCTGCTTTCGGTGGGCAAAAAAGGCCGGCGCTTTATCCAGCCCCACGCCCGGGTGATGATCCACCAGCCCAGCGGCGGGGCGCGGGGGCAGGCCACCAATATTGAAATCCAGGCGAGGGAAATCCTCAAAACCCGTGAGATCGGGGCCCGGATACTGGCCGAGAATTGCGGCCAGACCTTTGATAAGATTATGAAGGATTTTAACCGCGACTACTGGATGGATGCCCGTGAATCGGTCGACTACGGCATCGTGGACGACATCCTGCAATAAATCCCTCCCCCTTAGCGACCCCTTATCCGACGGGGCTTAAAAGCCAGCGCACCCTGTGTTTTCCTCAGGAAGGGCCGTGTAAATGATGGGCTTCGTCAGAAGCGCTCCGGGTGGGCAATGATGTCGGCCGCCCGGGCTTTCAGGGCGGCCAGTTCCCCGTCTACTTTCTGATCGAGCAGGCGGTACATCATCCCCATCCGGGGGTTTTGGGACAGGGTTTCCCGCTTCTCATCGAGGAAATTCCAGTACAGGGCATTGAACGGACAGCCCGTGGGACCAGTTTTTTCCTGGGGGTCATAGGGGCACCCCTGGCAGTAATTCCCCATCTTCTGCAGGTAATTGGCTGAGCTCACATACGGTTTGGTAGCCACCAAACCGCCGTCGGCGAACTGGCTCATCCCACGGGTATTCGGAAGTTGTACCCATTCCACGGCATCGGCATAAATGCCCAGGTACCACCGGTCGACCTCATCGGGTTGCACCTGGGCCAAAAGGGCAAAATTCCCTGTAACCATCAGGCGCTGGATATGGTGGGCATACGCTTCCTCCAGGCTTTGGCCGATGGTGTGGCTCAGGCATTTCATCCGGGTTTGCCCGGTCCAGAAAAATTCAGGCAGGGGGTTTTGGTTGTTCAGGGCGTTCTTGTCCCGGTACCCCGGCATTTCCATCCAGTAGATCCCCCTCATGTATTCCCGCCACCCGAGCACCTGCCGGATGAACCCTTCTGCCTGCGACAGGTGGATGCGGTCCCTGTGGGCCCTGAAATAGGCCTCCACGGTTTCCACCACCCGCCTCGGGGAGATGAGTTTGGCATTCAGGGCGAAGGAAAGGCGGGAATGGAACAGGAATTTTTCCCCGGAATGCATGGCATCCTGGTAATCCCCGAAATGGGGGAGGAGGTGCCGGCAAAAATAATCCAGCAGTTCCAGGGCCTCCCCCGGGGTGGTGGTCCATTGGAAGTGCGCGGGGTCAATAGTCCCAAGGGTCTTCACCCCCGCTTGCCGGATTTCAGCGACCAGGGGGCTGACGTCCTTATTCAGGGGCAGGCCCGGGGGGATGGCTGGCTTCCCCTTCCAGGCCTTGCGGTTCTCCCTGTCGAAATTCCACTGTCCCCCCAGGGGTTGGCCGCCCTCCATAAGGACCCCGTGTTTTTTTCGCATCCTTCGGTAAAAGGATTCCATGAGGTACTGTTTTTTGCCCCGGAAAAATTCCTTCAATTCCCCCCGTGAAGTATAGAAATGCGCGGTATCAAAAGCCTGGCAGGGGATGGCAAGGGAAGTACACAGGGCTTGCAGCTGTTGGTCCAGGCGGTACTCGTCGGGCAGCTGGTATTCAAACCTCCCGATATTTTCCTCTTCGGCCACCTGCCGGACCACCCCGGCAAGGCTCTGGGGATTGTCCGGGTCGCCGATCCTGAAATAGCGCACCTGGTACCCCTGCTGTTCCAGGGCACCGGCAAACGCGCGCATGGCGGCAAAGAAGGCCACTACCTTCTGGATGTGGTGGACCACATAATCGGTTTCCTGCCGCAGTTCGGCCATCAGGTACACCACCCCTTCCCCGGGTTGCCGGAACCAGGGGTGTTCGGGGTTGAGCTGGTCGCCCAGGATTAGCCTGAGGGTTTTCATCGTTTAGAATAAGGCAGGTTGCAGCCAAAGGCGGCGGAAGGCCCCATTGGGGTCATACCGGCTCGCCTGCAGGGCCGTGTTAAAAGTCCGGTCACGGGGGTCGTTGCCGACCCCGCTGTTGTACATCCAGTTTCCCCAGTTGCTGTGGACATCGTAGTCCAGGAGCATGCTCTCAAAATAGGCAGCCCCGGCACGCCAGTCCTGCCCGAGGGCCTTCGCCCAGTAGCTGGCGGTATTCTGCCGGCCCCGGTTGCTCATCCATCCGGTATGCCGCAGTTCCGTCATATGCGCATTCACAAAGGCATCCGGGGTTTGCCCCAGGGTCCATGCCCGGAGCCATTGATCCGAGAGCCCGTGGCTTTCCCCCTGTTCCCTGATCCCGCCCGGGTGAAAAATCCGGTTGCCGTGCTTCAGGGAAATGAATTTGAAATAATCCCTCCAGATCAGTTCAAAGACCAGCCAGTAGGTGTCCTGGTTGCGGACAACCTCCTTTTCGTAGCGCTTCACCTGTTCGTATATCTGACGGGCCGACAGGGAACCGTTGGCCAGCCAGGGCGAAAACTTGGAGCTGTATTCGGTCCCCACCATCCCGTTCCGGGTCTTTTTGTAATAACTGAGGCGTTTGGTTTTCCAGAAGTACTGGTCCAGGCGCTCCCAGGCTGCCGTGGAGCCCCCCCTGAACGGAAAGGCTGACCTCGGGTCCCTTTCCGGGACCTCCAGCCCAAGGGCTTCAAGCCCGGGGAGGTCCGATTCGGGTTCCACCCAATGCGCATCCGGCCTTTTTTGGGGGAGGGGCAGGCAGGGCCGCACCGCGGCCTCCTTTTCACAGGCTTTCCGGAAGGTGGTAAATACCTCCGGAACCCTCCCGAAATCCGTATAAGGGGTATCTTCGGGGTGGAACAGGAACTGGTCGTAATGTTCCCGAAAAGCCACCCCCGGGGGTAGCGACCGGATTACCCGGGCGTTGATTCGGGCTTCATCGCGGGTCCATTCGCGCTGGGCATGTATTTCCGAAATACCAAAGCGGGTCACCAGGTCGGGGATTGCCTCTTCTGGCCGCCCCGGGCAAATGAACAGGGGGATGTTCAACCCCCTGAGTTCGCGGGAAAGCGCTTCCACGGTTTCCCTGAGGAATGCTGCACGGAATTTTCCGGTCCGGGGAAAGCCATAGGGGTCCTTTTCGAAAAACCGGGGGTCGAAACAATACAGGGCCAGGACCCGTTCAGCCTTGCAGGCGTGTGTCAGGGAGGTGTTGTCGGCACACCTCAAATCGTTGCGGAACCAGTGAAGGGCGGTTTTCATGACTTATTGGCTCGCATGGACTTCCCGGGTGGAACGGCACTGCCGGCAGCGCTGGCTGCAATACCGGACCTCCTCCCAGTTTTTCTCCCATTTTTTCCTCCAGGAAAAGGAGCGGTTGCAGACCGGGCATATTTTTTGCGGCAGGAAGGGTTTTTGATGCATATTGTTTAACAAAAATATAAAAACAATAAACATTAAGGGTTAACGAATCCTTAAAAGCCCCACGGGGCCCATTTGGGCTGTGATTGCTCCTCAATTTACTACCTTTATCCCCTTAACATTTTGGTATACGATGAACCAAAGCCCCAAAAACATAGGTATCGTGGGTTCCGGCCTGGTGGGGGCCCTGCTGGCTATTTACCTGAGAAAGGCAGGCCACAGGGTAACCGTATTCGACCGGCGTCCCGATATCCGCACCGTGGAGTTCACGGGGAGGTCCATAAACCTGGCCATGAGCAACCGCGGCTGGAAGGCCCTCAGGGGCGCCGGAATAGAGGAAGAGGTCAGGCGTATTGCCATCCCCCTGTACCAGCGCGCCATGCACCTGGTTGGCAAACCCCTTTATTATCAGCCATATGGAAAAGATGGGGAAGCGATCTGGTCGATTTCCAGGGGCGTGCTCAACCGGAAAATGATCGACCTGGCCGAAGCGGCGGGGACTACCTTCCGCTTTGGGGAAAAAGTATGGGACGTGGACCTGCCCACCGCCCAGCTCTTTACCGGGGAAACGGAAAAAGGTACCTGGGACGCCTGGAAGTTCGACCACATTTTCGGCTGCGATGGCGCCTTTTCCCGTGTCCGGCACAAGATGCAGCGACGCAGCCGCTTCGATTACTCCCAGGAATTCATTGATGTGGGCTACAAGGAACTCACCATCCGTCCCAACCCCGACGGCACCCATAAGCTCGACAAGAATTCCTTCCATATCTGGCCGCGCGGGTCCTTTATGTTCATCGCCATGCCCAACCTCGACGGGAGTTTTACCTGTACCCTTTTCCTGCCCTTTGAAGGGGAGGTTTCCTTTGAGGCCCTGAACACCCGGGAAGATACCCGGGCCTTTTTTTCCAGGCACTTTCCAACCGTGATGCCCGATATCGACAACCTCTGCGAGGATTTTGCCAAAAATCCCACCAGTGCCCTGGTTACGATCAAATGCTATCCGTGGACCTATTGGGATAAAATTGCCCTGGTGGGGGATGCGGCCCACGCCGTGGTACCCTTCTTCGGACAGGGGATGAATGCCGGTTTTGAGGATATCTCGGTGCTCTATTCGCTGATGGAAACCTATGGGGACGACTGGGAGGCCATCTTCAGGGCCTATGAGGCGCAGCGGAAGCCCGATGCTGACGCCATCGCCGAACTCAGTTATCGCAACTTTGTGGAAATGAGTACAAAAACCGCGGATCCGTCGTTTTTGCTCCAGAAGCGGATCGAGAAACATTTTGCCGAGCAGCACCCGGGCCTGTGGATCCCGGCCTATTCCCGGGTGACCTTTTCAGACCGCCCCTACCGGGAGGCGCTCGAAATCGGGGACCAGCAGGAAGCCATCATGAAAGAGATCATGCAAATGCCCGATTTGGAGGCCCGATGGGACAGCCTTGAGGTCAGCAACCGCATGCTGGAACTGCTCAGGGAGTATGGGGAATAAAAAACCCGGCTGCAGGCCGGGTTTCTTAAAGTTCCATTAGAGGCTATTTGAGCCCCCGGAAGAGGTCCTCCATTTTTTGTTGCTCCTCTTCGGCTAAAACGGGGTCAACCAGTATGCGTCCGCTGTGTTCATCGGTGATGATTTTCTTGCGGGAGGCTATTTCCACCTGTACCTGGGGTGGGATGGTGAAAAAGGAGCCCCCTGAGGCCCCGCGTTCCACGGCTACCACGGCCAGGCCGTTCTTCACCCGGTTGCGTATCCGCTTGTAGGCGGAAAGCAGCCGCTCTTCGATGATCTGTTCGAATTCCGCAGATTTCTCCACCAGGGCCTTTTCTTCTTTTTCGGTTTCGGCCAGGATGGCATCCAGCTCCCCTTTTTTATGCTTCAGGTGGGTTTCCCGCTCCCCGAGTTGTTCCTTGGTAGAAGCGATCAGCTCTTTTTTCTGCTCAATCTGGGCCTTGTATTCCCGGATGTGCTTTTCGGCCAACTGTATTTCCAGTTCCTGATATTCGATTTCCTTGGCAAGGGAGTTGAATTCCCTGTTGTTGCGGACGTTTTTTTGCTGTTCGTTGTATTTTTTGATCAGGGTTTTGGCGTCCTCAATGGTATTTTTCTTCGCCGTGATTTCGTAGTTGATGGTCTCTACATCGGTTTTAAGCTTGTCTATCCGCGTTTTCAGCCCCTGAACGTCGTCTTCCAGATCTTCCACCTCCAGCGGCAACTCCCCGCGGACATTGCGGATCTCGTCTACCCGCGAATCGATGAGTTGCAGGTCATAGAGGGCTCTGAGTTTTTCTTCTACAGTCACTTCGGTCTTTGCTGGCATAACTAGAAATAGTTGATGGGGTTTGTTTTCGTCTCCGATAAAGAGATGGCAAAATTAGGAATTTTTTCGGTAAGATAATCGACCAGCAGGTTTTTTGTAAACTGCTCACTTTCATAGTGTCCGATGTCGGCAACCACCATCCGGTCTGCGGCCCGGAAGAAGTCGTGGTATTTGACGTCGCCTGTGAGCAGGATGTCGGCCCCGGCGGCCCGGGCTGCGTCAATGGCAAAGGCCCCGCTTCCACCTAACACCGCTACCTTTGAAACCAGCCTGTCGTGGAACCTGGAATGGCGGATGCAAGGGGTCCCGAAACGCTCCCGCACCAGTTTTAGAAATTCCCCGGGGGTCATAGGCGATTCCAGTTCCCCGACCATCCCCATTCCCAGGTGCTGGTGGGCATTCGAAAGGGGGGTCACTTCATAGGCGGCTTCCTCATAAGGGTGGTGGGCAAAAAGGGCCTGCAGTACGGCCGGCTCCCGGTCGGCGGTAAAGGTGAGGTGCAACTGGGCTTCCGGTTCCAGGTGCAGTTTCCCCGGCTGGCCAACGGCGGGGTTGGCCTGCTCTGAGGGGAGAAAGCTGCCGGTCCCCTCCAGGGAAAAGCTGCAGTGGCTGTAATCCCCGATTTGTCCGGCACCGGCATCGAATAGCTTTTCGAGCAGGGCGTCTTTCTGGCCCCGGGGAACATAGGTGACCAGCTTTTTGATCATCCCCTGCTTTGGGATCAGGATACGGGTGCGTTGGAGCCCCAGGACCTCGCAGATCTTTCCGTTGACCCCCTGGCGGACGTTGTCAAGGGCGGTATGCATGCTGTACAGGGCCACCTGGTGCCTGATAGCCAGGGCTACGGTCCGTTCCACATAGGTGGCCCCGGTAAGCCTTTTCAGGCCCTTGAAAAGGATGGGGTGGAAACTGACAACAAGGTTGCAATTTTTTTCCACAGCCTCCTCCACCACGGCCTCCAGGGTATCGAGGGTTACCAGGATGCCGGTGACCTCCATATGAGGGTCCCCCACCAGGAGGCCCACATTGTCAAATTCTTCGGCAAAGGCCAGGGGTGCCCTTTCTTCCAGTATACTGGTGATCTCTTTTACGGTCATCCGGGTTTCAGCTTTTGGGTCCCCTCAAAGATAATTAACTATTTTCGCTCCGATGAAGCTGCTCAGAAAACTTGCCTATCCCCTGTCCCTTTTGTACGGCGCTGTGGTTTTCCTGCGCAACAAGGCTTATGATTGGGGCTGGCTGGCTTCGCGCGGGTATGAGGTGCCCGTCTTGTGCATCGGGAACCTCAGCGTGGGGGGCAGCGGGAAGACCCCCATGGTGGAATGGGTGCTCCGGGAACTCCTGCCCGTGCGGCGGGTCGCCGTGTTGAGTCGGGGCTACAAACGCAAGTCCAGGGGGTTCCGGCTCGTGCTACACGGGAGTACTGCCGAACAGGCAGGGGACGAACCCCTGCAGATTGCCCGGAAGTTCCCGGGGGCTATTGTGGCGGTGGATGCCAACCGGCAGCGTGGGATCGAAACCCTAATGGCGCGCGAAAAACCCGAACTGATTATCCTCGATGACGGGTTCCAGCACCGGAAGGTGCGTCCTTTCCGGGCGGTGCTGCTTACGGCTTACGGGGAACTATACCCTGAAGAACCTTATTTGCCGACGGGCAACCTGCGCGACCACCGGTCTCAGGCCGACCGGGCCGACCTGGTGGTGGTCACCAAATGCCCCGTCGACCTTTCGCAAGCCGAAAGGGCCCGCATTCGGGAAAAGCTCGGGTTACGGCCGGGGCAACAACTGGCCTTTGCCTCCCTCGGCTATGGGGACCCCATAGGGCCGGACGGGAAAACGGCAGACTGGTGGGGCTTCGGGGAGGAACCTTTCACTTTGGTTACCGGCATCGCCCGACCCGAACCCCTGGTGGGTTTCCTCAAGGGAAAGGGGCTTTCTTTTGAACACTTCAGGTACCCCGACCACCATGCCTTTACCCCGGGGGACCTGCGCAAGCTCCGGGGCAGGGGTAGGCTGCTGACCACCGAGAAGGATGCGGTGCGGCTGGGGGGGCGCGTTGGGAACCTCTGGGTACTGCCCGTGAGGCACTCCTTTTCCCCTGCAGACCGGGAGGTCATGGAGGGGTTCCTGTCACAGTTTTAGGAAAGGGATTTCCGCATTTTTGGGGCCACCATGTGCTCCCCGATCTTTTCGTAAAAGACGTCGGGCTTAAAGGGTTTGGTCACCACATCATTGCATCCTGCGGCATAGAAGGCTTCCAGGCTGTCGTCGAGGGAGATTGCCGTGAGCGCAATGATGGGGGTATCCGGGTTGAACCGGCGGATTTCCTCCGTGGCCTCGACCCCGCTGATCCCCGGCATATGGATATCCATAAGGATGCCGTCATAGTCGTTGTTTCTGGCCAGATCGATAGCCTCGGTGCCATTGTTGGCAATATCGCAGCTGATGCCTTTTTTGTTCAGCATTTTCCGGGTAATGACCTGGTTGATCTTGTTGTCTTCCACCACCAGCAGGTGCAACCCGTCGTACTGGTAATCCTCGCGGGAAATTTCAAAGGGGATGTCATCGATCAGGTCGTCCCTGCATTTCATTTTCAGCTCAAAGAAAAATGAGCTGCCTTTTCCCAGTTCGCTTTCGAGCTGTATCTGGCTGCCGAAAAGCCCCAGCAGGCTCTTTACAATCGTAAGTCCCAGGCCTGTACCCCCGTATTCCCTGTTGATTTGTATGGAGCCCTGTTCAAAGCTGTCGAAGATGTTGGCCTGCCTGTCCTTTTCGATGCCTATGCCATTATCCCGGATTTCGAAATAGACATTGGCGGTGTCACCAGACTTCTCCAGCAGTTTGGCAATGATCACCACTTCCCCGTCCCGCGTAAATTTCAGGGCGTTGCCCACGAGGTTCATAAAGACCTGCGAAAGCTTTACCGGATCGCTCATCAGATGGGCAGGGATTTGCGGGTCATAGTCCAGGATCAGCTGGTTGTTCCGGTCGCGTGCCGATTGCTGCAGGGAATTGACCACATCGGTCAGGACCTTTTTCAGGTTAGTGTCCACCTCAAGGGGTTCCAGCTTGTCGGCGTCGATTTTGTTGATCTGCAGGATGTCGTTGATGAAATTCAGCAGGTAGTCGCCAGAGAATTTGAGGGCTTTCAGGTGCTCCAGCTGGTTGTTGCGGGGGTTTTCCTCCAGCAGCAGGTGGGTGAGCCCGGTGACCGCATAGAGGGGGGTGCGCAGTTCGTGGCTTACGGTGGAGAGGAAATTGGTCTTCGCCTCCATGGCCTGAACTGCGGCATCACGGGCCAGCTGGAGTTCCCGGTTCTTGGTTTGCAACAGGTCATTGGTCCTGAGCTTGATCTGGTTGTTCCGGTAGAGGGAAACCGCCAGCAGGGAAATGATGGTCAGGAAGGCCGAGGTCAGGATGGTGGCAATTTCGGAACGGTTCGCAGATTCGCTCACCTCCTTGAGGTCCGAACGCAGTTTGTCCACGGTATTGGATAGCTGCTCCAGGACTTCTTTGCTGGCAGCCCTGTTCTCTGCCTCCAGTTTATCGCGGGTATAGAGGGAATCGCTCAGTTTCAGCAGGTTCTGAATGGGGGTGAGTGCCATCTCATACATCCCGCTTCTTTCATACAAATCGGCCATAAGGCGGTTGGCCTTCCTGAATTCCCCGGAGAATTCATTGGCCTGGGCAATCCGCAGGGCGATTTCCCCGTTCCTGATGGCATTTTCATTTTCCCCCCTTGCGGTATAAATCTCGGCCAGCTCAAGGTGGGCCTGGGTCCTTAAAAAATCCTTTTCGTACTCATCGTTGTTGTTAGTGAGCGCGTTGAACCGGGTAATCGCCTCATCCACCCAGTTGGTGCGCTGCTTGTAGATTTTGCCTTCGAGCAGCGTAACCCGGTTTAACAGGTTCCGGTCATTGCTCAGCTTTTTTACTTCCCCGAGCAGTTCCAGGGCGAATTCGGGCAATCCTGCCAGGAATTGAAACTGGGCATACAGGAAAAGGTGCGAGGCAGAGCCGTAATTGTAATCCAGGTTTTCCAGAAGGATGTCAGCACTGTCATAATGGGTTTCGGCTTCCTGGGGCTTGCCCATTTGCAGGTACACCTGGGCATACATGTGGTGGGTGTTGATGGTGTAGTGCACGTTTTCGTTCTGCTGGGCCCATTGTTCAGCCTTTCCAAGGGCCTCCAGGGCCCTGACCATCTTGTCCTGGTTTTTATAGGCGCGGGCACTGGACATCAGTGCCTTGAATTCCATGTCGTCAGCGGAGGGCTGGGCCATAAGCCGCCCTGCAGGGGCCATCAAAAGCAGCCCCAGCGCAAGCCAAAGGATATGTGCGAAGCGCCCTGTCAAATGTAGCCTTTATGCATGAGCCATTTCACCGTGTCGATGATGCGGCTGCTGTAACCGGTTTCGTTATCGTACCACCCGATGACTTTCACCATGGTGCCGATCACCGAAGTCATCTGAGAATCAAACGTACAGGAGTACGAACTATTGTTTATATCGATGGAAACTATGGGGTCTTCGGTGTAAAAAAGGATGTTCTTCATGGCCCCTGCGGCGTGTTGTTTAAAGGCCTCATTGATCTGCCCGATACTTACGGGGTTCCTCACGTTTGCGGTCAGGTCGGTCAGCGAGCCGTTCGGCACGGGCACCCTGATCCCGCAACCGCCGATTACCCCGGCCAGGTGGGGGAAGATGTGCGTGAGTGCCTTGGCTGCCCCCGTGGTGGTGGGGACAATGGACTGGGCAGCTGCCCGGCTCCGCCTCAGGTCGCGATGGGGACGGTCGTGCAGGCTTTGGTCCGAGGTGTACGAATGTACCGTGGTGATATACGCCTGTTCGATGCCGCAAAGGGAATCGAGGATCTGCACCATTGGGGCCGCGTTGTGGGTGGTGCAGGAGGCATTGCTGAAAATGCGGTCCTCAGCCCTCAGGCTTTCGTGGTTGATGCCGAATACCGCCATGGGAATGGAGTCTTCCTCCGGAGGGGCACTGAGCAGTACCCGCGGGGCCCCGGCCCGCAAATGCCCTTCCAGGGCCGCCCGGGTCTTCAGCCGCCCGGTAGCCTCCACAACCAGGTCGACTCCGGCTTCGGCCCACGGAATACGCTCCGGGTCGGGGTGTTGGGTGACCCTGCTGGTCTGCCGGCCCGCCCTGATCTGTCCGCGGCCCGCCTGCACCTCTGCCGGGAACACCCCGTGGATGCTGTCGTATTTGAGAAGGTGGGCCAGGGTATGGGCATCGGCCAGGTCGTTTACCAGGCCTACGTCAATGCCCTCCACCCCGTCAAGCAGTCGGTAGAGGGTCCGGCCGATACGGCCGAATCCGTTGATGCCAAGGGTAATTTTTTTCATGGCCGTGGCGTATGTGGGCTGCCGGCTTAGTCAATATGCTTGTGCGCCTTGTAGGAGGAGCGGACCAGCGCCCCGCTTTCCACATGGCGAAAGCCCATGGCCAAACCGATTTCCCGGTATTTCCCGAACTGGTCGGGGGTGATGAAGGTTTTGACCGGCAGGTGTTTTTTGGAGGGTTGCAGGTATTGCCCGATGGTAACCACATCCACCCCTGCCCCCTTCAGGTCCTCCAGGGTTTGGATGACCTCGGCTACTTCTTCCCCCAACCCCAGCATAATGCCGGATTTGGTCCGCCGGGCCCCATGGTCTTTCAGGTACCTGAGCACGCCCAGGCTACGGTCATATTTGGCCTGAATACGCACCTCACGCGTGAGGCGCCTTACAGTTTCCATATTGTGGGAGATTACCTCCGGGGCCACCTCCAGTATTCGGTCCAGGTGCCTTTCCACCCCCTGGAAATCAGGGATCAGGGTCTCCAGGGTCGTTTCAGGGTTCATGCGCCGGATGGCCTTTACCGTTTCGCCCCACAGGATGGAGCCCATGTCTTTCAGGTCATCCCTGTCCACTGAAGTGATGACGGCGTGCCGGATGCCCATGATCTTGATCGACCGGGCCACTTTTTCAGGTTCCGCCCAGTCCACTTCCTCAGGCCGTCCTGTTTTTACCCCGCAGAAGCCGCAGGAACGCGTGCAGACATTCCCCAGGATCATGAAGGTGGCGGTGCCTTCGCCCCAGCATTCCCCCATGTTGGGGCAGCTCCCCGAGGTACAGATGGTGTGCAGGTTATAGGTGTCTACCAGGTTGCGCAACTGGGTGTATTTCTTCCCGGTAGGCAGCTTGACGCGAAGCCATTTGGGTTTCCCTTTGGGAGGGATGACCGATTCCAGGGTGGAGGTGCTCATAAAACAATTTTCAGCAAATATACAAACAAAAACCCGCCTGCAGTCCCGCAGGCGTTGCAGGCTGCAGGGCAGGGTGGCGACGGGCTCATTCCCCTTTCCGGTCCCCGTCGATCAGGGAGGCGAGCAATTTTTTCGCCCGCAGGAGTTTTACCTTGACGTTGCCGATGGGTTCCTTCAATTCCCGGGCAATCTCCGCATAGCTCAATTCCCGAAAATAGCGCAGTTCAATTACATCCCGGTACGGTTCCTTAAGGCTTTTGAGGTAGTGCAGCAGGGTTTTCAGGTTTTGTTCGGTGATCAGCCGGTCTTCGGCGCTGGGGGCGTCATCCATCACCTCCCGTATCGCCTCCCCGGAGGAGTTTTCCGTCTGTTGCAACACGTTGCGCTTGCGCTTGCGCAACAGGTCCACGTGGAGGTTTTTAGAGATGGTGATCAGCCAGGTATTGAACCCGAACCTGGGGTCGTAGGTGTCGATTTTGTCGAACGCGCGCGCAAAGGTCTGGATGGTGATATCTTCCGCGTCATTTTCGTTTTGTGTCCTTTTGAGCTGGTACCCGTAGACCTCAGGCCAGTAGCGGTCCAGGAGCTGGCTGAAGGCTTTCTGATTGCCTTCCTTGGCTCTTTGAATGATTTGCGATATGTCGGTTTCCTGGGGTTGGGACACAGGGGGGGCTTAAGGGGACTGCGTTGGATCAGGGAGGGGAGGGGCCATGGCTCAGGCCCCGGCGTCCTGATTGCAGTCTTGTTCTGAGGGCAATTTACCGCACATGCCGCAGGCGGCCCCGTCCTTGTTCAGGTGGGGGTTCTGGCTGGCACAGGTGCCGGCAAACCGGCCGTTTTTCTTCGCCCAGATTTTAATGGAGATCCCGGCAAAGGCCACGGCCATCAGCCCGATGGTAAGGAGCATCAGCTTCATAGGGTTCAATTTGTGCAAAGGTATAAAAAAAGCCCCTATCACAAGGGGCTTTCCTTTGCTATGGCAGCTGTCAGTAGTTGATGTTGGCCACGATATTCTGTACGGTGGGGGTCGAATTCCCGCCCTGTGGTTCTATGGTGATGTACCCCAGCGCCTTTTCTCCGTAGGGCAGGGCCAAAAGCTGGTCCTTGTCCCTGAAGTCCTTCAGGATCCCCAGGTTGACCATCTCTCCGTTCACCTCGGCCCACATTTGGTAGCACTGGTCTTCAGGCAATTGGGGCAGGTTCCTGACGTTGATATACGACAACTTTTTCACCGGGTTTACATAGGCGATGGCCTTGAGTTCCCTGGCCTTCTGGTTGCCATTGACCAGGAATTTCCGGGTTTGGGGGTTGTTCAGAACGATAAACTGGTTTCGCACGTCCTCGAGCTGCTGTTTCATGTCGGCTTCCAGGACCTGGATTTTGTTGTTCACCAAGGCATTTTCCTGCTGCAGGTTCTGGTTCTGGTTCCAGAAAAAGTAGGAAGCACCTGCAAAGAAGAGGGCTGCGAAACTGGCGGCAATGGCATACCGGCGAAACCTGCTCCGCCCGGCATGTTGTTGCTGAATGCTGCGGACAATGCGCTCGCGCAGTCCTTCAGGGGTCTTCCTGGAATACAGCCGGGCAAAGGTTTCCAGGTTTTCCTCCAGTTCCCTGTAGGCCTCCCTTACCTCCGGATACATGGCGATGTACCGCTCAACGCGCGCAGATTCCTCTGCGGTGGTGGTATCGAGCAGATACTTTTCAAGCAGGTCGCTTTCAAGGAAAAGGTGTATTTTTTCTTTCATGGCATTATGCATAAATAAACGAACAGGAGGGAGGCTGCCCCGTAGATTTTCTTCAGTTCCCTGAGCCCGATTTTAAGCCTGGATTTGATGGTGCCCAGGGGGATGCCCAGCTCTTCGCTGGCTTCCTGCTGGGTCATCCCCTCAAAAAAGAGGGCTTCCAGTACGGTCCGGTACCTGGGTTCAATCTTATCGAGTTGTTGCTTCATGTCCATCAACTCGGGCCGGAGGTCTTCCACACCTACGTTATATACGCCGGAAACATCCATTTGGATTTCACGCTCCGATTTATTGGACAGGCTGCGAACCTTGTCGATGGCCGTGTTGCGCGTAATCCGGAACAGCCAGGTAAAGAGGCGGGCTTTGGAAGCGTCGTAGGTGTGGGCTTTGTTCCAGATCTTTACAAAACTTTCCTGCAGTACATCCTGGGCGAGCTCCTCATCCCTCACCACCTTGAAAGCCACGCCATAGAGTGTGTCGCCGTAATGCTCGTAGAGCAGGGAAATGGCTTTGTCGTTGCCTTCCTGCAGCAATTCCACGATATGTTTTTCCAGCAGTGTGATCATGGTTTCGGATCCTCGCTGGAAATTTTCAGCGATCGGGCATCCAATTCGGGTTTACGGATCGTAAATAGAGAAACGCTAAGGTAAAAAATAGATTGTTACCCGGCGTCTTAAGCGTGGAATTCGTCTGCCACTGAGGCGGTTTTCAGAAAAAGATTAGTTTGGTTAGTTTGGTTTGGAACAACCCCTGTGGGCCGCTTTTGGCCGCAGGGGTTTTTCTTTTTCTTCCAGCCCCGGGGCCCGGGGGTCAGATCACATTGACTTCGGGCTGCAGGGCTATGGAATACTCGCGCAGCACGGCCTTCCTGATGTCCAGGGAGAGCCCGAGGATTTCCTGCCCGCTGGCCCTGCCGTAGTTGACCAAAACCAGGGCCTGGTGTTCGTGTACCCCGGCATCCCCCTGCCGGAAACCCTTGAAGCCACACCTTTCGATCAGCCATCCGGCGGGGACTTTTACCTCCCCTCCGTCCTGGAGATACCCGGGGAGCTCCGGGAACTGCTTTTTGAGGTCGTCGTACAGGGTTTGCGGGATAACCGGGTTCTTGAAAAAACTCCCGCTGTTTCCCAGCTGCGCAGGGTCCGGTAATTTCCTTTGGCGGATGGCGATCACCGCCCGGGCAACATCCGGGGGCCCAGGGTTGGTTATCCCGGCAGCCTGAAGTTCCTTTTGGAGGTCGCCATAGGAAGTGTGCAACTGGTGTTCCTTTCGGGTGAGCCTGAAATCGACGGAGACGATTATATATTTTCCTTTTCCCTCCCTTTTGAAAAAGGAATCCCGATACCCGAAACGGCAGGCCTCCCGGTCAAAGCGCCTGAGCTTGCCGCTGGCCATGTCAAGGGCCTCGCAGCTTTGAAAAACATCTTTGAGTTCCACCCCGTAAGCCCCGATGTTCTGGATGGGGGCAGTGCCGGCCTTGCCCGGGATGAGTGACAGGTTTTCCAGGCCTCCAAAACCCTGCCGGAGGGACCACATCACCAGTTCGTGCCAGTTTTCCCCGGCCATCACACGAAGGACCACCTCATTTCCCGCTTCCCTGACGATTTCCTTCCCGGGGATGTTGATATACAGGACCAGGGCTTTCAGCGGGCCGGTCAGCAGCAGGTTGCTGCCCCCGCCCAGGATAAAGGGGGGGGGGACCCCCTCCAGCGCCAGGGCCTCCCTGAGGGTGTCCACAGACCGGACTTCAACAAAGTGGCTGGCCTGCACATCGATGCCAAAGGTATTGTAGGGCTTTAGGGATACGTTTTTCCGGAGTTCCATCAACCCGGATATTTTTTGAGGGCTTCCCCGAGGATTCGCACCGCCTTTTTAAGCAGGTCCTGTTCCAGCACATAGGCAATGCGCACCTCCCGAGTGCCCAGGCCGGGGGTGGCGTAAAAGCCTGCGGCAGGGGCTACCATGACCGTCGCCCCTTCCCACTGGAACTCCTCAAGCAACCACTGGGCAAAGTGGTCGGCATCCCCCACGGGGAGTTCCACCATGCAATAGAAGGCCCCCTGTGGTTTCGCTACCCGGACCCCGGGGATCCTGGAAAGTTCCTCGAGCAGCAGGTCCCGGCGTGCCGAATATTCCCCGATGACCTCATCGAAGTACGCCTGTGGGGTTTCCAGGGCAGCTTCACTGGCAATCTGGGCCAGGGTGGGGGGCGAGAGGCGGGCCTGGGCGAATTTCAGGGCCGAATGAACCAGGTCAGGGTTCCGGCTGACGATGCAGCCGATCCGGGCCCCGCACATGCTGTACCGCTTCGATACGGAGTCGACCATAACGGCGTAAGGGTCCAAACCGGGTTCCTGTAAAATCGAATGGTGCTTTTTCCCATCGTAGGCGAACTCACGGTATACCTCATCGGCGACCAAAAACAGGTCGTGTTTCTTTACCAGGTCGGCGAGTTTGCGTATTTCCTCAGGGGTGTAGAGGTAGCCTGTGGGGTTCCCCGGGTTACACAGCAGGATGGCGCGGGTCCGCGGGGTGATATAACTTTCGAAGGTTTCGATGGGGGGCAGGGCAAAGTTGTCTTCCAGGGAGGAGGCTATGGGGACCACCTTGACCCCGTTGGCCATGGCAAAACCATTGTAGTTGGCATAGAACGGCTCCGGGATAATGATTTCGTCGCCCGGGTCTGCGATGCATCCCATAACGAAGGAGAGGGCTTCAGAACCCCCGGTGGTCACCAGGATTTGTTCCGGGGTTACCGCGATGCCATGGGCCCCGTAATAGGCTGCCAGTTTGGTGCGGTAGCTCTCATTGCCCTCGCTCCGGCTGTATTCCAGCACTTCAAGGCGCAGGCTGCGGATGGCCTGCAGGGCCACTTCGGGCGTTTTGATGTCCGGTTGCCCGATGTTGAGGTGGATGACCTGGACGCCGCGTTTTTTGGCAGCTTCGGCGTAGGGCACCAGCTTCCGGATGGGGGAGGGTGGCATCGCCTGGCTTTTTTTCGAGAGGGAGGGCATGGACTTGCGGTTTATGGGGCAAAAATGAGAAATCATCCCGGAGAAAACAACAGAAATATGACCCATCCGGGCCCCGATTCCCCCTGGCCCTGGATTAAGGGAATGTTAAAAATCGGCCTCCCGGGATTTTTTTTGCTATCTTTTGGGTATACGCGTCACATTATGAGAAGGTTGCAATGGAAAAAGTGGGCTGTGGCTGCCCTGTGGCTGGCAGGGGTATCCCCGATGTTTTCCCAGCACTATGCCCTGGGATCCGGGGAAACGAGCACCCGGAAAATTCGTTTTGAACTGATCAACAACCTTATGGTCATCCCGCTGGAGGTCAATGGGGCTTCCCTGAATTTTATCCTCGACACCGGGGTGAGCAAGCCGATCCTCTTCAACCTGGCCGACCAGGATTCCATAGAATTGAAAAATGTTTCCAAAATAACGATCAGGGGGTTGGGGGAAGGCCCGCCCATGGAGGCCCTGCGCTCATCGGGGAATACCTTCCGAATCAACCGGATGGTGAACCCGGGCCAGGAGCTCTATGTGGTCCTGGACCGGGAGATGAATTTTACCCCCAGCCTGGGGTTTCCGGTACATGGCATCATCGGGTACGACTTGTTCCGCGATTTTGTGGTGGAAATTAATTACAACCGCAAATTCCTCCGTTTCCACGCCCCCGAAGCCTATCGCCACAAAGCCCGCAAGGGCGAGGCCACCTTTCCCCTCGAGGTGGAACAGCGCAAAGCCTTCCTCAGCGCTTATGTGGTCGTCGAGGGCCGTCAGGAAGTACCCGTAAAGCTCCTGATGGACTCGGGGAGCAGCGATGCCCTCTGGCTTTTCCCCGACCCCGAAAAGGGGTTGATGGTCCCGGAAAAGCACTACGAAGAGTACCTGGGCAAGGGCCTGAGCGGCATCATTTATGGCAAAAGGACGCAGATTGAACAGGTGCGGATCGGCGAATTTGTCCTTCACGATGCAAAGGCCGCATTTCCCCACATGGAATCCTTCTGGCAGGCTGCCGACCTGGGAGACCGTAGCGGCAGCGCCGGGGGGGAACTCCTAAAACGCTTCAACATGGTGGTGAACTACCCGGCCGGGGAGCTCACCCTCTCGCCCAATGCCTATTTCGACGAACCCTTCCAGTTCAACCTGGCAGGGATTGAGCTCGAACATGCAGGGGTACGCTATATCGCCCAACGGATCTCGGATTCCCGCGGATTTGTGCGTGATGATACCGATACCTTCGGCAATGTCCAAATCATGGTTGGGAACCAGACCAAACTCAGCCTGGTGCCGGAAATCGTGGTGTCGGCCATCCGTGTGGGGAGCCCCGCGGAAGAAGTCGGCTTGCGGGAAGGGGACGTGGTTCTGGCCGTGAACGGCAGGCCCGTGCACCGGTATAAACTGCAGGAAGTCCTGCAAATGATCAATGACAGGAAGGGCAAACGCGTGCGGCTGCTGATCGAACGGTACAACCGCGACCTGATGTTTTCCTTTGTGCTTCGGGAACTTTTCGAATAAAAAAATCCCCGGGAAACCGGGGATTAAAAAGTTTTGCTGCAGCGGGGCTTACTTTCCGTTGACAGCTTTTACATTTCCTTTGATCTTCAGGATTTTTGTCGGGGTATCCGCATTGGATAATACCGTTATGGCCTTGCGGATCGGGCCTGGCCGGCTGGTGTCGTACTTGACCTGGATCTCGCCGCTCTCTCCCGGCTGTATGGGGCCCTCCGGTTTCTTGGGGATGGTACACCCGCAACTGGAGCTGACTTTGGTGATGATCAGCGGGGCGCTCCCGGTATTGGTGAATTCAAAAACCCGTACCCCGTCACTTCCTTTCTCAATCTCACCATAGTCCACGGTTTCTGTCTTGAATTCGATCTTTGCCACTTTTTCCTGGGCGGCAACCCCCAGGCTGAGCAAGCCCAAAAACAGAAGAACTGTCAATTTTTTCATAGTCATTTCGATTTAGGGTGAACTTCAAATGTAGCCAAACCGGCAGGAACATCCAAAATTCTTTTGTTATCCTTTAACGATGCTTATTTTTGTTTCGTATAAAAACACGCTTGTAAATTGGGGGTTTGCCCCCTTTTTAACATCTTTGCCTGCCGTTCCCCAACCTCTGTCAAAAACCGTACCAGGAAAATGGAAATCCCTTCAAAATACGACCCGAAACGCGTTGAGCAGCACTGGTATACCTATTGGATGCAGCACCGGTTTTTTCATTCAACGCCCGACGGACGGGAGCCCTATACCATCGTTATCCCCCCGCCGAACGTCACGGGGGTGCTGCACATGGGCCACATGCTCAACAACACCCTCCAGGATGTGCTGATCCGCAGGGCGCGCATGCAGGGAAAAAATGCCTGTTGGGTACCGGGGACGGACCATGCCTCCATCGCCACAGAAGCCAAAGTGGTGGCCAAATTAAAAGCGGAGGGGGTCCCAAAGGCCTCCCTTACCCGTGAAGCCTTCCTGGAGCACGCCTGGGCGTGGACCCGGGAATACGGGGGGGTCATCCTGGAACAATTAAAAAAACTGGGGTGCTCCTGCGACTGGGACCGCACCAAATTCACCATGGACCCCGACATGGAGGCTTCCGTGATCCGCGTTTTTGTCGATCTCTACCGAAAGGGCCTGATTTACCGGGGGTACCGTATGGTGAACTGGGATCCTGAGGCCCGCACCACCCTTTCCGATGAGGAGGTGATCTACGAGGAGCGGCAGGGGTTCCTGTACTACATCGGATATCCTATTGTAGGTTCCGACGACAGGGTAATCATCGCCACCACCCGTCCGGAAACCCTGCTGGGCGATGTGGCCGTCTGCGTGCACCCCGGGGATGAGCGCTTTACCCACCTGCACGGGAAGCGGGTCAGGGTGCCCATTTGTGACCGGGAAGTCCCCGTGATTGCGGACCCCTATGTAAGTATGGAATTCGGTACGGGGTGTTTGAAGATTACCCCCGCCCACGATGAAAATGATTACCGGATAGGGCAACAGCACGACCTGGAAATCATCGATATTTTCAACCCCGACGCAACCCTGAACCACTACGGCCTGCATTATGAGGGGATGGACCGCTTTGAGGCCAGGAAGGCCATTGTGGGCGAACTGGAGCAGCAGGGCTACCTGATCAAAACCGAGCCGTATACCAATAAGGTGGGTACTTCGGAACGCACCGGGGCAGTGATCGAGCCGCGCCTTTCGGACCAGTGGTTTTTAAGCATGAAGGAGCTCGCCCAGCCCGCCATGGAGGCGGTGCTCAGCACCGGGGAAGTGCGCCTGGTTCCGTCCCGGTTCGAGAACACCTACCGGCACTGGATGGAAAACATCCGCGACTGGAATATCTCCCGGCAGTTGTGGTGGGGCCAGCGCATCCCCGCCTGGTACTACGGCCCCGGAAAGGAAGATTACGCCGTGGCAGATACCCCGGAAGGGGCCCTGGAGCTCGCGCGGCAGCAAAGCGGAAACCCCGGGCTGGAGGCGTCTGACCTCCGGCAGGATGAGGATGTACTGGATACCTGGTTTTCTTCCTGGCTCTGGCCGATCAGCGTTTTTGGAGGCATCCTGGAACCTGAAAATGAGGAAATCGAGTATTACTACCCGACCACCGACCTGGTGACCGGCCCGGACATCCTCTTTTTCTGGGTGGCCCGGATGATTATGGCAGGATACCATTTCAGGGGGGAGCGCCCTTTTGAAACGGTATACCTGACGGGGCTGGTGCGCGATAAACAGCGCAGGAAGATGTCCAAGTCGCTGGGAAATTCGCCTGACGCCCTTGGCCTGATCGAGCAGTATGGGGCTGACGGGGTTCGGGTGGGCCTGCTGCTGAGCGCGGCGGCAGGAAACGACCTGCTTTTCGACGAGGGACTTTGCCAGCAGGGTATGAACTTTGCCAACAAGGTTTGGAATGCCTTTCGCCTGGTGCAGGGGTGGCAGGTGGAAGACCGCCCGCAACCCGAGGAAGCGCTACTGGGTATCCGGTGGTATGAGGCCCGGTTCCAGGCAACCCTGGAGGAAATTGAGGACCATTACGCCAAATACCGGATTTCCGATGCCCTGATGGCCACCTACAAACTGGTATGGGACGATTTCTGTTCCTGGCTGCTGGAAATCGTAAAACCGCCCTTTGGGGAACCCATGGACCGCCGGACCTATGCCGCGGTGATTGGGCTGTTCGAAGGCAACCTGAAATTGCTGCACCCGTTTATGCCCTTCCTTACCGAAGAGGTATGGCAACATATCGAGAGCCGTAAACCCGAGGAGGCCCTGGTAGTGGCCCCCTGGCCTGAAAGGCAACCGTTTGAGGGCGCGCTGTTGGAGGGGTTTGAGTTTACGCGGGAAGTCATCTCCGGCATCCGCACCATCCGCAAGGAGAAAAACATCCCTTTCCGGGAAGCGGTTTCCCTGCAGGTCCTGGACGAGGAAGGGGCAGACCGCAAGTGGGAGCTGTTGGTCCGCAAGCTTGCGAATGTGGACCAGGTTAGCCTTGAGGCTTCAGCCCCCGAAGGCGCCCTTTCGTTCAGGGTGCGCAGCAATGAGTATTTTATCCCCCTTGAAGGGGCCGTGGACCTGGAAGAGGAATTGCGCAAGATTCGGGAAGAACTCGAATACACCCGGGGATTCCTGGCCTCGGTGGAAAAAAAGCTCTCCAATTCCCGGTTTGTGGACAATGCTCCCGAGCAGGTAGTGGCCCTGGAGCGCAAAAAAGCCGCGGACGCCGCCGCAAAAATAGAGACCCTGGAAAAGAGCCTGGCCAAGCTGCAATAAGGCACAGGCCCGTTTATTCCTCCGCTGGTTTGAAGGCGTCCCTTAAGTCGGGGTCGATAGGGATCCCTTTCCTGCCAAAACGATAGACGAGCCCCAGATTAAGGACGTAATCGGCAAATGCGGCATCCCCGTTCCTGGGGGTTCCCGTCAGCAGCTCGGTTTCGAGGTCCGTCACGCTCTGGGGTCGCTCCCTCCGAACGGCCACGGGTACACTGAGGGTCAGGCCGAAGTTTCCCCTTAGGCAGGTGATGCCCGGGTCAATGGAAAGGACATTTCCGGGGCGACGGAAACCCCCGCTTCCCCCGATGAAGTCGCGCACCGGCACTGCATCGAAACGGGCGCCCAGGGATGCGGTAAACGCCTCTGACAGGACCCGTGTCAACCCCATCCTGAGGGAGTATTGATCCGGAACCGACATGATGGCTTCATTTTCAAGCAGCGGGTTCAGCGTTTCCCTGAAGGTGCGGGTACCGTTGATTTCCCTGGGGTTCGAAAGATAAAAACCTCCCCCGTACATGAATAGTTTCGGCAGGAATTCCCAGTAGTACTGGAATTCAGCTGAAATCCCGAACCCGCCGTCACCGGGTTGAATGGACTGGTCTACCGGCCGGACTTCCGGTCGGCCGTCGACACCCACGTTATAAAAGATGTCTGAAGCATTGAAGTTTCCGGTTGGCAATTTCATCCCCAGAGCGATTGCTATATTTCCTTTGGGTTGTTCCAAAGGGTCCAGTAACCAATACCCAACAGACCAACGGATATCGGCCAGACCACGGGAATACGTCGTGTTCCGCTCTTCCCGCCCATGTTCATAAAGGGAAGAGCGGGTGTTAATCACGGTTGGGATTGCCAGGGTGGCAAACCATCGGTCACTGATCCCATAGGTTGCGGTAAAATCCCAGGCATGGGAATGGTTAATGACTTCTGTTCCGTTGGAGACCCGGTCCGGTTCCTCCTCAGTTCCCCGGAAATGCCGGAACGATTTGAAGTAGCGGTAGTTCACCCCCAGCATTAGCTCGCCTTCCCCGAGCAATCCGGATTGGGGAAACGCACCGGAACAACTCGAAAAATGGCGGATAACCACGCAACCCTGGCCCCGCATGGAGTGCCAGAACAGGAGCGGGATAAAGCCAATGGCCATTTTGAAAAAGGTTCTTTGTATTTTCATGTTTGGAATTGGAGTTTAAAAGGAAAAGCCAGCATTTCTACTGGCTTCCCTTATTTAACTAAACTTAACGCTACCTCTTGCGATTCGATAAAGCTGTACCTTTATCCTGATGCTAAAGTAAGGCAGGCATCCGTTCGCGGGGGTTATTGTAAAACAAATTGAATTAACAAAAAGTTAAAGGGCTTAAGGATCCGATAATAACGCTTAACTCAGGCGCTAAATTCCCGTTTATTGCAACATGGTTCTAAAGCGGATAGCATTCGTTTCCCTCCTGGTGGTATCCATTGCCGGGCTTGCCATGGTGCAGTACCGATACCTCAAAATTGGCCTGAACCTGGCGCGGGTACAATTCAGCCAAAAGATCGCCCAGGCGGGGGCGGAAATCAAAAGGGACCTGAGCGACCGCAACCAGCTCACCTACCTGCTGGCCAATGCCCTGGAACAGGATACCAGCTTTTTCCGGACAGACCCGGCCCAGCTTACGGATGCCTCTCGGTATTTCCTGAAGGATTACCTGCGGGAGCGCCTGCTGGACCATCAATTGGACAGGGACTTCAGTTTTGCCCTCATGGCCCGGGACAGCAGCTATTACCTGCAATCGGCTGCAAGCCCACAGGGGGAGCCTGAGGGGGTGGTCTACCCCCTGGAATTGCAAGGCTACCTCCCGGAGCGATTGGGCAAACGGATGGTCCTTCAATTGGAATTCCAGAACCTGAACACGTATTTTTTGTCGCAGCTTAACGGGCTCATTTTGCCCAGCCTGCTATTTATGGCGGGCATTGTTGCCGTGGTGCTCTGGATCCTTCGCACCTATTACTGGCAGCGGCAGGTGATTACCACTACCAACGAGTTCATCAACAACCTGACCCACGAGTTGCGCACCCCGGTTTTTTCCATCAGCCTGGCGGCCAAAATCCTGGAGGGCCGGGTAGGGGAGAAGGAACGGGAGATGACCGCGACCATCCTGCAGCAAACCAGAAAGCTGTCGACCCATATCGACCAGGTCCTCGAGTTGGGGTCCCTGGAACACGCCAAAGCAGTGATCCGAAGGGAGCCTGTGGACTTTATGCCCCACCTGGAACGGATATGCCGGGAGTTCGGGGTGCTTTGCCACCTGGAGGAACAACCCTTTTCCTATAGCCTGCCCGAAGGCTCAATCCCCTTGAATGCTTCGGTATTCCACCTGGAAAACGCCATCAACAACCTGCTGGACAATGCCCGAAAATATGGGGAAAAAACCCCGATTCGGCTGGAGGCGTTCCTAAAGGGGAAGGCGCTGCACCTGCGAATCCGGAACGGGGGGACGCCCATCCCCGCGGAGGCCCTGCAGCAGATTTTCAAGAAATATTACCGCGTTCCCGGGGGCGACCGGCAAAAGGTGAGGGGCTACGGGCTGGGGCTGAGCTATGTCCGGATCATTGCTGAGCGGCACGGGGGTAACGTTACGGTCCGCAGCGATATGCAGGACGGGACCGTGGTGGACTTTATAGTACCTTTGAATACTGATGGAAACAAAACCGTATAAAATACTTTTGGTAGAGGATGATACCTCCCTGGGGTACCTGTTGACGGAATACCTCAGGATGAAGGGCATGGAAGTGCTTTGGGCAAAAACAACCGCCGAGGTACTCCCTTTGCTCGAGCAGAAGGTCTTTGACCTGCTCATCCTCGATGTGATGATGCCCGATACGGACGGCTTTACCCTGGGGGGGCAAATCCGTGAGCGCCATCCGTCCGTACCCTTCCTGTTCCTGACGGCCAGGTCCATGAAGATCGATGTGCTCAAGGGCTTTTCGGTGGGGGCCGTGGACTACCTGAAAAAGCCTATTGATGAAGAAGAACTGGTCGTGCGGATCGAAACCCTGCTCTCGCGCCTTTCCTCCAAGTCGGAACCGCCTTCCGACGGGCTGCAATCCCTCGGCCGATTTCAGTATGACCCCCAGAACCAGTGCCTCAGGCTGGATGGGGACGAGATCGCGCTTACCAGTCGCGAGAGCGAACTGTTGTCGTATCTCCTGCGCCACCGCAACCGCCTTTGTACCCATGCCGATATCCTGAAGCGGATCTGGGGCCGGAATGATTATTTCAACCGAAAAAGCCTGAACGTCTTCGTTACCCGACTCCGGAAGCTCCTCGAAGCCGACGACTCCCTTCGGATCGAGAACGTCCATGGGCAGGGTTTTATCCTCAGGGTGCCCGGTTAGGCGCCCGCCCGCTCCCGAAACCGTGATTCCATGCCCTATATGAACCGGGAAAGTTTTGTATTTTTAAAATAAAAAAAAATGAAAAGAAAATTCCTGGCCCTGCTGCAGGCGGGGCTCCTCCTGATGGCTTGCGATTCCGATTCCGGTACGGATACAGACCCCAACATCCCGATCCCCGGGGCGCGAACCAGCATCCCGGATGCCAACTTTGAAGCCGCCCTGGTGGCCCTCGGCCTCGATGATGAGGTGGACGGATCGGTCCTGACCTCCCGTATTGAGGGGGTCCAACGCCTGGATGTGGCAAACCAGGGCATCCAGGACCTTACGGGCATAGGTGGCTTCAAGGCCCTGATTGACCTGAGTGTCCGGGACAATGCGCTCACCGCACTGGATATCCGGTCCAATACGAATTTGCTTTTTGTCTGGGCCGAGAACAACCAACTGACCCGTTTGCAGATCGGGGTGAACCCGGGCATCGAAAAAATAGGGGCTTCCGGGAACCAACTTACCGGCCTGGACTTAGCGGATTATACTTCCCTGCAGCTGCTGGACCTGGCCAATAATCAGATCACTTCCATCGATGTTTCGACCCTTCCGCTTCCCTCCTTTAATGAATTCAGGATTGAGGGAAACCCGCTGACCTGCATCCTGGTGAGCCCCCAGCAACTGGCCAGTATCCCCGCTTCGTGGTCGAAGGATGAATCGGATGAGTACAGCCTGGATTGTGAATAATCTCATGGACAGGGGGGTATCCCCCCACCCCCAAATACTAAATTAACGGAAATCCCTGCAGTTCCCTTGCAAGGTTAAAAAAGGGTTGTGCCCCGGGCCCCGTGGCAGAAAAGGCTGCTTTTACTATTTTTGAGAAATATTCCCGGAGAATGGAAGCTTACGCAAATGCCCTTTTGTACGCCATCCCTTTTTTTATCGTGCTGATGCTGATAGAGATCGGTTATGGGCACCTGGTCCGAAATCAGAAATATAAGGTTATGGATACCGTGAGTTCCATCAGTTCGGGGCTTACCAATATCCTTAAGGACTCCCTGGGACTGGGGGTGGTGCTGGTCAGCTACCCTTATTTGTTAGAGCACCTGGCCCTGACACAGATCAGGGCGACCTGGGGGGTATGGCTTACCGCCTTTGTGGCCATCGATTTTGCGGGGTACTGGAACCACCGCCTCAGCCACAGGGTGAATGTCTTCTGGAACCAGCATGTTATCCACCACAGCAGTGAGGAATTCAACCTGGCCTGTGCCCTGCGGCAATCCATTTCCAACCTGGTGGGGTATTTTCCCCTGCTGCTGATTCCGGCCGCCCTGCTCGGGGTCCCCGAGAAGGTTGTGGCCATTTTGGCGCCCATCCACCTTTTTGCACAGTTTTGGTACCACACCCAACACATCGGTAAAATGGGCTGGCTGGAGTATGTGATTGTCACCCCCTCCCAGCACCGGGTACACCATGCGATCAACCCTGAGTATATCGATAAGAACCTGGGGCAGGTGCTTTGTGTTTGGGACCGCCTTTTCGGGACCTTCCAGGAGGAACTTGACGAGGTGCCACCCCAGTACGGGGTCCTCAAACCTGCGGCTACCTGGAACCCCATCCATATCAACTTCCAGCACCTGTGGGGTCTGATGCAGGATGCCTGGCGTACCCGGAGCGTTTGGGACAAGTTGCGCATCTGGGTGATGCCTACAGGGTGGAGGCCTGCGGACGTGGAGGCGAAATACCCCAGGGAAATCATTTCGGATGTCTATCATTTTGAGCGGTACTGCCCCCCGGCTTCCCTGGGCATGAAGGCCTATGCGATATTCCAAATGACGGCTACCCTGGCCTTGTTGCTGTTCATGTTTTACAATTACGGGCAGATTGGCTTTGACGGGCTGCTCATGTTCGGGGTCTTTGTGTTTGCCGGGATCTACGGCTACACCACCCTGATGGACGGAAAACCATATGCCGCCTGGATCGAATCCGGCAGGGCCCTTGCGGGCCTCGCCCTGTTGCTGGGTACAGGAGACTGGTTCGGCCTGGGCACCTATTGGGCCCAGGGCCCCTGGTGGGTTGGGCTCTATTTCGCGATCACCCTTTTTGCGGGGATATATTTCCGGTACGTGGAGAAGGGCACCGAACAAAGCCCCCTGGCATACTAAGGGGTTAGGAGCGTTTTTTTACCTCCTTATTCACCAATTCGATGTATGCTTTCATCGCTTCCTCTGGCGCAATATCCCTGGCCTGTATCAGGGCATTGGCCTTGAAGGCATTGATGAGGGGCGTCTTGCTTCCCGGGTTGTTAAAATTCTGGTTGGCGATTTTAAAGTAGGCGTAAAGCTTCAGCAATAAGTCAGCGGGCAGCAGGCTGGTGTACCCGTTTATAAAGTCTACCGCTTCCCGGAATTCCTTTTGTAATTCGTTATCCATCATCCTTTTGAGCAAGGGTGGCCACACAGGTCCTGGCCCCCACGACGCTTTGGTTGAGCTTTACGGTAACCTGGCAATCCAAAGGTAGCAACAAATCCAGACGGGAGCCAAATTTTATAAAGCCGGCATCCTCCCCTTGTTGCACGCTTTCGCCCACTTCGGCATAATTGACAATCCGGCGGGCCACTGCCCCCGCAATTTGCCGGTATCCAACCTTTCCGAACTTAGGGGTGTTGATGACCACGGTTGTCCGTTCGTTTTCCGTACTCGACTTCGGGTTCCAGGCCACCAGGTATTTTCCGGGATGGTATTTGGAATACACTACCTGCCCACTGGCCGGGTACCGGGTCACATGTACATTTACCGGCGACATAAAGATCGACACCTGAATGCGCGGGGCCTTGAAGTATTCGGTTTCTTCGACTTCTTCTATGGCCACGACTTTTCCGTCAGCAGGGGCCAGGATTTCGTCGAAGGTCTTGGGGGCGACCCGACTCGGGTTCCGGAAGAACTGCAGGACCATCACCAAAGCGCCAAACGCCAGCAGTTGTATCCCAACCCTGAGCCATTCCGCACCGACATAGAAATGCGCTATAAGGGCAATGACACTGCAAAGGAAAAAGGCAATCAGGATAATCTTTTGACCTTCTTTATGAAACATAGCTAAACAGGATTAGGGTAAGATAGGCAAAGGGGGCTGCAAAAACAAGGCTGTCGAGGCGGTCGAGCATACCCCCGTGGCCGGGCAGGATGGCGCCGCTGTCTTTGATGCCGGCAGCCCTTTTGAATTTGGACTCAATCAGGTCGCCCAGGCTGCCGCAAAGGACGAGTACCCCGGCGAGGATCATCCATTGCGGGATATCCAGTACCGGGGCATACCGCCCCAGGATCCAGGCGGCGCCCAGGGTAAACACCAGGCCTCCCAGGCTCCCTTCCACAGTCTTCTTTGGTGAGACAGCCGGGAAAAGTTTGGTGCGCCCAAGGGTTTTTCCGACCAGGTAGGCAAAGGAATCATTCACCCAGATCATCAGGAAGATGCCGATGATGAGGTATTTGGCAAACACGTCGTCCTTGTACGGAATCATGGTCAGGAAAATACAACCACCCCCGAGGTAGAAAAGCCCAATGAGATATTTTTGCAAGGGGGTAAACACCCGGGTCTTTTTGGTAAAGAGGTAAAGGATCAGGCCTGCGTCTACGACCAGGGTCAGGACCAGCAGCAACCGGATCAGGAGCGGGTCCCGCGTGAGGTAGATAAAAATCCACCAAAGCAGCAGATAGGCCGCAAAGATGTAGTATCCCTGCAAGCGGACCATCCTTTTATATTCGTAAAGGCAGGCCAGGCCGAAGACCATGAAGAGGAAATCGTAGGCATCGGAACTCAGGAAAACGGCTGACAGGAGCAAAAGCACATACAGAACCCCGGTCAAAAGCCTCCTCAATACCTCCTTCATGCCTAAAGGTCCTCGAGTAAAAGTAAATACAGGTGCTTGGAGCTGCTGCCATAGGTCCGGAAGTCCCTGGCATTTTCATCCGTTGGGTTAAAGTGCTTCAGGGTGGTGATGTTGGTCGGGATCTCCTTCCGGTATTTCTTTTTGATCATCTTCAACCCTTCCCCAATCGATTCCACCAGTTGGCTGGTGGTGGCGAACACGATGATGTTTTCGGGCACCTCATGCAGTTTTTTCTCCAGTAACTGGTTCGAATTTACCAGGATCGATCCGTCAACGGCCACCAGGTGTTCACAGGTGGTAAAAAAGACCTCTGCCTCGGAGGTGGATTGGGTGAACCGAAGGTCCTCCCCGGCAAAGCGCTGTTGCAACAGCGGATTCAGGCTGAGGAAGGCCGCCTGTTGCCAGTGGTTCTCTTCAATGATGTTGCCCAGGCCTTCCAGGACCTCCTCAAAGGAAACGCAGTAGATAAATTTTCCACCGTTCTTTTTGAACTGTATGGTAAATTTTTCATCCACGGGGATTTTCAGGTCGGGCATATGGGCACCCCGGGTCTGCACCGTTTCCCGGGTGTCCTTCTTTTTTTTGCCGCCTTTGAAAATTCTGTCAAAAAGCCCCATGCAGTGGTTAGATATCTCAGGTTTAGGTTAAAGGCGCCGGCAGGGAGGCTGGTTGCCCCCGGCCACCCCTATTTTTTTTCCTCAACAGCCTCTTCGGCCTCCTCGGGCGTCTCCCCGGCGGTACTTTCAGGGACCGTAATGGCCTTTTCCTGCCCCAGTTGGTCGAACTGTTTCTCAAAGGGGCGTTTGCCGAAAATGCGCTCCAGGTCCTCCTTAAAGATAACTTCTTTTTCCAACAACAGCTCTGCCAGTTCGGTAAGCTTGTCCTTGTTGGCTTCCAGGACTTCTATAGCCCTTACATATTGCTCTTCAATGAGTTTGGAGATCTCCATGTCTATCTTCCGCGCCGTCTCCTCGCTGTAGGGTTTGGTAAACCCGTATTCGTTCTGGCCGCTGGAATCGTAGAAGGTCACATTGCCAATTTCG
Organism: Robiginitalea marina; assembly: GCF_024006985.1. Taxonomy (GTDB): domain Bacteria; phylum Bacteroidota; class Bacteroidia; order Flavobacteriales; family Flavobacteriaceae; genus Robiginitalea; species Robiginitalea marina. The sequence goes on from NZ_JAMXIB010000005.1 coordinate 219,277, forward strand.
TCGTTCAGCCCGTATATGGTTACCATGGCCCTGGCCTGTTTGGTGATCTTTTCGAGGTCGCTCAGGGCCCCGGTGGAGATTTTGTTGAAGATGACCTTTTCCGCAGCCCTTCCGCCCAGGGTAGCGCACATCTCGTCCTTCATCTGTTCGGGCCGTACCAGGAGGCGTTCCTCCGGCAGGTACCAGGCCGCTCCCAGGGACTGGCCCCGGGGCACAATGGTTACTTTGACCAGGGGCGCGGCGTGTTCGAGCATCCAGCTCACCGTGGCATGTCCGGCTTCGTGAAAGGCAATCGTCTTCTTTTCCTCCGGGGTAATGATTTTATTCTTTTTTTCCAGGCCGCCTACGATGCGGTCCACGGCATCGAGGAAATCCTGCTTGGTCACTGCAGGGCGCTCCTTACGGGCAGCGATCAGGGCCGCCTCATTGCAGACGTTGGCGATATCGGCACCCGAAAACCCGGGGGTCTGACGGGCCAGGAAATCAAGGTCCAGGGTTTCGGCAGTTTTGATGGGCCTCAGGTGGACTTCGAAGATTTCCTTCCGCTCGCGGATGTCGGGCAGGTCCACATAGATCAGCCGGTCGAACCGGCCGGCACGCATCAGCGCCTTGTCCAGGACGTCGGCCCGGTTTGTGGCCGCCAAAACAATCACATTGGTGTTGGAGCCAAAACCGTCCATTTCAGTCAGCAGCTGGTTCAGGGTATTTTCCCGTTCGTCATTCGACCCGGTAAAGTTGTTTTTGCCGCGCGCCCTGCCGATGGCATCGATCTCATCGATGAAAATGATGGCCGGCGATTTGTCCTTGGCCTGCTTGAACAGGTCGCGTACCCGGGAGGCCCCGACCCCGACGAACATCTCCACAAAATCAGATCCGGAAAGGGAGAAAAAGGGGACTTTCGCCTCCCCGGCCACTGCTTTGGCCAGGAGGGTTTTTCCGGTACCCGGGGGGCCCACCAGAAGGGCTCCCTTTGGAATCTTCCCTCCAAGGGAGGTATACTTATCAGGGTTTTTCAGGAACTCGACAATTTCTTCCACCTCTTCCTTTGCCCCTTCCAGGCCGGCCACATCCTTGAAAGTGGTACGGGTATCGGTCTTTTCGTCGAAGAGCTTGGCTTTGGATTTGCCGATATTGAAGATTTGCCCGCCGGCCCCGCCTCCGGCCCCGCCAGACATCCGGCGCATGAGGTAGATCCAGATCCCGATGATCAGCACAAAGGGCAGCAGGGTGAGCAGCAACTCCATGAAAACATTCGACTCCGTGTCGTAATCCACCACGGTATCGAGGTTGTTCTCCTGTTTTATTTTCTTGATGTCATTTTCGAAATTCTGCAGGTCCCCGTAATCCAGGATATACTGGGGCAGGGTACCCGAGGTTATCGAAAAGGGCTGGTTGGCCACATCGCGGTGCACATCCTTGGACAGGGCTTCCTGGGTAAGGAAGACCTTTGCCTGCCGGGTGTTGGTGATGATGAGGATTTTTTCAATGTCCCCGTTTCTCAGGAATTCCTGGAGTTCGGAGGTAGTGGTCTTGTTGGTGGGGGAAAAGTTGTCGCTTCCAAGGAACTGGTAGCCGATCAGGAAGACGATGATCAGCCCGTAGATCCACCAGGAACTGAAGCGGGGTTTCCTCTGAGGGGTATTATTATCTTTTGCCATGTATTTTTTCCTAGTTAAAACTACTTTCTACCAGGGTGACCCGGGCATCACCCCAAAGTCCCTCTATGTCGTAGAATTCCCTGGCCTGTTTCTGGAAAACGTGAACCACAACGTTCACGTAATCGATCAGAACCCATTCTGCATTATCTGACCCTTCTACGTGCCAGGGCTTGTCGTGAATAGCTTTGCTGACGGTTTTCTGGATGGAATTGACGATCGCTTTGACATGCGTGTTGGAAGTCCCGTTGCAAATGACGAAATAGTCGCAAACCGTGTTGTCTAAATCGCGTAAGTCAAGGATATTTATCTCTACTCCTTTTACTTCTTCAATTCCGTGTAAGATCAAGGAAATTAACTCATCTGCACTAACTTTCCCTTTCTGCATCCAAATACGTTAAGTTTTTACAAAGTTATTATTTTTTTGTTTTTTGGGGTACCCATTTTAACATAAGCTTAATCCCCCAAAAAAGGCATGTATGCAGTTGATCAAACTTAGTGCCACGGATTCCACCAACGCCTATTTGAAGCGCCTTCAGCGCAGGGAAACCCTGCCTGATTTTACCGTAGTGCAGGCCGCGTTGCAGACGGCCGGAAAGGGCCAGCGGGGCGCCCGGTGGGAAGGGGAGGCCGGTAAGAACTTAACATTCAGCGTATTGAAAAAATTTGATGCCTTACCTGCGCGGACACATTTCGCCCTGAACATTGAGGTTTCCCTGGCGGTACTACGGGTGCTGCAATCGATGGGGATTCCCGACCTTAGCATCAAATGGCCTAACGACATTCTGTCAGGCCACCATAAAATCTGTGGGATCCTGATCGAAAACCAGTTGAAGGGGGATGCGATCAGCCAGAGCATTATCGGTATCGGCCTGAATGTAAACCAGCTCGAATTCGGCGATTTGCCCCGGGCATCGTCCCTGAAGAAGATCACCGGCCGGGACTATGCCCTTGATGAACTGCTCGCCGCCCTCTTGCCGACGCTGGCCCGCCAACTGCCCCGGGCGGCGGAAGCCCCGTTTGAGGCTGTTTTACCCGATTATTATGCACACCTGTTCAAAAAAGACAAGCCGGCTACCTTCAGCCGGCCCGGGGGGGAACCTTTCCCCGCAATCATCAGGGGGGTGGAACCCGATGGAAAACTCCGGCTGGAAGTGGAAAGGGGCCAGTACGAAACCTTTGCCTTCAAGGAGCTGCAGCTCCACTATTGAGGGGCTACAGCGCGCCGAGGTTCTGGCTTAGGGTATTGAGGAAACTGGTGATGGGCCCCTTGACCATCATGGCCATCATGGCGTTGAAGGCCCCTTCAAAGCTGAGGGTCACTTCGGACCGGCCCGGCCCTGGTTCCCGGATGTCGGCTGTAAGGGTAAAGGGCAATTTATCGCTGGCAGCTCCCAGCACGACCTTTTCTACGGGGACTTGTTCCTTGCGTTTCAGGACGATTTCGGGCATGCCCTTAAGGGCGAACCGGAACGTGTCCGCATCCAGGACCTCAAAAGTCTGGATGTTTTCGGGCATCAGGCGTTCGAAATTCCTCAGGTCGGTCAGGAACGCATAAACCTCTTCACGGGGCTTGTCAATACTGCTTACAGGGGATTCTAAATACATATCAGGGATTCCAGTCTTGTGGGTTGGCCCTCCAGGCTTTCAGGGTCTGGAGCTGTGATTCATCGATATAGCCGGTTTCGGAGGCTTGTGTAATCAGGTGTTCGTAGTCGCTCAGGGTATGGAGGGGAAGGTCGCGCTCCCCGAACTTTTTGTCGGCCAGGGGGAAGCCATAGGTAAAGATGGCCAGCATGCCCTTCACCTGCAGCCCTGCTTCCTTAAGGGCGTTCACGGCGTTTAGGCTGCTCTGGCCGGTGCTGATCAGGTCCTCGATCACCACTGTGGTCTGCCCTGCTTCTGCCTTGCCTTCTATCTGATTCTTCCGGCCATGTGACTTCGGTTCCGGGCGTACATATACAAAGGGAAGGCCCAATTGCTCTGCCACAAGGACGCCAATCCCGATTGCCCCGGTGGCCACCCCGGCAATCAGGTCGGGTTTGCCGTATAATTCCTCTACCTGCCTGGCGAGTTGCTGCCTCACATAGTTGCGGATAGACGGATAGGAAAGCAAGATGCGGTTATCGCAATAAATGGGCGATTTCCAGCCCGAAGCCCAGGTAAACGGATTTTCTGGATTTAATTTAATTGCATTTATTTGCAGCAACAGCTCTGCTGTTTTCAAGGCTGTGTCTTTGTCTAAAACCATGCCGTAAATGTATAAAGTTTTTGTCAATGAAAGGCCGCTCATCCTCACCGACAAGATTCTGGAGGCAGGAGAAGGGGAATACTTCAGGATCAAAAAGGACCAGGTCCTAAACGCCGTAGAGGCACTAATGAAGAAAAAGCTATCCAGGGCTTTTATTTACCATCCCAACCTGGAAGAGATCCTGAACAAATTCACCCGCGCAGTCCCCAGGGTGGTGGCCGCAGGCGGGGTAGTTACCAACAAGCAGGGCAAGGTCCTGTTTATCTACCGAAATGACAAATGGGACCTCCCCAAGGGGATTTGCAAAAAAAAGGAAGGCCTTGAAGCCTGTGCCCTAAGGGAAGTGGAAGAGGAAACCGGGGTAAAGGACCTCGAAATTGAAAACTTCCTCAGGACGACTTACCACGTCTTCAAGCGCAATGGCAAATACAAGCTGAAAGAAGTCCATTGGTTTGCCATGCGGACCGATTACCAGGGGGAATTGATCGGGGAGGAAAGCGAGGGCATTGTAAAGGTAAAATGGAAAGGCCCCGAAAAGATCAAAAAGGCCCTGGAAAATTCCTATATCAATATCCGGATCCTCTTTGAACCCCCGATCCTTTAACCTTTTATCCCACTTATTCCAGCCGGCAGACCGGATAGGTTAAGTATGCCCCCTCGGAATTCGGGCTTCGTTCGTAGAGCCAGGTCAGCTGCCGGTAGGCGCTGGAGGCAAAATCGGGCTCGGCTGCCTTTTTCTCGAGGAAAAGCCGGGCAAGGCTACTGTCAGATTCGAGCAATTTTGCGGCAATTTCTTCAAATACGTATGGGGAAAACCCCTCCTTGCGCTGCAAAACCGTATCGAAGAAATTCCAGTTGAAAAAGGAATCCACCCCTGCCGGTTCAAGGGTTTCCAGGAGGTACCGCACCCCCGGCTGGGCGGTTGGGATCAGCAGGTCCCCTGCCCGGAAACGGACCGTTTTCACGCTGGGGGTTACCCGGGTATTGTAATGCGGGTAATGTCCTTCATAGGGTTGCTGGAAGGTTTGGTAGTCGTCGATGCGGTATACGGTGACCTCCAGGGTGGTATCCTTGGGTAGGGGCTCGTAGCGGATCCCGTTCCGGTCCAGGCGTTCCCTGACCTGGCTCCAGGCCGCCGGAAGGAGGTAGGCGGTGGGCACCCGCACCGAGTCTGTAGGCTTAAAGTGGTTGAAATAACGGACCTGCAGGGAAACCGGGGTGTCCTGCTGGTATTTCAGCCGGGGTAAGCCGGTAACGGTACTTTGCAGGGTATCTGCCCGGAACCCCTTGAAATCGAGGGTTTCATATCGGGTGGAATCCACGGTCCAGGCCAGGGGGTACCAGGATGCCGGGGGGTAGCCTTCCCCCAACCCTTCCCTCAATTCTTCAAGCACCTCCGCATGGGCCGAGGCGCCTTCCATCAGGCTCAGCATCAGGTGGTAGGTGCCTTCAACCCTCTGGGCGTAAGGCTTGAGCATATGGGTTTCTACCATAAGGCCCGGGGTATTCCACAAGGCAGCATAGCCAGTGGAATACCGGGGGGCATCCATGAACTGGGTGAACCCTCCGTCAGGGGGCCGGTTAAACACGTTGACATAGGGGGTAGTCTCCCACCCTTTTTCCCGAAGCGATGCTTCGAGCTGTGGGCGGAGTACTCCCTCGAGGAACTCCCCTGCCTTTCCGCCCAGCTTGTTGTGCTGGGTGAACAGGTGGGTCAGGGTATAGGCATAATCTGCCCCATTGCTGACATGGGTGTCGAGGAATACATGGGGCCGTACCATGCGGAAGATTTCTGCAAAGGACCTGGCGTTTCGGGTATCCATTTTGATAAAATCCCGGTTCAGGTCGTAATTGCGGGCATTCCCCCGGAACCCATAGGATTCGGGGCCGTTCTGGTTTGCCCTCGTGGTGCCGTTGCGGTTCAGGGCACCTCCGATATTGTATACGGGGATTGCGGCGAGGACGAGGTTTTCGGGGGCCCTGACCACCCCGGCCGCCAGGTCCCGGAGCAGCATTGCGGTGGCGTCGATTCCATCGGGTTCCCCTGGGTGGATCCCATTGAGCACCAGCACAACCACCTTGTCTTTACCCAGCCGCTGGAAATTGAAATTCCGCTCTGCATTGAAGGTCACCAGGTGCAGGGGCAGGCCGCTGTCGGTTTCCCCAAGGGTTTGCAGGTGGATTTCCGGGAATTCCCGGGCGAGTTTCCGGTAGAATTCCATCAGGTTTTCATAGGTGGCCGTGGCCAGGCCGTTCCCTTCTTCATAGGGGGTTTTTACCTCTTCCTTCCGATCTTCAGGTGTTTTGGTGCAGCCAAACAGTACCAGGGCTGACAGCAAGAGGGCCAATTGAATCTTCATCGCATCCGGCAGCTTTCCGTTTTACCCTCCAAAGGTACCGAATAATCGGTTATCCAGCAGGGTGGGTTATTTCTTCAAGGTCGCAGCGGCGGATGGGTTTGTGCCGGAAATCAATCAGGTGGCGGGTTTTTTGTTTAAATTCCTGAAACAGGTTCAGGTCCTTCGGGTCAATCGAGGAGGTGACGATGTTGATGCGTACCGTTTCCCTGAGGGGAAGTGCGAGGAAGGCTTCCAGGAATTGCCATCCATCCATGATGGGCATGTTCAGGTCCAGGAAAATGATTTCAGGCTGTGCCTGGCCCTCCAGGAACCGTTGTTTGAGGCCTTCCAGGGCCTGTTTTCCATTTTCATAAGTGAGGATCTGGCTCCCCAGGTCCATCAGCCCCAGCATCTTCCGGATCCCATAGACGGTTATCGGATCGTCGTCAATTATCGCAATGGTATCAATCTTCTTCATGAAAGTAAATCTTAAAGGTGGATCCTTTCCCTTCCCGACTCATGACCCGTATTTTCCCGTTCATGGCCTCCATCTGGTTTTTGGTGAGGAACAGGCCGAGCCCCCGGGCATCGGGGTGTTCATGGAAGGTTTTGTGCATGCCGAAAAGTTTGTCCCCGTATTTCTCGAGGTCCATGCCGAGGCCGTTGTCTTCGATATTCAGGACCTGGTAGCCCGGAAGCCTTTCACAGGTCATTCGGATAACCGGGTCCCGGTCGGGATGGCGATATTTCACCGCATTGGACACCAGGTGGGTAAGGATGCTTTCCAGGTACTGCGGCACCACCTTTACCGTGGTGTTTTCCGGGATTTCCCGGATCAGCAGGGCCTGGTTCCGGTTGAGGAACCCAGCCAGTTTTTTCTCCACTTCGTCCACTTTCCCCCCAAGGGATACCCGCTTTTTGCGGGAGTGGATGTGATTGGTGTTGATGGCGACCACCGTATTGAGGTTCTCCAGGGTTTCCTGCAGGCGGGAGGAGGCCTGTTGCAGCATTTCTGTGATTTTAGCCTTCTCCGAGGCATCGGTTTCCCCGACCAGGAAATCGAGCAGCATGGAAAAGTTGGCTGTATGGGATCGCAGGTTGTGGGAAACGATGTGGGCAAAATCCACCAGTTTTTTGTTTTGCCTTGAAGTGATATCGATCAGGCGCCTCAGTTCATCCTCTTTCTCCTTCAGGTGGGAGATATCCATCCCAATACCCATCAGGCCATATACTTTGTTGTCATGGTCGATCAGGGGGATCTTGGAGGTCAGCAGGGTGGCCATGGTCCCGTCAGGACGGACGGATACCGTTTCCTTCCCGATCAGGGAAGCCCGGTTGTTCATGACATATAGGTCTTCTTCGCGCGAAGTTTCCGCAACTTCCCGTTCGTAGAGGTCGAAATCCGATTTTCCTATGAGCTCCGCGGCTGTCCGGGCCCCCAGGAACTGGCACTCTGCTTTGTTTACCAGCACCTTGCGCGACTCCAGATCCTTGATATACACATTTAGGGGTAGGTTGTCGACCAGCGTGCTCAGCAACAGTTCACTTTCCCGTATCTTCATCTCAGCCAGGGTGGCTTCGGTCACATCCTGGAAGGTTCCGATCAGGCCGATGCATGTGCCTTCCCGGAAAAGGGCTTTGCCGGCGGCAATTACCCAGATTTCCTTCCCGGCAGCGGTAATCAACTGCAGTTTTTCCCTCCAGGGCTGCCCGGTTTCCATAGCCCGGTAAACCGCCATCGAAATGGCATTGCGCGAGTATCCCTCTTTGTAGAAGTTGATTGCGTCCTGTAAGCTAGGGGTGAAATCATCCCCCACGTCGTGGATTTTCCGGGTCATGGGGCTCCAGTGCAGGTAGTCCTCCCGGGTCAGGTATTCCCAGCTTCCAATCCGGGATACTTCAGAGGTGACCTCCAGCAATTGCTTCATTTTTTCGTATTCCAGTTCCATGCGGACTTCCCTGGTGGCTTCCCGGGTTTGCAGGATCACCCCGGCGATGTTCTCATGCCGGTCGAACCATGGGTACCCGTGCCATTCCAGGCAGGTATCCTTCGCAGGGCCGGGCTCGTGGCGTACTATTTCCCGTGCCCCGGGACTCCCGGAAAGGCAATCCCTCAGTTCACGCACAAGGGCTTTGGGTGCGTCGGGAAACAACTGCCGGAATGTCCTCCCGATCACTTCGGCACGGGACCAGCCGAAGGTGCTGACCCAGGAATCCGAGGCCAGTACCACCCGAAGCTCCCGGTCCAGAAAAGCGGTTGGAACCGGGAGTTGTTTGATCAGGTATCCCTGTAGGTTTAGGTCGGTCTGCTGGCGCATTATGATGTATTTTCCTACCAAAGTATCGGAAAAAGGCATCAGCGAAGAAGGAATGTTGTGTATGTCCGGAATGTGTGGGTGAGTACCCCGATTTGATCTGTTGTAGGATCAAAATTATACAATAAATAAGAAAAAACCTACAAATACGTGGTGCTAAAAGCGCACGGTGTCCGGGACCAGGCAGGTGTAGTCGCCCCCGTTGCGAATCACATCTCGGACGATGGAAGAACTTATAAACGATTTTCCGGAAGAGGTAAGCAGGAATACCGTTTCGATCTCCGATAGTTTCCGGTTTGTGTGGGCAATCGCTTTCTCGAATTCGAAGTCGGCCGGGTTTCGCAGGCCCCTCAGGATAAACTCGGCCCCCACCTCGCGGCAAAAGTCCACGGTCAGTCCCTGGTAGGTTGCCACGCGTATGCGGGACTCCCCCCGGAACGCCTCTGTAATGAATTGCATCCGCTGCTCCAGGGGGAACATGTATTTTTTGTCGGCATTTTCCCCAATGGCGATAATCAATTCGTCGAAAAGGGATATCCCCCTCTGGATGATATCGTAATGCCCTAAGGTGATGGGGTCGAAGGACCCGGGGAAGATGGCCCGTTTCATCTGTGCGATAGCTTTGCCCCTAAATTAGGGTTTTTTATCCAAAGCATCCCCGATGGCGCCCCCAAAGAGCTCCTGCAGGGAAATCCCTGCGGCCTGCGCCTGTTGGGGCAGGATGCTGGCTTCCGTGAGGCCCGGGGTGGTGTTCATTTCCAGGAAATGGGGGACGCCCTCCACCAGGATGAATTCACTCCTGCTAAACCCTTTCATTTTCAGGGTTTCATAGATAAAGCGCGCGGTTTTTTCCACGGTTTCCCGGGTTCGCGGATCCAGCCTGGCCGGTGTGATTTCCTGCGATTTGCCCAGGTATTTCGCCTCATAATCGAAAAATTCATTATCGGGGACGATTTCTGTAATGGGCAAAACCTTTACTTCACCTCCGAGGCGGATCACCCCTACCGAAACTTCGGTCCCCTTCAGGGCTGATTCGATGAGGACTTCATCATCTTCGCGAAAAGCGGCCTCCAGGGCCTGGTCCAGGCCATCGGGGTTTTTGACCAGGGTCACCCCGAAACTGCTCCCCGCCCGGTTGGCTTTGACAAAACAGGGGAGGCCCACCCGCGCGAAGATCTCCTGTGGCCTGATTTCCTGTCCCCGGTCCAGCAGGTACGAGGTCGCACAATGCACCCCCCGGGGCTTGAGCACGCTCAACAGGTCGCGCTTGTTGAAGGTGAGGGCGGCCTGGTAAGACCCGCATGAGGTAAACGGGATGCCCAGCAGCTCAAAATAGGCGGCGAGGAGGCCGTCTTCCCCGGGGGTCCCGTGGATGGCATTGAAAACACAGTCGAAATGCAGGTGCTGCCCGTCTGGCCTTGCCGAGAAGTCATGTCGGTCTACCGGGTACTCCTGCCCGTTTTCCCCGAGTACGACCCATTTCCCGGGTTCTATAACCACCCGGTAGGGCTCATAGTGGTTTCGGTCGAGGGAATTGTAGACAGCGTTTCCGCTTTTAATCGAGATAGGGTATTCACTGGAATACCCCCCCATGACGATGGCGATTTTTTTTCTCATCATATGGCCTCCCCGGGCTTCAAAAAGGGGCGATAAACGCCCCAAAGTAACTAAAAAAGAAGTCCGTTTCCTATATTTGCCCGTATATTGAAGCAGGTATGCGAAACTTCCTCAGATTTTTGGGTTCCAGGGTTTTCCTGATACAGGTGGGCCTGGCCCTTGGGGTCACGGCCCTGCTCGTTTTCGGGCTGATGCAATGGTTGAAAGGCTCCACGCACCATGGGGATTTCGTCCAGGTGCCCGACCTGTCCCGCCGTTCGGTTACCGAGGCCCGCGGGCTGCTCGAGAAGGCCGGATTGCGGTACCAGGTGGTGGACTCTGCCAATTACAACCCGGATTTCCCCAGGTTTTCGATCACCGAACAGGACCCCCCGGCCCTGAGCCAGGTCAAGCCCAACCGCAAGGTCTATGTAACGGTGAATCCTTCTGGCTATAAAAAGGTTACGGTACCTGAAATCATACAGGTGACCCGACGCAACGCGACGTCCATGCTTCGGGCCGTGGGCCTTGAAGTGGGTAGGGTAACCTATGTGGATGAACTGGGAAAGGATATGGTCTACCGGATCCGCTACCAGGGCAAGTTTATCAATCCGGGAGACCGGATTCCCAGGACTTCCCTCATCGAACTGGTTTGCGGGAACGGGACGGTGCCTGAAGAGGCCCGCATCAAAGCCCAGTCGGAAGAATGATGGAAGAAGAACAGGGGAGGGAAGACCCCTTTGAAGAGGAGGAATTATTTGAGCATTACAGCTTTACGGCCGATTCAGGGCAAAAGCCCCTCAGGATCGATAAATTCCTGATGAACCTTGTGCGCAATGCCACCCGGAACAAAATACAAAAGGCTGCCCGGGACGGCAACATCCGCGTAAATGACCAGGTCGTTAGGCAAAATTACCGGGTAAAACCCGGCGACACCATTCGGGTCCTTTTTGAGCACCCTCCCTACGAACACCTGATCCAGCCGGAAGACATCCCCCTGAATATCGTTTATGAAGACGACAGCCTCCTGGTAGTCGACAAACCCCCCGGCATGGTCGTGCACCCCGGCCATGGAAATTACACAGGCACCCTGATCAATGCCCTGGCCAACCACCTGGGTCAAATGCCGATGAATTCCGATAACCGCCCCGGGCTGGTACACCGCATCGACAAAGACACCTCCGGCCTGCTGGTCATCGCCAAGACCGAACAGGCCATGGTGCACCTGGCCCGGCAGTTTTTCGACCGGACCACCGAACGCGAATACCTTGCCCTGGTTTGGGGCAACCCGGAGGCCGAAGAGGGCACTATAGAGGGGGCAATCGGCCGCAACCCCAAAAACCGGCTCCAAATGCAGGTTTTTCCGGAAGGGGAACAGGGCAAACCCGCCAGGACGCATTACCGGGTCCTGGAGCGCTTCCGGTATGTTACCCTGGTTTCCTGTCGCCTCGAGACTGGCCGTACCCACCAGATCCGGGTCCATATGAAATACATCGGCCACCCGCTGTTCAATGATGAGCGCTACGGGGGAGACCGTATCCTGAAAGGGACCACCTTCACCAAGTATAGGCAGTTCGTGGAAAATGCCTTTAAAATCCTGCCCCGACAGGCCCTGCATGCCCGGACCCTGGGCTTTACCCACCCGGCGACCGGGGAACGCCTCTTTTTTGAGGCAGCCATCCCGGAAGATATGGCCGCGTGCATCGAAAAATGGCGACATTACACCCAGCACCAGGCGGAGGAATGATGCAGCAATAAGCGGTATCGATACAGCAATTGGAAAGACTTTTCGCCCTGGGTGGGATAAAAGGCCGAAGCATTGTATTTTTGAGGTAGGAAAACCAAATCGGAAGCATCTCCCCATGAAAATCGTCATTTCCCCGGCCAAATCCCTGGATTTCGAAAGCCCCCTGCCCACAGCGCGCTATTCCCAGCCCCTTTTCCTCGACAAGGCGGCTACCCTCAACAAAGTACTGGCCCGAAAGAAACCTGCGGCCCTTTCCGAACTCATGGGCATTTCCAGCCAGCTGGCCGAACTGAACTGGGAACGCAACCAGGAATTTTCCACTCCCTTTACCCCCGAAAATGCACGGCCAGCGGTATTTGCCTTTAACGGGGACGTCTACCAGGGCCTGGACGCCTATACCCTGGAAGAAGCCCAGTGGGATCCCCTGCAAGATTCCCTGCGCATCCTGTCGGGCCTTTATGGCCTGCTCAGGCCCCTGGACCTGATACAGCCCTACCGCCTGGAAATGGGTACCCGGCTTGCCGTGGGCAAAAAGAAAAACCTTTACGAGTTCTGGGGGCAAACGCTGACCGACCAGCTTAACTCGGAACTGGATGAAGGGGAGTTGTTCGTAAACCTGGCCAGCAACGAGTATTTCAGCGTATTGGATGAAAAAAAACTCAAAGTACCCGTAATCACCCCGGTATTCAAGGATTGGAGCCGCGATACGCTGAAGGTCATCAGTTTTTATGCGAAGAAGGCCCGGGGGGCCATGGTGCGGTATATCCTCGACCACGGGGTAAGGAACCTCGAAGAGTTAAAAGCCTTTGATGCCGATGGATACCAGTACAGCCGCGAGCACACCGTAAAGGCCAACCAGCCGGTTTTCATCCGGTAACAAAGCATGAACCGTCTGCCAGCGCCCGGGGGTACCCTTCCCCGGGAAGCGGGTCAGCTTTTTCCCTTAATATTTATTTTTTCCTCAACAGGGGTCCTTTTCCTGATTTTGCGGGGACGCCTCACTCCATAGGATTTATTGGCAATTTTTCCCCTCTTGCTTTTTTTGTCTCCTTTGCCCATTATCTGATGGTTTTGACCCCTTAAGGTACAAAAAAAATCAGGGATGCCCAGGGGTTAGGGTTCCAGGTGAAATGGGCATTTGCCCCCGGGGGGTATTGCTGACCTACCTGTTTGGACCGCGGGGATGGGGGCGCGAAAGGGATGCCAGGCTTTTTTAATCCTGATTTTACGGTGCGGGGATATCGCATAATTTTACGCCGGGGATTTTGGGGGATTTCCCCTTTTTTGAGCACCGGGAGGTTTCCCCCGGCCTGGCGGGCACCCGGAAAATGCTATTTTTACGGGCAAGTTCTGCCCTCCCATGTTCATCCATCAGCACCCTTACCCGCCCTTTATTTTCCCAAAGGCCACCCGCCTTATTGTCGGCACGCTCCCACCGCCCCGCTTTAGCCAGGGGCTGCTCAGGCCGGGCGATGTGGATTTTTGCTACGGCAGCCGCGACGGGCTGCTCTGGCCCATCCTGGACCGCATTTTCGGGTTGGGCCTGGTGTATGAAACCACGCAGGAGGCCATTGCCCAGCGGAGGCAATTCCTCCGGGAACAAAAGATTGGCATCTGCGACGTGGTGGAGCGCGCAACGCGGCAGCGGGTGGACGCCTCAGACCTTGGGATGCAACAAATCGAGTTGCGCGACCTTCCGGGCCTGCTCCGGAAGTACCCCAGGGTGGAGACCCTCCTTTTTACGGGGGGGAACAGTAAAAACGGGCCGGAATACCTGTTCCGAAGACTTTTGCGCACTGAAGGGCTGAAGCTCGAGCCTGTATCCCATGAGGTTCCCCGGATCCACCGGTTCTATTTGCCGTGTGAAAGGGGAACGCTGCGGGAAATCACCACGGTTTCCCTTACGGCCCCGTCCGGTTCCGCGAATCGCGCCGTAGGCAGCCTGCCTGAATACAAAGCCCGCAAAGAAAAAGACCCGGGCCATACGGTCATGGATTTCAGGGTAGAGCAGTACAGGCAGTTTTTCCGGTGAAGGCTGTTGGTTTTTTGCCCGTGTGCGCCTTAATTTGTTAAACCCGCTGCATCGCTTCCCAGAGACGGCGATATTCCTGAACTTAGGGGAAGTTTTGGGGCTTGCCCCACAAGACCAACATAATCATCAACCACCTATGAGCCAGGTCGAACGACTAAAGGAATTCCAAAGATCGGTACGCAACAAGTTCAACGTCTACAACAGCCTGTTTTTGAGTCTCCCCTATACGGAGGGCGAGAATGTGGGGATCCTGATCCCCCTGTTGTTCCAAAAGGCCGACCGGGGCCTGAAATCGGGCCGGAACCCGAAGGAGATCCTCGACGCCTTTTTTGCCGATTTCACCCAGGCCGGGACGGAAAAGGAGCAGATCGACCTGATGTTCCGCATCATCCAGTACGTGGAACGCCAGGTGGTGCTTTACGACAGCGTGGAAGATGCAGCCTTCCCCCGGCTGCACCTGCATACCGATTCCCTCTCGATCCGCGATTATTTCCAGATCGCACGAAAGAACAACCGCTGGGACAAGGTTTCCAAAAAACTCGACACCTTCAGCGCGCGCATCGTCCTGACGGCCCACCCGACCCAGTTTTACACCCCGGCCGTGCTGGATATCATCGCCGAACTCCGGACGCTGATCCTGGAGAATAAGATCGACCAGATCGACCTCGCCCTGCAGCAACTGGGCCTGACTTCCCTGATCAACCGCACCAAACCCACCCCCCTGGACGAGGCCCGGAACATCATCCATATGCTCCGGCATGTCTATTACCACGCCGTTGGCGATTTGTATGAGCACATCCGGGGAAGCATCGGGAATGAAGCCTATAACAACCCGGACATTATCAAGCTGGGGTTCTGGCCCGGGGGCGACCGGGACGGGAACCCCTATGTCACGGCCGACATCACCCGCGATGTGGCCGACGAGCTGCGGACCACCCTGATGAAGTGCTACTACAACGACCTGAAAGCCCTGCACCGAAAACTTTCTTTCCGGGGGGTCCAGGGCCCGTTGCAGCAGTTGATGGATAAGCTCTATGTCGCCATGTTCGATAAGCGCAAAACCCTCGCCTATGAGGAAATCCTCTCCCCCCTGCTCGAGATGCGGAAGACCCTGGTGGAACAGTACCATGGCCTGTACTTAAGGGAACTGGACCGGTTTACCGACCAGGTGCGCCTGTTCAGGACACATTTTGCCACCCTCGATATCCGTCAGGACCACCGGGTGCACAAAAAAACGGTGGAGGACATCCTAAGGCGCCACGGGAAGGTACAGGAATCCCTTGACGAACTGGCCCCCGAGGCCCTTACCGGGCTCCTGTTACGGGGCGATCTCCGGGCGGTGCCAGGCGAGTATGACGACCCTGTGGTGCGGGATACCCTGGTCAACATTGCCCAACTGGGGGAACTGCAGGCCAAAAACGGAGAGGACGGCTGTAACCGTTATATCATCAGCAATTCCGAAGATGTGTACTCCGTATTGTTTGTCTACGGCCTTTTCCGGTGGTGCGGCTGGCCGGGGGACGCAATTCCCTTTGACATCATCCCGCTCTTTGAAACGATGAAGGGGATGGAACGGGCCGAAGCCATCATGCAGGCCCTTTTCGACCTGCCGGAATACCGGGCCCACCTGCAGGGAAGGGGCGGGGAGCAAACCATGATGCTGGGCTTTTCCGACGGCACCAAGGATGGCGGCTACCTGAAGGCAAACTGGTCTATTTTCAAAACCAAAGAGGCGCTCTCCAGGGTGTGCCGGAAAAATAAAATCCGGGCGATTTTCTTTGACGGGCGGGGCGGCCCCCCTGCGCGCGGGGGCGGCAAGACCCACCGGTTCTATGCCTCCCATACCCGGTCTATAGCGAATCACGAGATCCAGCTCACGATACAGGGGCAGACCATCACAAGTACCTATGGGACCCGCGAGCAATTCATGCACAATAGCGAGCAATTGCTTACGGCCGGTCTTTCCAATACCATTTTCGGGAAGGAAAATGATATTTCGTCATCCTACCGCGACCTGATGGAACAACTTTCGCAAATCAGCTTTGAGAAATACGACGCCCTGAAACGGCACGACAAGTTCATCCCCTACCTCGAGCATCGCAGTACCCTGAAATTCTACCAGAAGGCCAATATCGGAAGCCGGCCCGGCAAACGGGGTACCAAGGCAAAGCTGGAGCTTTCCGACCTGCGGGCCATTTCCTTTGTGGGGTCCTGGAGCCAGCTCAAGCAGAATGTCCCCGGGTATTTCGGCATCGGCACGGCCCTTGAAGCCCTGGCCAAACAGGGCCGCCTCTCCGACCTGAAACGGATGTACCGGGAAGTGCCTTTTTTCAAAACCCTGATGCTGAACAGCATGATGTCGCTCGCCAAGAGTTATTTTGAACTGACCAGTTATATGAAGGATGACCCGGAATTCGGGGATTTTTGGAAGATCCTCTACAGGGAATACCTCCTGTCGCGGAAGATGCTGTTGCAAATCTCGGGCTATAAGGTGCTTATGGAAGACGAAACCGTATCCCGGGAATCGGTCCGGATCCGGGAAAACATCGTGCTGCCCCTGCTGGTGATCCAGCAATACGCCCTGCAGAAAATCGCCCGGGGCAGCGAATTTGCCGGACTCTACGAAAAAATCGTGACCCGCTCCCTCTACGGGAACATCAATGCCAGCCGGAACTCTGCCTGAGCCCCTTGGCCGATTTTTTGTTGGGGCCGATTTCCGGCCTGAAGTATTGAGGCCTCCCTCCGGAGACTACCCGCCCATGGGGGTCGTCAGGATGGCCTTAAGGGCATTGAGGCCGTAGGCAACCTGCCCGAGTTCCAGGTTTTCATTCGGGCTGTGCTGGTTGTTGTCGGGGTTAACCAGCGGGAGGATAAAGGCCGGGATCTTCAGGGCATTGATGAATGGGGCGATGGGAACGGTGCCCCCCATGATCCGTATCTGTACCACAGGGGTTTCGAAGGTGCCGTTGAGGGTACGTACCAGGTGTTGCCCGAAGGGGTTGTCCAGGGGGGTTCGGAAGGCGTCGGTAACGCTGCCTTCTTCCACCGTGATCCACTTATCATAAGCGGCGCGCATTTCCGGGGTGGGGATGGAATCCGCGATGCGGTACCCCTGTGCCTCGATATGTTTTCTCACCAGGTTTTTAAGCCGCGTCCCGTCGGTTTCGGGCACCAGCCTGAGGTCGAGTTCGGCCGTGGCCGTGGCCGGGACGATGGTCCGCGCCTCAGGGCCAATCCAGGCGGAACCCAGGCCGCGGATGTTCAGGGAGGGGTACTGGAGCGCTTCCTGGTAGAAGGCCCCCACCCGCTCTGGTTGCCTTATCTGGAGCATGGCATGTATCGCTGCCGGGTCGTCCGGGACGGCGCGCAGCACCTCCCGGTCCGACTCTGAAAGGGCAATGCCGTCGTAATAGCCGGGGATAACCACCTTCCCATCTTCGTCCTTCATACTGGCCAGCAGGGTGGCCAGCCTGAAGGCGGGGTTGGGGGCGTAGTTCCCGTAGTGACCGCTATGCTGGGGCCTTACGGGCCCGTAGGTGGTCAGGGTCATGCTGGTAATCCCCCGGCATCCGTACACCACGGTGGGCAGGCCGGAGACATGGACCGGGCCGTCGGAAATCAGGAGGTAATCGGCCTCCAGCAATTCCCGGTATTGCTGTACCGCTTTGGGCAGGGGTTTGCTGCTTTTTTCCTCTTCCCCGTCAAGGATCACCTTTATGTTGTAGGAGAGCTCTTTCCCCGTTTTGCGGAGCAGGTCGATGGTGTTGAGGAACATCACGATAGGGCCCTTATCGTCGGAGGTGGAACGCCCGTAAAGCCTCCAGTGGGCGGGGATGGAATCGTTCAGGGCCGAAAAGGGGAGGGTTTCCCAGCGCCCGTCCCGCGGGGCCTTCAGGACTGCCTTGTACGGATCTGGCTGGTCCCATTTGGAAGGGTCCACCGACTGGCCGTCGAAGTGCATGTAGAACAGCAGGGTGGGTTTTCCCTCCTTTAGGGGCAGGGCCGCAAAAAACAGGGGTTGGCCCTCGGTGGGGAGTACCGAGGTATTGAACCCCCTTTCGCTGAACTTCGCAGTGAGCCAGCGCAGGTTTCGCTCAATATCCGAGGACACCAGGGCATCGTTGGGCAGGGCCACGAACTCGACCAGTTCATCAATGGTGTGGCGCACCTGGGCGGTAAAAATGGCGTCCTCCTGGGCTTTGACCAGGGTGCCGGAAAACAGCAGGAAGAAAAAAAGGAAATTGCGCATGGGCTGGCTTTTGTCGGCTAAAGCTAAAGAATTTCCCGCATAAAACCGCTGTGGGGGAATGTCCTTTGCCCCTTAACGGCTGGCCCCGAGCTTCTTCCCCAGCAGGCGCAGCAGCAAGATCCAGGGCAGCCCGTGGAACGCCACATCGAACCAGTCCATAACCCCCATGCCCCGGGCCCCGCCCAGGATCCAGCGCAATTTGCCCCATAAGTGGGGTTCCGGGAAGTAGGGGGCCAGCCCCAGGGTGAGGCAGAGGAAAATCACGATCCTCCAGTCATCGATTACGGATTTCATGGGCGGATTTTTTTAATAAAGGATGGGATCGCTGCTACCCCGTGGGCGGAAAGCTCCCTGATGAAGGCCGAACCGATGATGGCCCCTTTTGCATGGGCGGTTGCCTGGCCAAAGGTATGGGCGTTGCTGATGCCAAACCCCACGATCCTGGGGTTTTTGAGGTCCATGGCCGCAATGCGCCGGAAGTACTCCTGCTGGGCCGGGTCAAAACCTTCCCGGGCCCCGGTGGTACTGGCACTGCTGACCATGTAGATAAAGGCATCCGAGGCGTCATCGATTTGCCGGATCCGCGCCTGGGAGGTTTGGGGGGTGATCAGGAAAATCATTTTCAGCCCGTACCGTTCCAGGATTTCGCGGTATTCCCGCTGGTAGATTTCCAGGGGGAGGTCGGGCAGGATCAGCCCGTCGATCCCCGTTTCGGCACATTGTTTACAGAAGGCTTCGACCCCGTACTGCAACACGGGGTTGAAATAACCCATCAGGATCAGGGGCACGTGGATTTCCCTGCGTACCCCTTTGAGTTGTTCAAAAAGGCGGGCGGTCGTCATGCCATTTTTCAGGGCAGCCGTGGAGCTTTCCTGTATGGTGGGGCCGTCGGCCAGGGGGTCGCTGAAGGGCAGGCCGATCTCGATCATGTCGACCCCGCTTTCCTGTAATCGGCGCAGGACGGGAAGCGTATCTTCCAGGGCCGGATACCCCGCCGTGAAATAAATGGATAGCAGGGGCCCTTCCTTGCCGAGGGCTCCTTTGATCCGGTCCGTGCCGCGGGTAGTGGTTTGGTTTGCCATGGCTTACAGGTTGAAATAGTCGATGTAGGTTTGTAAATCCTTGTCGCCCCGGCCCGAGAGGTTGATCACCACCACGTCCTGCGGGCCGAAGGGCCGCTTCTCCAGTACGGCAAAGGCGTGGGAGGTCTCAATAGCCGGGATGATTCCTTCCAGGGCGGCCAGGCGCCGCCCTGCTTCCATAGCCTCGGCATCGGTGATGGAGTGGAATTCCCCCCTTCCGGAAGCGTAGAGGTGGGCGTGCATGGGGCCAATTCCCGGATAATCCAGCCCGGCCGAAATCGAATAGGGTTCGGTGATTTGCCCGTCAGCGGTCTGCATCAGCAGGGTTTTGCTCCCGTGGATGATCCCCACCCGGCCCAGGGCCGAGGTGGCCGCGCTTTCCCCGGTATGCACCCCTTTCCCGGCAGCCTCCACTGCGATAATCCCCACTTCTTCCCGGTCCAGGTAGTGGTAATATGCCCCGGCCGCATTGCTGCCGCCCCCCACACAGGCGATCAGGTAGTCGGGGGCATCCCGGCCTTCCTTTTCAAGCAGTTGTGCCCCGATTTCTTCCGAAATGACGGCCTGGAACCGCGCCACCATGTCGGGGTAGGGATGGGGCCCCACTACCGAGCCAATGATGTAATGGGTGTCTTCGGGGTTGTTGATCCAGTCGCGGATGGCTTCGTTGGTGGCATCCTTCAGGGTGCGGCTGCCCGACCGGGCGGGGCGCACCTCAGCCCCGAGGAGTTTCATCCGGGCCACGTTGGGGGCCTGGCGCGCTATGTCAACTTCCCCCATATAGACCACGCAGGGCAGGCCCATCAGCGCACAAACGGTAGCAGTGGCCACCCCGTGCTGCCCGGCTCCGGTTTCCGCGATGATCCGCTTTTTGCCCAGCCTGCGGGCCAGCAGGATCTGGCCAATGGTGTTATTCACCTTATGGGCCCCGGTATGGCAGAGATCTTCCCGTTTCAGGTAAATCCGGCACCCGAAGCGTTCCGACAGCCTGCCGGCAAAGTAAAGGGGGGTGGGCCGCCCCACGTAATCGCGGAGCAGGTGATGGAATTCCTCACTAAAACCGGGATCGGCCATAATCTCCAGATAGCAGTTTCTGAGTTCCTCCACATTGGGGTAAAGCATTTCAGGGATAAAGGCCCCCCCGAAGGCGCCGTAAAACCCGTTTTCATCCACTTGGTACGTTTTCATAGCTTTTTTTTGTATTTCGTTGTTGTGTCCTCCCCGGGCCCGGAGGTCCAAAAAGGACTTTCCATAAAGGCCCTCAGGGTTTCGGGGTCCTTCTCCCCGGGCCGGATCTCAAAGCGGCTGTTCACGTCCACGGCATGGCAATAACGCCCAGCGGGGTGCCGCAGGAATTCCCCAAGTTTGGCGGTGTCAGACAATCCGATACCCCCGCTCAGGAAAAAAAGCTTTTCAAAGGGATACGCTTCCAGCAACCCCCAGTCAAAAGCCACCCCATTGCCCCCGGGCAGGGGACCCCGGGTGTCGAAGAGGAAAAAATCGCAGCAGGGCAGGTAGGCCTCCAGGGGGGCGAAATCGAAGCCCGGCCCCAGGGCGAAAGCCTTGATCAGTTCCTTTTCCCCAAGCCTTAGCTTCAGGGTGTTGCAATATTCGGGCGATTCTTCCCCATGGAGCTGCACGGCATCCAGCTCCAGGGCAGCGGTCCGCTCCAGGAGGGTCGCCGGGGGTGCATCCACAAAAACCCCAACGCGCCGGATCCCTTCGGGCAGTTGTGGCAGGGAGGACGCCCCGAAATACCGGGCACTGCCTTCCCAAAGGATAAAGCCCAGGTAGTCGGGTCCCAGGGCCGCCACCTGGGCCGTGTTGTGTTTCATGCCACAGACTTTCAGTTTCACGGTTCCAGGGTTTTGACGAATTCAGCCAAAGCAGCCCCGGGGTCGGGCTGCTTCATAAACGATTCCCCCATCAGGAAGCCCTGGTAGCCGAGCTGCTGCAATTCCCGAAGCTGGGCCGGGTGGCCCAGGCCACTTTCGGAAACCCTGCCCACTTCCGCGGGGATCAGGGAAATCAGCTCCCGGCTGGTGTCGAGGCTTACTTCAAAGGTCTTCAGGTTGCGGTTGTTCACCCCGATCAGGTCGGCGCCCCCTTCGAGGGATCGCTCGAGCTCTTCCCGGTCATGCACTTCGAGCAGTACTTCCATCCCCAGGGCGTGCGCTTCCCCGCAGAGTTCCCGGATTTGTCCCGGGTCGAGGACCGCCGCGATCAGCAGGATGGCATCTGCCCCATAAGCCCTGGCTTCCAGGACCTGATACGGGTTGATGATGAATTCCTTGCGCAGCAGCGGAAGCTCGGTACTGGCGCGGGCAAGGAGGAGATCGTCGAGGGACCCCCCGAAATATTTTCCGTCCGTCAGCACGGAAATGGCTGCAGCGCCACCCCGCTCGTACCCTTTTACCACGGTTTCCACGCTGCAGCCCTGGTTGATCACCGCCCGGGAAGGCGAACGCCGCTTGTGTTCCGCAATAATCCCCGATGGCCTCTGGCCGAGGGAGGCGACCAGGGAGCGCGGGTTGCGCTCCATCAACCGGCAGGCCTCCAGTTGCCCCGTCGGGACCACTGCCTTCCTGAGCGCCACCTCTGCCCTTTTGTCCCTGATGATTTGTTCCAGGATGTTCATGGGTTGTTTTTTAAGGGTTGTCGGTACTGAGGGTTTGCAACTCCCGGAATGCCGCAAGGGCCCGGCCACTGGCCAGGGCTTCCCGGGCCCTGTCGGCCCCTTCCCTGGCCGGGCACCCCGTGGCGGTCGAAATGGCCATGCCTGCGTTGGCGCACACCACCGCCTGTTGAGCCTCTGTCCCCCTGCCCTGGAGTACCGAAAGGAAAATTCGGGCGGCTTCCTCCACGCTCTCCCCCCCGTAAATGGCAGCAGGTTCCAGGGCCTGCAGCCCGAAATCCTCCGGGTGCAGCACCGCCTCCAGGGAATTCCCGAAAACTTTGGTAGGCCCGGTGAGGGAGATTTCGTCGTACCCGTCCAGCCCGTGGAGGATGCTGTAGGTCTTGTCCGTATTCTGGTAGAGGTATCCGTACATGCGCGCCAGTTCCAGGTTAAAGACCCCAACCATTTGCAGCCTCGGAAAGGCAGGGTTCACCATGGGGCCCAGCATGTTGAAGAAGGTTTTCACCCCGAGCTCGCGCCGTATCGGGGCCACCTGTTTCATGGCCGGGTGGAAAAGGGGGGCGTGCAGGACGCAGATGCCGGCCCGGTCGAGGCAGCGTTTTAAAAAATCTGCCTCTGCGGAAAACCGGATTCCCAGGAACTCCAGTACATTGCTGCTGCCGCAGGCGGAAGAAACCCCGTAATTTCCGTGCTTGGCCACGGGCACGCCGGCCCCGGCACAGACAAAGGAGGCAAGGGTGGAAATATTGAAGGTGTTTTTGCCATCCCCCCCGGTCCCGCAAAGGTCAATGGGGTCGAATTCCGAAAGGTCCACGGCGTGGCAGAGCTCCAGGAGGGCATCCCGGAAGCCTTCCAGTTCCCCGGTGGCCACGCTGCGCATCATATATACGGTCAGGAAGGCAGCCATCTCGCTGGGGTTATAGCTCCCGGTAGCCATCCGGATCATGACCTGCCGGGACTCTTCCCGGCTGAGCAACTGGTGGCCGATCAGTTTGTTCAGGATATCTTTCATTCCGTTTCGTTTAGCCAGTTGGAAAGGATTTGTTTTCCCTGGGGGGTCAGTACTGATTCGGGATGGTACTGCACGGCATGCACATTGTAATCCCGGTGGCGGAGCGACATGACCTCCCCTTGCCTGTCACGGGCCGTAACCTCCAGGCAGGGGGGCAGATCGGGATGCACTACCCAGGAATGGTAACGACCCACCTCGATTTCTTCGGGCAGCCCGCGGTACAGGACCTCATCCCCTAAGAGCCGGATTTGGGTGGCCACCCCGTGGTAGACCTGTTGCAGGTTCACCAGGCGCCCACCGAAGACCTCGGCGATAGCCTGTTGGCCCAGGCAGACCCCGAAAATCCGTTTATCCGGGGCAAACTTCCTGATGATTTCCTTCAGCAGCCCGGCTTCATCTGGGATTCCCGGGCCGGGTGACAGTACAAGGTGGTCGAAGCCGGCCACCTCCTCCAGGCCGATCCGGTCATTCCGGCGGACGGTTACCCCAGCCCCCAGTTCCTCCAGAAGGTGGACCAGGTTGTACGTAAAACTGTCGTAATTGTCGATGACCAGGACCTTTTTCATGATCAGAGGGATTCGGCGATTTCCAGGGCCTTGTTAAGGGCCCCCAATTTGTTGTAGGTCTCCTGCAATTCCGCTTCAGGGTCCGAGGCGGCTACCAGGCCGGCACCGGCCTGGTAGAATAGCCGGTGGTTTTTGCTCAGGAAGGTCCTGATCATGATGGCATGGTTGAAATCGCCGTCAAACGCCATGAAGCCAATGGCCCCCCCGTAATAGTTGCGGCTGGTTTTTTCGTATTGTTCGATCAGCTGCATGGCCCGGTGCTTCGGGGCCCCGCTCAGGGTTCCCGCAGGGAAGGTGTCGGCCACCACTTTCATGGTGGGCACCCCTTCCTTGACCTGCCCGGTAACTTTGGAGACCAGGTGGATCACATGGGAGAAGTACTGCACTTCCCGGAAAGTTTCCACCTGCACCATGTTCCCGTTGCGGCTCAGGTCATTGCGAGCCAGGTCGACCAGCATGACGTGTTCGCTGTTTTCTTTCCGGTCGGCCGCGAGCCTTCGGGCCAGTTCGGCGTCTTCCTCATCGTTGCCGGTGCGCCGGAAGGTCCCGGCGATGGGATGGATTTCGGCCTTCCCTTTTTTGACAACCAGCTGGGCTTCCGGGGAGCTGCCGAAGATCCTGAAATCCCCGTAATCGAAATAGAACAGGTAGGGGGAGGGGTTGATCGACCGAAGGGCCCTGTAGACATTGAAATCGTCGCCCCTGAATTGCTGTGAAAACCGCCGTGAAAGGACCAGTTGGAAGACGTCCCCCCGGGCGCAGTGTTTTTTGGCCAGTTCCACCTGGGCGAGGAAATCGGCATCCTCCAGGTTAGACTCCCGGGCTCCCTCCCTTTGGAACCTGTAGGTGGCAAACGTCTGCACCGCAAGCAGCTGCTCCAGTTCGGTAAGGTTATCGAGCCCATCGTAGCTGTGGGAAAAGAGGTAGGCCTCATTTTTGAAGTGGTCGATGGCGATGACGTTTTGGTAGACTGCATAAATCAGGTCCGGGATCTCCGGGGAACCGGGCTTTTTTCCGATGGCAATGTCCTCGAAATAGCGTACGGCATCATACGACAGGTATCCGAAGAGCCCGTTGTTGATGAATTTGAACCCGTGGTCCTCTACGCGGAAGTTCCCCGCAAAGCGGTCGATTTCCATGGCCAGGTCGGTCCCCGGCCCAAGGGCCCGGGTTTCGGACCGGCCGTCGGGAAAGGCTTCCACAAGGGTATCGCAATGCACTCGGATGGAGGCAATGGGGTTGCAGCAGATATAGGAAAAGGAATTGTCGTTGGCGTGGTAGTCGCTGCTCTCCAGCAAAATGCTGCCAGGGAACCGGTCGCGCACGCGCAGGTAGACGCTTACCGGCGTGATGGTGTCGGCCAGGATTTTCTTATATCGGGTCCTAAGGGCGTAGCTCATGGCTGTGGGTGTTAAATAAGAAAAGGCTTGTCGTGACAGACAAGCCTTTTATATCAGATACAAACTGGGCTTAGGTCACGACCGTAGGGGTCCTGAATTCCACCACCAGCTAGTATGGGTTGTTGTATTCATTGCGGTCCAAATATAGGAAGGAAAAAACCTCCGCGCAACAACAGGGCATAAAAAAACACCGGGAATTCCCGGTGTTTTCAAGACTGTGCAATCCTACTAGAATTCGAGGTCCACTACAAGGTCGAACTCATCGTAGATGGTTTTGTCACCCAGGTTTTCAAAAAAGCTTCCCGACCCGTAACGCACATTGTACTGGGCGCGGTCCACCTTTACCGTGGCGGTTGCCTTGCTTCCGTACACGGAAACATCGAAGGTGATGGGCTTGGTGATTCCCTTGATGGTCAGGTCTCCGGTGACTTCGTAGGAGTTCTTGCCGGTAGCCTTCACACTGGTGAAGACCAGGGTAGAGGAGGGGTGCGATTCCACGGAGAAGAAATCATCGGATTTCAGGTGTCCTTCCAGTTTTTGGCGGGATTCCCCTTCCAGGTCGGTAGCAATCAGGGTGGTCATGTCCACCTCGAATTCCCCGCCGGTAAGCTGGCCTTCTTCGAAAAGCAGCGCCCCCGACTTCAGGGCCACGGTACCCGTGTGGGAACCGGTCACTTTGTAGGCTTTCCATGTTACGGTGCTTTCGCCGGCCTTTACTTCCTTCCTTTCCACCTCAACGGGTTCAGTAGCGGATACGCCGGAGGCCACAAGGGCAAATGCAATGGTAAAAATAGAACGTTTCATAGTCAAATGGATTAAATTAAAAGTGTTAGGGTTATGGATAATTAAACAGATATGAACATCTCAGCGGCAGGCCGGCGCACCTTGCGGGCATGCTGGGTAGCGTCTTCCCCGGAACGGTAGCCCGCCGGGATGATCAGCGTGGCGGTCAGGC
This sequence comes from Robiginitalea marina, assembly GCF_024006985.1. Lineage (GTDB taxonomy): Bacteria > Bacteroidota > Bacteroidia > Flavobacteriales > Flavobacteriaceae > Robiginitalea > Robiginitalea marina. Next base: position 245,114 of record NZ_JAMXIB010000005.1, read on the forward strand.
CCTTTTCCGGCAACCCGAGGATTTCGTCTACCTGTTGCGGGACGAAGCCTTCCATCGGGCAGGTGTCGATTTGAAGGAAGGCCGCTGCCGCAAGGAGGTTCCCAAGGGCAATGTAGGCCTGCCTGGCCGCCCATTCCGACTTCTCCTGCGCGGAAAGGCCCAGAAGTTTTGATTTCATGAAATCGCCATAGCCGCTCAGGCCTTCCCTGGGGATTCCGCGCGAACCGGCAACTTCGTCCAGATAGGTGTCGATGAGTTCCCCCCCAAAATCGGTGGGGCTGGCCAGTACAAACAGGTGGGAAGCCTGGGTTACCTGAGGCTGATTCCAGCAGGCGGGTTGGAGGCGGGCCCTGATTTCCGGGTCGCGCACCAACAACACCTTATAGGGCTGCAGGCCATAGGAAGAGGCGCTTAACCTAACGGCTTCCAACAGCTGCTCCACCTGGTCCTCAGACAGGGTCCGGCCAGCGTCAAATTTTTTGGTGGCGTACCGCCAGTTCAGTGCTTCGAGGTATTCGTTTACAACAGTCTTTATCATAGTAAGGGTTAAAAAATAAGGTCCAACAGGTGGTTTAGTTCTTTCATTTGTCCCTCGTCCAGGGGTTTCAGCACTTCCCGTTCCACGGCATCCACGGCCCGGTCCATTTCTGTCAGGATTTCCTGTCCTTTTGGCGTAAGCCTGATTTCGACCTTCCGCCGGTTTTCCGGGCAGGTTTTCCGCTCGGCATAGTGCTTGGCGATTAGTTTGTCGACCAGCCGGGTGGTGTTGCTCATGCGGCTGACCATGCGTTCATTGATGGTGCTCAGGTTGGCAGGATTTCCTTTCTGCCCCCGGAGGATGCGCATTACGTTGAATTGCTGTAGGCTGATATCAAAAGGTTTCAGGGCTTGCGTCAGCTGGTCCTGGAGGTGGTTGTGCACCAGCACCAGGTGGATGATGGTGCGCCGTTCCAGGGGAAGCGGACCCCCGGTTTTTATATATGCCTCTACATTCATACCAATACAACTATTGTATATACAAATGTATATTATTTATAATTGCTTTTCCAAGGGCCCTGCCCCTAATTTTTTGTTAAATCGCTTTTGTTGCGCCCGAAATACCCAAAAGGGGGCCCCCAGGGGCCCGGGCAATCCCGGGAATGGATATAGGCCGGGGTCCCTGGCGGGTGTTACGGTAAGGCAGGATTGTGTATTTTTGCCAAAACTGTTGTACCTATGGCTGACCTGACACAAGAAGAATGGCGCTCCCGCCTGGAGCATGACGAAAACGCCGTCATCCTGGATGTGCGCACCAGCGAAGAGATGGAAGAGGGGTATATTCCCGGGGCCATCCACCTCGATATTTACCAGCCCCAGGAATTCCTGGAGGGCCTCGACGCCCTGGACAAATCGAAACACTACTACGTGTATTGCCGTTCGGGTAACCGGAGCGGGCAGGCCTGCGCCCTGATGACTTCCCGCGGGTTCTCCGCTGCCTTCAACCTCATGGGGGGTATGATTGAATGGGAAGGGGATGTTACCTTCTAGGCGTACAGGCACAGGTACAACCTGGCAGGACCCCGATAACTCCAGGTCCCTTAACCTGTTTTACCGCATCCTGTATTATTTCCAGAAACGGGGTTTTGAAGTATCCCGCCGGATTGCCGAGCGGCTTGGGATCCGTACCCGGGTGGTGCGGACCACTTTTATCTACCTCACTTTCGTGACCCTTGGTTTCGGGTTTGCCCTTTACCTGTTCCTCGCATTCTGGCTGCGTATCAAAGACCTGATTTATACGAAGCGGACTTCCGTTTTTGACCTTTAGCCCATGTTTCGCCTGTTCCGATCCAGATTCTACCTCGCGCTCTTCCTGATGGGCGCGGTCCTCATCATGGGGGTGCTCGGATACCGGTATATTTCCGACTTCTCCTGGATCGATGCCCTGTACATGACCGTAATTACGGTAACTACAGTGGGTTTTCGCGAAATCCGCCCCCTGAGTGCCTCGGAGCAGCTCTTTACCATTGTACTGATCGCCTCAAGCGTCTTTATTTTTGCCTTTGCCCTTTCGGTGATTACCGAATACCTGCTCAGCAGGAACTCCATGGAACTATTAAAAAAGAAAAAAGTGAAACAGCAGATCGACCGATTGGATAACCACGTCATCGTTTGCGGGTTCGGGCGGAACGGGTCCCAGGCCGTGGCACGCCTGAAGGCCTACAAAAAACCCTTTGTTGTCATTGAAAAGGACCGGGATATTATTGAGAAACATAGGGATGACATCCTTTTCCTGGAAGGGGATACCGTGGAAGACGACATCCTCCTCGCCGCCGGGGTCCAAAGGGCCAGCAGCCTGATTGCCACCCTGCCCGATGATGCCGCCAACCTCTTTGTGGTGCTTTCGGCCCGGCAGCTCAACCCCGACCTCTTCATCATCAGCAGGGCCTCCCAGATCAGCTCACAGAAAAAATTACAGCTCGCCGGGGCCGATAAGGTCATTATGCCCGATAAGATTGGCGGCGACCATATGGCGTCCCTGGTGGTCCTCCCCGACCTGATCACCTTTATGGATAAGCTATCCATGGAAGGGGAGCATACGACGAACCTCGAGGAAGTCCACATCGAAGACTTTACCAGTCAACTGGAATGCAATACCCTTCGCGACCTTGACCTGCGCCGCAAAACCGGGTGCACCATTATCGGATATGTTACCCCCGACGGCACCTATATCATTAACCCGGAGGCAGATATGCCCCTGCAACCCCGCAGCAAGGTTATCGTCCTGGGGAGGCCCGATCAGATCCGTATACTGAACGAAATGTTCCGGATCGGCTAGCCCCCGGGGAACCATGATCGCGGGGCCCCACGGCAGGATCCCGGCGCGGGCAATTTTGTCCTGAAGGCACCGGCCATCTCCCCGGTCTGCTTTAAAGGGGTTAGAATTTGATGGGGTAATTTTTTTTTAGGATATTGCCCCATCCTAAGACCAGAACAATCTAACTCAAACCACCCATATGAAGCATGCATTTGTCCTCCTGTTTAGTTTCCTGTGCCTGGCCACTGCCGCCCAGGAGCTGAAGGTCAGGGAAACCATCAGCAACCCTTCGCGTAATATCAACGATGGGGTGATCCATTTGGAGGTTTCCGGGGGAAGGCCCCCCTATACCTTTAAATGGAGCAACCAAAGCACCCCCTTAAGCTCCGGACGGGCGACCGGCCTTACCGAGGGAATCCCTTATACAGCAGTGATTACCGATGCCATGGGAAATACCGTGACCCGGGTAAACACGGTGCCCACAGAGGCCATCGCTGAGGTGTTCAACGGGGCCATGACCCCGGCGGTTGGGGCCCTGGGGGCTATCCTGTTCTGGGACCCTTTTGCGGCTTCCGGACTTTATGACCCCCAGGTGTATGCCGACCAGAAGCGGATTCCCATCCCGGGTTGGTCCCCTGAGGTGAAGGACCGGTTTGTGCTGAAAAAATGGATCCGTCCCGACGGGGCTGCCATTAGCAAAGGCGACCCGATTGCCACCATTTCCCGTGACGGCGGGGCAGACCTGACCGTAACCGCCCTGGCCGGGGGTACCCTCCGGCACCTGGTCAAAGAAGGGGGAGTGGTCTACAATTCAGAAAATTTGGAACACGTCATTGAGCAGGGGGCCCATTACCTGGCAGATATTGTCTATGACGAGCCAATAGTCCTGACCCACCCCAATGGGGACCCCATTTCCAACGGGATCCCCTTCATCGTGATCTGGCTGGTGCTCGGGGCCACCTTCTTTACCCTCCGGATGGGCTTTATCAACCTCCGGGGGTTCCGCCATTCCATAGACCTGGCCAAGGGGAAATACGACGACCCTGAAGCCCCCGGGCAGGTGACCCATTTCCAGGCCCTGGCCACGGCGGTTTCGGGGACGGTAGGGCTCGGGAACATCGCCGGGGTGGCTGTAGCCGTATCCCTTGGCGGGGCCGGGGCTACGTTCTGGATGATCGTTTGCGGCCTGCTCGGGATGTCCTCAAAATTTGTGGAATGTACCCTGGGGGTGAAATACCGCGACATCCTCCCTGACGGCAGGGTTTTCGGGGGGCCGATGAATTACCTGCGCTATGGGTTGGAAAAGCGCAATATGAAGGGTCTCGGCAAGGTCCTTGCCGGGGTGTTTGCCGTTTTGTGTGTTGGGGCTTCCTTTGGGGGAGGCAATATGTTCCAGGCCAACCAGTCCTTTGAACAACTGGCCGGGCAGTTCCATGTGCTCCAGGGCAATGGGTTCTGGTTCGGGGTGGTTACCGCTATCCTGGTGGGGGTGGTAATTATCGGGGGGATCCGCAGCATTGCCAACGTTACCGGCCGCGTAGTGCCCCTGATGGCTTCCATTTACATCATCGCCGCCCTTGCTGTGATTATCATGAACATCCAGAATATAGGACCCGCTTTTTCCGCAATCCTGGAAGGGGCTTTCAACCCGGGGGCGCTTAAGGGCGGCATCATCGGGGTACTGGTGGTCGGATTCCAGCGCGCGGCCTTTTCCAATGAGGCCGGGGTGGGTTCCGCGGCTATTGCGCACAGTACGGCAAAAACCCACAACCCCCCTTCGGAAGGGTTTGTGGCCCTGCTGGAACCGTTTATCGATACGGTGGTCGTGTGTACCTTAACGGCCCTGGTGCTGATTTTTACCGGGATGCACGAAGTGGAAGGGATGGCCGGGGCACAGTTAACCTCAGATGCCTTTGGAAGCGTTATCTCCTGGTTCCCCTATGTGCTTGGGGTTGCCGTTTTCCTGTTCGCCTTTTCCACCATGATTTCCTGGTCCTATTACGGCATGCGCGCCTGGACCTACCTCTTCGGCAAAAGCAGGCGTTCCGAAATGGTTTATAAAATGCTCTTCCTCATCTTTGTGGTCATCGGGGCGTCCGTGAGCCTTGGCGCTGTCCTGGATTTCTCCGACATGATGATCCTGGCCATGTCCTTCCCCAATATCATCGGACTTTATATCATGTCCGGGGAGGTTCGGAAAGACCTTGATGATTACCTGAAGCGCCTGAAGAGCAACCAGCTGTTCAGGAAGCAGACTGCAAGATAACCACAGCCCCGGGCCCTACTTTTGGGCCATGAGGCGACCAGGACCCCACTTTGCGCAACACCCGGGAGTGCGAAGTGGGGTTTTTTATTTCCTCCTGCTCACCGCACTGTTGCAGGCGGTGGGTTATGGGGTTTCAAACCTGAACCGGTCGCGGGGGCGCCGCTCCGGCCTGGTGGTGGATACGCTCTGGCAGCGGCGCCTGGATTCGCTCAGGCACCAACAGGTATCGGAACAAAAAACCGGGACGCCAGGAGCCTATGAGGCAAACCGCATCAACGAGTACCGGGGCTACCTCCTCGGGATACCGCCGCCGGCACTGGACCGTCTTTACGCTTTCCGGGAGCAGGGGGGGACCCTGGACAACCTGGAGGCTTTCCGCCGGGTGAGCGGCCTGCCTGACAGCACTGTAAGCCGACTGGCTCCATACCTTCGCTTCCCCCGTACAAAGTCGCACCCGCCCCTTCGGGCGGGCAGGACTGACCTGAACCGGGTAACAGCCCCGGAACTTGAGGCCGTTCGGGGCATTGGCCCGGTGCTTTCCAGGCGGATTGTAAAATTCCGGGAGGCCCTGGGCGGGTTTTTGCACGAATCCCAACTCCTGGACGTCTACGGTTTGGATGCTTCCGTCGCCCGGGAGGTCAGCCGGGCCTTTCCCCTGGGTGACCCACCCCACGTTCGGAAAATTCCGCTGAATGAAGCCACGGTGGAGGAACTCGCTTCCCTGGTCTACCTCAACCGGACTCTGGCCGCTGCCATCGTGTCCCGAAGGGATCGGCAGGGGCCCTATAGCAATCTGGAGGAGTTGCTGCAGGTGCCCGGGTTCCCCGCCGACAAAATTGAGAGAATTGAGTTATATTTGGGGCTCTAAAAAAATTGCCATGATAACGGAAACATCAACTCCCGTAAATTTTGAGTACCCCGAGACCCAGCGCATGGTTGCGGAGGCTGCCCGGAGCTTTGCCCAGCAGTACATACAGCCGCATGTAATGGAGTGGGACGAGGCTCAGACCCTGCCGGTGGACGTCTTGCGGAAAGCCGGGGAAATGGGCTTTATGGGGATTTTGGTCCCCCAATCGCTCGGCGGTTCCGGCCTGGGATACCACGAATACATCGCCATTTTGGAGGAGATCTCCAGGGTGGATCCCTCCATCGGACTTTCCGTGGCGGCCCATAATTCCCTTTGTACGAACCACATCCTGATGTTCGGGGACGAATCGCAAAAAGAGCGCTGGATCCCGAGGCTGGCCTCCGGGGAATGGATCGGGGCCTGGGGCCTCACCGAGCACAATACCGGTTCAGATGCCGGGGGGATGAATACCACGGCCAAAAAGGACGGGGACACCTGGATCCTTAACGGGGCAAAGAACTTCATCACCCATGGCCGCAGCGGAAATGTTGCGGTAGTGATCGCCCGTACCGGTGAAAAGGGTGACAGCCGCGGAATGACCGCATTTGTGGTGGAAAAGGGCACCCCGGGCTTCAGCAGCGGGAAAAAGGAAAACAAGTTGGGCATGCGGGCCAGTGAAACCGCTGAACTCGTGTTTGACCAGTGCAGGATCCCCGATGCCAATCGCCTTGGGCCGGTAGGGGAGGGCTTTATCCAGTCCATGAAAATCCTTGACGGTGGACGGATTTCTATCGGGGCACTTTCCCTGGGGATTGCCAAAGGGGCCTATGAAGCCGCCCTGAAATACTCTAAAGAACGCGTGCAGTTTGGCAAGCCCATCAGCCAGTTTCAGGGCATCTCCTTTAAGCTCGCTGAAATGGCCACTGAAATCGAGGCCGCAGAACTTCTGGTACATAAGGCCGCCTTCCTAAAAAATAGCGGCAAGCCAGTGACCCAGCTGAGCGCGATGGCCAAGATGTATGCCTCTGAGGTTTGCGTGCGGGTAGCCAGCGAAGCGGTTCAGATCCACGGTGGGTACGGGTATACCAAGGATTTTCCGGTGGAGAAATTCTACCGCGACTCCAAATTGTGCACCATAGGGGAGGGGACCACGGAAATCCAGAAGGTGGTCATTGCAAAAAATATTTTGAAAGATTAGGGCAATTCGAAAGAATGCCACTATATTTGCAGCCCGAATGCCAAATGAAAGGAGGTGGTAGCCTATGTTAATTATACCTGTTAAAGAAGGAGAAAACATCGACAGAGCGTTGAAGCGCTTTAAGCGTAAATTCGACAAGACCGGCACGATGCGTCAGCTGCGCAAACGGCAGCAGTTCACCAAGCCCTCTGTGGAAAAACGCCAGCAGAACCTCAAAGCTCAGTATATCCAGCGCCTGAGGGATCAGGAAGAGATCTAGTCAGGTCGCCATTTTGCGATAACACCCGGATTCCCTTTAGGGATTCCGGGTTTTTTTTTGCCGCTTTCGTATCTTTAGGCGATGTCGCTACAGCAGTTCCGCAACTATATGGCCCTGGAGAAAAAGTACTCGGCCCACACCGTGGAGGCCTACCTCCGCGATTTGGAACAGTTCCGGGTCTTTTGTGCAGGCGAACACGGTGAAGAACCCCTTGAGGAGATGCCCTACAGCGTGGTCCGCAGTTGGATCATAGCACAGATCGAAGGGGGGTGCACCAACCGAAGCGTCAACCGGAAGGTGGCTTCCCTTAAGGCGTATTACAAGTATCTGGTACGCATGGGCCGGATCCCCACGAGCCCCCTGGCGTCCCATCGGCCCCTTAAGTCTGAAAAAAAGGTGGAAATTCCATTTTCGGTCGGGGAGATGCGGGAACTGCTTACCCAATGGCCTGAAGAGCCGGGTTATGAAAGCCTGCGCGATCGCCTCCTGGTGGACCTGCTCTACACTACGGGCATCCGGAGGGCCGAACTGATCGGGATACGGCTGGCCGACCTCGATCTGGACGCGGGAACCCTCAGGGTGCTGGGTAAACGCAATAAAGAACGGGTCCTGCCGCTGCTCACCGGGCTGACCCCGCTTTTCCAAAGCTACCTTAAGGTCCGGGAAGCGGAATTTCCCCAGGCAGATACCCCTTATCTTTTTCTCTCTGCTTCAGGCAATAAAATGTATGAAGCCCTTGTTTATAGGATTATAAATAAATACCTTAGTAAGGTATCCCAGAAGGCTAAAAGGAGCCCTCATGTTCTTCGGCATACTTTTGCGACCCACTTGCTCAACCAGGGAGCCGACATGAATTCGGTCAAGGAATTGCTCGGACACGCTTCTCTGGCCTCCACACAGGTGTATACCCATAACAGCATTGCCGAATTAAAGCGAATCCACCTGGAATCCCACCCGAGGAACAAAAAGCGGGATACCATTTAGTAACCCTCAAACCTAGCAGCTTATGAAGGTAAACACCCAATCTGTCAACTTCAATGCCGATGAAAAACTCCTCGATTATATCCAGAAGCGGCTTGATAAACTCGACCTGTTCTACGATCGGGTCACCAGTGCCGAAGTCTTCCTGAAAGTGGAGAACACCAGTGCCAAGGACAACAAAACGGCTGAAGTAAAACTCCATGTCCCAAAAGATGTGTTTATAGTCAAAAAACAGTGCAAATCTTTCGAGGAGGCAGTGGACTCTGCCTGCGGCTCCCTGGAGCGAAAACTGGTTAAAAAGAAAAGGAAACCGAAGGTAGTGAACGCCCTAAAATTTTTCTAAAAATATTTTGATTAAATAAATAATTATCTACATTTGCAGTCCGTTAGAAATAGCGGACTTTTTTATGCTATAAAAAGGCCCACAAAGCCGATGTAGCTCAGCTGGCTAGAGCACGTGATTTGTAATCTCGGGGTCGTGGGTTCGAGTCCCTCCATCGGCTCTCAAGTTCTTAGGAAATAAAGGGTTCGGGGAGATACTCAAGCGGCCAACGAGGACAGACTGTAAATCTGTTGGTTTTCACCTTCGCAGGTTCGAATCCTGCTCTCCCCACAAAGAAAATTTCCAAGTGGGTGTCAAGAGCTCGCTCTTGTAAGACCACGGAGAAATTTTCTTTGATCCAGGTTCCCCGAACCAGGATCACCGAGCGAAGTGAGGTAATCCACTGGTTTCGGAAGTTCATTGAGTTTTAAATCGCCTAAAAGGCAGTGACTAAATAAGATTCGGACAGGACGCCGGCGCACCAGCTGGCCCCTCGCTGAAAAAGGTCCACCGGACCTTTTTCGGGCGCTCGGTCCGGATCACCGACCCCGATAGTCCCGATAATTATCGGGAGGGGAGGTAATCTGCCTAGGGAAGGATGTTCATTGAAGAATAATTTCCGAACGTCGAAAGCTTGCTTTCGTAAGTCCCTTGCGGACGTCTGGTCCGGAATTTGAAATATTGGAATTTCTATAAATGCGGGAGTAGCTCAGTTGGTAGAGCGTCAGCCTTCCAAGCTGAATGTCGCCGGTTCGAACCCGGTCTCCCGCTCAAAGACCTTGGGCATAGTTGGCAGTATCGCATGCTTGGGGGTTAACCCGGATGGTCCTCGGGCCGCCTGGTACCCATTGCCCATAAAGCCGACGTAGCTCAGGGGTAGAGCGTTTCCTTGGTAAGGAAGAGGTCACGGGTTCAATTCCCGTCGTTGGCTCGAAAGTATGAAGTCACCAACGGGCTTCGAACCTGAACCTCTTTTAGAGGTCACGTGTTCCCCCGATAGCCATCGGGGCCCGTAGTTGGCTCGAAAGCAAGAAGTCTACAACGGGCTTCGGATTCCAACCTCCCCGGGAGGCTGGGGTTTTCCCGGGAGTTTTCGGGATCCGTCGTCGGCTCTGGAAGTAAACTTGTACACTAATATAAACTAAGATTAAAATCACTTAAAATGGCTAAGGCAACTTTTGATCGTTCCAAACCACACTTAAATATTGGTACTATTGGACACGTCGATCACGGTAAGACTACCCTGACCGCCGCCATCACTTCCGTGCTGGCTGCAGACGGGCTCTCTGAAACCCGGAGCTTCGATTCTATCGACAACGCTCCCGAGGAAAAAGAAAGGGGTATCACCATCAACACCTCTCACGTGGAGTACCAAACGGCCAACCGCCACTATGCCCACGTGGACTGTCCGGGTCACGCCGACTATGTGAAGAACATGGTTACCGGTGCTGCCCAGATGGATGGTGCGATCCTGGTAGTGGCCGCTACCGACGGACCCATGCCACAAACCCGCGAGCACATCCTGCTCGGACGCCAGGTTGGTATCCCGCGCCTGGTGGTGTTCCTGAACAAGGTTGACATGGTAGACGATGAAGAGCTGCTGGAACTGGTGGAAATGGAAGTGCGCGAACTGCTTTCTTTCTACGAGTACGATGGCGATAACAGCCCGGTGATTTCCGGTTCTGCCCTGGGTGCCCTGAACGGGGAGGATAAATGGGTACAGACCGTTAGGGATCTGATGGCTGCCGTTGACGAGTGGATCGAACTTCCGCAGCGCGATGTGGACAAGGAATTCCTTATGCCTGTTGAAGACGTCTTCACCATTACCGGACGTGGAACGGTTGCCACCGGCCGTATCGAAACCGGAGTGGCCAAGACAGGTGACCCCGTTGAAATCATCGGTATGGGTGCTGAAAAACTGACCTCTACCATTACCGGGGTGGAAATGTTCCGTAAGATTCTCGACCGGGGTGAGGCTGGTGACAACGTTGGAATCCTGCTGCGCGGTATCGAGAAAAAAGATATCAAGCGCGGAATGGTAATCTGCAAGCCCGGATCTGTTAAGCCCCATGCCAAATTTGAGGCTGAGGTGTATATCCTGAAAAAAGAAGAAGGTGGTCGCCATACCCCTTTCCACAATAACTATCGTCCCCAGTTCTACGTGCGTACAACGGACGTAACTGGTACCATTGTCCTGCCCGATGGGGTAGAGATGGTGATGCCGGGGGACAACCTGACCATTACCGTGGATCTTCTCCAGCCTATCGCCCTTAACGTAGGTCTGCGTTTCGCGATTCGCGAAGGAGGTCGTACGGTAGGTGCCGGCCAGGTAACCAAGATTCTTGATTAAGCGTACAAAAGCTTAGCCAAGGCAGTGAGGGGTCCCGTCCTGATCCGTATCGGGAGGGAACCCTTTCACTGTAAATACGGGTGTAGCTCAGTTGGTAGAGCACTGGTCTCCAAAACCAGGTGTCGGGAGTTCGAGTCTCTCCTCCCGTGCTGAATGATTAAAGGAATGTGCGCGTTGGATTGAATGAATTGCGATCCGTTGGCTTTTGGCACTGTGGATCGACTCAACCACCCGCACAAGATAAAACCGGATATTTTCCAGGGGAATTGCAACTTCCTTCTAAAATTAATAGCAGCGAACCATGTTGACCTATTTCAAGGAATCCTATGAGGAACTCAAGAATCACGTCACCCTGCCCAGCCGGGCCGAGGCCTCGAACCTCATGGTGATTGTGGCAGTGTTTTCCATTGTCTTTGCCCTGGCAACCTGGGGGGTGGATTCTTTGTTTTCCAAACTTATTCAGCTGTATTTTAATGCATTAATCGGTTAAGGAGTGGCTATGGCGGAAGAACTGGAGAAGAAGTGGTATGTAGTGCGCGCCGTTAGCGGACAGGAGAACAAGATCAAGGGATATATTGAGAGTGAGGTAGAGCGCCACGGTTTCGGCGACTACCTGGAAGAGGTTCTCGTCCCCACTGAAAAGGTGGTGCAGATCCGCAACGGAAAGAAAATAAACAAGGAACGGGTGTACTACCCGGGATATATTATGGTAAAGGCCCACCTGACGGGCGAGATGGTTCACGTAATCCGCTCCATTACCAACGTGATCGGATTCCTCGGGGAGACCAAGGGGGGCGACCCGGTTCCCCTGCGGAAATCGGAGGTGAACCGAATGCTTGGGAAGGTCGATGAATTGGCTATTACCTCCGATTCGGTGGCTATCCCCTTTATCATCGGGGAAACCATCAAGGTAATCGACGGCCCGTTTAACGGGTTCAACGGCACGGTGGAAAAGATCAATGAGGAGAAGCGCAAGCTCGAAGTGATGGTGAAGATCTTTGGCCGGAAAACGCCGCTGGAACTGAGCTATATGCAAGTAGAGAAAGTCTGAAAATAAATTGTTACGCTTAAAAGTGTAGTTGCTTCCAATTCAAACACACTTTTACCTTTTCCCGCAGGCCGTTCAATGTGGCCGGCGGGGGAGACCAGGACCGGGTGAAGCCGGTCGAAGTTGTAAATTAATTGAACAATGGCAAAAGAAGTAAGTAAAGTAGTTAAACTACAAGTTAGGGGAGGTGCTGCGAACCCGTCGCCACCGGTTGGACCCGCTTTAGGTGCTGCCGGCGTTAACATCATGGAGTTCTGCAAGCAGTTCAATGCGCGTACGCAGGACAAACAGGGCAAGGTATTGCCTGTTGTTATCACCGTCTATGGGGACAAGTCTTTCGACTTTGTCGTAAAAACCCCACCTGCAGCTGTTCAGCTATTGGAAGCGGCCAAAATTAAAAAAGGGTCCGGAGAACCGAACCGCGCCAAGACAGGTAGCGTTACCTGGGATCAGATTCGGCAGATTGCGGAAGACAAGATGGTTGACCTGAATGCCTTCACAACCGAATCTGCCATGAGCATGGTGGCGGGTACTGCCCGTTCCATGGGGATCAAGGTAGCCGGTAAGCGCCCTTTTTAATCATTGCAAAAGCACTTTTAGGATGTCAAAATTAACGAAGAAGCAAAAAGAAGCGCGCGCGAAAGTCGACCGCGACAAGCTCTATTCCCTGCAGGAAGCTTCTCAGCTCGTCAAGGACATTACCAATGTAAAATTCGATGCTTCCGTGGATATCGCGGTTCGCCTTGGGGTAGATCCCCGAAAGGCCAACCAGATGGTACGCGGGGTGGTAACCCTCCCCCATGGAACCGGAAAGGATGTGAAAGTCCTTGCACTGGTAACCCCTGACAAAGCGCAGGAAGCTGAGGCAGCCGGAGCCGATTTTGTCGGCCTGGACGAGTACCTGGAAAAAATCAAGGGTGGCTGGACGGATGTGGATGTGATCATCACCATGCCCAGCGTGATGGGGAAACTGGGGCCGCTTGGGCGGATCCTGGGGCCCCGCGGGCTTATGCCGAACCCCAAGACAGGTACCGTGACCATGGATGTGGCCAAGGCTGTAGCCGAAGTAAAAGCAGGAAAGATCGATTTCAAGGTAGATAAAACCGGGATTGTCCACGCAGCCATCGGAAAGGTATCTTTCCCGGCTGATAAGATCGCGGGAAATGCCAAGGAACTGATCGATACCCTGGTGAAGCTTAAGCCGGCCGCTGCAAAAGGGGTGTACATGAAGAGCATCTACCTTTCCAGCACCATGAGTCCCAGTGTTCAACTCGACCCGAAAGCGGTCTAACAAAAAACAGGGAAGATGACCAGAGAAGAAAAAGCAACTGTAATTGAAGATCTGACCGCCCAGCTGGCGGAGGGGACCACGATCTATCTGACCGATATTTCCGGTCTGGATGCCGGTACCACTTCAGATCTTCGCCGGGCCTGCTTTAAAGCAAATATTAAACTGGCGGTGGTGAAAAACACCCTGCTGGCCAAAGCCATGGAGGCTTCAGACAAGGAATTCGGCGATTTGCCGGAAGTCCTCAAGGGAAGCACCTCACTGATGATTTCCGATACGGGGAATGCGCCCGCCAAGCTGATCAAGACCTTTCGCAAAAAGTCGAATCGTCCGCTGCTCAAAGGCGCTTTCATCGAGGAAGCCATCTTCATCGGGGACGACAAACTGGATGCCCTGGTGAACATCAAATCGAAGGAAGAGGTAATCGCGGATATTGTGGCCCTGCTGCAATCCCCTGCCAAGAATGTCATTTCAGGACTGAAGTCCGGAGGCGGCAAACTGGCGGGTATCCTGAAGACCCTTTCCGAAAAATAACCGTGTACGCACTAAAACCTAAGTATAAATTTTCAAACCTATTTTAAAACGATAGAAAAATGGCAGATTTAAAAGAATTCGCAGAACAGTTGGTAAACCTTACCGTAAAAGAGGTAAACGAACTGGCTAATATTTTGAAAGAAGAATACGGCATCGAGCCTGCCGCTGCTGCAGTAGCTGTAGCTGCCGGTCCGGCCGGAGGCGATGGCGCGGAAGCCGTTGAGGAAAAAACCGAATTCGATGTAATCCTTAAAGCAGCAGGAGGTTCTAAACTGGCCGTTGTAAAACTGGTTAAGGAACTTACCGGACTCGGCCTTAAAGAAGCCAAGGAGATCGTAGACAGCGCTCCCAAGGCGGTTAAGGAAGGAATCTCCAAAGACGAAGCTGAAGGGATCAAAAATTCACTGGAAGAAGCCGGAGCTGAAGTTGAGCTTAAATAAAAGCGCCAACCACAGGGTTTAGGTTTAGGTCTTTCCGCCTCAGGGCGGCTAGACCTAAACCCTTTTATACAGGGCATATAAAGCCATATGCCGCCCATGGAGTATTCACGATCAAAATTTTGTCCATAGATGTTCACTACACAGACTGAAAGAGTAAACTTCGCATCCGCTAAGAACATACCGGAATACCCGGATTTCTTGGACATTCAGATAAAATCCTTTCAAGATTTTTTCCAGCTTGAAACAAAATCTGACGAAAGGGAGAATGAGGGCCTGTACAAGACCTTCATGGAGAACTTCCCCATCACTGATACCCGGAACCAGTTTGTTCTGGAATTCCTGGATTACTTTATAGATCCGCCCCGGTATACGATTCAGGAATGTATTGAGCGCGGGCTTACCTATAGCGTACCCCTGAAGGCACGCCTGAAGCTGTACTGTACCGACCCCGAACACGAGGATTTTGAAACCATTGTACAGGATGTGTACCTGGGTACCATCCCCTACATGACCCCCAGCGGGACCTTTGTGATCAATGGGGCAGAGCGCGTGGTGGTTTCGCAGCTGCACCGCTCCCCCGGGGTATTCTTCGGACAGTCTTTCCACGCCAACGGGACTAAGCTCTACTCGGCCCGGGTAATCCCCTTCAAGGGCTCCTGGATCGAGTTCGCCACCGATATCAATAGCGTCATGTACGCCTACATCGACCGGAAAAAGAAATTGCCGGTGACCACCCTGTTCCGCGCGATCGGGTTTGAACGCGACAAGGATATCCTGGAGATTTTTGACCTTTCGGAGGAAGTGAAGGTTTCCAAGGCCGGGCTTAAGAAAATCCTTGGCCGCAAGTTGGCAGCCCGGGTATTGAAAACCTGGCATGAGGACTTTGTGGATGAGGATACCGGCGAGGTAGTCTCCATCGAACGGAACGAGATCATACTGGATCGGGATACCGTGCTGGAGAAGGAACATGTGGACATGATTGTGGAGACGGATGTAAAAACCATCCTCTTGCACAAGGAGAACAGCACCCAAAGCGATTACGCCATCATCTACAATACCCTGCAGAAAGATCCGACCAACTCGGAAAAAGAAGCAGTGGAACATATCTACCGCCAGTTGCGGAATGCTGAGCCGCCCGATGAGGAAACGGCCCGCGGCATCATCGACAAACTTTTCTTCTCCGACCAGCGCTATAACCTGGGCGAAGTGGGACGGTACCGGATGAACAAGAAACTGGGACTCGATATCGGGATGGACAAACAGGTCCTTACCCGCGAAGATATCATTACCATCATCAAATACCTGATCGAGCTGATCAACTCCAAGGCGGAGATCGATGACATTGACCACCTCTCCAACCGGAGGGTTCGGACCGTCGGGGAACAGCTTTCCGGCCAGTTCGGGGTTGGGCTTGCCCGGATGGCCCGGACGATCCGTGAACGGATGAATGTCCGCGACAACGAGGTGTTTACGCCTATCGACCTGATCAACGCCAAGACCCTGTCTTCGGTGATCAATTCCTTTTTCGGGACTAACCAATTGTCCCAGTTTATGGACCAGACCAACCCCCTGGCAGAAATCACCCACAAGCGCAGGTTATCTGCCCTCGGGCCCGGGGGACTTTCCCGGGAGCGCGCCGGATTCGAGGTTCGGGACGTCCACTTTACCCATTACGGGCGCCTGTGTCCGATTGAAACCCCTGAAGGCCCCAATATCGGTCTGATCTCGTCCCTGTCCGTGTTCGCCAAGGTGAACCAGATGGGCTTTTTGGAGACCCCTTACCGCAAGGTGGCGGATGGGAAAGTCGATACCCAGAATTATATCTTTTTAAGTGCCGAGGAGGAAGAGGGGATGAAAATTGCCCAGGCGAATATCCCCCTGAAGAAGGACGGTACCATCGATACCGATAAGGTTATCGCCCGCCTGGAGGCAGACTACCCGGTGGTTGACCCCAAAGAGATCAACTACACCGATGTGGCGCCCAACCAGATCGCTTCCATTTCCGCCTCGCTGATCCCCTTCCTGGAGCACGATGATGCGAACCGGGCGCTGATGGGATCGAACATGATGCGGCAGGCTGTACCCCTGCTTAAACCCGATTCCCCCATCGTGGGTACCGGGCTGGAGCGGCAGGTGGCCACCGATTCCCGGGTGCTGATCAACGCCGAGGGTGACGGGGTGGTGGAATATGTGGATTCGCAGAAAATCACCATCAAGTACCAGCGCAGTGACGAAGCCCGTAAAGTAAGCTTTGACGAGGATTCCAAGACCTACGAACTGGTCAAGTTCCGCAAAACCAACCAGGGTACCTCCATCAACCTGAAACCTATCGTCCGCAAAGGCGACAAGGTGAAAAAGGGGCAGGTACTTTGCGAGGGGTATGCCACCGAGAGCGGGGAACTCGCCCTGGGGCGCAACCTCCTGGTAGCGTTCATGCCCTGGAAAGGATACAACTTCGAGGATGCTATCGTGATCTCCGAAAAAGTGGTGCGGGAAGATATCTTCACCTCAATCCATATCGATGAATACGCCCTGGAGGTCCGGGATACCAAGTTGGGGGCTGAAGAGCTTACCAACGACATCCCGAACGTTTCCGAGGAGGCTACCAAGGACCTGGATGAATATGGGATGATCCGCATTGGGGCCGAGGTGAAGCCCGGCGATATCCTCATCGGGAAGATTACCCCCAAAGGGGAATCGGACCCCACCCCGGAGGAAAAACTCCTGCGCGCCATCTTTGGCGACAAGGCCGGGGATGTAAAGGATGCCTCCCTGAAGGCACCGCCTTCCCTTAGCGGCGTGGTGATCGACAAAAAGTTGTTCTCGCGGTCTATCAAGGATAAGCGCAAGCGCAACGAGGACAAAGAGGCCATCGCCAAGCTAGAGCTGGAATACGAAGTGAAATTCCAGCAGCTCAAGGATGTGCTGGTCGATAAACTATTCCAGTTGGTCAACGGGAAAACCTCCCAGGGCGTGATGAACGACCTGGGCGAGGAAGTGCTCCCAAGGGGTAAGAAATACACCCTTAAAATGCTCAATGCCGTAGACGATTTTGCCCACCTGGTAGGGGGCAGCTGGACCACGGACAAGGACACCAACCGTTTGGTGGCCGACCTGTTGCACAATTACAAGATCAAGCTCAATGACCTGCAGGGGAACCTGAGGCGCGACAAATTCACCATTTCGGTGGGGGATGAGTTGCCGGCGGGCATCATGAAGCTGGCCAAGGTCTACATCGCCAAAAAGCGCAAGCTCAAGGTGGGCGACAAAATGGCTGGTCGCCACGGAAACAAGGGAATCGTGGCCCGGATCGTGCGTCAGGAAGACATGCCGTTCCTGGAAGACGGTACCCCTGTGGATATTGTACTGAACCCCCTGGGGGTACCTTCCCGGATGAACATCGGGCAGATTTACGAAACCGTACTCGGGTGGGCCGGACTGAAACTCGGCAGGAAGTTTGCCACGCCGATCTTTGACGGGGCTTCTCTGGACCAGATCAACAAGTACACCGACGAGGCAGGAATCCCGAGGTTCGGGCATACCTACCTTTACGACGGGGGCTCGGGGCAGCGTTTCCACCAAAAGGCTACCGTAGGGGTGATCTATATGCTCAAACTGGGCCACATGGTCGACGACAAGATGCACGCCCGTTCCATTGGGCCGTACTCCCTGATCACCCAGCAACCCCTGGGCGGGAAGGCGCAGTTCGGAGGCCAGCGCTTCGGGGAAATGGAGGTCTGGGCCCTGGAGGCCTATGGAGCCTCTGCCACCCTGAGGGAGATCCTTACCGTGAAGTCGGATGACGTGATCGGCCGCGCGAAGACCTATGAGGCCATCGTCAAGGGCGAGAGCATGCCGGAACCCGGATTGCCGGAATCTTTCAACGTACTGATGCACGAGCTCAAGGGATTGGGCCTCGACATCCGTCTGGAGGAGTAAACCCCATTGTATTTCAACTAATTTTAGCAGCATAGCATAATGGCTCGACTAAATGATACCACGACAGTAAAGCGGTTTAACAAGATTTCCATCGGCCTGGCTTCCCCGGAAGCCATCCTGGCGGAGTCCAGGGGGGAAGTCCTTAAGCCCGAAACCATCAACTACCGCACCCATAAACCGGAGCGGGACGGCCTGTTCTGCGAGCGCATCTTCGGACCCGTAAAGGATTACGAATGCGCCTGCGGGAAGTACAAGCGTATCCGCTACCGCGGCATCGTCTGCGACCGGTGCGGCGTGGAGGTGACCGAAAAGAAGGTGCGCCGCGACCGCGTGGGGCACATCAACCTGGTGGTCCCCGTGGCACACATCTGGTATTTCCGTTCACTGCCGAACAAAATCGGCTACCTCCTGGGGCTTCCATCCAAGAAGCTCGATATGATCATCTACTATGAGCGGTATGTGGTCATCCAGCCCGGTATTGCCAAGGGCCCCGATGGGGAGGAATTGCAAAAAATGGATTTCCTCACTGAGGAGGAGTACCTGAACATCCTGGAATCCCTCCCGCCGGAGAACCAGTACCTCGACGAGAACGACCCGAACAAATTCATCGCAAAGATGGGGGCAGATTGCCTCATCGATTTGCTTTCCAGGTTGAACCTGAAAGAGCTTTCGTATGAGCTGCGCCACAAGGCCCACCACGAAACGTCCAAACAGCGGAAGACAGAGGCGCTTAAGCGCCTGCAGGTTGTGGAAGCCTTCAGGGAGTCCCAGGACAACCGGGAAAACAACCCGGAGTGGATGATCATGAAGGTCATCCCCGTGATCCCGCCTGAGCTCCGTCCCCTGGTACCCCTCGATGGAGGGCGTTTTGCCACCTCCGACCTCAACGACCTGTACCGACGGGTGATCATCCGCAACAACCGCCTTAAGCGGCTGATGGAGATCAAGGCCCCTGAAGTGATTTTGAGGAACGAGAAGCGGATGCTGCAGGAGGCTGTGGATTCCCTGTTCGACAACACCCGGAAGGCCTCGGCCGTGAAGACCGAATCGAACCGTCCGCTGAAATCCCTTTCCGATTCCCTTAAAGGCAAGCAGGGGCGTTTCCGCCAGAACCTGCTAGGGAAGCGGGTAGATTACTCCGCCCGATCGGTTATTGTGGTTGGCCCTGAAATGAAGCTGTACGAATGTGGTCTTCCCAAAGACATGGCTGCCGAACTTTACAAGCCTTTTGTGATCCGCAAGCTCATCGAGCGGGGCATTGTAAAGACGGTCAAATCGGCTAAAAAGATTATCGACAAAAAGGAACCCGTGGTATGGGACATCCTGGAAAACGTGCTGAAAGGGCATCCGGTGCTCCTGAACCGGGCCCCCACCCTGCACCGTCTGGGGATCCAGGCCTTCCAGCCCCGCCTGATAGAGGGCAAGGCCATCCGCCTGCACCCCCTGGTATGTACGGCCTTCAACGCCGACTTTGACGGGGACCAGATGGCGGTACACCTGCCCCTTGGCCCGGAGGCTATCCTGGAGGCCCAGCTGCTGATGCTGGCCTCGCACAATATCCTGAACCCGGCCAATGGATCGCCAATTACCGTTCCCTCACAGGACATGGTACTGGGGTTGTATTACATGACCAAGCAGCGCAATTCCACAAAAGAATTCCCGGTGGCCGGGGAAGGGCTTACCTTCTACAGCCCGGAAGAGGTGGAAATCGCCTATAACGAGAACAAGGTAAACCTGAACGCCGGCATCAAGGTGCGGGTGAAGGACCTGAACGAAAAGGGCGAACTGGTTTACAAGATCCTGGAAACCACTGTGGGCCGGGTATTGTTCAACTCCGTGGTGCCTGAAAAGGCCGGGTTTGTAAATGAGGTGCTGAACAAGAAGTCGCTCCGAGACATCATTGGGAAGATCCTCTCCCTGACCGATGTGCCCACAACGGCGGATTTCCTCGACAAGATCAAGACCATGGGGTACAATTTCGCCTTCCGCGGGGGACTTTCCTTCAGCCTGGGCGATATCATCATCCCTGAGGAAAAGGTTGAGATGATTGCCGACGCCAATGAGCAGGTCGACAATATCATGATGAACTACAACATGGGGCTTATTACCAACAACGAGCGCTATAACCAGGTGATCGATGTTTGGACCTCTACCAATGCGCTGCTCACCGAGATGGCCATGCGTCGGATCCGGGAAGACCAGCAGGGCTTCAACTCCGTGTTTATGATGCTCGATTCGGGGGCGCGGGGCTCTAAAGAGCAAATCCGCCAGCTTACCGGGATGCGGGGCCTGATGGCCAAGCCGAAGAAATCCACGGCCGGAGGCGGTGAAATTATCGAGAACCCCATCCTTTCGAACTTCAAGGAAGGCCTTTCGATTTTGGAATACTTTATCTCCACCCACGGCGCCCGGAAGGGTCTGGCCGATACGGCCCTTAAAACGGCCGATGCCGGATACCTGACCCGACGCCTGGTGGACGTGTCCCAGGACGTGATCATCAACAGCGAAGATTGCGAAACCCTGCGCGGCATTGAGGTCGAGGCCCTCAAGAAGAATGAAGAAGTAGTGGAAACCCTCGGGGAGCGTATCCTCGGACGGGTGGCCCTGCAAGACGTTTATCACCCGATCACCGAAGAGCAGTTGCTCAGGGCCGGCCAGGAAATCCTCGAGGCTGACATCCAGCGGATCGAGGAATCCCCCATCGACAAGGTGGAGGTGCGCTCGCCCCTGACCTGTGAGGCGACCCATGGGATCTGCGCCAAGTGCTACGGCCGCAACCTGGCCACCAATAAAATGGTACAGCGGGGCGAGGCCGTTGGGGTGGTGGCTGCCCAATCCATTGGGGAGCCGGGAACCCAGCTGACCCTGAGGACCTTCCACGTGGGGGGTATTGCAGGGAACATCTCTGAAGAAAGCAAGCTGGAGGCTCGTTTTGACGGAATCGCCGAAATCGAAGACCTCAGGGTTGTACAGGGACAGGACAGCGAAGGCAAGCCAGTCGATGTGGTCATTTCCCGTACCTCTGAAATTAAACTTGCGGATGCCAAAACGGGTATTACCCTGAGCACCAATAACATCCCCTACGGATCCCAGCTCTTTGTCAAGAACGGGGCCAAGGTTAAAAAAGGCGATGTTATTTGCCAGTGGGACCCCTACAACGGGGTGATCGTTTCGGAATTCCCGGGGCAGATTGCTTACGAAAACATCGAACAGGGGGTTACCTTCCAGGTGGAGATCGACGAACAGACCGGCTTCCAGGAAAAGGTAATTTCCGAATCGCGGAACAAGCGCCTGATCCCGACCCTGCATATCAAGGATACCAAGGGTACGATATTGCGCTCCTATAACCTGCCGTTGGGCTCCCACCTGATGGTCAATGACGGGGAAAAGATCAAGGAAGGAAAGATCCTGGTGAAAATCCCGCGGAAATCGGCCAAGGCAGGGGATATTACAGGGGGTCTGCCCCGGGTTACCGAGCTTTTCGAAGCGCGTAACCCCTCGAACCCCGCCGTGGTTACCGAGATAGACGGAGTCGTTTCCTTTGGCAAGATAAAACGGGGTAACCGGGAAATCGTCATCGAGTCCAAGTTGGGCGAGGTGAAGAAGTACCTGGTGAAACTCAGCAACCAGATCCTGGTACAGGAAAATGACTACGTCCGTGCCGGCATGCCGCTGTCTGACGGTTCCATTACCCCTGAAGACATCCTGCGCATTAAGGGCCCCTCTGCCGTACAGCAGTACCTGGTCAACGAAGTACAGGAGGTATACCGTTTGCAAGGGGTGAAGATCAACGACAAGCACTTCGAGGTGGTCGTACGCCAAATGATGCGCAAGGTCGAGATCGAAGACCCGGGAGATACCACGTTCCTCGAAGGGCAACTGGTGCACAAAGACGACTTCATGATCGAAAACGATGAGATTTTCGGCAAGAAGATCGTCGAGGATGCCGGCGATTCGGAAAATCTGAAACCTGGCCAGATGGTAACCCTTCGCGAACTGCGCGACGAGAATTCCCTGCTGAAACGGGCCGACAAGGCCCTGGTTACAGCCCGGGACGCCGTGGCGGCAACGGCCACGCCTATTCTCCAGGGGATCACCCGCGCTTCCCTGCAGACCAAGTCCTTTATCTCGGCGGCTTCCTTCCAGGAGACCACCAAGGTATTGAACGAGGCTGCAGTAAGCGGCAAGGTGGATGCCCTCGAGGGCCTGAAGGAAAATGTGATCGTAGGCCACCGCATCCCGGCCGGTACGGGTATGCGCGATTACGAGAACATTATTGTCGGTTCCAAGGAGGAATACGACGAAATTATGGCCCGGAAAGAGGAGCTGAAGTTTTAATCGGAATACCCAATACCACCCCTGGCCGAAAGGCCGGGGGTTTTTATTTCAAACCCAATGTCAGAAAAGGAAAAAGAGCCCCAGAAGCAGCTCAATATCGAGCTCGACGAACAAACCGCCGAGGGTACCTATTCGAACCTGGCGATCATCAACCATTCGGTGTCCGAATTTGTGATCGACTTTATCTCCGTGATGCCGGGACGGCCGAAGGGGAAGGTCAAAAGCCGCATTATCCTTACCCCACAGCACGCCAAGAAGTTCCTTAAAGCGCTCTCCGATAATGTGCAGCGTTTCGAACAGGCCCATGGCCCCATCAAGGATTATGAGCAACCACCTATCCCACTGAATTTTGGCCCGACGGGGGAAGCCTAGAAAATAAAGAACTGCGCCTTTGGGCGCAGTTTTTTTTCCATTTGAGGCACTGGCAGCGCGCAGCAAATGCCTCTCAGCAATGCATTTATCCGGGAAGACATAATAACGCTTTCAGGGCGTTTAAAGGGCAGGGGTAGAACCACGACTGGTTCACGAAACCGGATACGGCGAAAGTCCTGGAGGTTTTGGACATATTTCCCCAAATACCCTTATTTTGCCAGTAAGAAAAACCTCAAGGTGAAAAATGAACAGTCCTGTGACCCGACGCCCCCATCTCCTGGCGTTCCTGTTTGCGGCGATTACTTTCCATATACTCCCGGCCCAAAGCGAAGACCCCTGGCAGGCCCCGCCTTCCATCGGGATCCACGGGTTTGCCGATGTGTACTATGTCTACGACTTCAATACCCCGGAGGGGTCCTTCAGGCAGGATTTCCTGTATAACCACAACCGGCATAACGAATTCAACCTGAACCTGGGGCTTTTGGGGATTCATTTGGAGCACCCAAAGTACAGAGCTCGAATTACCCTGCAGACAGGCACCTATGCCAATGACAACTACGCGGCGGAACCCGGGGTTCTGAAGAACCTGTTTGAAGCCTGGGCGGGCCTGGCGCTGAACCGGGAGAATACTTTGTGGGTAGATGCCGGGGTAATGCCCTCGCATTTGGGGTTTGAAAGTGCCATCTCCATTGAGAACCCGACCCTTACCCGCTCGCTGTCTGCGGAAAACTCCCCGTACTTTCTCACCGGGGTCCGGTTTTCGTACCAGCCCTCCGACACCTGGGAATTCGCAGCCCTGGTTGTCAACGGTTGGCAACGGATACAACGCCTGGAGGGGAATTCAATGCCTTCATTCGGCACCCAGGTAAGGCATACCCCGTCAAAGGCGTTTTCCATGAACTGGAGCACCTTTATCGGAACGGACGACCCCGACGAAACCCGAAGGATGCGGTATTTCAGCAATCTCTACGGGCAATTCAGGATTACTGAAAAAATTGGCCTGCTGGCCGGGTTTGACCTTGGATTCCAGCAGGAAAGCAGAGGGAGCACCACCTATGACCTTTGGTTCACCCCAACGCTCATTGGCCAGTATGCCCTGGAGGACCGCTGGAAAACGGCCATCCGTTTGGAGTATTACCAGGATGCCCAGGGGGTCATTATCGACACCGGAACCCCAAACGGCTTTCGCACCATTGGGCTGTCATGGAACCTGGATTACAGCCCGACCCCTTTTTTGGCATGCCGGCTGGAGGCCCGATTGATGGACAGTCGCGACCCGGTGTTCCGGGCAAATAGCGGCCTGGTGGATGATAATTTTTTTCTGGGTGCCTCCCTGGCGGTGAAGTTGGACCGGCAACTCGGGGGAGGGGCCCGGAATGATCACTAGGGAGCGGGAGTAGTTTTGAGATGGGGGGCTAAGCCCCCACCCCCCAGGTGTAAGCTAAGCCTGGGGACTGAAAGCATCAATCAGTAAGAACAAGCCCCGTACCCAAAATACCTCCCAACCCTGCACCCCCCTGGCATTATTCGAATTCCGAGGTGAAATGCAGTTTTATGGACGGGTACTTTTGCTGGGCCATCTGAAGGGAAAAGGCCGAATCGGCCAGGAAGACGAGCTGGCCCCGCTTGTCCTTGGCCAGGAATTTCTGCTTGACCCTCAGAAACTCCTTGAATTCAGGATTGTTTGGGTCTGAGGGCTCCACCCAGCAGGCTTTGTGGACATTAAAAGGTTCGTAGGTGCACTTTGCCCCGTATTCATGTTCGAGGCGGTACTGGATGACTTCGTACTGCAGGGCCCCCACGGTGCCGATAACTTTCCGGCCGTTCAACTCAAGGGTAAAAAGTTGCGCCACCCCTTCGTCCATCAGCTGGTCCACGCCTTTGGCGAGTTGTTTGGCCTTCATGGGGTCGGCATTGTTGATGTAGCGGAAGTGCTCGGGCGAAAAGGACGGAATCCCCTTGTAGTGCAGTACCTCGCCTTCCGTAAGGGTATCCCCGATCTTGAAATTCCCGGTGTCGTGTAGGCCCACAATGTCTCCGGGGAACGACTGGTCGACCACCTCTTTCTTTTCGGCAAAAAAGGCATTGGGGCTCGAGAATTTCAGGGTCTTGTCCAGGCGCACGTGAAGATAGGGTTTGTTGCGCTCAAAGGTCCCCGAAACAATTTTTACAAAGGCCAGGCGGTCGCGGTGCTTGGGGTCCATGTTGGCGTGGATTTTAAAGACAAAGCCCGTCATCTGCCGCTCCGAGGGTTCCACAACCCGTTCTTCGGCCTTTTTAGGACGTGGTGGCGGGGCGATTTCCACAAAGCAGTCCAGCAGTTCCCACACCCCGAAATTATTCAATGCCGATCCGAAGAACACGGGTTGCTGCCCCCCGGTAAGGTAGGCCTCCCGGTCAAAAGACGGGTATACCCCCTCCACCAGCTCGAGGTTTTCGCGCAGGGTGGATGCTGCCTTCGCGCCGATCAGGCGTTCCAACTCGGGGCTCGACAGGTCTTCGAAGGCGATGGTTTCTTCGATGTTTCTCTTGCTGTCGCCGGTGAAGAGGTTGATGTTTTTCTCGTAAATGTTGTAAATCCCCTTAAAATCGTATCCCATCCCGATAGGGAAACTCAGGGGGGTCACCTGCAGGCCCAGTTTTTGTTCCACCTCGTCCAACAGGTCAAAGGCGTCCTTACCCTCCCGGTCCATCTTATTGATAAAGACGATCATAGGGATTTGGCGCATCCGGCAGACCTCTACCAGTTTCTCGGTCTGCTCCTCCACCCCCTTGGCCACGTCGATGACCACGATAACGCTGTCGACGGCGGTAAGGGTTCGAAACGTGTCTTCGGCGAAGTCTTTGTGGCCCGGGGTGTCCAGGATATTGATTTTCTTGTCTTTATAGTGAAAGGCCAGAACGGAAGTTGCCACGGAAATCCCGCGTTGCCGTTCGATTTCCATGAAATCGCTGGTAGCCCCCTTTTTGATTTTATTGCTTTTCACCGCCCCGGCTTCCTGTATTGCCCCCCCAAAGAGGAGGAGTTTTTCGGTTAGGGTGGTCTTTCCCGCATCCGGGTGGGAGATGATCCCAAAGGTCCGGCGGCGTTTTATTTCCTCGGTAAAGGTCACGCTGAAAAATTTGTGCAAAAGTACCAAAAAAACCCGGTCCGCTGCTATGTCGGACCCCCCGACAAAACCACGCTCTGAGAATTTATCAACAATTGCCTGCTTAATATCCACAGGGGCTGATCGGTAAACGGCACAATCGCCGGATTTCCCGTATTTTCGCCCGGATTTGGAAATGGATATTTTATCGATGAACGGTTTCAGTGCGAATCTATTCTGTTCATTCAGCGAAAAATATCTTCCGTTGGGCCAAAAAAAGAGTAATGGTTCCGGTATCACGGAGCCCCGAGGTTAGGTTGCCGTAATTTTACGGTTAGACAGCCTTAGCGTTGTTGCCAAGTAACCTGCTTGGCGCATGGAAAAATCCTTGAATGAGGTCCTTTCCGGCAAACACAAGGAAGAATGACCCCAAATCATTACCCGATGAAGTACATTATTTTATTGCTTCTTAGCTTGGCCTTATCAGGTGCCCGCGGGGAGGAAACTCCCTGGGCACTCAATCCGCCAAATCCTTTTCTGTCAAACCCGCACGAAGACACCGACCGTGACGGCGTGCCTGATGGTACCGATATCGATTCTGATAACGATGGCATCGTGGATTCCATTGAAGATGCGAACTCCGATGGGGATTCCAACCCCTATACCAACCCAACGGATACAGATGGGGATGGGATTCCTGATTACCTGGATCTGGATTCTGATAACGATGGCATATTGGATAATTTGGAAGCCCAGGCACCAGGGGTTTATATTGCACCTTCAGGGGTCGATTCAGATGGCAATGGCCTGGATGATGCCTATGAGGAATCTCCCGGCAGCTGCGGAGGCTTGATACCAGTAGATACCGATCAGGATGGGGTACCCGATTATCTGGACATTGATTCCGATAATGATGGGATTCTCGACAACCGGGAGGCCCAGTCGACAGGTAACTTCACCCCACCTTCCGGGCAGGACCTGAATCAGAACGGCCTCGACGATGTCTATGAGGAAACCGGCGATGAAATTTGCGATTTCAATAGTCGCGATACCCGCTATCAGGGAACTGATAAGGTCATCCTGTGCCACCGGGAGAACAAAAACCCGGGGGGAAAGTTTCGATACCACCAGATCAGTGTGGCACCTGCCGCTGTACAGGCCCACCTCGACCACGGAGACACCGTGGGGCCCTGCAACCAGGCCATCACCCCCTTTACGGGTGGACTAGGTCCATGGAATACCGATGGGGATTGCCAGCCCGATTTTAGGGACATTGATTCGGATAATGACGGAATCCTGGATGTTGTGGAAGCACAGGATAGCAGTACGTTTCAGGAACCCTGCGGTATAGATAGTGACCACAACGGTTTAGATGACCATTTTGAGTCCCATCCGGGTTCCGGAGAGGGTAATTATCCGCTTAATACTGACGGGGACTTACAACCTGATTTCAGAGACATCGACTCCGACAACGACGGCATCCCCGACAACTTGGAAGGCCAGCCCACGGACGGGTATGTGCCGCCCACCGGTACGGACACGGACGGCAATGGCCTGGATGATGCGTATGAAGGCACCGGTGCGGAAGGGATTACCCCCGAGAACACCGATGGCAC
>NZ_JAMXIB010000006.1 GCF_024006985.1 Robiginitalea marina
TAAAACCGGGATTAGCTGCGCTGATCCCTGGTTCCCGTACAGGGGGCCGGACAAGCATGGGAATCCCCAGATCGGCCTTCGCCGATCTGGCTTCCTTCACCCCTCGCCTGCTTTCAAAAGCAAGCTTTTGACGTAGTCTCGGGGCGAAGGAACCCGCGCATGCTGCGCGGGATTCCCTTTTGAGCAGAGAGGAAGGGATTCGAACCCTCGATGCACTTTTGGTGCATACACACTTTCCAGGCGTGCGCCTTCGACCACTCGGCCACCTCTCTAAATATCCCGAAAAACAGGGTGGCCAAGAAACGAAAAAAATAGGATTATAGAAAATTTTAGGGGAAGAATTTAGGACATTTCCCCCCGGAGGGAGGTTTCAAAAATAGTTTTGAACGACCTGGGGGAAACCCCGCTTCCCAAAAGATACATCAGTTTGGTAAGGGCCGCCTCGGTGGTAATGTCCCTGCCGTCAATCAGGCCCATTTCCACAAGGGCGGCACTGGTCTCGTACTGGCCCATAAGCACGCTGCCCCCCGGGCACTGGGTTACATTGACGATCGGCAGCCCACGTTCAGCGGCTTCCCTGAGGGCACTGATAAACCAGGGGTCCGTAGGGGCGTTTCCGGCCCCATACGTTTCCAGGACCAGGGCTTTGAGGTTGGGGCTTTGGAGGAGGTTACCGACCCAGTCCGGGTGCATGCCCGGGAAGAGCCGAAGCAGGCCGATACGGTTATCGAGTTGCGTATGCACCTGCATAGGGGTCCGCTTTCCATGCTTCCAAAGATATTCCTCATGGATGCGCAAATGCACCCCTGAGCTGGCCAGGACGGGGTAATTGGGGGAGCCAAAAGCCTCGAATTGTTCGGCACTCATTTTGGTCGTCCGGTTTCCCCGGTAGAGCTTGCTTTCAAAAAAGAGGCAAACCTCCTGCACCACGGGCCGTCCTCCTTCCTGCAAGGCAGCAATCTGAATGGACGTGATCAGGTTTTCCTTGGCATCGGTGCGCAGGTCGCCAATAGGCAATTGGGAGCCCGTAAAAATGACGGGCTTGGCCAGGTTTTCCAGCATGAAGCTCAGGGCGGAGGCGGAATAGCTCATGGTATCGCTCCCATGGAGCACGACGAAGCCGTCATATTCCCCGTAATGCGTCCCGATGAGGCCCGCCAGGACCCTCCAGTGGGAGAGGTTCATGTCAGACGAATCGATAGGCTTCTGGAACGATACCGAATGGATGGTACAACCCAGGTGGTAGAGTTCAGGGATCTTTTCGACCAGCTTCTCGAAGTCGAAGGCTTTCAGGTGTCCGGAAACATAGTCCCGCTCCATCCCAATCGTTCCCCCGGTGTAGATCAGCAGGATTTGTGGTGTCTTTTTTTTCAAGGTCTTGTCGTTTTAACATCCAACGGGGCCATGCCTAGCACCCAAAAACCTGCCTGGAATTCCCGGTGGTGATCCTGGCGATCTCCGCTTCGGGAAGCCCGTAGAGTTCCGCCACTTTATGCAGTACTTCCTTAAGGTAGGCACTTTCATTCCGCTTGCCGCGAAAAGGTACCGGGGCCAGGTACGGGGCATCCGTTTCCAGGACAATATGTTCGAGGGGGATCTGGTGGAGGAACCGGTCGATTTTTCCGTTCTTGTATGTGACCACCCCGCCGATGCCCAGTTTCATATTGAAGGAGATGGCCCTGTGCGCCTGCTCCAGGGTACCTGTAAAACAATGGAAAATCCCCCGCAGGCCGGGGTGGGATTCCGCTTCGAGCACCCCAAATATTTCGTCAAAGGCCTCCCGACAATGGATCACTATGGGCAGGTCGTGTGCCCCCGCCATCCGGATTTGCCGGGCAAAGGCGTCCTCCTGTTCCTGCAGGCGGGAGGTGTCCCAGTACAGGTCGATCCCAATTTCCCCGACGGCCACGTAGCCCCCTGCGGCCAACTCGGCCTCCACTACCGACAGTTCGGCCTCATACCCGTCCCCTACATGGGTGGGGTGCAGCCCGCACATCAGGAAGGCCTCCCCCGGGAACTCCTCCCTGAATCGTTTCATGGCGGGCAGATAGGTGGAATCGATGGCAGGAAGGAAAAAACGGCCTACCCCCGAATCCCGGGCCCGCTGCATCATTTCGTGGCGGTCTTCCGCGAAAGACTCAAGGTACAAATGGGCATGGGTGTCCGTTAACAGCATGGCGCAAAAATAGGATTATCTTTACCAAAAAACGGCAATGGCCTCCCTTAAAAAGTTCCTGAAGGAAAGCGGGTTTGTTTCGGTGAAAATGAAGCGGACCCCCACAGGCCATCTGGAGATCAGCGCAACCCTGAACGGTGTTAAAGGCCGTTTTATTCTGGATACCGGGGCCTCCAATACCTGTGTGAGCCTCGATCGGGCGGAAAAATTCGGCCTGGTCTCAGAGGCTTCAGAAGTAAAGGCAGCCGGGGCCGGGGCGGTGGATATGGAGGCGCGCGTTTCCGGGCATAACTCGCTTCAACTGGGGCGGTGGAAAAAATCGCGCCTGCAGGTGGTGCTCTTCGATATGAGCCATGTAAACCACGCCCTGACCTCCCAGGAATCGGGGGAAGTGGATGGCATTATTGGCGCAGACATCCTGAAAAAGGGAAAAGCCGTGATCGACTACCGGAAATACCGGCTCTACCTCAAATAAGAAACCCCCTCCCGGCTTGCCAGAAGGCGGGCCGGGAGGGGGCAAAAATGCCCCAGTCCAACCTCAGAGTTCCAGGGCCCTTTTCAGGTCCCCCCCCATCAGGTGCTCTACCGGGTTTTCGATCCCTTCCTTCACCGCGACCAGGAAGCCCACGGATTCCCTGCCGTCAATGATGCGGTGGTCGTAGGATAGGGCCACGTACATAATCGGCGCAATGGCTATGGTTCCGTCCTTCACCACCGGACGGTCCACAATGTTGTGCATCCCCAGGATCCCGCTTTGGGGCGGGTTGATGATGGGGGTCGACAGCATGGAGCCAAAAACCCCCCCATTGGAAATGGTAAAAGTGCCGCCTGTCATTTCGTCCACGGTAATCTGGCCGTCCCTGGCGCGGATAGCCAGGCGCTTTACCTCGGCTTCGATGCCGCGGAAACTCAGGCCCTCTGCATTGCGGATCACGGGGACCATCAGTCCTTTGGGACCGGAAACGGCTATGCTGATATCGCAGAAATCATAGGAAATCATCTCCTTCCCGTCGATCATGGAATTGACGGCCGGATACGCCTGCAGGGCGCGGATGACCGCCTTGGTGAAGAATGACATAAACCCGAGGCTTACCCCGTGCTTGTCCTTGAAGGCATCTTTGTACTGGGCGCGGATTTCGTAAACGGCCGACATGTCCACTTCATTGAACGTGGTGAGCATCGCAGTTTCGTTTTTGGCGGAAACCAGCCTTTCGGCCACCTTGCGGCGAAGCATGGAAAGCTTGGTTCGCGTCTCGCCCCTGGAGCCACCTCCCGGGGTACCCATAGAGTGGGTTGCATTGGCGGCATCTTCCCGGGTAATCCTGCCGCCCCTACCACTACCGCTGATTTCGGCAGGGGAAATCCCCTTTTCGTCGAGGATTTTCCGGGCAGCCGGGGAAGGGGTCCCGCTGGCGTACGTTTCCCTGGCCTGGGCGGGCTTTGTTTCCTTCGCTTCAGGCTCAGGCTCCGATGCCGGAGGCGGGGCCGCCTTGCTCCCCGATGCGGGTTCCTCCTTGCCGGCCTCTTCCGGTTTCGAGGCCCCGGTATCGATGAGGCAGACCACCTGGCCCACGGCAACGGCGTCGCCTTCTGCCGCTTTCAGGGTGATGACGCCACTGGCTTCCGCCGGCAGCTCCAGGGTAGCCTTGTCCGAATCTACTTCGGCAATGGCCTGGTCCTTCTCCACATAATCGCCGTCGCTAACCAGCCACTGGGCGATCTCAACCTCTGTTATGGATTCCCCGGGAGAGGGAACTTTCATTTCTAAAATCATGCAATGCAGTATTTAGTGGTTCATTCGATATGCTCAATAAAATCCTCTTTTACCGGGAGGTACGATTCCCTGGGTTCCCCATTGGCCAGCAAGCGGTGGAAATACAACCTGGCACCTGTGGCCTTATGGAAATCCCGGGTATTTTGTAGCTGCAGGTGCAAATGGGGCTCAGTACTGTTGCCGGAATTCCCGCACCGGGCCAAAACCTCGCCCCGGGAAACCCGCGCCCCCTTGCCGACCTTTAGGGAACCTTCTTGCAGGTGGGCCATCAGGATATATTCCCCTGAGGGGGTTTCCAGCACCAGGGTATTCCCGGTGAGGTGTATGGGGTTTGTTTCACCCGGGACATTGTCCGGGACCCCGTCAATGGCCAAAACGACCGTGGCATCACAAGGGGCGAGGATGGGCTCCCCAAAGGCAAAATAGCTTTCATTTTTCAGGGGGTCCCCGGTATGCGAAGCCCCGTTGGCCACCTTTATAAGGTCATAGGCGTACTGCTGGTTCTTGTTGGCCATATGGTAATTCCGGGCCTCGGTTTCCCCTCCCCAGAATACAAACCATTCCCCGTCGAAGGGAAGGCGCATGGGGGTGGTATTGCGTTCCAGCACCTGCGCGGCTTGCTCCTGCCTTTCCTGATGCGGGGTAAAATAGAGCCCGTTGATGCGATCCGTCCCATCGAGGGAAATCAAAATATCCAGGACACCACTGGCAAATGTGGTCTTATAGACATGGGCCGGGCCCTGCCGCCTGTAGAATTCCATGGTCAGGATATCGCCCATTGTCCCCCGGATCTGCTGCCCCAAAACAGCCCGCGTCTGTTCCAGGGGAAGGCTTTCCCTCATCACCTGGTCGTAGCGATCGAATACCGCCTGGTAGTCTTCATTATTGAATGCCGTCATGAATTCCACGGCCACAGCGCTGTACCGGGGTTCCTCTTCCTGTCCGATAACCGGATGGATGAACAGTAGCAGGAAAAGGATCACTAACGGTTTCATGGGACGTGTTATGACCGGATTCTAAGGTTCTGGTTGTCCTTTGTTTTATCAAAGACGTAGTCGATTACCTGCTGGTGCCGCATCCTCGACCTGACGGCGCTACCGGCTGCCGGGGAGGCGTAAAACCGCCGGGAGGCCACCCGGAATCGGCGGGCTTCGGGGTAATGCATCAGCAAATGGCTCCAGGCGCCCATGTTCCTGGGCTCCTCCTGTGCCCAAACCAGGTCGTCCGCCTTTTTGTACTTCCCGAGGATGGCGTCCATCTGGTCGGTGGGAAGGGGAAAAAGCTGTTCGACCCGTACCAGGGCCACATCCATACGCTGTTGCTCCTCGCGGGCCTGCAGCAGGTCATAGTAAAACTTGCCGGTACAGAATACCAGGGTACGGACCGAGGCAGGTTTTACCATGTCGTCATCAATGACTTCCCGGAAACTGCCGTCGGCGAGGTCCTCCACCGTGGAGACGCATTTCGGGTGGCGCAACAGGCTTTTCGGGGTGAACACCACCAGGGGCTTCCGGAAATTTACCAGCATCTGCCGCCGGAGCAAATGAAACAGGTTGGCCGGGGTGGTCACATCGGCCACGAACATATTGTCCGTGGCACAGAGTTGCAGGAACCGCTCCATCCTCGCCGAGGAGTGCTCTGCTCCCTGGCCCTCGTATCCGTGGGGGAGGAACAGCACCAGGCCGTTCTGCAGCTTCCATTTATCCTCGGCCGCCGAGAGGTACTGGTCGATCATGATCTGGGCCCCGTTGCAGAAATCCCCAAACTGGGCCTCCCAGATGGTCAGGGTATTCGGGCTGGCCATGGCATAGCCGTAATCAAACCCCATCACCCCGTATTCCGATAGCAGGGAGTTGTAGATCTGGAAGCGTCCCTGGGTTTCAGAAATATGGTTGAGCAGCATGACTTCCTCTTCGCTTTCCTCCACTTTCATCACGGCGTGGCGGTGGGAAAAGGTCCCCCGCTCCACATCCTGCCCCGACATGCGGACCCCGAAGCCGGCTTCCAGCAAAGTCCCGTAGGCCAGGAGCTCGCCCATGGCCCAGTCCAGGCTGTTGGTCTCAAAAAACATTTTGTTGCGGTCCGCCACAAGACGCTCCACCTTCCGAAGGAATTTCTTCCCTTTGGGCAGCTGGGTGATCACCCGGGCAATTTGCTCCAGTTTTTCACGGGGCACCCGGGTATCCACGCGGGCCATCATTTCCTTTTCCTGGGCATGCCGGAACCCGCTCCACTCATCTTCCATAAAAGGTTTTATGACGGTCTTTTCTTCCTTCCGGCTTACCTCCAGTTCTTCTTCAAGGCTCGATTTGTACTTCGCTTCCAGGGCATCCACATACTCCTGGTCGATGATCCCCTCCGCCATGAGTTTTTCGGCATAGATGTCGCGCGGGTTCTTATGGCTGGCGATAATCTTGTAGAGCTTGGGCTGGGTAAACCGCGGTTCATCCCCCTCGTTGTGCCCGTATTTTCTGTAGCCCAGAAGGTCAAGGAATACATCGCTCTGATAGCGCATCCGGTACTCCAGGGCAAAAAGGGCTGCGTGTACCACGGCCTCTGCATCGTCGGCATTTACGTGGAGGACCGGGCTCAGGGTCACCTTTCCCACGTCGGTGCAATAGGTGGACGTCCGGCCGTCGAGGTAATTCGTGGTAAAGCCGATCTGGTTATTGACCACCATGTGGATGGTCCCGCCGGTGCGATACCCGTCCAGGTTGGCCATCTGCACGACTTCATAGACCACCCCCTGGCCGGCAATTGCGGCATCCCCATGCACCAGGATGGGCAGCACCCTGGAGAAATCATCGGGGAAGTGCATGTCCTGTTTGGCCCGGGTAATTCCCTGTACCACCGGGTCCACCGCCTCCAGGTGGGAGGGGTTGGGGGCAATATTCATGTTGATCAACTTTCCGGAAGCCGTCTGGCGGTCAGAGGTCCAACCCAGGTGGTACTTTACGTCCCCGTCAAAGACTTCCTGCTCGTAGTCCTTCCCGTCGAATTCGCTGAAAATATCGCGGGCCGATTTCCCAAAGATGTTGGTCAGCACGTTGAGGCGGCCGCGGTGGGCCATCCCCATCACAAACTGGCGCACCCCCAGCTCCGCTGCGCGCTCCAGGAGGATTTCCAGGGCCGGGATCAGGGATTCGTTCCCTTCCAGGGAGAACCGCTTCTGCCCGACGTATTTAGTGTGGAGGAACGCCTCAAAAGAGACGGCCTCATTGAGTTTATGCAGGATGAGTTTCTTGCGCTCCGGGCTGAAATCGGGATGGTTATCGTTGACATTGAGCCACTGCTGGATCCATTCCACCCGTTCAGGGTTCCGGATATACATATATTCCACCCCTATGGCATCGCAATAAATATGCTGGAGGTGGTTCACGATTTTCCTTAAGGTGGAAGGACCGATCCCAAGGATCTGGCCAGCGCTGAAGACGGAATCCATGTCGGACGCGTCCAGGCCGAAATTTTCGATATCCAGGGTAGGCGAGTACTGCCGGCGCTCCCGCACCGGGTTGGTGCGCGTAAACAGGTGCCCGCGACTGCGATAGCCATCGATAAGCCGGATCACCTGGAATTCCTTCTGCATGGATTCCGGCATCGCCGCCGGGGCTCCCCCTAAAGGTTTAACCACCCCCTGCTCCACATCGATGTCCAACTCCCCCAGGGCGCTTTCCATCCCGAAATCAAAACCCTGAAAAAAGGCCCTCCAGCTCGGTTCCACACTATCGGGGTGCGCCAGGTACTGGTCGTATAGATCTGAAAAAAAAGCGGTGTGAGCCGCGTTTAAAAAGGAATACTTTTCCATTAAATGTCGTACTTTGGCACTACAAGTTAAACGGATCAAAAATACAACATTTAAGCTGTATTCCGGTGTATTGGATGGAAATCATGTAAATAGGCTTCATAACTTCAAAGTTACATGAAACGGGGCTCTGGTGAGTGGTCTTAGGTTGAACTTTAAGAATGAATCGAAATGAAAAATAAACTCTACTTGCTCGTTTTCCTTATAAGTGTTGGAGCTTTGCACGCCCAAACCGACGGTGATAAGAATCCTGTCCTAACGGAAAGGTTTTCGGCGAGAGCGGCTTTCTTTGTTCCCGACAGAACCGTAAGGGTGGGTGCAGAAGGCGAAATAACGCCTGAAAATTCCGAACAAATAGACTTTGGTCAAACCTTTGACCTGGGAGGAACCGAAAATACGCTCAACCTGGATTTTACCTGGAGGTTTTCAAAATCCGGGTTATGGTCGGTACGGGGGCAGTATTTCAGGGTCAATGCATCCAAAGAAGCCACTTTGGAACGGGAAATTGAATGGGAGGATGTCACCTATCAGGCGGGTGCTTCGGTCAAAGCAGGGTACGGGCTTTCCCTGTACAGGGTCTTCTTCGGGAGGGCGATAAGTACGGGCCCCAGGCATGAATTGGGAGGAGGCCTGGGCATTCACGGACTTAATACGAGTGCCTTTATAGAAGGTGAGGCCTTTATTGGTGATGCTTCAGCCGGATTCAGGAGGGAAAGCGTGAGCGTATTCCTTCCCCTCCCGAATATTGGGGTTTGGTACCTCTGGGCGCCCACCACGAAATGGTCGTTTTCAGCGACAATTGACTGGTTTGGCATAAAGGTAGGCGACTATTCCGGAGGGTTGTGGAACCTCAGTCCCGGGGTTAATTTCCAGGCTTTTAAGAACATAGGCTTTAGCGTGAACTATCATTATTTGAATTACTACGCCAATGTCACCCAGGAGAAATGGAATGGTAGTTTCGATATGACCTTCCAGGGTCCTTCATTTGGGGTAACGGCCAACTTCTAGGGCATGGGCAATTCTCTGTCGAAACCTGGAACCGGGATCACGTCTGATTTGAAGCTCAAATTTTTTCAGGTTCGGCTTAAATGGGTGTGGATCCTCCTTTTTGGCTGCTGTTGTTCGGCAGCCATGGCCCAATCCCCCAACTTCTGGTCCCATGTGCGCTACGGAGGGGGCTTAGGGCTTTCTTTTGGCAGAGAGTCTGTGCAAATTGGCGTGGCCCCGACCGCCATTTACCAGGCCAACGAATACGTGGCCTTCGGCCTTGGCCTGAATTATACCTATTCCAAGTTTTTCGACACCCGGCTAAACGCTTTCGGGGGCAGTGCGATCGGACTGGTAAACCCCATACCCGCCCTGCAGGTCTCTGGCGAATTTGAACAGCTCCGCGTGAACCAGGACTTCGGCTTTGCCAGTGAATCCTACTGGCTGCCCGCCCTGTACTTCGGCCTGGGGTATACCTCGGGGCCGGTCACTTTTGGTGTCCGCTTCGATGTCTTGCACGACCGCGACCGGAGCCTGTATGCGGATCCCTGGGTGCCCTTTGTGAGGGTATTTTTCTAATCCGGCGACGATCCGAAACGACTCCTCAGGGAGACCTTTTGCCATTCCCGCCGGAGCAGCATCCATGCCACCTCCGTGGCGGCTTCAACAGGATCTGTTGCAGACAGGGAACGGAATTCACGCTCCGGCACATCTGCCGCATACATCAGGTTCAGGTACTGGTCAAACCGCTCCATCTGCAGCAGGTATAAACTTTCGCGAAGTCCCTGCAGGAGTTCCCCGGGGGATACCGGTTCCCGTCCCTCGCCCACGGGCAGAAAAAAATGCAGGTTCGCCCGCTCATAGTCCTTTTTCAATTGGAGCAATAATGCCTGGTAGAGCCCTCGCTCCCGGACCTCCAGGAGCCACCCGGGGGTGTTGTCTGACGGAGTTTCCATAGGGGGTGGAGTGGTATTTACAGTGAATGCATCCCGTTTAAGCCAATGCCAGGTCGCTGCAAACGGCCCTTTTAAGGCGCTGCGCAAAGATGACCCGGGGGCCTTCTGCAGCTGGCTTATGCCTTTCTTTTTTGTATTTCCTGTTCCCAGGTCCATGCTGAACGCATGGCGTCGTCCAAAGAAGACTCCGCCTTCCAGCCCAGCGTTTCATTGGCTTTGGTAGTATCTGCCCAGGCCTGGATGACATCCCCGGCCCTACGGTCAACGACTTTGTAGTTCAGAGGAACCCCGCTGACCCGTTCAAAGCTCTCAATGACTTCCATAACCGAACTTCCTTTCCCGGTCCCCACGTTAAAGACCTCGTAATTCCCCTGGTTCTTCCCGGCCATCAGCCGTTGCAAGGCCACCACGTGTGCCCGGGCCAGGTCCACCACGTGGATGTAATCGCGGATGCAGGTACCATCAGGGGTGGGGTAATCGTTTCCAAAGACCGAGAGCTGTTCGCGCATCCCCATTGCGGTCTGGGTGATAAAGGGGACCAAATTCTGGGGGACCCCCAGGGGCAACTCCCCGATAGCAGCGGACGGATGCGCCCCAATCGGGTTAAAATACCGTAGGGAAATGGCCTGCAGGCCAGGGCGTACCCTGCAGGTATCGCGGATGATCTCCTCCCCTATCTGCTTGGTGTTTCCGTAAGGGGATTCGGCAGGTTTCACCGGGGCTTCTTCCGTGATAGGCATGGTATCGGCCTGCCCGTACACCGTGCAGGACGAACTGAAGATAAAATGGGCCTTGTCCTGTTTCTCCAGTTCCTGGAGCAGGTAAATCAGGGACGCCAGGTTGTTTTCATAATACAACAGGGGTTCCTCCACACTTTCCCCTACGGCCTTGGAGGCCGCAAAATGGATCACCCCGGCAAGATCTCCATACTTCCCAAAGAATTCCCGGACCTTCCCCTTCTCCCTGAGGTCGAATTTCTCGAAGTGGGGGCGTATGCCCGTGATCGCTTCAATGCCATGGAGCACAGTTTCAGAGGCATTCGAACAATTGTCTATGATCACTACTTCATAGCCCGCCTGTTGAAGGGCTACAGCCGTGTGGGATCCTATAAAACCCAGGCCTCCAGTTACCAGTATCTTCATGATGGTTTTTTACTTGTGTTCAGGGATATGGCATTCCGGGCGTTCCCCGGCCCTGTCCTATCAACGGTCCATGAACCCCAATATTGCCCCGGTGATGTAATCCAGTTGCTCCTCATCGAGTTCCGTATGCATCGGAAGGGAGATCACTTCTTTACAAAGCTGGTTGGTCACCCCGAAATCGGCCTCCCGGTAACGGGGGTCGGCATAGGCCTTCTGCAGGTGGAGCGGGATGGGATAGTAAATCCCGAAAGGGATCCCTGAGGCCGCAAGGTGGTCGGCCAGGGCATCGCGCCTTCCACCCCCAACCTTCAACGTGTACTGGTGGAACACATGGCAGTCACAGGTCGGGCAAATCCCCTCGCAGCCACGCATGGTTTTGGGGATCGTCAGTAGGGGGTGGCCCCCGAAGGCCCCGTTATAATACCGGGCTGCCTGCCTCCTTTTTTCGCAATAGCGGTCAAGGTGAGGCAACTTTGCCCTTAGGACCGCAGCCTGGAGGGAATCGAGACGGGAATTTACCCCCACCACATCGTGGTGGTAGCGCTCGTACATCCCGTGGTTGACGATGCCGCGAAGGGTATGGGCCAGCTCATCGTCATTCGTGAAAAGTGCCCCCCCGTCGCCGTAACACCCCAGGTTTTTGGAGGGAAAGAAGGAAGTTGCCCCCACATGTCCAAGGGTTCCGGCCTTCTGCACCCGGCCATCGGAAAACTGGTAGTTGGCCCCGATCGCCTGGGCGTTGTCTTCAATAACGTATAACCCATGCTCCTCAGCAATTCGGAGGATTTCCTCCATGGGGGCACACTGCCCGAATAAATGCACGGGCACTATAGCCCTGGTTTTTGGGGTTATGGCTTTTTTGATTGCCTCCGGGTCGATATTGAAGGTTTCCGGGTCCACATCCACCAGCACCGGGGTAAGCTGCAGCAGGGCAATGACTTCCACAGTGGCCGCAAAAGTGAAATCCGCGGTAATTACCTCGTCCCCGGGTTTCAGGCCCAGGCCCATCATGGCGATTTGCAGGGCATCAGTCCCGTTGGCACAGGGGATGACGTGCTTTACCCCGAGGTACTGTTCCAGGTCCTTCTGGAAGGCTGCCACCTCCGGGCCGTTAATAAAGGAAGCTGAATCGAGTATCCTTGAAAAAGACTCCTGGATCTGGGGTTTGATCTCCTGGTATTGTTGCACCAGGTCCACCATCTGAATTTTGCGCATCTGCGGGGATTTCTTCCCACAAACTTACAAAAATAGGGGATGGCCGACAATGGAATTACCCAAAGAAGCGTAATTTAGCGCCAAACCCGAGGCGCGTGTTTTTTCTCTACCATTTGGCGGTTCTCCTCAGTTGGTTTTCCCTTCACCTGGCAGCCCTGCTCAACCCGAAGATCCGCTCTTTCGTAAAGGGCAGGAAAGACCTGGTTCCCTACCTTAAAAGGGAACGGGACCCCCAAAAACCGCTTATTTGGATGCACACCGCTTCCCTTGGCGAGTTCGAACAGGGCGCCCCGGTGCTGGAAGCCCTGGGCCGGAGCTATCCGGGCCACCAATTGCTGGTGACTTTTTTTTCCCCTTCCGGGTATGAAGTAAAAAAAGGCCGCACCGGCAATACCCTTGTAGCCTATCTGCCCATGGATACCCCTGGCCAGGTAAAGGCTTTTCTTGACCTGGCCCAGCCGTCCATCGCCCTGTTCGTGAAATACGAGGTCTGGCCCGAACTCTTCAGGAAGCTCCGGCAGCAGGGTACCCCGACCTTCATGCTCTCGGCGATCTTCCGCCCGCACCAGGCCTACTTCAAGTGGTACGGGGGGCTGCTTCGCAAAGCCCTCGCGGGGGTGGAACACTTTTTCGTACAGGACGAAAGGTCTTCCCAAATGCTCGCCGACCTTGGGATAGAACGCGTAACCGTGAGCGGCGATACCCGGTTCGACCGGGTTGGGGAGCTCCTGGAAACCGTTGCCCCGCTTCCTTTCATGGAGGCCTTTACCAGGGGCCGTACCTGCCTGGTGGCAGGGAGTACCTGGCCAGAGGACCACGACCTGCTTCTGCCCTTTATAAACAAGAGTCCCGCAACCCGCTGCTTTGTAATCGCCCCGCACAAGACCGATGCAAAAACCATAGAGGCCATAGAGAAGGGCCTCGACAGGCCCTCCGTCCGGTATTCCCTCATGGAACCGGGGAGCCTGGAAAAGGCCTCCATCCTGATCGTAGACACGATCGGACTACTGACCCGGATATACCGTTATGCCGACCTCGCCTACGTGGGGGGCGGCCTGGCCACCGGGTTGCACAACACCCTGGAGCCTGCCGTCTACGGGATTCCCGTGCTTATCGGGCCCGCATATGAAGGATTTCGGGAAGCTTCTGAACTGGTGGCTGCTGGTGGGATTGCGGTAGTCCACACCCCGGGGGATTTCGACCAGCAATGCGGGGCACTGATGGAAGGCCCGGAAAAACGAACCCGCATGGGCGACATCAACCACCACTATGTACAGGCAAACAAAGGAGCCAGCCGGATGATCGTTAAGGGCCTGCAGCCGTACCTGGAAGGAAACGGCGGTTTTCTTTGAGTTTTTTTGACTAGATTTAGCGGTAGCTTCAGCCCCTTTGCCCCATGAACACAAAGATTCTCCGCATTTCGTTAATTGCTGCCCTGGCGGGTTTCCTTTTTGGTTTCGACACAGTGGTCATCAGCGGGGCAGAAAAGAAACTCCAGGCCCTCTGGGATACCTCCGATGCCTTCCACGGGACGGTTGTCATCGGGATGGCCCTTTTTGGAACGGTCATCGGGGCCATTTTCGGGGGTATCCCCACCAACCGCCTGGGCCGAAAGCAAACGCTGTTCTGGATCGGGGTCCTCTATACCCTTTCCGCCGTGGGGTCGGCCTTTGCCAATGACCCGGTAACATTCGGGGTCTTCCGCTTTTTGGGGGGGCTGGGGATCGGCGCCTCCACCGTGGCAGCGCCCACCTACATTTCCGAAATCGCCCCGGCGCGCCACCGCGGACGCCTTGTGGGGCTGTACCAGTTCAATATCGTTTTCGGGATCCTGGTTGCCTTTTTTTCGAACTACCTCCTCAACGGGATCAGCGAAAACGACTGGCGCTGGATGGTCGGGGTGGAGGCGTTCCCTGCCCTTGTTTATACGGTGTTTTCACTGGGAATCCCGAAAAGTCCCCGGTGGTTGCTGACTCGGGGCCGGGAAAGGGAAGCCGGGGAGGTCCTGGACCGTCTCGGGTCCGACCTGGGGGTGGCCCGCCTGCTCGAAGACATGGAGGTATCGCGCTCTACAGAGGGAAGGCAGGAGCATATCTTTATGAAAAAATACCGCTTTCCGCTGGTCCTCGCCTTCCTGATCGCCCTCTTCAACCAATTCTCAGGAATTAATGCCTTCCTGTATTTTGCCCCACGTATTTTCGAAGAAGCGGGGCTGGGAGAAAACACCGCCCTGCTCAGCAGTATCGGGATAGGGTTTACCAACCTCGTTTTCACCCTGCTCGGGATCTACCTCATCGACCGCCTGGGCAGGCGGCAATTAATGTACATGGGTTCTTTTGGCTACATCCTTTCCCTGGGGCTGGTAGCTGCGGCATTCCTGTTGGACTGGACCGGGATTATGGTTCCGGTCTTCCTATTCCTGTTCATCGCGGCCCATGCGATCGGGCAGGGGACGGTGATCTGGGTCTTTATCTCAGAGGTCTTTCCAAACCACCTCAGGGGGTCGGGGCAATCCTTCGGGACCTCCGTGCACTGGATACTCGCCTGGCTGATCCCCTCCTCTATCCCGGTACTTTTCAGTTGGGTGGGGCCAGGGCCCGTTTTTGCCTTCT
Source organism: Robiginitalea marina (assembly GCF_024006985.1). Taxonomy (GTDB): domain Bacteria; phylum Bacteroidota; class Bacteroidia; order Flavobacteriales; family Flavobacteriaceae; genus Robiginitalea; species Robiginitalea marina. The sequence continues at coordinate 14,665 of NZ_JAMXIB010000006.1, forward strand.
TTGCCCTGATGATGGTCTTCCAGTTGCTGTTTGTCCACTATATGATGCCGGAAACCAAAGGGGTTTCTCTGGAGGAGTTGGGCCGAACCCTCGCCCGGGGAAGCAAATCTTAGGCTTTCCCCTGTTTGAAAACCACAACAACACATTGGTTGGTCAGCCAAACAGAAAAATATGCTTAACCCTTTTTCAATTTACCGATGGTGGCTTTTATCCCTACCTTGATCGAAATCCGGATCAATTTTCAATACTGTTGCCCTGGTTTTTAGTATCTTGTAGGGAAATCACTTGAAAATGGAAAAACAGCTAACCTTCGGAACCCGTCTGCTCAACGGATTCCTGAGTGTAATGGTCTTTGTCCTGATCCTGATCCTGGGAGCCGTCCTGGTTACCCTGGTCCTGGCCTTGTTTGGAGTGGTGTGAAACCTGAAGCAGGTCCTGTAATGGCAATTTCATAGTATCTTATAGCCCCGTTTGGGCGTGTAAGGAACGATACCAAGTCCTCCTGAAAAGGGGGACTTTGTCTTTTTCCGGGGTACGGAAACCCTTTTTTGCAGCGGCCCGGCTTCATTTGCCTTCTAATTGGCCTCCCCTGGGGCCCGCCAGTCATGCGCCGCCTTCCGCAGCCGGTCCATTACTGCAATCCCTATCCCTTCTTCCGGCACGGGTTCTGCTACTATGCCCGCCACATCGGCATCCTCGAAATAGTGCATAGCCCCAAAAATACGCGTGGCATAGCCTTTCAGGTCCCCATCAGGGGAAAGCGTCAGCACCTCCCGGAAATGGCCGGGGACCTCACCCCTGAAGCTGATATAGCCCATGCGGGATGGGTCTATTTGTCCCAGTAAGGCCGGGGTGAACAAATAAAACGGCTTTGAGGGGCTGTAGTGCGACGCCAGCATGCCAGGGGCTTCGGGGCTTCCCGTCACAGGGGCCCGGGATGACTCCGGGATGACCTGCATCAAGGCCTCCCGGGTGACTGCACCCGGCCGCAGGATCTGGAAGCCATCGGGCTTCAGGCTGATGATCGTAGATTCGATGCCCACCCGGGTTTTTCCGCCATCCAGGATGCAATCCACTTCCGGCAGGTGCTTTTTTACATGCGAGGCCTCTGTGGGACTGATCTTTCCGAATTTATTGGCGCTTGGGGCCGCAATGGGGCATCCGGCCCTGCGGATCAGTTCCAGGGCCATGGGGTGGTCGGGCATGCGTACGCCCACCGTGGGGAGACCGGAAGTGACGATGTCCGGCACTTTTTCCGATTTCGGGAGCACCAGGGTGAGGGGGCCTGGCCAGAATGCCTCCGCCAATTGGGCGATCCGGGGATCGCGGGATGGGGTAAGGTCATAAAGCTGGTCCATGTCGGCGATATGGACGATAAGCGGGTCGAAGGAAGGGCGCTGCTTGATCTCAAAGATCCGGGCCGCTGCCATTGGGTCCAGGGCATTGGCCCCAAGGCCATAGACTGTTTCCGTGGGCAGGGCCACAACCCCACCTCCCCGAATGACTTCCGCCGCCTGATCCAACCCGCACATGAGGTTTCTTTTGCGCAAAAATACGGCAATCCTCCCTAAAGAGGCATTCAAAAAACAGCAGCTTTTCCGGGGGCACCCCATGGCCGACCTGTGGGGAATCCCCCCGGGTCAATCCGGTGACCCCGGCGCGGACGACAGGTTACGGGACCATAGTGCAAAGAATACAAACCCTATGGCGGTAGCCGTCAGGTGAAAGAGGTTTCCGAAGAAAAACGTCCGCATCAGGGATTGGCCGGGGTTTGTCAGGAAGGGGACCAACCCCAGGGCCAGGGTGACCGCCACCCACATGAGCAGCAGCAGGGCCAGGCAGGTGCCCGCGGTCCTTTTCCATTCCGGGTGCGACTTCGCCCAGCGGATGGGCAGCAACAGGAACGGGCTGTAGGCATAGATAATCCCGGAAGCCCCGTTGATCCAGATACAACACACCTGTTGTGCCAGGGCGTAGCCGCCCCAGGCTGCCAGGCTGAGCAGCAGGAACCTGCCCGAACCCAGCAGGCGCTCAACCCGTCGGCCAGCGGTCAGCAGCAGGAATACATTGACGGCCAGGTGTCCGAGGATGGCCAGGGGCATACCCCTCGCCCCGTGCTGGAACGCCAGGGTAAAATCCTGAAACCAGTATTCGTGGGGGAGTTCCCCGGAAAACAGGTCAAAAACCCCGGGAAAGAATGCGCTGGGCACGCTCACCCCAAGGCAAAGCAGCAGGAAGATGTTGGTTACCGGGGTAGGCTTTTTCATCGGTCAGGGGGATTTCCGGGTCATCCTGAGTTCGAACAGGTCCTTTCGGCGGTCTTTCAGGTTCCTCACGCTGCCAAACTCATTGAGTTCCCTGAGCAGGTCAAGGTCCACGTCGGCAATAAGGATCATTTCGGTGTTCGGGGTGGCCTGGGCCTTTATCCCGTCGGTGGGAAAGGCAAAATCGCAGGGGGTGAACACTACCGACTGGGCGAACTGTATGTCCATATTGTGGACTTTGGGCAGGTTTCCCACACTGCCGGCAATGGCCACATAGCATTCATTTTCAATGGCGCGGGCGCGGGCACAGTTGCGGACCCGGGAATACCCGTTCTGCGTATCCGTAAGGAAGGGGACAAAAAGGATGTCCATGCCCTGGTCCGCCAGCAGGCGGCTCAGTTCGGGGAACTCTGCGTCGTAGCAGATCAGGATTCCTATTTTCCCGCAATCGGTATCAAAGGCCCTGAGCACCTCTCCGCCCTGCATCCCCCAAACCCTCTCCTCATCCGGGGTCACATGGAGTTTTTCATACCGCTCCACCGAACCGTCGCGCTTGCAGAGGTAGCCCACGTTGTAAAGGACCCCGCCGCGGAGCTCCGGCATGCTTCCGGTAATGATATTGATGTTGTAGGAAATGGAGAATTCAGAGAACTTCTCCACGATACTGTCCGTAAACCGGGCCAGTTCCCTGATCGCATCAGGCTCGCTCAAATGGTTGTAGGCCGCCATCAGGGGCGCGTTGAAAAACTCGGGGAAAAGTGCAAAATCGGACCGGTATCCGGAGACGGCGTCGATAAAATATTCGGCCTGTTCCAGCAGGTCCTCCAGCTGGTCATAAGGACGCATCTGCCACTGGATCAGGCCCAGGCGCACCACCGTTTTCTCTATCCTGGCCCTTCGGTCGGGTTTCTCGTAATAAATATTGTCCCATTCAAGCAGCACAGCGTACTCCCCTGAAGCCTCATCGCCTTCCTGGTAATTCCGCAGGATCCTGTGGGGGTGGAAATCATTGGAAATCTGGAAATTCAATACCGGGTCGTCGATTTCCTTAAGGCGCACCTTTTCGATGTATTCCTTGGGGCTGAGCTGATCGGCATACTTGTGGTAATTGGGGATACGCCCACCAAAGACAATCCCCTTGAGGTTCAATTTTTCGCAGAGCTCCTTCCGGTAATCGTACAGGCGCCGGCCCAGGCGTAGGCCCCTGAATTCGGGTTTTATAAAGACGTCGATCCCATAGAGCATGTCCCCGTCAGGGGTGTGGGTGCTGAAGGTATAGTTCCCGGTCACTTCCTGGTAGGTGTGCTCCCCTTCGAACTGGGTATACCTCACTATAATGGAAAGCGCACACCCGGCCAGCTGCCCGTTCACCTTCACCACCACCTGCCCCTGGGGGAATTTTTCCAACAGGGACGCGATATGGGATTCCTCCCAGTACATTTCCGGCATGGCATGGTAGGCCGATACCATGACCTCCTTCAGTTCTTTATAGTCCTTCAGGTCGAGGTATTGCAGTTCAATGGTTTTAATCTCGCTCAGTTCCATGATTTCGATAGTGCAGCTGAACCCTAAAGATAGGCAATCGGGGTGAGACTGGGGAGGCATTTCCCTTTGGGAATGGTCAAGGGAGGGGCCCTTTTCCCCCGGGGCCATACCAAAGAAAAAGCCCGCCATATCTGACGGGCTTTTTTACGTACAGGTGAAAGGACTCGAACCTTCACGCCTTGCGGCACTAGTACCTGAAACTAGCGTGTCTACCCCCCGATAGCTATCGGGGCCACCACACCTGAAATGATCAATTGGAAGCCCTTCAAGCCTGGAAACCGAGATATTTACCACCAAGCTCAAAACGAAGATAAGCATTGGGAAAAGGGCTTTTGGATGCCTTCTGGGCACAAAGAAAAAGCCCGCCATATTTGGACGGGCTTTTTTACGTACAGGTGAAAGGACTCGAACCTTCACGCCTTGCGGCACTAGTACCTGAAACTAGCGTGTCTACCAATTCCACCACACCTGCATCGGGAGTACAAAAGTACAAAACCGGCGGCAAATGTACTAAATATTTTATACTGACAGAGGGGCTGCCCAACAATTATTTGGGGGTAGGTATCCGGAAAAAATAGTATCTTAAGGATTAGAAGATGCCCCTCCGTTTGCGCTGGTGGCATCGCACACCACAACCCAACCAAAAACCACCTCATGAAGAACCTGAAGATCGAAATCAAATGGGCCCTGATTTTCACCGGGGTAACCCTGCTTTGGATGCTGTTGGAAAAAGCCGTCGGCCTGCACGACCGATACCTCGATTACCACCTGTATCTCACAAACCTCTTTGCCATCCCGGCCATTGTGATGATGGTCCTGGCCCTGAAAGACAAAAAGAAAAATTTCTATGGGGGCCAAATGGATTATAAACAGGGATTCCTCTCGGGGGTCATGGTTTCCGTGTTCATAGCCCTGCTCAGCCCCCTGGCGCAGTGGATTACCTCCTACGTCATTACCCCGGAATACTTTCCCAACGTGATCAAACGTTCGGTGGAATTAGGCTACTTCAAAACCCTGGCCGAGGCCGAAGCCAATTTCAACTATAAAAACTATGCCGTGCAGGGAGCTATTGCCGCGTTGGTGATGGGCGTGGTGACCACCGCGATTGCCATGGTTTTTATCCGGTCGAAAAAATAACTTCAGGACTACTTCCGGTCCGAATTAATACCTATCGGAGGCCGATTGATTGGGCCTCCCGGATGCAGACGCCTGAATCCTAATTATCTTGGAGCCCCCTATCGCGGCACGACAGCGTATCGCCCAGGTGGCGAAAAATGGCATCAGGATTTCCTACCTTAGCCGACCAGGAACCCATTCAGCCCCGGCATGGCAAATACCCAAAAGCGAAAAAATCAGGCGAGGATTTTAAGGACCTTCCGGAAAATCCACAGAACCACAGGGGCGCTCCTGTTTATCTTTTTTTTCTTCATTTCGGTGACCGGGCTGCTACTTGGGTGGAAGAAAAACAGCGGCGGGTTGATCTATTCAAAGTCCTATGAGGGAACCTCGACAGACCTCAGGGACTGGCTGCCCATGGACAGCCTGCATACCATAGCGTGCAGGGTCTTCCGCGACTCCATCTCGACCGACTATTCCCTTGAACTGGACCGGATAGACATCAGGAAAAACAAGGGTATGGTAAAGTTCGTGTTTGTGGACCACTACTGGGGTATACAGCTCGATGGGGCCACCGGCGAACTCCTGCATATCGAGCGGAGAAATGCCGATTTCATTGAAAATGTCCACGATGGTTCCATCCTGGATTATTATTTTGGCACCACCGGCGGACCGATAAAACTCGCTTATACGGGGATTATGGGGCTCTCCCTGCTCACCTTTACGGTAACCGGTTTCTGGCTATGGTTTGGCCCCAAACAGATGAGAAAGGCCAAAAAACGAAGTGTGGGAGAAGGACAGGAACGGTACGGGAGTTTTTGAGGATAGCTGCCCTGATGCCGCTTCGCCAAACCTTTTGTGAAATGTAAACCAGATAGTACCCCTTGCAAAAAACGTTATTGCTTATCGCAACGCTGCTTTTGGTTTCCTGCGCAAAGTTGCGCAGGGTACCCAATGAACAATACTATGCCTTCCGCTATTCCTTCAAACAGGATTTCGCCAGGGATACGCTCTCCTTCAGCCTGAAAAATCCGTTGCGGTGTCCGGTCAACATACAATTGACAGAGAACCCCGATACACCCGGGTTGAAGGCTTTATTTGGCATCAAAACCCTCCGGGAACTCCAGGATACCGTAATCAAAATTCCCTATCCTGAGCTTGACCTGACCAAAAATCCGAAAATTTCTTACATCGTCCGGTATGGGGACCTCAACCGGCAGATTGAAAAAAACAAACTTGCCCTTCCCTTTCCCAAGGGGCGCGAATACAAAGTCATCCAGGGGTATAACGGCAAACTAACCCACAATACCATTTACAGCCGATTTGCCCTGGACTTTAAGTTAAGTATTGGAGACACCATCACCAGTGCCGATGACGGCTATGTGGTTGGGATCATTGAAGACTATAAAGAATATGGTACCGGTAAAAAATGGCTGGAAAGCGACAAAAGCAATTACATTACCCTTTATCACCCGCAAAGCGGATTGTTTACCCAATATGTTCACCTTACCTATAAAGGGGCTCTAGTAAAAATGGGGGATTTTGTGGAAAAGGGGCAACCTGTGGGAATCAGCGGAATGACGGGTTATACCACAACACCACACCTCCACTTCAATGCGAAGGTCCCCACACATGAGCACGGGTTGGCCTCCACGGAAATTGAATTCGAAAACGGGATACGGGGGAAAGACCTGAAGAAAGGGGACCGGGTGAAATAAAAAACCCCAAACCCCATGGAACAAAAAACCTCCGGAGCCCCGGAGGTTTTTATCTTCTGTACAGGCGGGGAGACTCCCCTCCACCCCTGCCGGGGCCGTCGGGGTAAACTTCTCGTCTCCCCCAACTCATGGAAACAAAAAACCTCCGGAATCCCGGAGGTTCTTATCTTTTGTACAGGCGGGGAGACTCGAACTCCCACACCTTGCGGCACCAGATCCTAAGTCTGGCGTGTCTACCAATTCCACCACGCCTGCAAAATCCCTTAAGCAGCGTGTCTACCCCCCGATAGCTATCGGGGCCACCACGCCTGCAAAAGGTTTGCAAATATAGGGTAATTTTCAAATATCAGGCAGCATTCCTGCAATACCAACCGATCGGGCTATTTGCCCTTATTTGGTGGTCATGATCTCCACACCCTTCCAGTTGTCTTCAATTTCCTGGGTAATGAGGTGGGCCGACCGGTTTAAAAACAATTTCGCGGTGTAGTCGTCGGGGTTCTTCTTGAAAATTTGCTGGAAGGTCACCGCAGCCATGGCAAATTCCTTCTTGAAGTAAAGCTCCATGGCATGGTCAAAGGTGGCCAGGTTTTCGAGCTTGTGTTGCTGCAGCTCCAGTTGGTCCCCGTTGATGCATTCGAACAGGTCGATGGGTTTCTGTTTGCCTTTCAGCTGCACCTGCCCCAGGTAGCGAAAATCAAAATCTTCAGGGTGGGTGAGGCTGTCCATGCATTCCTGGGTCAGCAGGATGGAGGTACCGAAATGCTTCGACAACCCTTCGATACGGGCCGCGGTGTTTACGGTGTCGGAGATGATCGCCGCATCGAGGCGCTGGTCATCGCCCGTGATACCCATAATGAGTTTCCCGCTTTGCATCCCCACGCCAATGCTCACAGGGGGGCGTTTCTTCAGGCTCCTTTCCCGGTTATAGTCCCTCAGCGCCTGGTGCATGTCCACCGAGGCCTTCAGGGCCCCCTGGGATCCGCCGGTAAAGAGCGCCATAAACCCGTCGCCCAGGTATTGCATGATAAACCCCCCGTTTTGTCGCACGATAGGGCCCATACGGTTGTTGAACCCGTTTACGAATAAGAAGTTGTCGCGGGGATCCATCCCCTCCGAGATGGTGGTAAAGCCCCGGATGTCGACAAAAACCACCGTAACTTCCCTTTCGACCAGGTCGCCCAGAAAAACTTCCGTAATCGTTGCTTTCCCAAGGGACTTGATGAACTCCGAGGGCACGAATTTCTGGCTGGCATCGTGCACCTTGCGGATAGCATCCTCCCGTTCCTGAACTTCCCGGAGCCCTTTCTGGTAGAGGTGGGCACTCTCTATGGCCGTGGCCGATTGCAGGGAGATGGTGGTCAGCAGCTTCAGGTCGGCCGCCGTGTATTCGACCTCTTCCTCATGGCCGAGGATCACCATCCCCAGGGTACGGTGCTTGACCTTTAACGGGGCGTACATCACCGTTTTCAAATGTTTCAGGGCAGGGTTTTTGGCAATCCGCTCTGCAGGCACGATGGCCGAGGTACCCCTCTGGATCAATTCTTTCAGCACATCGCGCTGCCGGTCGATATAGGCCTGGCTCTGGGGGTTGTCGCCCAGCTGGGCCACCTGGTTGACCCGGTCCTGGTCGGGGTCGTACATCAGGAAAAGGCCGTGGGTCATCTGGATGATCTGGGAGGCTTCCTGCAAGGTCACCCGGGCGATGGATTCCGCATCGATTTTCTCCGAGATCAGTTCGCTCAGGTCGTAGATCATATTGATCTCGCGGTAGAGGCCCAGGACCTCCTTCCCGATCTTTTTCTTTTCCCATTCCTTTTGAAAAAGGAGTTTGAGGGCGTCCAGAAGGGCCAGGGCATTGTCGGACTGGTAATAAAACGTACCCAGCAATACCTGCTCATGTTCAAAAGGAATCGTTTTTTGAAGCCCTCCCCGGGTGCCCCACAGGAGCTTCTGTTCGGGATCTTCAAAACAAAATTCGACCTGTAGCCGCTCGCAAAGGGTTGTCAGCAGTTCCCTGGACGCCCCATCCCTTTGCAGGATGTGTTTCAGTGCCTTGGTTGAGGTGCTCAGGTTCATCGGCTGAAATCGTATTATGGGGTCAGGATCCCCGTGGCGATGGTCAGCATTTCATCTGGGTCGAACGGTTTGGTCATGTAGCGGTCGGCGCCCATATCGAGGCCCTTTTGCCGGTCCACTTCCTGCCCCTTGGCCGTCAGCAGGATGATGTAGACCTCCGAGAGCCCCAATTTCTTCTTTACCCGCTCGCAAACCTCCATCCCGTTCATTTTGGGCATCATCACATCGAGGAAGACCAGGTTGGGCCTTTCCTTTTGGATAATCTCCAGGGCCTGCTCGCCATTTTCGGCAAAGAGCATCTCCACCCCTTCGTCTTCGAGGTCTTCGAGGGTTTGTTCAATCAGCATGCGGATATGGGCTTCGTCGTCTACTATGAGCAATTTTTTATTCATGTTGGTATTGCGGTTTTAACGGTTGGGGGTTCTGGTTACTGATAAACAAAAAACATGACGTTTTCCATCCCGGCCTGGATCTTGAGTTCCTTCAGGGTGTTTTCATCGTGCCGGTCCAGGGCCTTTAACATGATGATATCGGGCTTTACTTCCGAGGCCATCTCAAATAAGGTGTCGGGGTTGGCTTCCATGACCTTGTACCCCCTGGCCTTGAGGACTTCTGAAAGCGATTTTACGGCGCTGGCATCTTCATCCACCACTAAAACCCTCTTTTTGGAAACCCCCTGCTCCAGGAGTTCATCGACCTCATGGAAGAGCTTCTCGGTGTCGATAGGCTTGGTCAGGTAGCGGTCGACGCCGATCCGGAAGCCGCGCTCCCTATCCTGAACAATGGATAGGATGATAATGGGAATATCCATGGTGGCCGGGTCGTTCTTCAACACGGCGGCCACATCAAACCCGTTGATTTCGGGCATCATCACGTCGAGAATGATCAGGTCGGGCTTGTGGATCCGCACCATGTCGAGGGCAGCCTTGCCGTTGGCGGCTTCCTTCACCTGGTAGCCGGCCTCAGACAACTCCTGCCGGAGCAGCGAGCGGATTGGGGTATCGTCGTCCACGACCAAAATGGTGGGGCGCTCCTTGGAGGTCCGGGAAGAGGTATGCTTGATTTGTTTCTTCAGGCTGCTCAGGATGCGCGTCAGCTGGATGGGTTTATCCCCGCTCTCGCCCATCACGGGGATGGAGAAGAAAAAGGTGCTGCCCACCCCGGGTTCGCTCTTCATCCAGATAATGCCGCCGTGGTGTTCGATAATCTCCCGGCAGATCGGCAGGCCGAGGCCGGTGCCCTGGGGCTTGTCGGTCAGGGTGTCGCCCGCCTGGCGGAAGCGTTCGAAGATTTTGTGCTTGTCCTCCTCGGCGATGCCCACCCCGGTATCCTGCACCTCCACGATCAGCTGGTTCTTATCCTGGTAGGCGTCGATGGTCACCGTGCCTTTATGGGTGAATTTCACTGCATTGGACAAGAGGTTGATCACCACCTGTATGAGTTTGTCCTCATCCCCGCTGACCAGGGGGAGGTCCGCGGTGATGTGCTTTTTCAGCGCGAGTTTCTTCTGTTCGAACAGGGAGGAGGTGGCCGATACCGCCCGGCTGATCACATCCTGCATAAACAGGGGCTTCATGTTCCACTCCATCCGGCCCGATTCAATCTTGGCCAGGTCGAGCACATCGTTGATCAGCGTGGTAAGGCGTTCGCCCTCGGAGACCACCACATCGAGGTTTTCACTGACCTGTTTCATGGTCCGCTTGATCTTCTGGTCGTCCACCGTAACGGCCGGGAAAATTTTATCCTCGAGCCGTTTGCGGATGATCTTGGCAAACCCCAGTACCGAAGTCAGCGGGGTGCGCAGCTCATGGCTCACGGTGGAGAGGAAGGCGCTTTTGGCCTCGTTGGCCTCTTCGGCCCGGGCCTTGGCTACTTTTGCTTCCTCGTAGAGTTCGGCATTGTGCAGGGCCACCCCCACGTTGATGGCGATGGTGCTGAGCAGTTTCTTGTCTTCTTCTTTAAACCGGCTCTCGTGCTGGGTGCTCTGTACGCTGAGTACGCCGATAATGGAATCTTCCACCGGAATGGGCACCCCAAGGTAGGAGATCGCCTGTTTGCCGGTTTGCTGGATCCCGTGTTTATTGTACTCCGCCATAATATCCACATCCCGGTTGATCAGCAGGGAATCCCCGGTCTGGATGATGCGCGAGGTCAGGCCTTCGCCCAATTGCATGGGGGGCATGTCATCGCCGTCCTGGTATGGGAAATTGATGATGCTGGTTTCCCGGTCGAGCAGGGCCAGGTAGGTTATGTCAGAATTAAAGACCTCCTTCATCTTGTTGCCCACCAGCTGGATCAATTCGTCCAGTTCAAGTTTATCGTTGAGGGCCTTGGTGACCGAATTCACGGTGGCCAGTTCATTGAGGCGCTGCTGCACTTCCCGGGTGCGGTCTTCCACCTTGGCCTCCAGGGCTTTCCGCTGGTTCACCAAAATCCGGGTCCGCGCCCTTACGATGAAATACAAAAGGGCAAGAGCGCCCAAAGCGAAGAGCCCATAGGCCCACCAGGTGCGGTACCAGGGGGGCGAGATCGAAAAAGGCACGGAAACCACTTCCGAGACCTCCCCGTAGATGTTTCTGGCCTTTACGCTAAAGGTATAAGGTCCCGGCGGAAGGTTGATGTATTCCCTGGCGGTTTGTGTGGTCCAGTCGGACCATTTGGAATCAAATCCGGTGAGCCGGGTGCTGTACTGAATTTCCTTCTGCCCGATAAACAAGGGGGCGGCATAGCCAAAATTGACGGAATTATTGTCAAATGAGAAACTCAGGTCTTCGGGAAGAGCAATATTTCCACTATAAACGAGGGAGTCTCCTGCTATGGAAATACTCCGTATATCGGTATGGAAATCCGGTATGGTAGGAGTCTCGAGATTTCCTTCATAGCGTATCGCCCCGTCAGGGCCGGAAAACCAAATAACCCGGGAGCCATCTTCACGGGGCTCCTCGGCATAAATTGTAAAAATCCGGTTATTCTGAATCCCCTTAAACGTTTCGGTATTGGTTACCTGGTATTCCCCGTTGACTTTTTCGGCAACCAGGATGCCTTTTCCTGTGCCAAAAAAGACCTTTCCATCGGATGTCTCCAAAGGCTGCGTTCCCGGGCGGTCCCAATCCAAATACTCATCAAAAAAGAATTTGCGCTCCTCAAATCGGTTTGCTTCAGGGTTATACCCATAGGTTTTTTCGACCTCGCCCGAAAAAATAAAGAGTTCATCATCAATGGTATTGAAGCCAATACCTGCATCGGGCAAGCCCTGCCCGGTCCCGTATTTGATATATTGGGAAGCCTCCAGGTCGAGTTTACCATCAATAAATTCAGGCACCAATTTTACCATCACCCCATCTTCCTGCCCGTCGTTTGTCCAAAAGACCCCCTCGCTGGTTTCAAATAACTCCCCTGATCCGGAAATAAGCTTCGAAGTTGAAGATTCTTCCACAAACTGATCGACTTTTTCGTCGAAGTAAAAACTCTTGATCCCCTGCTGGTGTTCCACAATGATCCGCCTTGGGTCCGTAGTCGATTGATTTATTAAACGCGCCCTGAAATCATAATTGACATCTGCCCGGACCATTTTAATATCATTACCAACAATCTCAAACATTCCCACACCATTTGTACAGGCATACAAGCGATTTCGGAATTCAAAGAAATTCCCTACCTGCCCATTGGTACCCGGAATTATTTTAACCTGTTTTGAGTCCTTTTCCAAATAGGCTACGCCATTATTCGTGCTGAAATACAGGGTTTCTTTGAATTTATAGGTCGCGAAAACCGTAGTGGTAAGCCCCATATTGGCATCAACAGCGGTAAAAGGCGAATTCAGGTTCACGCTGGATATCCCATTGAAAAGCGGCATCCAGAGTACCCCTCTCGAATCGACATACGCAAAAGTAGCGCTACCGTCCTGCAAGCCGTTCTCCGAGGTATATTTTTGGATGTAGTTCCCCTCCTTATCCATAAGGTAGGCCCCGTTTCCAAATGTATTGAATACATATCTGCCATCATCCAATGCTACGCCCGGCAAATACAATATCCCTTTGATGACCTCATCGAGTTCTGTCTTAAAAGGGGTAAAATCCTTCCCGTCATACAGGAAAAAGCCCTGGGTCCTGGTCCCAAGAAGAACTTTGTCATCGTAGGGCAACATGGCATAAATTCGCTCACCGGCAAAACGCTCACCCCCCGGAACCAGTTCAAAGGTGTCTTCATCCGTCAAATAGCAGAGGCCCCTGTTCCAGATCCTCAAATAATACACCCCGTGGACGATAGCGCCCACGTGGTAGCCCTGTTCAGAAGGGATCACCTTGATCGTTTCCCCGTCCCAGCAATACAATTTGAATTCAGTTCGGAAAATTACCCGCCCCTTGTAAACGTCAATTTCCCAGACATCCGCAAAATTGCGGTCTCCCTCGGGGATCTTATCGACTAATGAAACAAACTTCATTTCCCCGACGGCATTGGGCACCAGGTATCCAAATTCTCCATTTCCCCCAATATAGATGGTGCCCTTATCGTCTTTGGCCATACTCCGGCTGGAACCATTGGTATCGATATCGCGCCAGTTAACCCCATCGAACTGAAGAGGCCCGCCCTGATTGGCAAAATACATGACACCGTTGTCGTCTTCAAGTGCCCACCAGTTAATAGGTGCAGCATCGTATTCCTGGTACTTATAATTGGTGATGAGCGGCCGGCCCACCTGCTGCTGGGCGGGCAGGGACGAGAGGCAGAAAGCGCAAAGGAAGGGCAGCCAATACCGTTGGATTGGGGTACGGCAAATCGGGGTTTTTCTCATGTTCGGTTGGTTGAAGGTGCGGGCCAGTGAAGCCCTTAGGTTTGAAATGTACGAAAAAGCTTTGAAATACAAAGACTTATGGCCTCCATTTAAAATGTACTTTTTTCGTAAGTTTGGGTTCGACTAAAACCATCGAATGGATCGCCTAAAGCCCTACCTCTCCGAACATCAAGAGCGATTTATAAAGGAACTCCTAGAACTGCTGAAATACCCCTCCGTGAGCGCAGACCCCGCCTTCTCCCAGGATGTGCTCAACACTGCCGATGCAGTGGCCGACGCCCTCAGGCAGGCCGGCTGCGATGCGGTGGAAGTATGCGATACCCGGGGGTACCCCATCGTGTACGGGGAAAAGGTGGTGGACCCCTCCCTACCCACTATATTGGTGTACGGGCACTACGATGTACAACCCCCGGACCCCCTGGGGCTTTGGAAATCGCCCCCTTTTGAGCCGGTGATCCGGGAAACGGAGTTGCATCCGGAAGGGGCCATCTACGCCCGGGGGGCCAGCGACGACAAGGGCCAGATGTATATGCACATAAAGGCCCTGGAGTGCATGGTCCGAACCCACTCGCTTCCCTGCAATGTGAAGTTCATGATCGAAGGGGAAGAGGAAGTGGGCAGTTCCAGCCTGGAAGCCTTTTTGAAAGAAAACCGGGGGAAACTGGCCAACGACATCATCCTGATTTCCGATACCGGAATGATCGCCAAAGACGTGCCCTCCGTCACCACGGGCCTTCGGGGGCTGAGCTACGTGGAAGTAACGGTGACCGGCGCCAACCGCGACCTGCACTCCGGGTTGTACGGGGGCGCGGTGGCCAACCCGATCAATGTGCTGGCCAAGATGATCGCATCCCTGCACGATGCCGACAACCGGGTCACCATCCCCGGGTTCTATGACCGGGTGGTGGAACTCTCCGCCAAAGAAAGGGCCCTGATGGCCGAAGCGCCCTTTGACCTTGAGGCCTACAAAAAAGCCCTGGACATCGATGCCGTATACGGGGAAAAGGGCTATACCACCAACGAGCGGAATGCCATCCGACCCACCCTGGATGTGAACGGGATCTGGGGGGGCTACACGGGGGAGGGCGCCAAAACCGTGATCCCCGGCCAGGCCCATGCCAAGATTTCCATGCGCCTGGTCCCCAACCAGGACTGGCATGAAATCACCGAGCTTTTCACCCGCCACTTCAAAAGCCTTGCCCCGGCGGGGGTCCGCGTTGAGGTCCGCCCCCACCACGGCGGGCAGGCCTATGTGACGCCCATCGACCATATCGGCTACCTGGCAGCCAGCAAGGCGTACGAAACCACCTTTGGCACCCGTCCGGTGCCCCACCGGGGCGGGGGCAGCATCCCCATCGTGCCCCTTTTTGAAAGGGAGCTGGGAAGCAAGACCATCTTAATGGGCTTTGGCCTCGACAGCGATGCCATCCACTCCCCCAACGAGCATTTCGGGGTTTGGAACTACCTGAAGGGCATAGAAACCATCCCGTATTTTTACCATTATTACACAGAACTGGCGAAAGGATAGGCTTGGGCGCCAGGCAATGCCCTGGTGTTTTCCGGAATTTTGGATTTAACGAAAGGTGGCGTAACAAAACCACCCGGGTTGCGTTCTAATAGGTACATCAAAAAACGAACGCTGTATGATACGCCAATTCTTTGTGCTCTGCTCCGGTGCGGACAGGGCCCTGCTGCATTCCTGTGGCGAAGGGGAACAAAACAAGTATGCCGGCATCGGGGCCACGGTTTTCTTCACCGCCCTGATGGCATTTATCGCCTCCGCCTATGCCCTTTACACCGTCTTTGATTCCGTGTACCTCGCCATCCCGTTTGGCCTGGTGTGGGGATTGCTGATCTTTAACCTCGACCGCTTTATCGTTTCCACGATCCGAAAGCGGGACCGGTTCGGAAAGGAGCTCCTGCAGGCCAGCCCGAGGATCTTACTGGCAGTGATCATCGCCGTGGTCATTTCGAAACCCCTGGAGCTGAAGATTTTTGAAAAAGAGATCAACCAGGTCCTGCTGGAGGAGAAAAACCGGATGACCCTCGACAACCAGCAACAGATCGCCCTGCAGTATACCCCGGCCATCGAACAGAAAAAAGCCGAAATAGCCGGGCTCAGGGAGGAAATCCGCCGTAAGGAAGCCGCCACGGATACCCTTTACGAAACCTACATTGCCGAAGCGGAGGGCCGGAAGGGTACCTTGCTGCTGGGCAAAGGGCCGGTCTATGCCGAAAAGCGCGAAAAGCACGATGCCTCCCTGGCCGAACTCCAGGCCCTGCGCGAGGAGAATACCCGGCGCATTTCGCAGATTGAGGCGGAGATCGAAGCCCTGGAAACCGGGTATGCCGGGGCTGTGGAAACCTCACAGCCCGTCATCGACGGGTTTGACGGGCTGATGGCCCGTATCGATGCCCTTGGGAAACTCCCGTGGTTCCCCTCCTTTTTTATTTTCCTGTTATTCATGGCTATTGAAACAGCCCCCATCCTGGTCAAGCTCATGACCCCGAAAGGGCCCTACGACTTCAAGCTGGAGGATGAAGAAACCGCGGTGGCCTCCTGGGTGGCCCAAAAGGTGCACCAGCGGGAGCAACTCCTGGAAACCGACCGCCTCCTGAATAAAAAAGTCTATGGGGAAATTGCTGAGGAACAGGCGGTGTATGCGCACAAAAAGGAAAAGGCCGAAGCCCTGATGCGGCTGCAGGCCGACCGGTTTTACGACCTGCAGGTGAAACAGTTATAGGGAGATATTCCTTTTGCGAAGCAGACCAGGGGCCGGACCGGGGAAGGGTTTGGGGTCGCGGGCAATTGAGGAAGGAGTGTTGGGATATTCAGAGGGAGGTCCTAATAGGGGGCCCACCCTCCCACCCGGTTTCAAGATACCCGTTTCCCATGCAAAAGCCTGGCAGGTTTTCCCCCTGGGGCACCCCCCAGGTGCAAATAGCGCTTGCGCAGAGGCGCCTATTCCTCCACCACCCCCATTTTGCGCAATAAAAAAGAAGCATTCATGTTGGTAGAAACCCCGGATTGCAGGCGGTAATCGAAATATAGCTCCCCGTGCCGGACCTCGGCATCAAAATAATAGTTGTGGACCCCCGGAAGGCGGTTGGCCACTTCGCAGAGGCTTAGGTCGTGGGTGGCGATCAGGCCGGTGGCCCCCAACGCGGTGAGCCGCTCCAGGAACTTGCGCGACCCCTCCGCCTTGTCACGGCTGTTGGTCCCTTTCAGGATTTCATCCAAAACCACGAAACAGGGTTCCTTATGAATCCGGTCCACGATCATTTTAAGCCGCTTAAGTTCTGCAAAGAAATAGGATTCCTGCCGCGACAGGGAATCGGATGTGCGCATGCTGCTTAGCAGGGGGGCCGGATTGTACGTATAGTTTCGGGCCGCCACGGGCAGGCCTGTATTGGCCATGACCAGGCTGAGGCCAACAGCGCGGAGGAAGGTGCTCTTCCCGGCCATGTTTGCCCCGGTGATCACAAAGAAATGCCCGTTTTCAATGCGCAGGTCATTGCGCACTGCCACTTCCCGCAGCAGCGGGTGGACCAGCCCTTCGGCCCTAAGCCTCATGGTACCCGGATGGATTTCCGGATAGGCAAACCCGGGGTGGTTATAAGCGAAATTGGCCAGGCACACCTGGGCATCAAAAGCAGCCAGGGCTGTAAACCAGGCGCGTACCTCCCTGCCGTTTTCCCGGATCCAGGTTTCCACGGCCGCCGCCTGCCGGAGTTCCCACAGGAAAAACCCATTCCCCGCCAGGGCCACCAGCAGGTTGTTTCGCTGGTCGAGGGCGCTGATCAGCCGGCTGAATGCCTTCATGCGCGAGGAGACCGGTGTTCCCTCCGAAAGGAGGGCTCCTTTGGCTGCGAGCAGGTTTGCGGAATGGAAGGTGTGGCCTTCCACCAGCGCTACCAGGCGCTGGTACTGCGAAAAGGTCTCCTGTACCTTTCCCGTGTCCGACGCCAGGCGTGCCAGCCGTTTTGAGAAAGGCAGGGTAATCAGCAATCCAGCGAAAAACACCCCTGCCAGAAAACCCGGGGGCAACAGGCCCAGGATTACCAGCAGGGCAGTCCCCAGTGACCCGAGGCTGAAAACTGCCGGGAAGTATCGGGCCCATTCCGGGAGTTGGGGTTTGTATTGTTCAAGCCACGGGTACAGTTCCCCAGGCGTTACAGGGGCCTGCAGCAACCGGGCCGTACAGAGGAATTCCTGCCGCCAGTCGATTTGGGGGGAAAGCTCCTGAAGGACTTCCTGCCTGCCGGCGATACCATCGGTTTGGTTCGCGCAAAGCAAGCGCGCCAGCATTTCGGCCCCGGGGGCCATTCCCGTACGGTTCAGGTACTGGAAAAAGGACCCCTGGCCGAAAAGGTCGAGGTCTTCGCTGAAAGGATGTGCCGGGTCGCGGTATTTCGCCCCGTCCGGAAGGTCGCCAAACTGCCCGGAGAGGACCTGCAGTTCCGTCTGGTTGATGCGCAACAGTTCCTGAAGCCTGCGGGACTGGTATTTAAGGTCCTGGTGGCGGGCGACTTGAAACGCAAATAGGGCCAGCAAGGCCAGGCCAGGGACCCCATACCAGGCCGATTGCCCGAGGGCCAGGTAGGCCATGGCGGCCGCCCCGCCAAAAAGGGCCAGCCGGGATACCCCCGATGCGAAAAGCTGCTTTTGGTTCCTACCGGCCTGTCGGTCCAGCTCCCGGATCCGCTGCTCATAAGTGATTTTCAGTTCCTTCATGGAAGTTCCCCCAGGGCTTGCCGGGTCCTTTTGGGCAGGGAAGCCACGATGAGCTCGTAAGAATGGTCGGTCAGCTCGCGGATCAGGCCTTCGGGGAGCTGGTCGAGCAGGATGGTATTCCAGAGGGCCTTGTTCATGTGGTATCCCGGAAGGATGGTCCCTTCGTGGGTTTCACGGAGTTCAAGGGACCGTTCCGGGTCGCATTTCAGGTTGGCCTGGGGGGGGATGCGTTCCAGGGGGGCTATGGCAAACATTTTTCCCATCACCTTAAAGACCAGGGTGTCCTGGTCAAATGGGAAGCCTTCGGTCGCCCCCTTCTTAGCCAGGCAGTATTCGCGGAATGATTCAATGTTCATGGTTAAGGTGCTTTAAGGATCCAGCCCGAGGGCATCGTAGACCACGACCTTTTTCCAAAGATGGCCTGCCCCGGCGATGAAATCAAGGTGGGCCTGCTCTGCCTGGTAGGCGGCCTGGGCCCCGGCTGATTCAAAGGTAACGATCATGGAATAGGTGAAGGAATCGTCCACCACGTCCCTGGTCGCCTTTGGGGGCCGGCCTATAAACCTGGTTTTGGCATTGCGGGAGTTGCTGAGGAAATTCCTGAGGGCCGTTTCAAACGCCTGCAATTGTTCGGGGTTGTCGGGGTGGTGCAACCAAAAATACACCACATGTACAAAAGCCGGGTCAAAGGCGTGGGGCAGTTCCTCCTGGGCAAACAGGCCTTTTGGACAGAGCAAAGTACCCAACAAAAACAAAATAATTGGAATGGCTTTCATGTCATTTGGGGTTTACGGATTGGTATCAGGGGCATTCCCCCCGGGTTCTTTGCCCTGGAGCTTTACCAGGGGCCCATCGATCTTCAGGGCCTGGTAATCGAGTTTCCAGCCCAGGGTCTCCACGAGCTTTTCCATAAGCATTACCGCCTCCAGGGCCTCGTGTCGGGCGGTTTCCATAAGCCCGCTCTCCGGGATCTTTTCCCTGATGTGGGCCCTGGCTTCCTTGTTCAGGCTGGTCATGTCTTCCGGGGTGAAGGCATTAAAGAGGTCGTTGCGGATGTCGTAAAACTCGAGTTCGGGCTCAATGGAAAGGATTTCGGGAGGCGGGAAGTTCCGCAGCAAAATTGTTTTCCTTTCGATATCGGCCAGCACGTCAAGCTTTTTGAAATCGTATCCGAGGTGGGCCTTGGCGCGAATCACGACGAGGGCCTTCTTCTTGCTGCTGAACAGGTTCATAAAATGGCCCTTGCGGTTCTCAAACCGGTAGATTTCGGCAAAATCCCCCTCCACGGAGATCAGCTTGCACACCGACCGGACCTTCTCCAGTAGCACAGTAGACTGGTGCACGGTGAGGTCCTTTACTTTTTTGCGGTTCAGGAAGGTATAGCCCCAGTACATCAACAGGGCACCCAACAACAATCCCAAAAATAATTCTGCCATAAGGCCTTGGTTTACGGTTTCCGGAAAGCCCCTCAGGGGCTTTTTTTTTATTATTCTTTTATACCCGCCGCCCCATCCACGGGGCGTACCGGGAACAGGAGGGGCCTGCTGGGGCTGGCATCATTCTCAAAAGGGGCTACCTGCAGGTTCAGCAGGTAGGTGCCATCTGTGACATGGTCGGGGACATACACCAGTTCGGTGATGGTAGCCGCTGCCCTGGGCTGGCCGGGCAGGCCCCAGAACGCCTTGTGGGCCGCAAGGGCCCCTCCGTCTGCTTCCCGGTCCACGGAAGGCAGGTCGAGCAGGAGATGCTCCACGCCCATCCGGGCAAACCAGGCGGCAGCCGACGCTTCCAGGTAAGGGGGGTTGGTGCCCGTGTACCTGGCGTGCTTTTTCGATTCCGGATTCGGCAGGGTCCTGAGGATAACCGCCTTGGGCACCGGCCCTGAGAAATATCCTTCTACCTGTGCCAGGGTGACCATCCGGTCGGTTCCCCTTGATTCCGGCACGAAAGAAGCGAGGACAGCCAGCATCCAGGGTTTAGGGGGTGTCGTGTTCACAGAAAAGGGGTCGCGGGTTATGTGCCCGTGGCACTCCGTATGCGTCCCGTGGGCATGGGGGTTAAAGGCGATGTCATTGAAATTCACGGAAGCCCCGGCAGCCACGCTGCCGACAAAATCCCCCTGCCGATACGGCCTGATTTCAGCAGCCCCGAGCCCCCAGGCCCGGGGACCGCTTCCGCTTACGGGAACGGACAGGTCCACATACCTTTCCAGGTTGGCCTCCCAATGCAATCCCTGGTGTTCGAATCGTACCGTCATTTGCCCTTCAGAATGCTTTTCATTTCAAATTAATCATAAATAAATCACTGGCAATCCCGTCGGCCAGAAATTTCCCCTTCCGCCCGGTGTACAGGACCCCATCGTCCAAAAAAAGCAACTGCGATTCCAGGAAGGGCCGGGCCTGTTGCATGAGGTAGGCTTCATAATGGGGCCCGAAGTCTTCCCTCACCCGGGCCAGGGACACCCCCCAGCGGCTCCTTAGGCCGGTCATGACCGCTTCATTGTACCGGTCGCGGGGGGTGAGCTCCTCAATTTCCCTTGGCAGCACCCCTTCCTCCAGGGCCCTGTTATACTTCAGGTTATGGGCGGGGTTCCACCAACGCCGCCTCCCGTCAAAGGAGTGGGCGGCAGGCCCGATGCCCAGGTAGGGTTTGCCCTGCCAGTAGGCCGAATTGTTCCGGGAATAATAGCCGGGGAAGCCAAAATTTGAGGTTTCGTAATGGTCGTAGCCGGCCTGTTCGAGGGTGTCGGCGAGATATTCAAACTGCGCCCGGGCCTCCTCCTCGTCCACCGGGGGGGAAATCCCCTTCTCAATAAAGGTGTGCAGGGCGGTACTCGGTTCAACCGTCATCGCATAGGCCGAAATATGGGGCGGCCGGAACCCCAGGGCCGTGGACAGGTTCAGGGCCCATTTTTCCATGTTGCTGCCTGGTATGCCATAGATCAGGTCTACCGAAAAGTTATCGAAAAGGCCGGAAACGGCCTCGAGGCATTCCAGGGCCTGCCGGGGGGTATGGGCGCGGTTCATCGCCCGCAATTCCCCTTCGTCAAAAGACTGCACCCCAATGCTGAGCCGGTTTACCGGGCTTTGGGCCAGGGCCTTTATCTTTTCCGGGGTCAGGTCGTCGGGGTTTGCCTCCAGGGTGATTTCCGCATGGGCCCCAAGGCCAAACAACTCGTCGGCCAACCCGATAAAATGCGCGATCTCGCCAACGGACAACAGGGATGGGGTGCCTCCTCCAAAATACAGGGTTTCCACCGGGAATCCCCACCCCACCTCCTGAAAGAGGCGCATTTCCTCCTCCATGGCCTTCAACACCCCTGCTTTGTGCTTCAGGGAGGTGGAAAAGTGGAAGTTGCAGTAATGGCAGGCCTGTTTGCAAAAGGGGATATGGAGGTAAATACCGCTCATGGGCTTCAGGGGGCCGGGCGCCACCGGCTCGGTTCAACGGGGAGGCAGGCCGGCGCCTTCCCGGTGCGCTGGGGCAAAATTACGGAATTTTACCCCGCGGTTTGGCCGGGGCCGGCCCGATGCTGATCCCTTACTTCCGTGCCGTGTTGTCATGGGCTCCACAGGCCCCCCCCGGCACAGGGTTGCAGGTTTGGTAAGAAGTTTTTGGGTAGGGGTTGCATCAGCCCTCGAAACTGAAAGGGGGTTGCAGGGGTAGGGTGTATCTTGTTCTACGGGTGGGTGGGGGCCCTTGCCCCAACTCATCTAACCCTCAGGAACCTTACTTCCCCTCCCCGGCCCATACCCTTTGCTGAATTTCCGATAACTCCGGGGGTTCATAACCGGGGGCTATTTCTTAAGTCGGGTTTCGTTTTGCTTCACAAAGGCCTCCCACCCCGTGTAGGCCTTGCCCACCTGGGGGTTGCCCAGGTTGTAGAAATGGCAGACCGCAGCCGCCAGGCCGTCGGTACTGTCGAGGTTCTTGGGAAGGGATTTCAGGCCAAGGGTAGTCTGCAACATCCGGGCCACCTGCTCCTTGCTTGCATTACCGTTTCCGGTAATGGACATCTTGATCTTCTTGGGCAGGTACTCCGTGATGGGCACCTGCCTGGAAAGTCCTGCCGCCATGGCCACCCCCTGGGCGCGGCCCAGTTTGAGCATGGACTGGACGTTTTTGCCGAAGAACGGGGCCTCGATGGCAATTTCATCGGGGTGGTAGGTGTCTATAAGTTCGATGGTCCGGTCGAAAATCAACTTCAGCTTGGTAAAGGGGTCGCTGTACTTGCTTAGCAGGAGCTCATTCATCTGCATGAATTCCATTTGCCGCCGGTAAACCCTTATTAGGCCAAACCCCATAATGGTGGTCCCGGGGTCAATCCCCAGGATAATCATTTCGGACGGGACGGATTTATTCATGGGTGCTGATTACCAATGGGATCCGGAACCGGGTGGCCACCGGGATCCCCCTTTTAAGGGCGGGTTGCAATCGGGGCAGGCTGCGTAAACTCCCCGACACGATTCGTTCGAATTCCGGGTTTTCCCGGCTGAGCGCTTCATTTTCCTCCATCGAAAGCACGGAAACCCCGCCCTTGTTATCTACCAGGAAATCCACATACAGGGTGTCAGCGAGCGGCCCCTCTGCCCGGAACTCAAAATCCTGCAAGGCCATGGAAAGGTGCATGACCAAGGTATTCTGGAAGCATTGCCGCTGCTCCGCCCTGGGGGCCGTCTCGTCGCAGGCCTCAAAAAGAGGGAACTGGTCCACTTCATTCCAGTTGATACTCCGGATTTCCTCCTCCACCAGCTGGCGGGTCCTGGTCTCGCGGGAGGCAAACCAATCGCAGGAAACCAGGAGCAGCCCCAGCAGTAACCCTGTTATTCCAGCCCTTCGCTTCATACCTTGCGCAACTCGGCCGGAAATTACGATTTTTTTGACAGATGGGCGGGCCTTCACGTCCTTTCCGGGGGGCTGGTACATGAAGCCCCGGCCACGCGGCTTCGCCCTGCCGACCGGGGATATATCCCCTATAGAAATAGCCCTGGGTATGGCTGCTTTTTTTATTTTTGGATTCCAAACCCCTTAGCCCTGATGTAACGGGTGCCGCCCGTCGGCGACTGAGGGACCAAAAACACCTCCTATGGATCTTTTCCTCCTTATCATGGGCCTCTTCTGCATGCTGATCGGCCTTTTGGGGAGTTTCCTTCCCGTGTTGCCCGGCCCGCCGGTTAGCTGGCTGGGCCTGTTACTGCTGATCCTTACCCGGGCGGTGCCCAACGACTGGTGGCTGATCGCCATTACGGGGGTGGTGGCCCTGGCTGTGGTGGCCCTGGACTACTGGATCCCGGTAGCCGGCACCCGGAAATTCGGCGGTAGCCGGGCCGGGATGGTCGGGACAACCATCGGGCTGCTGGTGGCCATCGTATTCCCGGTCCTTGGGCTTGCCGGGATAGTGATCTGGCCCTTCATCGGCGCCATCGTGGGGGAGCTGATCAACAAAACCAGCCACCAACAGGCCCTGAAGGCCGCCTTCGGGTCCTTTGTGGGCTTTCTTACCGGCACCTTCCTGAAGTTTGTGGTAAGCGTAATTTACCTGGGGATATTCCTTTTCCGGGCCTGGGACTTCCGTTCCGGTTTATTCCCTTTCCTGGAGTAAATGGGGTGGCTCAGAGCCATTCCGTCTTCAGGGCCACTTCCCCCCGGGGCACCACATCTGCCGGGGCGTCAAAATACCCGAGGTAGAAGAACCCCAGGCAGCGCTCCCCCCCGGCCAGGTCGAAAAATTCCCCCATATACCGGATCAGTCCCGGCGAACTCCAGTAGGCCCCCAGGCCCAGTTCAGTCGCACAAAGCCACATGTTCTGCACGGCCATGGCCGTGGCAGCGACCTCCTCCCATTCGGGCAGGCGCTCCTCCGGGTCCCGCTGCATGCATATCGCAATTATGGCCCCGGCTTTGGACGGGTTTTCCAGGAATTTTCTGGCCTGGATCTGTTTGGGGCTGGCGGTGGTTTCCAGGTATTTTTTCTGGAGGAACTCCCCCAGCCGGATCAGGGAATCCCCCTGCAGGACCTTGAACCTCCAGGGTTCGGTGCGCTTGTGCGTCGGGGCGTGGTTGGCCGCTTCGAGCAGCCGTTCGAGGGTTTCCCGGGCAATGGGCTGCCCATTGTACTGATTCGGGTATACGGACCTCCTTTTTTTGATCAGGGCTTCTATCATGGAAGTGTTTTTTCCAAAAATACAACTAGTCTTTGGCCTGATGCAAACGCAATCGATCCATACAGTGCTCCAGGGCCCGGTTGTGCGTCCCTTTTTTCCAAATCCCGTACAACACGGCCCGCTGGGGGATGTCCTTTAACTCCAGGAACCGGATCTTCAGGTCAAAGCCGTACTGGAGGGAGGTAGGGACAATGGAAACCCCCATCCCATTGGCCACCAGCTTGAAGATGGTATGGGCATGGACCGATTTATGCGTCACTTCGGGCTGGAAGCCTGCATCCTCGCAAATGCTCCAGACGGTTTGGTAGTACTCCGGGCTGTAGGCCGGGGGGAACAGGATAAAGGGCTGGCCGGCAAACTGGGCGATAGTACGAAAGGAATCCGGGCCTATGGGGTGATCTTCGGGGACCACCAGGGAAAAGGTTTCCCGCACCACCGGGATCGCTTCCAATTCGGGGGGCAGCTCCCGGAGCCGCACAAACCCAAGGTCGAGCCGTTCCTCCAGCAAGGCCCTTACCTGGGAACGGTTCGAGAGTTCTTCGAGGCTGGTGTGGATATCGGGAAAGGATTCCCGGAGGTCCAGCAGGAGTCTGGGGATCACTTCCTGCATGGCCGAGCCGAGGAACCCGATACGGATCTCCCCGGTTTGCCCCTGCCCGATCCGCCGGCTTTGCTCCAACAGGTATTCAAGGCGGTTGAGGGAAGGCAGCAGTTGCTCCCTGAGGTACTTCCCGGCTTCGGTCAGGCGCACCTCCCGCCGGTTGCGGATGAAAAGGGCCGTCCCCAGGTGGAATTCCAGCTGTTGGATCTGCCGGCTGAGGCCCGGTTGGGAAATGTGCAGCTGCTCCGCGGCCTTATGGAAATTGAGCACTTCGCAGAGGGCCATGAAATAGCGAAGGTGGCGGAGTTCAATTTGATTACTCATAATTATCACACAAGGTACTATTTGTATCAATAATTATCAATGAAGCGTTGTACTTTTAGGGGACAAACGTCCGGCCATGCCCCAAAACACCCCGCCCTTTGCTTATGGAAAAGACCCTCTGACCGCAGGAAAAGCCCTGGCCCTTGCACGTGGGGAGGCCGGCGGGGTCCTTTCGGAACCGGTGCTGCGCAAGGTGAGGGCCAGCCAGCAGGCCGTGGAAGCCATTGTGGCCGCAGGCGACCCGGTGTATGGGGTCAACACGGGGTTTGGCCCCCTTTGTACGACCCGGATCTCCGCGGCAGACACCCGCCAACTCCAGCTTAACATCCTGAAAAGCCACAGCGTGGGGGTGGGCCAACCCGTCAGGCAGGAGATCGCCAGGCTTATGCTCGTCCTGAAACTCCACGCCCTCGCTCAAGGGTATTCCGGGGTCCGTGAGCAGACCCTGAAACGCATCCTCTGGCACCTGGAGGAAGGGATCATCCCCGTAGTCCCCTCCCAGGGTTCGGTCGGCGCCTCGGGCGACCTTGCCCCCCTGGCCCACCTGTTCCTTCCCCTGATCGGCCTGGGGGAAGTCCAGTGCGGGGAAACGACCTGTCCGGCCGGGGAAGTCCTTACGGCACGGGGGATGGAGCCCCTTGCCCTGGGCCCCAAGGAAGGCCTGGCCCTGATCAACGGGACCCAGTTTATCGCCGCCCACGCCGTGGTGGTCGTTGAAAAAATGCACAGCTGCCTCTCCCAGGCCGACATTATAGGGGCCATGATGATCGAGGGCCTGCAGGGGTCGGTAAAACCCTTTCATAAAAAACTGCACCAGCTGCGCCCATTCCAGGGGGTGCAGCATGTGGCCGGGCGCATCCGCAGCCTGTTGAAAGGCTCCGAGATCCTGGAAGACCATATCGACTGCGACCGGGTGCAGGACCCCTACTCCCTGAGGTGCATCCCTCAGGTGCACGGGGCCTCCCGCAACGCCTGGTTGCACCTGAAAGAGCTCGTGGAAACCGAACTCAATGCCGTTACCGACAACCCCGTGATCATCGATGAAGCGCTCACCATCAGCGGTGGCAATTTCCATGGCCAGCCCCTGGCGATGGCCCTTGATTATGCCTGCCTGGCTGCCTCCGAGCTCGGGAACATCTCCGACCGGCGTATTTACCTCGCCCTGGAAGGGAACAGCACCGGCCTGCCTGCCCTGCTGATGGAAAACACCGGCCTGAATTCGGGCTATATGATGCTCCAGTACACCTCTGCCGCCCTGGCCAGCGAGAACAAGGGGCTTTGCTTCCCGGCCAGCGCCGACAGCATCCCCACCTCCATGGGGCAGGAAGACCACGTGAGCATGGGTTCCATCAGCGGGCGCAAAGCCCTGAGGGTCCTGGAAAACGTTGAAAAAATCCTGGCGATCGAGTTGCTTACCGCGGCCCAGGCCTTTGAATTCCGAAAGCCGTTGAAATCGGGCTGGTTCCTGGAACAGGCCCACGCCCTGGTGCGCCGTCGGGTCGCCTTTGCCCGGGAAGACCGGGTCTTTGCCACCGACATTGAAAAAGGGCTGGAAATCATCCGCAGCCGGGAACTCATCGGCCTGCTCGATTCCTTTTCCGAAACGAAGAAGCTATCTTTAAAAACCCCCCTGGACCCCTTGTTTGAAACCTATTGATGCCTATGGCTGCCCCTCAACCCCCTTCCCGGAAACCCCGCCTGCTGATCGGCCCCTTCACCCAGCTGCTCCCCATGTCGGGGATGCCCCTCAAAGGCCCCCTGCCTGACAGCGGACTCCCTGTGATCGAGGGCGCCGGCCTGCTCCTGGAGGGGGAGCGGATTGTAAAAACAGGGGCTTTTGAAGCCCTGGCCCGGGAAGCCCGGGCCCATGGGACCGCCATAGTGGAACTCCCGGGACCGTCCATAGGGCTCCCGGGATTTGTCGATTCCCATACCCACAGCTGTTTTGCCGGGAGCCGGGCAAAAGATTATGCCCTGCGCAACAGCGGTCGTACCTATCTGGAAATCGCGGCGGCAGGAGGGGGCATCTGGGACAGCGTTCAGCAAACCCGCAGCGCCAGTCCTGAAACCCTTGAGAAACTCCTGCTGGAGCGGGCCGGACGATTCCTGGTTTCCGGGGTGACCACCCTGGAGGTCAAGAGCGGTTATGGCCTTAGCGTATCCGAAGAACTGAAAATGCTCCGAGTGGTCCGGGCCGCCCACGCCAAAACTGCCGCAGACCTGGTAGCCACCTGCCTGGCAGCCCATACCCTGCCCGCAGATTTCGATGGTCCTGCAGAGGAGTATTTACGGATTCTGGTGCGGGAACTCCTGCCCATACTCAAAAAAGAAGGCCTCGCTTCCCGCCTGGACGCCTTTGTGGAACAAAGTGCATTTTCGCCTGAGGATATTTTACCCTACTTCAGGGCTGGTAAAGCCATGGGTTTCGGGCTCACCGTCCACGCCGACCAGTTCACCACGGGGGGCAGCCAGGTCGCCATTGCCTGCGGGGCGCTGAGCGCCGACCACCTCGAAGCCAGCGGGCCGAAGGAAATCGACGCCCTGTCCAAAAGCGAGGTCATAGCGACAGCCCTGCCCGGGGCCACCCTGGGCCTGGGGTGCGGTTTTGCCCCCGCCCGGGCCCTGCTCGATGCCGGGGCCTGCCTGGCCATTGCCAGCGACTACAACCCGGGGTCTGCCCCCATGGGCGACCTGCTTACCCAGGCAGCCCTGCTGGGCGCCTTTGAAAAACTCTCCCATGCCGAAGTGCTGGCCGGTATTACCTTCCGGGCTGCCGCGGCCCTGGGGCTCGGCGACCGCGGGACCCTGGCAGGGGGGCAAAGGGCCGACCTGGTGGTCTTCCCGGCCCCGCATTATAACGAAATCCTCTACCGCCAGGGGCAACTCCGGCCATCCATGGTTTGGAAAAACGGACAGTGCGTCCTGGATAACCCACCCGACTGAAATGACTACAACTCCAGACCTGAAGGCATTCCAAAAGGCGATCCGTCAAGGAATCCCCGCCACCCTTCCCCCAACCCGAAAACGGGACGGGCACCTTCCGCACGCCCCGGTGCGGAAAGACCTCCTTTCCCCTGAAGAGAAAAAGCTGGCCCTGCGGAATGCCCTCCGGTATTTCCCCCCAGGGTGGCACGCGGAACTGGCAGGGGAATTCCTGGAGGAACTGCATGCCTATGGCCGTATCTACATGTACCGCTTCAGGCCCGAATATCCCATGCATGCCCGGCCCCTATCGGCCTATCCCGCCCGCAGCCGCACGGCAGCGGCCATTATGCTGATGATCCAGAACAACCTGGACCCACAGGTGGCCCAGCACCCCGAAGAGCTGATTACCTACGGGGGCAACGGGGCCGTGTTCCAGAACTGGGCCCAGTACCTGCTGACCATGCAGTACCTGTCGGAAATGACCGATACCCAAACCCTGCACATGTACTCGGGCCATCCCATGGGGTTGTTCCCTTCTTCCGAAGACGCCCCCAGGGTCGTGGTCACCAACGGGATGATGGTGCCCAACTACTCCAAACCCGACGACTGGGAACGCTTTAACGCCCTGGGCGTGACCCAGTACGGCCAGATGACGGCAGGGTCGTATATGTATATCGGACCCCAGGGGATTGTCCACGGGACCACCATCACCGTTTTGAATGCCTTCAGGAGGGTCCTGCCCCGGGAAAGCGATTTCCGGGGGCGTGTTTTCCTGACCTCCGGCCTGGGCGGCATGAGCGGGGCCCAGCCCAAGGCCGGCAACATTGCGGGCTGCATCACCGTTTGCGCCGAGGTGAACCCCGCAGCGGCTGAAAAAAGGCACCGGCAAGGCTGGGTGGATGAGCTGCACCCCAACCTCGACGGCCTTGTGGCCCGCACCCGTAAGGCCATTGCCGAACGGGAATCGGTATCCCTGGCGTATGTCGGCAATGTGGTCCATGTTTGGGAACGCTTTGCGGAGGAAAGCATCCCCGTGGTCCTGGGAAGCGACCAGACCTCCCTGCACAACCCCTGGGCAGGCGGGTATTACCCGGCCGACCTGGGCTTTGAAGAAGCCAATACCCTTATGGCCCGGGACCCTGAAGCCTTCCGGGACCGGGTACAGGCTTCCCTGCGCCGCCATGCGGCAGCCATCAACCGGCATACTGCCCGGGGCACGTACTTCTTCGATTACGGGAATGCCTTCCTGCTGGAAGCCTCCAGGGCAGGGGCGGAAGTGATGGCCCCCAACGGGATCGATTTCCGGTACCCCTCCTACGTGCAGGACATCCTTGGGCCGCTGTGTTTCGACTACGGCTTCGGCCCGTTTCGCTGGGTCTGCACCTCCGGCGACCCCGAAGACCTCCGGCGGACCGACCAGATTGCCCTCCGGGTGATGAAGAAACAATTGGAAGGGGCCCCGGAGGAAATCCGGCAGCAATTGCACGATAACATCCACTGGATTTCTGAAGCGGAACAAAACCGCCTGGTGGTGGGTTCCCAGGCCCGCATCCTTTACGCCGATGCCGAAGGAAGGGTGGCCATTGCCCGTGCCTTTAACGAAGCCCTTGCCGAAGGCTCCCTCTCCGCCCCGGTCGTGCTGGGCCGGGACCACCACGATGTGAGCGGTACCGACAGCCCCTTCCGGGAGACCAGCAATATTTTTGACGGCAGCCGCTTTACGGCTGACATGGCAGTCCACAACGTCCTCGGCGACAGCTTTCGGGGGGCCAGCTGGGTCTCCCTCCACAACGGGGGCGGGGTCGGATGGGGCGAAGTCATCAACGGGGGTTTCGGCCTGCTGCTCGACGGCACGCCAGAGGCCGAAAGGCGGCTGACCAACATGCTTTTTTTCGACGTGAATAACGGCATTGCCCGTCGCAGCTGGGCCAGGAACCCCGGGGCCATGAGTGCCCTGAAACGGGAACTGGCCCGCACCCCCGGGTTAAAAGTCAGCCTCCCCAACCTTGTGGAAGACGCCCTCCTCGATAACCTGTTCAAACCATCCCTATGACCCCACCTTATTGCAGTCCCGACCGCGTGCACTGGCAGGGCAGGAAGTCAGCCGGCAAGGAATACCTACACGAAAATATCAGGCTTGTGGACCTCCTTTCCGGTTCCCTGCCCGACCACGACCACAAGGCGCCCGTCTTTCTGGGCTATGCATGCGATGAAGGGGTGGCCCGCAACCATGGAAGGCCGGGGGCCGCGGAGGGGCCAAACGCCATCCGCAGGGCCCTGGGACGGATGCCCCTGCTCCGCAGCGCCCCCCGTACGCTCTGGGATGCCGGGGATGTGGTTTGCCCTGATGGGGACCTTGAAGCTACCCAGGAGTTCTTTTCCACCCAGGTGAACCGGTTGGTGCGGGAGGGCTGCTTCCCCCTGGCCGTGGGGGGCGGGCACGATATCGCCTATGCGCATTTCCTTGGCGTGCAGCAGGCACTTGGCCCTGGTGTGCGCCTGGGCATCCTGAATTTCGATGCCCATTTTGACCTGAGGGAACCGGAACCCAGGGGCCACAGCGGCAGCCCCTTCCTGCAGGTTGCCAGCCACTGCCGGGAAAAAAACCTCCCCTTTTCCTATGCCTGCGTCGGGGTGCGCCCCGATGCCAACCCCGGGGAACTCTGGGACCGGGCAGCCGCGCTGGGGGTAAGGGTGGTCGGACGAAACGACCTGCAGCCCGGCCGCCTTGAAGGGGCCTTAAGCGCCATAAGGGACTTCCTGGAACCCCTCGACGCACTCTACCTGACCATTGACCTGGACGGTTTTTCCTCTGCCTTTGCCCCGGGCGTAAGTGCGGCCTCCCCCATGGGGTACTCGCCGGAGGCCTTCCTCCCCTGTTTTGACCTAATCCTGGAAAGCGGGAAAGTGCGGAGTATGGATGTGGCCGAACTGAACCCAACCCATGACCGCGACGGGCAGACCGCCATCCTGGCAGCCAGCCTCATCCACAGGGTCCTGCACCAGGCAGGCCTATTCTAGCCACGACTGGTAATACGTGCCGTTGTCGAGTTTCAGGGCGGCCTGGGTAACCTGAAGGGGCTTGAAAGTGTCCACCATCACCGCGAGTTCCTCCGTCCCTTTTTTGCCAATGCTCGCCTCATACGTGCCCGGGTGCGGGCCGTGCGGGATCCCGGCCGGGTGGAGGGAAATATACCCCTTGTCGATCCCCTTGCGGCTCATAAAGTCCCCATCGACATAGTACAGGACCTCGTCGGAATCTATGTTGGAATGGTTATACGGGGCCGGGATGGCCTCGGGGTGGTAATCGTATAGCCTGGGAACGAAGGAGCACACCACAAAGGCGCTCGTTTCAAAGGTTTGGTGCACGGGGGGCGGTTGGTGTACCCGGCCCGTGATGGGCTCAAAATCATGGATGGAGAACCCGTACGGGTAATTGTATCCGTCCCAGCCGACCACGTCGAAGGGGTGGGTGGCATAGACCAGGTGGTGCAGCTGGCCCTGCTTTTTCACTTTCATCAGGAACTCCCCTTTTTCATCGTGGGTCTGCAGGTTTTGGGGGAGCTTGAAGTCCCGCTCGCAGAAAGGGGAATGCTCCAGGTGCTGCCCGAACCAGTTCCGGTACCGTTTGGGGGTGTACACCGGGTGGTACGATTCAACAATAAACAGGCGGTTCTCAGGCCCGTCAAAATGGATTTGGTAGATCATCCCGCGCGGGATCAGCAGGTAATCCCCGTATTCAAACGGGAGTTCCCCCAGCATGGTCTTCAGGACCCCGGAGCCTTCATGGATGAAAATCAGCTCGTCGGCATCGGCGTTTTTATAAAAATACCCGGTTTGCGATTCCCGTGGGGCGGCCAGGGTGATGTTCACGTCGCCATTGAATAAAATCACGGCCCGGCTTTCGAGGTAATCCTTTACAGGGGCCAGATCGAGGCCCTTGAGCAGGCGCGAATGGATGTTGTGGGCCACGGCGGCCCGGGGGGCGATGTCGAGGGTCTTCCCGATCTCCTTTACCTGGGTGGGCCGGTGCACGTGGTACATCAGGGAAGACATCCCGTCAAACCCTATGGTGCCGAAAAGTTGTTCATAATACAGGCTGCCGTCTTGCTTGCGGAAGGTGGTATGTCGTTTATGGGGGATGCTCCCCAGTTTGTGGTATAAGGGCATGGTTCGATATGGCTTGATTCCGTGCTTTAAAAATACGACAAATTGGGGGGATGGGGAAATGGCCTACCCGCAAGGACCTTGCATCAGGAAGCCCTATCTTGATCCAGGGGGGCGAGGGGCGCAGCCCCGGGGGAAATGCGATCCGGGAGTCCGTGCCTGCTGCCCATTAATTGGCCATTCCACCTATCAGCCCCTCCCTTTCGCCGTCGGCAACAAAAAAAGCCTCCCTCACGGAAAGCCTTTCATTTGGCGCGGCTTGCGGCCGCAGACCTGAATTCCCTTTCGGGAATCACAACACAACATCCCAAAGGTAAAAAAAGGATTTCAATAATGCCGTTGCCCGGGGCGCCTTTTTTTCAAGTTAGGCCCCCTATTAAGCCCCGGGGCTCTATAGTTTTATACTTCCCTTAACAGCAAACCCCCTGGGAAATGGCTACCTTGAAAATAAAAAATGAAGATTTCTGCTATGGCCTGGGTAGTGTTCACTACCTTTTTCCTGATCGCACTTACCATTGGTGCCGCTATGGACCTGGCCTTCCACTGGATTTTCTACGCCACCGTCCTGGGGCAGGGCATGGTCGTGATGATGGTCTACCAGGTACTGACCGACACCTACCAGACCTCCAGGACTTTTGAAGATTTCTACGAAGACCGCCCTATAACCAGGCAATAGTACGGGAATACCCTCCTTAGGCCGGGGGCAATACAAGCATGGGGACCCGGGTGTGGAAGGCAATCTTTTTGACCACCGGTTCGCGGACCCATTCTTCCACCAGGTGGTGGTCGTTGCGGATCATAATCAGCAGGTCTACTTTTTCGTGCCCGAGGTATTCTTCGATCACTGCCGTTTTGCTTCCCTGTGGCCACCTCCAGTGCATTTTGGGTTCAAGCCGTTCCAGTTCCAGAAAGAGCTGGTGCTTGTGGAGTTCCTGAAAAGCATTGAGCCCATCGGGGCTACCAATGTGCATGACCTCCACCCGGGCCCTTAACTGCCGGGCAAAAAACAGGATAGTCTCTATTTGCTTTGCCGTATAAGGACTGAACAGGTCCGTGACCATGCCTATTTTGGCAGGCCTTTTCCATTTGGATTCCTGGGGCACCACCAGGACCGGGGTATCGGTAACGGCTTTGAGGATGCGTACCGTATTGCTTCCCAGGAATACCTCTTTGAGGCCGGAGGCCCCGGTAGTCCCGGACAGGACGAGATCAATCCCCTGTAGTTCCAGTTGTTCCCTGATCTCCTCGGTAAGGAGGTTGAAGGAAGAAACGGTCCGGAATTCATGGCCGGAGTTTGGGTATCGGCTTGCCAGGTCAGCAACCAGGTTCTTCAGGCCCTCTTCGGAAGCCGACTGCATGGGGTCCTCCTCCAGGCTGCCGCTATGGGTCAGGGCCAGTACCCTGCTATGGATGAAGTCAGGGGTATAGGTATTCAGGAAATGGAAGGCACACGATTCCCCCCTGAACAGCGAAAATGCGTAATCGACCGCATTTTGTGCCGCTGGTGAAAAATCGGTTGGAATCAGAATATCTCGCATGCCCCTTTTCGGATCAACTGGGGTAAAGGTAGGGCACCAAGGGGGGTGAAAGTATGATAATGATCAGCTTTTCAAAAAAAAATATGAGTTTTATCGTGCTGATTTATAAATGTTTACATCTAAAAACCATCGACCAAATCCTGTAATTTCCGTTCTTCAAGGATAGCCATTCGCTTGCCGGTGGTACGGATCAATTTCTCTTTCCTGAATTCGGAAAGGATCCGGATACACGATTCGGTAGCCGTCCCCACCACGTTGGCGATATCCTCCCGGGAAAGGACCAGGGCCAGGTAGCCCTCCTTGTCCTCCCCGAAGTGGGTTTTCATGTACAGCAGGGCTTCGGCAATCCGTTGCTTCACCGATTTCTGCGACATGTTTACAATCACATCATCGGCTTCCTTCAGGTCATGCGCCATATGGCGGAGTACCTCGTAGGTGAAATCGGGGTTTTTATGCAGGGTGCTAACGATGATTTCCTTCGGGATAAAGCAGACTTCCATATCATTTATGGCGGTCGCGCTCAAATTGGAAGACTCCTCCGCAATAACCGACCGTTGCCCCAGCACCTCTCCCTTGGAGGCCAGCTTTACAATCTGGTCCTTGCCATTGGGGCTAAGTTTTGACAGTTTGGAGACCCCCCCGCGCACACAATAGACCCCGTTGAGCTTTTCCCCTTCATCGAAAATCATTTCGCCCTTTTTGACCTGCTTGGTGACCTTGGAGTCCGAAACTGCTTTCAGCTCTTCCTTGCTCATCGCCCTGAGGGAATTGAATTTCCGGACTATGCAGTTTTCACATCGGTTAGGGTGGTCCATAAGTACGTATGCGTTGCCAGGTTAAAGGTAGCCAATTTTTAAAATTTAAAAAAGGTGACAAGTGTCATATTTCATCTTTTAACGATCGGCCATCTTTGCCCGGCTGTTTGAGAAAATCCGTACCTTAAAACCCGCCAACTAAAACCCAATGGAAGACACTTCCTGCTTTCACTGCGGGGCCCCCTGCGATTTGGAGGAAATCCGTTATGACGGAAAACCCTTTTGCTGCAACGGATGCAAAACGGTCTATCAAATCTTCCAGGATAACGACCTCGACTACTATTACCAACTGGAAGGGGCACCGGGGAACTCCCCGGCTTCCGAAAAAGGGCGGTACGATTTCCTGGACGACCCCCTGATCGCAGAACGCCTGCTGGAATTCCAGGATGCCTCCCACCATATTGTAGTGCTTTCCATCCCGCAGATCCATTGCAGTTCCTGTATCTGGATCCTTGAAAACCTCCACCGCCTGAACCCGGGAGTGTACAGCAGCCAGGTGGATTTCCCCAAAAGGGAGGCGCGCATCCACTTCGACCCTGAAAAAATCAGCCTCAAGGACCTGGCAGGCCTGCTGAGCGCCATCGGATACGAGCCTTCCATTACCCTGGAAGACTATTCCGGCACCAAAAAGAAGGCCGACCGGAAACTGATTTACCAGCTGGGGGTGGCCGGGTTTGCCTTCGGCAACATCATGTTCCTGTCGTTCCCCGAATACTTCGAAACCGGGGAATTCTGGCTGGAACAGTATAAGGGATTGTTCCGGTGGATCATGTTCAGCTTTTCAGTTCCGGTAGTGGTGTATTCCGGCTCGGGATACCTGGTATCGGCCTACAAGGGGCTTCGCTCGGGCCTTCTCAATATCGACGTGCCCATCGCCCTGGGCATCCTCGTGCTCTTCCTGAGGAGTACCGCGGAGATCGTATTCGACCTGGGGCAGGGGTTTTTCGACAGCCTTTCCGGGCTGGTCTTCTTCCTGCTGCTCGGGAAATTCTTCCAACAGCGCACCTATTCCTACCTCTCTTTTGAAAGGGACTACAAATCGTACTTCCCCATTGCCGTCACCCGCCTCCTGGATGGCGGGAGGGAAGAAAATATCCCCGTCTACGAAGTGCAGAAAGGCGACCGGTTGCTCATCCGCAACGGCTCCCTGGTCCCTGCAGACTCCATCCTGCTCCGGGGGGCGGGGGAAATAGACTATAGCTTTGTAACCGGGGAGGCCCGTCCTGTGAGCAAGCAGAGCGGGGAACGCCTGTATGCCGGGGGCAAACAGCTTCAGGGGGCCATCGAGATCGAAGTCCTCAAGCCGGTCTCCCAAAGCTACCTCACCGAGTTGTGGAGCGACGCGGCCTTTTCCAAAAGTTCCAAAACCGGCTTCCGCACCCTCACCGACCGCATCGGGAAACGGTTCACCCTGGCCGTACTGGCCATCGCCTTCACCGCCGCAGCCTTCTGGCTTTGGAAAGATGCCTCCATGTCCCTTAACGTGCTCACCGCCGTACTGATCATTGCCTGCCCGTGCGCAATTGCCCTGGCTGCGCCATTTACCCTGGGGAACCTGCTGCGGATTTTTGGCAAAAGGGGGTTCTATGTAAAGGATACAGAAAGCCTGGAGCGCATGGCCCTGGTCGACACCGCTATTTTCGACAAAACCGGCACCCTGACCACCAGCCGGAAAAACAGCATTCGGTATACCGGGATCGAACTGACGGAACAGGAATCAGAAGTGTTGAAAAATACCCTTCGGGCTTCCGGTCATCCCCTGAGCCAGGCCCTGTACCGGCAGCTGGCCCCTTATAACATCGTCCCCCTGGATGACTTTGAAGAGCACCTGGGGCAGGGGCTGGAAGGCCGGGTGGCCGACCAGCAGATCAGGGTGGGGTCGAGCCGCTTTGTGCGGGGGGAGGACCCTTCCGCGGAGGAAGGCACGGAAGTACACATCAGCGCCAACAACGCCTACCGCGGCCGCTTCATCATCCAGAACAGTTACCGGGAGGGGGCTGGCAGGCTCCTGGAACGCATGGGGCACGACTATTCCCTGGCCGTCCTTTCCGGCGACAATGAATCGGAAAGGGCTTTCCTCGGGGAGTTGCTGCCCCCTTTAACCCCCATGTACTTTAACCAGAAACCCGTTCAAAAGCTGGAGTTTATCAGGGAATTGCAGCGACAGGGGCGCAACGTGCTTATGGTGGGGGACGGACTGAACGACGCCGGGGCCCTGGCCCAAAGCCAGGTGGGGATCGCGGTAAGTGAAGACGCCGGCCTTTTTACCCCGGCCTGTGACGCTATTCTGGACGGGCGGCGGTTTTCGGAGCTCGATGCCTTCCTGAAAATCACCCGGAAGGGAATGAAAATTATTTACCTGAGTTTTGCCCTTTCGCTTTTGTATAATCTCGCTGGTTTGTATTTTGCGGTAACCGGGGAGCTGGAACCGGTCATTGCCGCCATCCTGATGCCCCTCAGTTCCATCAGCATCGTGTCCTTCACCACGGCAGCCACCAACTGGATCGGAAGAACCCTCAAGAAATGAACAACCTGATAAATATCATATTTTCGAATAACGGGACAGGCCTAGTTTTACAGCCAAATTCCGCCTGGGTATGAGCGTGATTTACCTGTTGCTTGCTATCAGCATCCTGATAGCCCTGGTTTTTTTTGCCGCCTTTGTCTTCTCGGTAAGGAAGGGCCAGTACGACGATTCCTATACGCCCTCGGTGCGCATGCTCTTTGAGGATGAGCTCCTCCCCAGGGACCCCGAACCCGAAAATCCGGACCACCAACAGAATAATACCAACTAAACATCGATCTGTTTTATGGAGATTCAGCAATTTCATTATGACAACAAAATCGTACAGAAGTTCCTGTACGCCACCCTGCTCTGGGGGGTGGTAGGCATGCTGGTCGGCCTGCTGCTGGCCTTTATGTTCCTGTTCCCCAACCTTACGGACGGGATTTCCTGGCTGAGTTTTGGGCGCCTGCGCCCGCTGCACACCAATGCGGTGATTTTCGCCTTCGTGGGGAATGCCCTGTTTGCTGGGATATATTACTCTACCCAGCGGCTGCTGAAAGCCCGGATGTTCAGCGACTGGCTGAGCAATTTCAACTTCTGGGGCTGGCAGGCCATCATTGTCGCGGCAGCCATCTCCCTGCCCCTGGGATATTCCACCTCCAAGGAGTACGCCGAACTGGAATGGCCGATCGACATTGCCATTGCCGTGGTCTGGGTGGCCTTTGGGTGGAACTTTGTCGGCACTATGCTTAAACGACGCCAGCGGCACCTTTATGTCGCTATCTGGTTTTACCTTGCCACCATCGTCACGGTGGCGGTTCTCCATATTTTCAACAGCCTGGAATTGCCCGTGAGCGCGATGAAAAGCTACTCGGTGTACGCCGGGGTGCAGGATGCCCTGGTGCAATGGTGGTACGGGCATAATGCCGTGGCCTTCTTCCTGACCACCCCCTTCCTGGGGCTGATGTATTATTTCATCCCCAAAGCGGCCAACCGGCCGATCTATTCCTACCGGCTCTCCATCGTCCACTTCTGGTCGCTGATCTTTATCTATATCTGGGCGGGGCCACACCACCTGCTCTATTCTTCCCTGCCCGACTGGGCCCAGAACCTGGGGGTCACTTTTTCTGTGATGCTCATCGCCCCTTCCTGGGGGGGGATGATCAACGGGTTGCTCACCCTGAGGGGCGCCTGGGACAAGGTGCGCACCAGCCCGGTGCTTAAATTCATGGTGGTTGCCATCACCGGTTACGGGATGGCCACCTTCGAGGGGCCCATGCTGTCCCTGAAAAACATCAACGCCATCGCCCACTTCAGCGACTGGATCATCGCCCACGTCCACGTGGGGGCCCTTTCGTGGAACGGGTTCCTGACCTTCGGGATGATTTACTGGCTGGTGCCCCGCATGTTCAATACGCGGCTGCACTCCATCGGTATGGCAAACTTCCACTTCTGGATCGGGACGCTGGGGATTGTCCTCTATGCCCTGCCGATGTATGTAGCCGGGTTTACCCAGGCCCTGATGTGGAAGGAATTCAACCCCGACGGCACCCTGGTGTACGGGAACTTCCTGGAAACCGTAAACGAGATCCTGCCGATGTACTGGATGCGGGCCATTGGCGGCACCATGTACCTGATCGGGATGTTCGTGATGCTGTATAATGTGATCGCAACCATCCGCTCGGGAAGCAAGGTGACCGATGAGCTGGCAGAAGCCCCCGCCCTGAGCCGCATCAGCGGACGCCGGAAAGCCGGGGAAAAATACCACACCTGGCTGGAGCGCAAGCCCATACAGATGACCCTCCTGGCTACGATTGCCATCCTGATCGGAGGGGTGGTGCAGATCATCCCAACCCTGTTGGTGAAGTCGAACATCCCCACCATCACCAGTGTAAAACCGTATACCCCCCTGGAACTCGAGGGAAGGGACCTGTACATCCGAGAGGGGTGCGTGGGGTGCCACTCCCAGATGGTGCGCCCCTTCCGCAGTGAAGTGGAGCGGTATGGCGAATACGCAAAGGCCGGGGAATTCGTGTACGACCACCCCTTCCTGTGGGGCAGCAAACGGACCGGGCCCGACCTGCTGCGCGTAGGGGGCAAATATTCCGACAGCTGGCACCTGAACCATATGTACGACCCGCAAAGCACCTCTTCGGGCTCCATCATGCCCGCCTACCAGTGGCTGGTCAGGAACGCCCACGACCGCAGCGATATCCAGGCCAAAATGAAGGCCATGGTGACCCTCGGGGTCCCTTATACGGAAGAAGACATCGCAGCAGCGGAGGCTTCCATGGAAGCCCAGGCCGCCCAAATTGAGGAAAACCTGTATACCGACCCGGAATTCGCAAGGAGCTATGAGGAGGAAAAGGCCTACGCCCGCGAAAACGGCCTGGAGTTTGTAGAGATGCGCGACCGGGAAATCGTGGCCCTGATCGCCTACCTGCAACGGCTCGGGACCGACATCAAAATCGAACAAAACACGGAAGTAGCCTTAGAAAAGCCCTGAGCCATGATGAAAATCGTTAAAAGCCATTTGGAGACTATCGAAGGGGTGGCGACCTACCCCATGATCTCCCTGCTGATCTTTTTTGTGTTCTTTGGCCTGTTGCTCTGGTGGGTGCTCACCACCTCAAAGGAGCGGATCAAGGAGATGAAAGAGATGCCACTGGATGACCAACAACCTAAACCTTTTGACCAATGAGAAATTCAACCCCCTGGTGGATCCGGGTCCCGCTGCTTTTCTTCACCATCTTCGCCCTGATGGAATACTTTATCGATTCCGGGGACCAGCCCGCCTTTATCGCCTATCCGATGACGCAGTATTTCCTGCTGCTGGTGCTGCTGCTGCTGATCGCCATAGAATTGATCCTGAAATCCATTGAGAACGTCATGTTCCAAACCCTCTCCGAGGAAGCCAAGGCGCGTTACCTGGCCTCCAAAAGCAAGCGTTGGGAATGGACCTGGGGCAGGGAACTCTACCAGAAACTCCTGGGCTCGCGACCCATTGAGGAAGAAGGGGAGATCATCCTCGACCACGACTACGACGGCATCAAGGAGCTGGATAACCGCCTGCCCCCCTGGTGGATCTACCTGTTTTATATCACCATTGCCTTCGGAGCGGTGTACCTGGTGCGCTTCCATATCCTGAACGACTACGACCAGGCCGAGGAATACCAGCAGGAAATGGTTGCAGCCCGCATGGCCATAGAGGAATACAAGAAAACTGCGAAGGACCTTGTAGATGTCAATACCGTGGAACTGCTGACCGAGTCCTCGGACCTTAAAGCAGGGGAAGCCATCTTTTCCGGGAACTGCGCGGTGTGCCATATGATCGATGGGGGCGGCGGTATCGGCCCCAACCTCACCGATGATTACTGGGTCCTGGGGGGCGGGATCAGGAACATTTTCCAGACCATTTCCGAAGGGGGCCGGGCCGGCAAGGGCATGGTCGCCTGGAAAACCAACCTGAAACCCCTTGAAATGGCCCAGGTGGCCAGTTACATCATGACCCTCCACGGGACGACCCCGGCCAACCCGAAAGCCCCGGAAGGGGAAATCTGGATGGACCCGAATGCCCCGGTAGACGAGGTGGAGGTACAGGTCGATTCCACGGGTGTGGAAGTCCTGATGGAAACCGACACCCCGAACCCCCTGGAAGGGGAATAACCCAAACCAAAAGGCGGGACCTTTTTAAAGAAACCGCGACACATGGAAGAACCGCAAAATTTCAGGGACAGCATTGGCACCATTAGCGAAGAAGGAAAGCGGGCCTGGGTTTACCCCAAAAAACCCGGCGGGCGCTTTTACACCTACAGGAAGTGGGTAAGTTATGCGCTCCTGGCCTTCCTCTTGGCGGCGCCTTTCATCAAGGTGGGGGGAAACCAGTTCCTGATGTTCAATGTCCTGGAACGGCGGTTCAATATTTTCGGGTTTCCCTTCTGGCCGCAGGACTTCCACCTCTTTGTCATTTCGATGATCATCGGGGTCATCGGCATTGCCCTGTTCACGGTGGCCTTCGGACGGATTTTCTGCGGGTGGATGTGCCCCCAGACCATCTTCATGGAGATGGTGTTCCGACGGATCGAATTCTGGATTGACGGGGACCGGGGAGCACAGATGCGCCTGGCACGGCAACCCTGGAACGCGGAAAAAATCCGCAAACGGGTCCTGAAGTG
Source organism: Robiginitalea marina (assembly GCF_024006985.1). GTDB lineage: Bacteria > Bacteroidota > Bacteroidia > Flavobacteriales > Flavobacteriaceae > Robiginitalea > Robiginitalea marina. Next base: position 56,129 of record NZ_JAMXIB010000006.1, read on the forward strand.
GTCGGTGTTCTTTGTTATTTCCTTTGCCATTGCAAATGTCTTCCTGGCCTACCTGATCGGCAGCGACAGGCTCTTCCAGTACGTGACTGAAGGCCCGGCGGCCCACCTCAGCACCCTGGTGGCCCTGCTGATCTTTACCGGGGTCTTCTACTTTGTCTTCGCCTGGTTTCGCGAACAGGTCTGTATTATCGCCTGTCCCTATGGGCGGATGCAGGGGGTACTGCTCGATGACAAATCCATCGTGGTGGCCTACGATTACAAACGGGGCGAGGGGGAACAGGGACGCAAGAAATTCCGCAAGGGAGAAGACCGGGCAGCCCTCGGATACGGCGATTGCATCGACTGCCTGCAGTGCGTGCACGTATGCCCCACCGGGATAGACATCCGCAACGGAACCCAGCTGGAATGCGTGAACTGTACGGCATGCATCGATGAGTGCGATACCATCATGGAAAAAGTGGGCCTCCCCAAAGGGCTCATCCGCTATGCCAGCGAGGCAGAGATCGCCGAGAAGTCCAAATTCCGGTTTACCCCGCGCATGAAGGGGTATGCCGCCGTCTTGTTTATCCTGACGGGGGTGCTGGTGGGCATGTTGTTCCTCCGCAATGAAGTGGAGGCAACCATCCTGCGCCTTCCCGGACAGCTTTATGAGCGGAAAGACAATAATGTAATCAGCAATGTGTATACCTTTAAACTGATCAACAAGACCACCCGAACCATCCCCGACATCCATTTCAAGCTCCTATCGCACCCGGGGGAGATTACCTTTGTCAGGGGCGATGGTTTTGAGGTCCCGGCCCAGGAACTGAGCGAGGGAACCCTGTTTATCGAAATCAACAGCGCCGCCCTGAGCGGCGACAAAGACCAACTCAAAATCGGGGTATACAGCGGGGAGACCCTGATCGAAACCGCGAAGGCGCGTTTTCTTGCGCCCCGCCCCTATAACTAAATGACTATGAAATTCAACTGGGGAACCGGCATTGTCTTGTCCTTTATCGCTTTCATCCTGTTCATCGGCTACTTTGTGGTCCTCTCCACGCGCGACCCGGCCTCGAACCACGACCTGGTGACCGAGGACTATTATAAAAAAGAGCTCAGGTACCAGGATGACCTGGATGCCTCGGCCAACCTTGAAAATTCAGGCGGCTCCGTAACCCTTCAGGTCACCCGGGAAGGGATCTGGGTTCGTTTTCCCGAGGCTATGGACCCCGAAAAAATAAAAGGCACTGTGTCCCTGTACAGGCCCTCCAACAAAAAGTTGGATTTTGTCGCTCCCATACGACTGTCCAACGGGCAATTGCTCATACCCGATAGCCGCCTTTTGGAGGGCCGATGGGACCTACGGGCCGAGTGGGACTACGAAGGGAAGCCCTACCTCTATCGCGGCCGGGTGACCTACTGAGTCTTAAACACCTCCTCGCCCCTGCAACCCTGCAGGTTCAGCGGGGATTAACCGAAGCAGCCCCGGGCGGGGCGCAGAAAAAACGAAATGGAAATACTGGGAACTGCCATGGTTCTGGGGTTACTGGGAAGCCTGCACTGCATAGGGATGTGCGGCCCCATAGCCTTTATGCTCCCCCTGAAGCGCAACGACCCGTACCGGCAGTGGGGGCAACTGGGCATCTACCACATGGGGCGCCTGCTGGCCTATGGCATGATCGGCCTGGTTTTCGGCCTGATCGGAAAAGGCCTGTACCTTTTCGGGTTCCAGCAAAAACTGTCCATTGTGCTCGGGGTGGTGATGATCCTTACCGTACTGATCCCGGGGAAGGTCTTCCGCGGCTGGAAACCGGCGCAGCCGGTGTACCGCCTGCTGGGCCGGTTGCAGGGCGCCCTGGGGGCACAACTCAAAACCGGGAAGGGTGATGCGTTCCTGAGCATTGGCTTTTTGAATGGCCTGTTGCCCTGCGGGCTGGTCTATATGGCCCTGATCGGGGCCCTCGCCATGGCCTCCGCCCCCATGGGGGCGCTGTACATGATGGTTTTCGGGGCCGGGACTATCCCATTGATGAGCGGGGCGGCCCTGTTGGGGAAGATGTTCAAGGGGGCATGGGTACCCAGGGTCCGCCAGTGGATCCCTGCATTCGTGGTGGTCATCGGCCTGCTTTTTATCCTCAGGGGAATGGGGTTGGGCATCCCCTATGTTTCCCCAAAAGCACCCGAAGCAGGCCAGGTAAACACCAGCATGGAATGCCATCCCTAAAATTCGGTACTTTTGCCTGCAGATTAGAAACAACCTTTATCATGAAGCGTAAACCCTGGATTGTATCCTTCCTTTTTGTCCTGCTGCTTTCTTGCGGGGGGAAGGTTGAAGCACCCCAAGCAGCAGCGGAACCGCGGGGAACGGAAAACGCTGCCTACAAATGGGCGGAGATGGCCCTGGAGGCCACGGCCCTCGACACAGAACGGTTCAAGCCAAGACCCACGGTAACCTCGCGCTACCTCGGCCTTATTTTTACGGCCGTCTTCGATGCCTGGTCGCGATACGATGCCGAGGCCCTGCCGGTGTACCTCGAAGGGGTTGAACGCCGCCCGGCTTTGGAACACACCCTGTCCAACAAGGAAATAGCGATAAGCTATGCCGCTTACCGCACCCTCAATGAATATTACTTTTCCGATAAGGAGCTCTTTCGCGGCTTTATGCTGGGCCTGGGGCTCGACCCGGCCGACATGAGCCTGGACCCCAATACCCCTGTTGGCATTGGGAACCTGGCGGCCAGGGCGGTCATCGAAGCCCGGAAGAACGATGGGGCCAACCAGTACGGGGAAGAAGCCGGCTCCGGGGGGGAACCCTATTTCGACTATACCGGGTACGCGCCTGTGAACGACCCCGACACCAACGTGGATATCAACCGCTGGCAGCCCAAATACTTTTCCGACGGACAGGGAGGGGTTTATGCCCCGGGATGCCTGACCCCGTTCTGGCAAAAGGTTAAGCCAGTAACCCTCGATTCTGCGAGCCAGTTCCGCCCAGGGCCCCCACCGCTGGTAGGGTCCGAACAGCTGGAACGGGAAGTCAGGGAGGTGATCGAGATGCAGGCCAACCTGACTGACCACGACAAGGCTCTGGTGGAATTCATGCGCGACGGCCCGAAATCGGTGCAACAGGCCGGTCACTGGCTCAGGTTTGCCCAGGACGTTTCCCGAAGGGACGGGCACACCCTGGATGAAGATGTGAAAATGTACTTCCTGAACCAGATTACCGCCATGGATGCCTTTATCGCTTCCTGGGACTCCAAAATGTACTACGATTATGCCCGCCCCTATGCCCTGGTCCACGAATATTACCAGGACCAGGTCATAAAAGCCTGGGGCGGCCCCGGAAAGGGGATTACCGACCTGCCCGGGCAGCAATGGCGCCCGTACTCGCCCGAGACCTTCCTGTGCCCGCCCTTCCCGAGTTATACCTCGGGCCACAGCACGGTAAGCGGGGCATGTGCGGAAGCCCTCCGCCTCTTTACGGGGGATGACCATTTCGGGGAGGAAGTGCGGCTGGTCCCCGGGGTACTGACCGAAACCGACCCGGCCCATTACGGGGATACCGTTACCCTGAAATTCCCAACCTTTACGGAAACCGCAGAAATGGCGGGTATCTCAAGGGTAATGGGGGGCTACCACATCCAGGCCGACAACGTGGCCGGCCTGCAACTCGGACGGGATGTCGCCCACAAGGCATGGGAATTCTATAACCAGCACCTCGGAAAAGGGGGGCCAAAATAGCCCCTTTGGACGGCCCGCATCCGACTTTGAGCACCTTAAAACCAACGCAATGAACATCGTATCGCTGGAAACGGCGGCATCCTTTGTAAAATCCGGGGACCGGATTTTCGTCCAGGGGGCAGCAATGACCCCAAACGCCCTTGTCAACGCCATCTGTGAACGGTACGGCGAACTCCGTGACGTGGAGGTGGTCTCCATCCATACCGAAGGCCCCGTAAACTACGCCCTGTCGCCCTACAGCCAGGCGTTTAAAATTAACACCTGCTTTGTCGGGTCAAACGTCCGCAAGGCAGTGAATACCCAACAGGGCGACTACATCCCGATTTTCCTCAGCGAAATCCACCTGCTGTTCCGTAGGGGCCTGCTCCCCCTCGACGTGGCCGTGGTCCAGGTTTCGCCCCCCGACCGCCACGGGTTCTGTTCCCTGGGGGTCTCGGTAGATGTTACCCTCCCGGCGGTGCAAACGGCCAAAAAAGTGATCGCCCAGCTAAACCCGCATGTACCCAGGACCCACGGGGATGGCATCATCCACATCAGCCAGATCGACGCCCTTGTGGAAGTGGCTGCCCCCCTGCACCTCCATCCCCAGGGCGACATTACCGATACGGAAGCGGAAATCGGCCGAAACGTGGCCTCGCTGATCGAAGATGGGGCCACCCTGCAAATGGGGATCGGGAACATCCCCAATGCCGTGCTAAGCAACCTCTCCGGGCACCGCCGCCTGGGGGTACACACGGAAATGTTCTCCGACGGCTTGCTGCCGCTGATCCAAAAAGGGGTGATCACCGGGGAAGAAAAGGAAATCAAGACGGGGAAGATCGTGACCTGCTTTGCGGCCGGTTCCCAGGCCCTGTACGACTTTGTCGACGACAATCCCCTGGTGCATTTCAAAGAGGCCGCCTATACCAATGACACGGCCCTGATCCGCAGAAACCCTAAGGTAACCGCCATCAACAGCGCCATAGAGATCGACCTCACCGGGCAGGTCTGTGCCGACACCATTGGCACCCTGCAGTATTCCGGGGTAGGCGGCCAGATGGATTTTATCCGGGCGGCTTCCCTTTCAGAAGGGGGAAAGCCGATCATCGCCCTGACTTCCACCACGGCCAAGGGGGTTTCAAAAATCACCCCATTCCTGAAACACGGGGCAGGCGTAACGACCACCCGGGCCCACGTGCATTACGTCGCCACGGAATACGGCGTGGTCAACCTGTACGGCAAAAACCTGAAACAGCGCGCCCGGGCCCTGACCTCCATAGCCCATCCGGACCACCGGGAAGCCCTGGAGCAGGCCGCCAGGGAGCGGTTTGGCTGAACCTGCGGCGCTTGCCTAAAAAGGGAAAGGAGGGTGCCTTTGCAGGCATTCCCCCCTTTCCCAGACAGCAACTAAAAAAATAGGATCAGATTTTAAAGGTGATTACCGGGATCGTGGAATGGTTCGCGATGTCTTCGCCGATGCTACCCATGAAGAAGTGTGATATCCCCTTCCTTCCATGGGTCGGGATCCCAATCAGGTCGGCATTTATGCTTTCGCTGTAGTTCAGCACCCCGCGCTCCACACTGTAATCACTGAATTTTTTCACCTTCAGGTCCACGCTGGCCCTGTCGAGGAATTTGTCAATTTGCCCGTCCATATCGGCTTCGCTCAAAAAGTGGTCCCCGGGGGTATTGATGTACACCGGCTTTAATTCCGCCTTAAACATTTCCGCAAAAGATTTGGCCTTCAGGAAGGCCGGAAGGTTCTTTTCCTGGAAATCGCAGGCGAACACAAAGGTCCTGATCTGGAATTTGGGCCTCCGCTTCTTGACCACGATCACCGGGATGTCGGAATGGCGAACCACCCGCTCGGCATTCGAGCCGATAAAGATTTCCTGCAGCCCGTCGGTGCCGTGGGACCCCATCACAATCAGGTCTGCCCCGTGCTTGGCGGCCACTTCATTGACTTCGGAGAATACCTTGTAGTGCTTGATCACCGGGGTGACCGTAATGCCTTTCAGGTACTCCTTGTCGAGGAATTCCCCAAGCCGCTTTTCTGCTGCCTTAAGCAGGAAAACCGTCTGTTCCGGGTGGTACGCCTCGGAAGACGAAATCATGGCGTAGTTCAGTTCCAGCATGTGCAGGACAATGATCTCGGACGTATAGCGCTGGGCCAGGGAAGCCGCTACCTCAAGGGCATATTCGGATTGCTGGCTGAAATCAACGGGGACAATAATGGTTTTCATGGCTTTGGGTTTAATTATACGGTCATTGAAAATAACCTGGTTTCCGGGGCTTTATTGTGTAAACGCAGGTCAAACGCCATACAGATGTTGCGGATAAATGCCCGCCCTGGTTCTGTTACGAGCAAACGGTCGGGTTCCATGCGGACCAACCCGTCTGCCTCGGTTTCACGGAGCCGTTCCCGGATGTCGCTGAGGGGCCCTTCGGGCAGGCCCAGGTCCCACCGGGTTTCAAAGCGGCACATCAGGTCGAGGATATGCCTGCGGACCACCTCGTCTTCTTCGCTGAGCACGTGCCCGCGGTACACGGGGATGATGTCGGATTCCAACAGGTGCTCATATTCCTCGATATTCTTGACATTCTGGGCGAAGCCATACCAGCTGTCGCTGATGCTGGAAACCCCCAGCCCGATCATCAGGCGGGTCCTGGAAACGGTATACCCCATAAAATTCCGGTGGAGCCCCCCGCTTTGCAGCGCCCGGTACAGGCCGTCCGAAGGCAGGGCATAATGGTCCATGCCGATGTCTTTATAGCCCGATTCGACCAGCATGTTCCTGCCCATTTCGTATTGCTGCCGCTTTACTTCGGCCGTGGGGAGGTCCGATTCCCTGAAGCCCCGCTGGCCATTCCCCTTAAGCCAGGGGACGTGGGCATAGCTGTAGAAGGCAATCCGGTCGGGTTGGAGCCCCGCGGTCTTGCGCAGGGTTTCTTCCATGTGGGAAACCGTTTGCAGGGGCAGGCCGTAGATGATGTCGTGGCCCACGGAGGTATACCCTTCCTCCCTTGAAATCCGGGTGATTTCAGCGACCTGCTCGAAGGTCTGGATCCGGTTGATGGCCTTTTGGACCGATTCATTGTAATCCTGTACCCCGTAGGAAACCCTTCGAAACCCGGCTTCATACAACACCCTCAGGTGTTCCCGGGTGGTATTGCCCGGATGCCCTTCAAAGCTGAATTCCCAGTCTTCGGCCCGGTCGGCGTGGCTGAAAATCCCCCTGAGGAGGACCTGCAGGTTTTCCGGGGAAAAAAAGGTGGGGGTACCGCCCCCAAGGTGCAGCTCGCGGATCACGGGCCGGTGCCCGAAAAGCCTGCGATACAGTTCCCATTCCTTCAGCAGGGACCGGATATAGGGCATTTCCACATCGTGCCTTTTGGTGATGCGCTTATGGCAGCCGCAAAAGGTACACATGCTTTCGCAAAAGGGCAGGTGGATATAGAGGCTGATGCCGCTCGTGTCGTTGCTTTCCTGAAAACTCCGCGCCACGGTTTCCTTCCATTTTTCCCCTGAAAAGCCGTCCAGGTCCCAGTAGGGAACCGTGGGGTAGCTCGTATAGCGGGGGCCCGGCACGTTGTATTTTTGAACAAGGTCGCACATGGATTTCTCAGTTGCTGTTAGAAAACAAAGCTAGCCCTCCTGGGCCGGGCCACATATGACAAATGTCATTTTCGCCTGTTCCCGGCTGGTGGCAGGAAACGCCCGAAGGGGCTTAGTAGGTATCCCGGATCCAGTCCACGGGTTTTCGGTGCATCCATTTTCCCCGGGTAAAGTCCGGAAAAAACTGCGGGGCCCCATTTTCGGCAATGGAGCGCTCCGAAAGGGGCGTTACGGCGCTCCAGGCGGCCGCATCGTAGGCGTCTATAGGGGGCGCGATGCCCTGCCTGGCTGACTCCACGAAGGCGTGGAGTACAAAAAAGTCCATACCCCCATGGCCGGCCCCCAGGGCGTACTCCCCGTATTTCTTCCACAGCGGGTGGTCGTAGGTTTCCAGCCAGGGTTTGGCATCATCCCAGCGGTGGGGTTCGGATTTTCCCTCGATATACATGCGGTTGCCATCCACTTCCCACAGGCCGAAGGCCCCCTGCACGCGGAAGCCCAGGGAGTACGGGCGGGGAAGGTTGCAGTCGTGGGTGATCAGGATGGTTTGCCCCGCCGCTGTTTCCAGGGTGGAGGTGATCACATCCCCCTGCTGGAAGGTCAGGGCTGCATTCGGGTGGTCCGCCCCGCCCTGACGTACGATGTGGTTGTGCAGCCCAATAGCCTTGGTGGCGCTGGAAGTGAGGCTTACCAGGCGGTTTCCCCGGTTGATGTCGGCCATCACCGCCACCGGCCCCAGCCCGTGGGTGGGGTAGACATCGGCGTTTCGCTTCAGGGAATACTCCGTCCGCCAGCGGGCTTCGGAAATCGCCTTCTCCCCGAATTCCACCCCGCCTCCATAGGGTTGTTTCCCGTCGTTGAACTTCACTTCCCTCAAATCGTGCTGATAGCCGCACCGAAAGTGGACCAGCTCGCCGAAGACCCCCTGGCGCACCATGTGGAGCACCGCCAGGATGTCGCGGCGGTAGTTCACGTTTTCCAGCAGCATCAGGTGGGTCCCCGTGGCTTCGTGGGTATTGACCAGGTCCCAGCACTCTTCCAGGGTGGTGGCCGCAGAAACTTCAAGGCCCGTGTACTTCCCGGCCTTCATGGCGTCCACGGCCATGGGGGTATGCCATTGCCAGGGGGTGGAGATGATCACCGCATCCACGGTTTGCAGGGCCAGCAGGTCGCGGTAGGCGTGTTCGTGGGCCCCGAAGGCAGCGGCCTGCGGCCTGCCCGCCTTCCGGATCAGGCCCGCGCAGAGCTCCAGGCGCTGCGGGTCGGTATCGCAAAGGGCCGTCACCGCCACGTCGTCGCGCAACAACAGGTTGCCCAGGTGGTTGGTCCCCCTGAGGCCCACCCCGATAAGGCCCACCCGCAACACGGGGCCATCGGCCCGTCCGGGCCAGGCAAACTGGGAGGAGGGGAAAAGCCCCAGGGCGGTGGAGGCGAGGGCGGTTTTGTGGAGGAAGGATCTTCGGGTTCCCATAGCAGTTACGTTATCATTAATTTTGTCGCAGGAAGTTAGGAAATCTGCCGGTATTCTCCCGAATTCCCCTTCAATCCCGTAATTTAGGCCCTCAAAACCGCATCACCATGACCTTATTGCTTATGGCGGCCGGCAAGGGCAGCCGCTACGGAAAACTAAAACAATTCGACGACCTGGGGCCGGGCGGGGAGTTCCTGATGGAATTCAGCATGTACGATGCCATCGCCAACGGCTTCACCCATATCGTGGTCATCACCCAGAAAGACAATGTCGCTTACCTGAGGGACTACCTGAGCCAGCGGCTCCCCAAACATGTAAGCCTCGACGTGCTGGCCCAGGAACTGACCGACCTGCCTGCGGGGACCCAGTTCGCCGGCGAGCGCGCCAAGCCCTGGGGTACGGCCCATGCCGTGTGGACCGCCCGCAACGTGATCACCAACCCCTTTGCCGTCATCAATGCCGACGACTACTACGGCCAGGCCGCCTATGCCCGGGCCTCCGAATTCATACGGCGCACCGGGTCCCAGGACGCCTTTGGCCTGATTGCCTATACCCTCCGGGACACCCTCTCCCCCCACGGTTCCGTTTCCCGGGGGGTGTGCCAACAACGCGGCACCGACCTGGTATCGGTAGATGAGCGGTTGGAAATCGAAGCCCGGGACGGCGAAATCCGCGATGCCCACAGCGGCCTGTCCTTTGCCGGGGACGAGCAGGTGAGCATGAATTTCTGGGTCTGCCAGCCGGCGCTTTTCCCGAAAATCGAAGCCGACTTCCGCCACTTCCTCGCTACGGTGGAAGACCCTTCCAAAGGGGAAATCTACCTGCCCTTTGTGATCCAGGACATGCTGCGCACCGGCGGGGCCCGGGTGGAGGTAATCCCCTCCGAAAGCCAGTGGTTCGGGGTAACGTATGCGGCCGACAAGGAACAGGCGGTAGAGGCCCTGAAGGCCGAGACCGCCGCGGGGAACTACCCCTCCCCCCTCTGGGGCAACACCTGACCCCTGCGCCCGATGCCTGCCCACCGCGCCCGGGAGGTGCTTGCCCGTTTCGGGGTCGAAGGCGACCGCATGCACCTGGAACGGATCGCCCAGGGGTATATCAATGACACCTACCGGGTGCTGGAAGGCGAAACCCCGGTGTACCTGCTCCAAAGGGTCAACACCGACGTTTTCGGCTCCCCGGAGCAGGTGATGGAAAACATCCTGGCCCTGCTCCCCCACCTTCGGGGCCCCGGGTACGCCGGGCTGGAACTGGTTAAAACCCCCGAAGGGGATTACTGGGTGCGTGGGGAACAGGGCGATTTCTGGAGGGTGTTCACCTACCTGCCCGGGTCGATGGCCCACGCCCAAACCTCAAATCCGGAAACGGCCCGCGAAGCCGGGCGGATCCTAGGGCGCTTCCACCAGCTGGTCGCGGATATCCCGGCCACAGCCCTGAATACCCCCCTGCCCCGATTCCACGACCTGGCCTGGAGGATGGCCCAATTGGAACAAGCTGTGGGGGAGGGGCTTGCCGACCGGCTTGAAGCGACGGGCCCCCTCCTGACACTGGGCAGGGACCTGGCCTCGTTTTGCGGGCAAATCCCTTTCGGGCGTTTCCCCTGGCGGGTTTGCCACAACGATGCCAAACTCAGCAACATCCTGTTTGATTCGGAATCGGGCAAGGCCCTTTGCCTGATCGACCTCGATACCCTGATGCCCGGCCACCTGATCTGGGATTTCGGCGATGCGGCCCGAACAGTCGTCAGCCCCGCAGCCGAAGACGGGGCGCAAACTGGCCCCCCGGAAATAGACCTGGCCCTGTACAGCGCCTACCTCAGCGGGTGGAAGGAGAGCGGCTTTGCGTGGGAAGCGGAAGAGGGCCGGTGGCTGTCGCACGGGGCGGTACTGATGCCGACGTTGCACGGCATCCGCGCCCTGGCAGACTACCTGCTGGGCGACCGGTACTATACCCCGGCCTACCCCGGGCAGAACCTGGAGCGGGCCCGGAACCTGCTGGGGTTCGCACAGGCCGGCCTTGCAGCCCTGCCCGGGCTGCAGCAAACCTTTCGGGAAGTTTTCGGATAAGGCCTATTTAAAGGCGTTGAAACCCGTAATATCGGCCCCGGTAATGAGCAGGTGGATGTCGTGGGTGCCCTCGTAGGTCACCACCGACTCAAGGTTCATCATGTGCCGCATGATGGGGTATTCCCCCGTGATGCCCATGCCGCCGAGGACCTGCCGGGCCTCCCGGGCGATGTTCAGGGCCATTTCCACATTGTTCCTTTTGGCCATGGAAATCTGGGCCGTAGTGGCCCTGCCTTCGTTCTTGAGTTGCCCCAGGCGGAAAGCGAGCAACTGGGCCTTGGTGATCTCGGTCACCATTTCGGCCAGTTTCTTCTGCTGCAGCTGGGTGGCCCCGATGGGCTTGTCAAACTGGATGCGTTCTTTGGAATAGCGCAGGGCCGTATCGTAGCAGTCCATGGCCGCGCCAATCGCGCCCCAGGCAATGCCGTACCGGGCGGAATCGAGGCAGCCCAGGGGGGCGCCGAGCCCGCTCTTGCCGGGAAGGAGGTTTTCCTTGGGGACCTTCACATTGTCAAAAATCAATTCCCCGGTGGCCGATGCCCGCAGGGACCATTTGTTGTGGGTTTCCGGGGTGGAGAACCCTTCCATGCCACGTTCCACGATCAGGCCGTGGATGCGGCCCTCCTCGTTTTTCGCCCAAACGACGGCGATATCGGCAAAGGGGGCATTGGAAATCCAGAGCTTGGCCCCGTTGAGGAGGAAATGGTCGCCCTTGTCCCTGAAATTCGTTACCATGCCCGAGGGGTTCGAGCCGTGGTCGGGTTCGGTGAGGCCAAAGCACCCCATCAGTTCGCCGCTGGCCAGCTTTGGCAGGTATTTTTTGCGCTGGGCTTCATCCCCATAGGCGTAAATCGGGTACATGACCAGGGAAGACTGCACGGAGGCAGTGGAACGCACCCCGCTGTCGCCCCGCTCGATTTCCTGCATGATGAGGCCATAGCTGATCTGGTCCAGGCCTGCGCCCCCGTATTCGGCCGGGATGTAGGGGCCGAAAGCACCGATCTCCGCCAGGCCGCCGATGATCTGCCGGGGGAATTCCGCCCGTTGGGCATACCCTTCAATAATGGGCGACACGTCCCGTTTGACCCAACTGCGCGCGGCATCCCGCACCAGTTTGTGTTCTTCGGTCAGCAGTTCGTCCAAAAGGTAGTAATCGGGGGCTTCAAAAAGGTCTGGTTTCATCCTTCAGATTTTCCGCCAAAGGTAGGCAATGCAGCCCAACAAACCAACAGGATGGCCAGGGCCCCAGCTCCGTTCAGGGATCGGTATTTCACTGGGGGAAGTACCCGAATTTACGCTCCTTCGGCGGGTGGGCGGCCCAGGAAATCGGCCAGCAGGGAATGAAAGTGGTGCACCCCCTGTTCGCGGGTGGGGGAAAACCGCCCCGCCTGGTAAAACCGCGACCGGACCCCTTTGTGGACCCCTTCCACCACCTCCTCGTCTTCCAGTTCCACGCGGTCGAGGTTCGAGCCGGCGCCCTGGTCGAGTTTCGAGCGGTCCCAAACGTACGTTTTAAAATGGACCCGGGTCGCCTCCCCGTCGACGGGCTGCACCAGGTTCACTGAGATCCCCCAGGGGTACACGTTGAACATCATGTTGGGGAAGACCCAAAAGTAATAGGCGGCCACCTTTTTCCCGTAATCGGGATGGCCCTCGGGCAGGTCGAAAATGGCATCGCCCCCCGAGGCAAACCCGATCTGCAGGTTCAGGTAATCAAAACACAGGGTCTGGTAATCGCCGTACTCCAGCACGGCATTCAGGCCCGCATGGACAAAGGGGATGTGGAAGCCCTCGAGGTAATTGTCGCAGTACAGGGCCCAGTGGGCCTTTACCGGGTACTCCCGGCTGCGCCCGGGGTCTTCGACCAGTTGGTCGAGGGGCAGGAAGCCGACCCGCTGGTCCATGGTATCGATCACCTGCTGGAAATCGTACCCCGGGTTGAGGCCGGCAAACAGGAACGGCCCCCACTGCCGCAGGGGATAGGCATGCAGGTGGTCGCAGGGGCGGGGGAACCCCTCGGCTTCGGAGAATTCGGGCATATGTTCGAATGTGCCATCGAGCCGGAACCTCCGGCCATGGTACCCGCAGATCAATTTTTTGGCCGGCCCCTCCTTCCCCACCACCAGGTTGCCCCGGTGGGTGCAGACATTGCTCAGGCAATGCAGGGTCCCCGAGGCGTCGCGGGTCAGTACCATGGGCTCGTCCAAAAACCCCTCCAGGAGCAGAAACGGACGGGCCGAAGCCGGGGCCTGCAGGCTGTGGCCATCGCCTATCCATTGCCAGGTGCGGTAAAATACCTGGTCTTTGAGCGCTTCGAAAACCCCGGGGTCCCGGTAAAAGGACGCAGGGAGGGTTGCCGCTTTGCGGATGTCGGGGTCGATAAAATATTTTTTGGCCACACCTGTTTATTTGTACTTTTAAAGTTATGCAATTCTCTCCGAATTATACCACCGCAAATGCCCCCCGCTAACAGCAGCCAAAAACTTGGGATCTGGATGACCACCTCCCTGGTAATCGGGAACATGATCGGGGCCGGCATTTTCCTGATGCCCTCCACCCTGGCGAAATACGGGGGCATCAGCCTGGTAGGCTGGCTGGTTTCGGCCACCGGGGCCCTGCTGCTGGCCAGGGTTTTCAGCAAGCTCAGCGTTTTGGTCACCGACAGCAAGGGAGGGCCCTATGCCTTTGCCCGGGCCGGGTTCGGCGATTACATCGGGTTCCTGGTCGCCTGGGGGTACTGGATCTCGATCTGGGTTTCGGTAGCCGCCATGGGGGTGGCCTTCGTAAGCGCCCTGGGGGTCTTTTTCCCAATCCTGGGGACAAGCCCGCTGGCGGCCATCGCCCTGAGCCTGTCGGCCATCTGGCTGCTCACCTGGGTCAATTCCCGGGGGGTGCGTTCCTCCGGGAAAATGCAGCTGCTCACCACCCTGCTCAAGCTGGTGCCCATTTTGGTGGTCATCGGCGGGGGGCTGTTCTATTTCAAGTGGGCCAATTTCATCCCCTTCAATGCCAGCGGGGAATCGTCGTGGAAAGCCATCGCCATTACGGGGACCCTGACCCTTTTTGCCTTCCTGGGCCTGGAAAGCGCCACGGTGCCTTCCGACAAGGTGGAAAACCCTGAAAAAACCATCCCCCGGGCCACCCTCCTGGGGACCGCCCTGACCACCCTGGTGTACATCCTCAGCACGGTGGTGGTGATGGGCATGATCCCGCTCGACCGCCTTTCGGAATCCACGGCCCCCTTCGCCGACGCCATGCAGCTCATGGCGGGGGATTTAGGCGGGGGCCTGATCGCTGCAGGGGCAGCCATTGCCAGTTTCGGGGCCATGAACGGCTGGATCCTGATCCAAGGCCAGGTAGCCGAAGCCACAGCCAAAGACCGGCTCTTCCCGGGCATCTTCAGGAAAGAGAACGCCAAAGGGGTCCCGGTTTGGGGCCTGGTGATCGGCAGCGCCCTGAGTTCCGTGGTCGCCCTGATGAATTATACCGACGGGCTGGTGGAACAGTTCCGCTTTATGATCCTGCTCTCTACCTTCTGCACCCTTATCCCCTACCTCTTTGCCTCAGCCGCCTTTGTGTCCCTTTCCCTGCAACGGGTAGCCAGGGGCCATTCCCTGCTCCCGATTTTCCTGTTGGGAAGCCTGGCCTTCAGCTTCTCGCTCTGGGCCATTTTCGGGGCCGGCGAACAATCGGTATTCTGGGGGTTCATCATGCTGCTTTTGGGGACCCCCATCTATGTATTCATGAAATGGAAAAAAAGCCAGACCACCCCATGAAAGCGACAACCCTTACCTCCCACTCCGAATACCTGCCCCTGGAATCGGTCTTTATCCGGCCTGCGGCGCATGCCTTTACGGATGCCGGTGCCCTGGCTTCCCAGTGGAAGGCCCTGAACTTTTTGGCCCAACCCGACCTGGGGGAAGCCCTCAGGCAATATGAGCGTTTTGAGTCCCTGCTCGGCCAGCGGGTGCCGGAAGTGCATCGCATGCCCCTGCAGGAAGGGCTCTCCCTGGATGCCCTCTATTGCCGCGACGCCTCCATCGCCACGGACCACGGGATGGTGCTCTGCCGCATGGGCAAACCCGCCCGACAGGGGGAACCCGATGCCCACCGGGAAATTTATGAAGCCATGGGGCTGCCCATCCTGGGGCAGATCGAGGCCCCGGGGACCCTGGAAGGGGGCGATGTGGCCTGGCTGGACCGCGAAACCCTGGCCGTGGGCCACAGCTACCGCACCAATGCGGCGGGTATAGAACAATTAAAAGGGTTGTTGGCCCCCCTGGGCATTACCGTGGTGGTGGCCGACCTGCCCCATTTCCTGGGGCCCTCGGACGTGTTCCACCTGATGTCGATCCTAAGCCCCGTAGACCGGGACCTGGCGGTGGTATATTCCCCCCTGATGCCGATTTCGTTCCGCAATACCCTGCTGGAGCGAGGATTTTCCCTGGTGGAGGTCCCGGAAGGGGAATTCATGTCGCTGGGGAGCAACGTACTGGCCCTGGGCCCCAGGACCTGCCTGATGGCCTCGGGCAACCCGAAAACCGAAAAAGCGCTGAGGGATGCGGGGTGCGGGGTGCTGACCTATGAAGGCAGTGAAATCAGCCTGAAAGGGGGCGGGGGGCCCACCTGCCTCACCCGCCCGTGGAAACGCCGTGCGGCGCTCAACGGTTGAGGTAGAATTCCCGGGTCAGGTCGCGGTACGCCTCTGAAAACCGGTTGCGCCCCACCTCCAAAACGAGTTCGTCTTCCTGCACCTCCGATTCCCGGAAAGAAAAGCACAGCAGGCTCCTTTTGAGGGGGGAACCCGCAGTACCCCGCACCCGGGTGATGCGGTTGGGGAAAAGGCCGTGGGACGCGGCAAGCCTTATAAAGCCTGCCTCCTCCGCGTAGGGCAGGATCAGGCAAAACTGCCCGCGGGGCGACAACAGGGCCGCGGCCCCGGCCAGCAACACCCCAAAGGGCAACGCCTGTTGCTGGCGTGCCAGGTCCCTGGAGGGGTCCCCGCTGGGGACTTCCCCCGGGTAGAAGGGCGGGTTGGACACCACCAGGTCGTACCCCCCTTCCATTTCCGCCACAAATTCCTCCAG
Source organism: Robiginitalea marina (assembly GCF_024006985.1). Classification (GTDB taxonomy): domain Bacteria; phylum Bacteroidota; class Bacteroidia; order Flavobacteriales; family Flavobacteriaceae; genus Robiginitalea; species Robiginitalea marina. The sequence continues at coordinate 72,068 of NZ_JAMXIB010000006.1, forward strand.
GCCCGCATGGTAACAAAACAGCCGGTCTGCCCAGGGGGAGGCCTCAAAATTGCCCACGCACTGCTCAAACGCCTCCGGGTCGATTTCCAGGGCGTCAATGGTTTCCGCTGCCGACCGCTGGGCCAGCATGAGGGCGATCAGCCCCGTCCCGGCCCCGATGTCGAGGATGGTACCGGGCATGGGCTCCAGGGGCGTCCAGGCCCCGAGCAACACCCCGTCGGTACCCACCTTCATGGCGGCCCGGTCCTGGGCGATGGTAAATTGCTTGAAACGAAAGGGGGAAGCCATGGCAATCGGGAAAAACGTTGGCAAAAGGGCCGGTTACTGCCCCAGGTAGAGGTCGATCAGGCCCTCGGGGGTGCGGATGTGGACGGTTTGCCCCTCCCGGTCTACCTTCACAATGAAATCGTCAGTGACGGGGATCAGCAGTTCCTTTCCGTCCTTTTCAGCCACAAAAAGGGCCTGGGGGCCCTGGTCGTTGACCGTCCGGATGACCCCGACCGGTCCGTGGACGGCATCCTGCAGGGAAAACCCGATGACTTCGTGGTAATAAAAGCGGTTCCCGGTGAGTTTCGGCAAAAGTTCGAGGGGGAGGTAGAGCTCGCAGCCCAGCAGGCGGGAGGCTTCGGGTTCCGTACTGACCTCCTCGAAACGGATGCGCAGCAGGTTCGACTTGTGCAGCCGGCTCTGCTGCATAAAAAAAGGAACCAGGTCGCTGCCGAGGGCCACGAGCACTGATTCCATATTTTCGTATTCCTGGGGGGAATCCGTGTCCAGCTTGGCCAGGACCTCCCCTTTATAGCCGTGGAGGGAGACGATCTTACCGAGGTAAAAGCAATCCTCCTTCCGCATGGCTGGTGTGTGTTACTGCTTTTCTGAATCTGCCTCTTCTGCAGCAGGGGCCTCCCCGGCTTCAGCAGCAGGAGCTTCTTCGGTGGCAGCAGCTTCGGCTTCCACTGCAGGGGTCTGCTCAGCGGCAGCTTCTTCGGCAACGGCTTCTTCGGCGACTTCCTCTGCAGTTTCAGCAGCAGCGGCCTGTGCCCGTTTTTCGTTGGCTTCCTTCTCAGCCTCCAGGGCTTTGGCCCGGGCCTCGGCTTTGGCCTTCTCCAACCCTTCTGACTTGGAAGAAATCTTTTGCTCCTTCTCGGCTACCCAGGCCTCGAACTTCGCTTCAGCCTGCTCTTCGGTAAGGGCCCCCTTGCGGACGCCGGCCTTCAGGTGGTGCTTCAGCAACACGCCCTTGTAGGACAAAATCCTGCGGGCGGTCTCGGAGGGCTGGGCGCCATTGTCGAGCCATTGTACGGACTGGTCCATATCGATTTCGATGGTGGCAGGGTTGGTGTTGGGGTTGTAGATCCCGAGTTTCTCCAGGAACCTTCCATCCCGCTTGGCCCGCGCGTCGGCGGCTACGATCCAGTAAAAGGGTTTGCCTTTTTTACCGTGTCTTTGAAGTCTAATTCTAACTGGCATATCACATTAATTTGTGGGGTACCCGACCCCGGTTATTAATCCATTACTACAGCTTCAGGTCGCTGTTCTGCCGCGGGACGAAGTCCCAAAGCGGGTGCAAATATACGCTTCTTTGCTGAATCTTCCCGGGCGGCAGGCGATTTTTTTAAGCCGCGGGCGGGGCCGGTGTTTTTTGCCGGTTTACGGGGTGGTTGATAACTCCTTAAAACAACCTTTTTTTAGACGGCGGTGTTTCTCTATTTTTATCGGTCCAAACTCCGACCCGCACCCTTATGTACCTGATTTTTGATACGGAAACCACGGGCCTGCCCAAGCGATGGGACGCCCCGGCCAGCAATACCGACAACTGGCCGCGGTGCGTGCAGATCGCCTGGCAGTTGCACGATGCCTCGGGAAGGCTTTTGGAGCAGTTCGATGCGCTGGTGCAACCCGCGGGGTTCGACATCCCGTACGACGCGGAACAGATCCACGGGATCTCCACCGCCCTGGCCCAAAAGGAAGGGAAGCCTCTGTCCGAAGTCCTTCAGGCCTTTAAAGCCGCCCTGGGGCGTACAAAATTCCTGGTCGGCCAAAACGTGGGGTTCGACCTCAACGTCATGGGGGCCGAATTTTACCGGCAGGGGGAAGAAAACCCGCTCGATGCCTTCCCCGTACTCGACACCTGTACGGAGGAAACGGCGGAACTCTGCCAGCTGCCCGGGGGACGCGGGGGGAAATACAAGCTGCCCACCCTTACCGAACTGCACCAGCACCTCTTCGGGGAACCCTTTGAGGAGGCCCACAACGCCAGCGCCGACGTGGAAGCGACCACCCGTTGCTTTCTGGAGCTGCTCAGGCGGCGGTCATTCCCGGCCCAGCAGCTCGGGGTGGGGCCGGGATACTTCGCGGAATTCGAGGCCTCAAACCCCGGCCCGATTGCCCTGCTGGGGCTCAAACACAAAAACCTCAAGAAGGCTTCCGAAGCCCTGGCCCGGAAAGCGGCCCAGGCAGAAAGCGGGCTGAGCCATGCCGAGATCCGCGAAAACGAAAAGGCCCTGGAAGATGCCGTTTTCGTGCACCTGCACAACCATTCGCAGTTTTCAGTCCTCCAATCGACCATCAAAATAAAGGACCTGGTTGCGGCAGCGGCCAAATACGACATGCCCGCCGTGGCCCTGACCGACCACGCCAACATGATGGGCGCCTTCCATTTCGTGCGGGAGGTGAACAGCTACAACAAAAGCCTGGCCGATGCGCCCGAAGGGGAGGGGAAACGGGAAATCGTGCCCATCCTGGGGTGCGAATTCTACGTCTGCGAAGACCGCCACAACAAAACGGTAAAAGACTACGGGTACCAGGTGGTGATGCTGGCCAAGAACAAGAACGGCTACCTGAACCTGGCCAAGATGTCGTCCATCGCCTACACCGAAGGGTTTTACTACGTGCCCAGGATCGACCGGGAGGTGGTCCGCAAATACGGGGACGACCTCATTGTCCTCACTGGGAACCTCTACGGGGAAGTGCCCTCCAAAATCCTGAACGTCGGGGAAAAGCAGGCCGAAGAAGCCCTGCTCTGGTGGAAGGAGCAATTCGGGGACGACCTCTATGTGGAGCTGTTGCGGCACGGGCAGGAAGACGAGGACCGTGCCAACCAGACCCTGGTGGCCCTGGCCAGGAAACACGGCGTTTCCCTTGTGGCCACCAACAACACCTACTACTGCGAAAAGGAGGAAGCCGAAGCCCACGACATCCTGCTTTGCGTGAAGGACGGGGAAAAGCGCTCGACCCCCATCGGGCGTGGCCGGGGCTACCGCTTCGGCCTGCCCAACCAGGAATACTATTTCAAGTCGCCCGAGCAGATGAAGGAATTGTTCCGCGACCTGCCCGAGAGTATCCTGTCCATCGGGGAAATCATTGCCAAAATCACCCCCTTTGACCTGGCCCGGGAGGTGTTGCTCCCGAAGTTCGAGATCCCCCCGGAGTTCAAGGTTGCGGAAGACGAGCAGGACGGCGGGAAGCGGGGCGAAAACGCCTACCTGCGCCACCTGGCCTACCAGGGGGCCGGCAAACGCTACGGGGAGCTCACGGAGGCCATCCGGGAACGGATGGATTTTGAGCTGGCCACCATCGAGAATTCCGGGTACCCCGGATACTTCCTCATCGTGGAGGATTTCATACGCGAGGCCCGGAACATGGGGGTTTCCGTGGGTCCTGGCAGGGGCTCCGCCGCCGGGTCGGTAGTGGCCTACTGCCTGGGGATTACCAATATCGACCCCCTGAAATACGATTTGCTTTTTGAGCGCTTTTTGAACCCCGACCGGGTTTCCATGCCCGATATCGATATCGACTTCGACGACGAGGGGCGCTCCCGGGTCATGGATTATGTGATCGGGAAATACGGGGCCAACCAGGTGGCCCAGATCGTCACCTACGGAACCATGGCGGCCAAATCGTCTATCCGCGATACGGCCCGGGTGCTGGACCTGCCACTGGGCGATGCCGACCGCCTGGCCAAGCTGATCCCCAACATGGCGAAATTCGGCAAGCTGTTCGACGTGCCCCGGGAGGAACTGAAAAAAAGGTTCCGGGCCGACGAATTCGAGAAAATACAGGAGTTGCTGGGGGTTTCCGAGGGCGATGACCTGGAGGCCCAGACGGTGAACATGGCCCGGGTGCTGGAGGGTTCCCTCCGCAATACCGGCATCCATGCCTGCGGGGTGATCATTACCCCGGATGATATCACCAACTTCGTGCCCGTGGCCACCGCGAAGGATTCCGACCTCTATGTCACCCAGTTTGACAACTCGGTGGTGGAAAGCGCCGGGCTGCTGAAGATGGACTTCCTGGGGCTGAAGACCCTGACCCTGATCAAGGACACGGTGAAAATCGTGAAGGCGCGGCTGGGGCTGACCCTGGTGCCCGACGACTTCCCCCTGGACGACGCCAAAACCTACGAACTCTTCCAAAGGGGCGAAACCATCGGCATCTTCCAGTACGAATCGCCGGGGATGCAGAAATACCTGAAGGAACTCAAGCCCACGGTGTTTGACGACCTGATCGCCATGAACGCCCTCTACCGCCCCGGGCCCATGGAATACATCCCGAGCTTTATCGCCCGCAAGCACGGGGAGGAGGAAATCACCTACGACCTCCCGGAAATGGAGGAATACCTGAAGGAAACCTACGGGATTACCGTCTACCAGGAGCAGGTAATGCTGCTTTCCCAGAAACTGGCCGGCTTTACCAAGGGCGAGGCCGATGTATTGCGCAAGGCCATGGGGAAAAAGATTTTCGCCCTGCTGGAAAAACTAAAGCCCAAGTTCCTCGACGGGGGCGAGCAGCGGGGCCACCCCAGGGAGGTCCTGGAAAAGGTCTGGAAAGACTGGGAAGCCTTTGCCTCCTATGCCTTCAACAAGAGCCACTCGACCTGCTACGCCTACATCGCCTACCAGACGGCCTACCTGAAGGCCCATTACCCGGCCGAGTACATGGCGGCGGTGCTCTCCAACAACATGAACGACATCAAGCAGGTGACCTTCTTCATGGAGGAGTGCCGACGGATGGGCCTCGACGTGCTGGGGCCCGACGTGAACGAGTCGTACTACAAATTCGCCGTGAACAAAGAAAACCAGGTGCGCTTCGGCATGGGGGCCATTAAAGGGGTGGGGCGTTCCGCGGTAGACACCATTGTGGAAAACCGCAAGGAAAACGGGCCCTACACCTCGGTCTTCGACCTGGCCAAAAGGGTGGAACTGCGGGCCGCCAACAAAAAGGCCTTTGAAAACCTGGCCCTGGCCGGGGGCTTCGATTCCCTGGGCGTTGCCCACCGGGCGCAGTACTTCCATGCCGGGCCCGACGGGGTGACCTTCCTGGAAAAGGTGCTCCGCTTCGGGGCCCGCTTCCAGGAAAGCGAGAATTCGGCCCAGGTGAGCCTCTTCGGGACGGCCAGCGAAGTGCAGATCGAAGAGCCGGAAATACCGCCCTGCGAGCCATGGGGCACCATGGAAACCCTCAAGCGGGAAAAGGAAGTGGTCGGGATCTATATTTCCGGGCACCCCCTGGACGACTTCAAGACCGAGATCCAGGCCTTCTGCAATGCGGAAATCGGCGCCTTCAACGATTTGGACGCCTACCTGAACCGCGAGCTGTCGGTGGCGGGGGTGATCACCGATGTGCAGCACCGCATGTCGCGCAACGGCAAGGGATGGGCCTCCTTTGTGCTGGAGGACTACTCCGACAGCTACGAGTTCCGGATCTTCGGGGAGGAATACCTGAAATTCCGCCACTTTTTAACCATCAATGCCTTCCTGTACCTGAAGGTCTTCGTCCGGGAGGGCTGGGTGAACCGCGACACCGGCAAAAAGGGGGAACCGCGGCTGCAATTCAACCAGTGCCTGCTGTTGCAGGACGTGATGGAGGCCTTTGCGCGGAAACTGACCATACAGCTCGACATCGACCAGTTGCACGAAGCCCGCATCCATGAATTAAAGGAAACCCTCAGGGCCTTTAAGGGAAGCCACCCCCTGAGTTTTGTGGTGTACGAAATGGAGGAAGCCATTAAGGTAAACCTCACCAGCCGCAAACAAAAGGTACAGATCAGCTCGGAACTGTTGCACCGCCTGAAAGACCAGGAAGTGCATTTTAAACTCAACTAACCCCGGGGGGCGAAAGCGGGGCAACCCCCGGCCCATAGGGGCCTTCGATCCATACATAGGCAAAATGAATGCGCCCCGTGTAAGGTTGCGGAAAATAAATTGACTACCTTTGCACTAATTTAAATTTTGAGGAAAAATGGCTTTAGAAATAACCGATGCCACTTTTGAAGAAGTGGTCCTGAAAAGCGATAAACCCGTAGTAGTGGACTTTTGGGCTGCCTGGTGCGGCCCCTGCCGGATGGTGGGCCCGATCATTGAGGAGCTGAGCCAGGAATACGAAGGCAAGGCCGTGGTGGGAAAGGTCGACGTAGACAAGCACCAGCAGTTTGCCGCCAAATTCGGCATCCGCAACATCCCGACCGTACTGGTCTTCAAGGGAGGTGAAATCGTGAACCGGCAGGTAGGGGTAAGCCCCAAAAAAGTGTATGCAGAGGCCATAGACGCCGCCCTGTAAGCCTGCGGAACCCTTAATACAGACCCGGCCCTGTGGCCGGGTTTTTTTGTGCCCTCCCGCCGGGGAGTTTCGTATCTTTAGCCTGTGGACCTGCAATCGGAACTGCATAAAGCCCCCCTGTTTGAAAACCTGCCCCTACTGGTAAAGCAGGTGGTGGAGGGCTATATCAGCGGCATCCACAAAAGCCCCTTCCACGGGTACTCGGCCGAGTTTGCCGAGCACAAGATCTACAACCCCGGGGAGAGCACCAAGCACATCGACTGGAAGCTGTTCGCCAGAACCGACAAGCTCTACACTAAGAAATACGAGGAGGAGACCAACCTGCGGTGCCACCTGATCGTGGATAATTCGGCCTCCATGTATTACCCCCCGGTCAAGCGCCTAGACCTGGACCACCTGAACAAAATCGGGTTTGCCGTGCTGGCGGCAGGGGCGCTGATGCAGCTGCTCAAAAAACAGCGCGATGCCGTGGGGCTCAGCGTTTTTTCGGATGCCTACCAGTATTACGCCCCGGAAAAGGGGAGCGAAAGGCATTACCAGATGCTGATGGGCGCCCTGGGGGAGGTCGCCCTTCAGCCCCCTGACCGCAAAGGCACTGCCCTGCACACCTACCTCCACCTGATTGCGGAAAAGCTGAAACGGCGCAGCCTGGTAGTGCTGTTCACCGACATGCTGCAAACCGAGGTGGACGATGAGCGGCTCTTTGAAGCCCTGCGCCACCTGAAATACAACAAGCACGAGGTGCTGCTGTTCCACCTGACCGACCGCAAAACGGAACTGGACTTCGCCTTCGAAAACACCCCCCGAAGGTTCACCGATGTGGAAACCGGGCAGCGCATAGACCTGTACCCGGAAAACGTGCGGGAGTCGTACCAGCAGGCCCTGCAGGAGTACCTGCACGCCCTGAGGCTGGTCTGCGGCCGCTACAACATCAAGTACCTGCAGGTAGACGTGGCCGAGCCCTTCGCCCGCGTCATGAACGCCTTTATGGTGGAGCGCCAGCGCTTTGCCTGAACCGCGCCACTTAAATTGGTTTTTTGTTTGCCGGATTGAAATAGTACCGTATATTTGCCCACACTTTTGAAGAAAAAGTGCTGACAATTTCCGTCAAAACCAACTGTTGTTGGTGCCTTCGGGCTGGAAAATTGGTCTGGTAGTTCAGTTGGTTAGAATACCTGCCTGTCACGCAGGGGGTCGCGGGTTCGAGTCCCGTCCAGACCGCTTGGAAATATTCCAAGTTGCATCAAAAGCCTGTAAATTAAATGTTTACAGGCTTTTTCATTTTATTTGGTTTCAAACAAACCCATTTAATCCCCTAAAAAAAGTGAGCAATTCGGTGAGCACTTTCACCCTTCAAAAATGCTCACCGCCATCGCTGTAACGCCCTGCTTTTTAATTTCTTGCAGCGATTCTTTAACATTTGTTCCCCCGGGATTTTGTACCTTTTAAGAGACCTAAAAATCCCTTTTCCATGTTTACCACCATAAACGTCCTTCTCTACCTAAAAAAAAGGAGCTCATCTACCGCCCTTGAAGTACCCATTTATGCCCGGATAACCCTCAACGGGAAGCGTGCCGAGTTCAGTACCGGTCGGCAAATCGACCCTAAAAAGTGGGATGCCAAAACAGGTCGCATGCGCGGAAAAACCCCAGATGTATTGGGCTTTAACCATTTTTTGGATTCCCTGAAAGCCAAGTGCCTTTCCATTTACGACACCCTGGTACGGGAGGGCGAACCGGCCGATCCTGACACTATTAAAAACATCTTAATGGGCAAAACCAAAAGGCATTATCTGATTTTGGAAATATTCCAAAATCACAATGCAGAAATGGAAAGCCTCTTGGGGAAGGACTATAACCCGGGAACCCTTCAGCGGTATAAAACAGCCTACAAACACGTGTCGGATTACATCCATTTCAGGTATCAGAAAAAGGACCTCCCGCTGAACAAACTGGATCACTCCTTTATAACGGGGTTTGAGTATTTTCTAAAATCTCAAAAGAACTGCGGGCATAATACCACAGTGAAGTACATAGTGAACCTGAAAAAGATCGTGCGCATTGCCTATGCGAACGAATGGATTGAGCGCGACCCCTTCTTCCACTGGAAGGCCAGCTGGAAGAACCGGGAGCGCCAGTACCTGACCGAAGAAGAATTGAACCGTTTACGGGAAAAGCAATTTTCGATTGAACGGTTACAAACCGTCAAAGAAATCTTCCTGTTTTGCTGTTATACCGGCCTGGCCTTTGCCGATGTGGAAAAGCTCACCCCCGACGACCTGGTGCGAGATGTAACCGGGCAAGTTTTAATCAAGACCCGAAGGAAGAAAACCAAAGTACTCAGCAGTATTCCCTTGCTGCCCATCCCTGAGGCCATTATTCGCAAATACCAAGACCATCCCAGGGTATTGGAAAAGGGCACCCTGCTGCCGGTCTTTACCAACCAGCGCACTAATTCGTATTTAAAGGAAATTGCGGCAGGATGCAACATCCCCAAAAACCTGACCACCCACCTGGCCCGGCATACATTTGCCACCACGGTAACCCTCTCTAATGGCGTGCCCATAGAATCCGTGAGCAAGATGCTGGGGCATACCTCCCTGAAAACGACCCAGATTTATGCGAAGGTTTTGGACAGTAAGCTACTTGATGACATGGCAAAACTGAAAAACGATAGCACTTTGTTGGAATACGCCAGCTCGATTTAGCCCCAAATTTCAAGCCCCAAAACTTATCGAACAAACCTGCTGGCGAGGTCCATTTTACCCTTCAGAAACCATTTTTGAGTAAAATCTGGATTGATTATCAGGGCGTTAGAGCGTTTTTGAGTCAAAAACAGGATTTTGAAACAAAGTCCAAACCTCGTAACTCATTAAATACAAGCGGATTATAAAAACGTAACCTGCGGCAGCAGGTTACCCTCTTGCTTATTCCCTTAGATTAGCATAAGAGGTCTAGATAGGGAATTTGGGGATGAACCCTTTCAGGTGAACGCTAATAACTGAATACCCAATAATTGTAGACTTCTACGGACCGATATCGTGACTAGCTCCGGCAAAGGTTTCAATGACTTATTTGCTTTCTACAAGTCGGATATCGGTTCATTTTACGAACAGGTATCAAATGGAAATTCAGACATTAAGGCCTGGTACAGGGATATGAAAGAACAAAATTTTCTCCATTTTTCGGTATCGACATCTTAAAAAAGACCTTCGATTTTGCGATCTTTCCTAAGCAGTCAATTTCATCCCACATATTTGAAAATTCCACCTAGAGTATTCGGGCTTATTATCGCCTGCTTGGCAATCGCAACTTCAATTTGGAAGACATCCTAAATCTACATGGGTTATACCGGGGTGTATGGAAAACTGCTGATCCCAAAACTCTCCAAGAAACAGTTTTTATTCTGCATTGAGATGGCATACCAGATTCAGCGAAGCATGGGACTTCAGCGCGGCAAAAGTGATTGGGTGGATGCGGTGCGCATCACAAATTATGAAGCCAAAAATGCGAAGGATTTAAAGCAATATTAGACTATGGTCCCGATCCTAGAAAAGGCCAAGGTCCTCATGAAGATCCGGGAGCAACTAGTTAACTCGCGCTCCAACCTAAATAAGTATCTTAACAAACTCATTGACTTTGATCCGGAGCTGGTCAAATTAGCCCGTCAGAATACCAAAGAGGTCAACAATAGTCTGGGGGAAGAAATCAAAAAGATCGAAGCGGATATACAGGCTTAGATTCTCTAAGACACGGAACTAATTCGATCTATTGCCCTGGTTACTTGCGTTACCGGGGTTGGTAAAATCACAGCGCTCTATCTGACTATTATTACCAACTTTTTCAAGCGCTATGATAATCCGAAACAATTGGCTTTCCATTGCGGCGTAGCTCGGTTTGAGTACACCTCCGGGACCAGCCCTCACAAACTGGCAAAAACCCATCACATGGCTAACAGAGTTTGAAAAAGCAACTCCACAGGTGTGCCCTATCAGCTATTAATCACGACCCGGAGCTGAAGGACTTCTATAATCGAAAAGCTGCTGAAAGAAAGGGGTTGATCATCCATTTGGATCAGGTCCAAGCCAAAATTCTACAATATTATAGACTGTTAAGTGATCATTACAAGCTAGTTAAGGCATATTCTAAAAAGTACGATTCGTCGGAAAAAACGAAAGACATTAAACTCGTCTTGATTTATTCATATAGGCTAAGTCTTCAACTAAAAGTGGTGCGGCTCATATCAACTTCATTTATAATGTAGTCTTTTTATTTTTTTTATGTAGGAATAATACTATTATTGTGTTGATTTCGTATACTTGTATTTAAGTAGATGTAAGAATGCTAATCATTATTAATCAACGCTTAAAATTTTAAATTATGAAGAAACAATTTTTACTTATGGTTATTGGCGTTATTTCATTAGGATTTATGTCCTTTACTAACGCAGACATTAGAGAGAACTCTACGTTTGAAAACAACAATTTTGAAATTGTTATATTAGAAGAAGAAGTTAGTGAGATTTATGATTGTGGAGTAGGATGTACAGCAACAGCTACTAATTCGGAAACAGGTGAATCCTATTCTTTTTATTCATATGTAATAGCCTCCAATTGTGCAACGGCTCAAAGTATTGCTTGTGGGCAAGCCTATGCGCAGGCACTAAATTTTGTTGCAAATCATAAATGATTAAGAATATTTATACTATCTGAAAATAATATAAAATGGTTAGCATTTTTTCTTACTTGAAAAGAAGATATTTAGTTTTATTTTTTCTGTTTTCTAGTGCATTATTTAGTCAGAATCAGTATCTGAAAATAGATTACATCGAAGAGTTTGGACTGAAAGAACTTCATTCTTCACGCCAATACAAAACTGAACTTTTTCTTAAAGATGATCAAGCTTCCTTGTACCGAGTAGACACAGAGACATCTACATCAGAGATTAATTCTGACAAGGAGGGAAATGGATCGGATTATTCTTATAAGCCATCTAACGCAAGATATTTATATTACTTTAATGATTTACGAAATTCTCTCATTACCTATAAGTGGTATATAGCTTTTAAAAAATTTTATATAACTGATTCTCCGACTTTTAATTGGAAATTGACCAGTGAATTTAAAGACATACTTGGATATAAGTGTCAGAAGGCAACGCTAGAGTTCAGAGGAAGAAGTTATGAAGCATTTTTTACCAATGAATTAGGAGTAAAAGGTGGACCGTGGAAGTTTCATAATTTACCAGGAGCTATTTTAGAGGTATATTCGGTGGATGATGAATTTAAAATTAAGGCTTACCAGATAAAGACTATAGAGGCCGAAGAGTTACTTATCAGCAATCCCTATTCAGGAGAAAAAACAATTACATGGGATGAGTATAAAACGCTCTACACTAAAAAATATCAGGAGACCAAGAGTATTGTTTACGATAATAATGTTACGAGTTCTATGCCAGTAATGAACCGTGAATTGCTCGTAGAAGAGAATGATCGATAAATTTTTATTGATTGCCTGTATACTTTTTTTATCACCACAGTTAATACGTTCTCAAAAACATTTAGAAGGAACTATTACCAATAAAGATGATGGTGTTGGAGTCGCTAATGTTAGTATTCTACTAAAAGATTTAAGTGACGATCTGATCATTGCGTATACCTTTTCAAAGGAAAACGGTCAATACTCGATTTCCTATGACAATATTGACAAAAATTTAGTACTACAAACCTCAGTCATAGGGTATAAGGATACCGTTATACCCCTCTCAAACCTTGTTTTTGACAAGCTAACTCGAATCCTGGATATAGCCCTGGAAGAGGAAATTACGCAATTGTTGGAAGTTGATGTAGTTGGAGAAGCCCCTCCAGTTGTCATCAAAAATGATACAACAGTATATAAAGTGTCTTCATTTCAGGATGGTTCCGAAAAAGTTGTTGAGGACATTCTTAAAAAACTTCCGGGAATAGAAGTGGATGAACAAGGAAGAATCAAATATAAGGACAAGGAGATCGAAGCTCTTTTAATCGAGGGAGATGATCTTTTTAGTAGTGACTATAGCAGAGGAACAAAAAACATCAATGTTGATGTTATAGATAAGATTGAAGCGATAGAAAACTTTTCAAAAAACAGATTATTAAAAGGTATAGAAGATTCTGAAAAAGTTGCCCTAAATCTAAAAATTAAGGAGGGCAAGGAGGATGTTTCTTATAATGCTAAAACAAATTTTGGGATTAAAAATCGCTTTGATACCGGAGGGAACGCCTTATTGGTCTCTAAGCGCATTAAAGCATTTTCTTTTCTGGAATATAATAATATCGGGAGAACTTCCAGTGAGTTGCCTTATTCAAATGAGATTAATGGGAATGAAGTTTCAAGAATCGATGAAATTATACCAGATTACAACTTTCAAACATCGTTAAGTGAAAGCCGAAGCAATATCAATAATTCTGTAACCACAGCAGGTAATGGAATTTTTAACCTATCGGATAAAACTACTCTTCGACTTGGGATTATTCACTATAATGACCGATTTAATCGAACCTTAATAGATAATACACGGTTTGAATTCAGTGATGAAGTATTCGATATCAACTCCACCAACACAATAGAAAGTAAACCTGTAGAAAACAAGGCAACCTTTTCAATATTTCATGATATTTCCAAGTCTTCGCGAATAGAATATAGCGGGGAACTTTTTTTTAATCATACAACAACACGTTCCGACATTTTAAACAACGAGAGTGATCAATTTGACAATCTCGTCACCAATATATTTTTGACGAATCACAACGTAAGATATACCAAGTCCTTTTCATCAGAGTCAGTACTGGATGTAAACACTCAATTCTTTTTTGGAGAATCCGCAAAAACGTATCAGATATTCCCAGGTTTTGACTTTAATGACAATTCAATTGATCCAACAATTACTTCTATTCAAACCGTTCAACCACTTAAAAGAAGTATATCTACTGAGGTCCGTTTTTTGGGTTTATCAAAGAAAACAAAGTACAATTTTGGGGTTGGGATTAATTATTCCAATGAAGACCTCAGCTCTGAGCTTTCAGATGATGATGTAAATGTCCTAGCAACCAATAGTTTAGATCACGATATCCTTAATCCTTACATTGATGGAAATTATAAAACAATTTTTGGAAATTGGATTTTTCGTAGCTCTTTGAGATTAACTTATTTTGATCTTACTCTGCAAAGAAGTGATCAAGAAATTTCATTAGATCGACTCTTTTTGCTTCCTACGGCTAGCCTTAGTTTTAAGCCTAATGATAAATCGAGATACTATCTAAATTTCGATTATGAGGTAACCAATCAGCGTATTTCCAACTTATTTGCAAACAACATCCTAACCCGATTTAGAGAAGTTAATTTAAATACGCCAAATCTTACCCCATACAAACAGAAACGTATTGAATTTGGATACGCCAATAATGATTTATTCAATAATTTTCGTTTAAATGTGAGAATCGGATATAATGATATTCGAGATAACTTTATAAGAAGCCAAACAATAGATCGGGATCTCTCCGTCACTAATTTTCTGATCGCAGATGGATTAGATAAAAGTTACAACTTGGCTATTAATCTAACCAAGTATATTCACTTTATCCGATCTACTATCGATTTCAACAACAACCTTAGGATTTCCTCATTTAGAAACTTGGTTAATGGGTCTGAACTTAGAAATAATGATTCTAATGTATATAGCGGTAACCTGGTAATTCGAAATTCATTTTTTAATAAAACCTTATTTTTGGCTAATGCTCTGGATATCCAAAATACAGTTTTTAGATCTCCAGATAACATAGAAAATCGTGTGGGATCGATAAAGTATTCTTTTGAAGGGAAACTAAGAATTAAAAAAAAATGGTCATTTTCGGTTAATTATGACTATTTGGACCTCAATGTCAGTGAACAAGGACCAAACTTCAATTTCTTAGATACCAACATTGATTATTCTTTTCCTAAAACGAATTTAAATCTAGGTTTAGGGCTCCAGAATATATTTAACGAAAGAAGGTTTGAGACCATCAGCAATTCGGATTTTTCCACATCTACTTTTTCGTTCGATATCCTCGAGCGTTATTTACTATTAAAACTTTCCTACAGATTTTAGCATCGCAATAGTAAATATAGAAAGTGTATGTTGTAAGCTTCCAAAACCAATTTGGTCTTGAATTTTGTAAAGGCTTCAATAGTTGGAATTTTTGTTAGAGTTATAATAGTTTCTATGTATTTACCAATGTTTTAGTTGAGTTCAGTATTGGTGGAGCGCGGAAGCTAAATTCAAGTTAATTCGATGCAATTAAAAGGTGATTAAACGGTGAGCTTTTGGGGTAGTAATATTTGTAATACAAATATTTAGAAAGTATTTCGAAGTCCAATCACGATGGCAACCAATTACTTGTCGTCTTTGAATCAGATTAAACGCTCATATGTTAAACTTTGTTAAAAGGTGAGCAATTCGGTGAGTATAAAAAATAGCCCTCTGAAAAGCTTCTGAATACGGAACTTTCAGGCCAAAATTCGAGTCCCGTCCAGACCGCTGAGAAGCAAAGCCCTTCGCACGCAAGTGCGGAGGGTTTTTTCATTTAGGAGCGTGCAAGCTTGCTTGCAAACGCGGATAAATGAAAAAACCCTCGCGAAGGCGAAGCCTTCGGAAGGGCTTTGCTTCTCTGCAGGGCCACCCTTTGGGCCGCTTTTCCGCCAAGTGGCGGAAAAGCAATCCCGTCACGAATCATTGCCGGTTCAACTTCGGAAAAACCAAAAAAAATCGCACAAAGGCGAAGCCTTCGGAAGGGCTTTGCTTCTCAGCAGGCCCACCCATTGGGCCGATTTCCGAGCAACGCGAGGAAATCAATCCCGTCATCAAAGTAGGCAGTTCGCAGTTGCAGTTGGCAGAAGGGCTTTGCTTCTCAGCAGGCCCACCACACTTGGGATGTTTTCCGACCGGAGGGAGGAAAAGAATCCTAATTAACCCCAGTGTAATCCATCGTCCATGGTTACGTTAATCCGTAAAAGATTTGACTGATAAGCGCTATATTTAAGAAGATAAAAGAAGTTGGCATTAATTTAAGGAACAGATGAAAGAACGTACATTATCAGAAAACGAAATCGCTGATATTGCTAATAGAGATGAAAGTCATTTTTATGACAATAAAGCATTTGAAATAAGTGGTGATAAAATTCAAAAAATTGCAGTTGCTTTTGCAAATTCAGATGGTGGAGAGTTTGTTATAGGAATTAAAGACAAAAAAGAAGAATTAAATCCAAGAAAACGATGGCAAGGAATTGATGATATTGAATCATTTAACTTCGTTTTTCAAAATCTAACTCAACTTTCCCCTTCTATTCCGCACAGCTACGAGTTCTTAAGGGACAATTCTGGAAAATATGCTCTGAGAATTATTATCGAAAAAAGTGAATCCGTTCATAAGACAGCTAACAATACTGTTTACGTCAGAAAATCGGCTCAATCCCTTCCTATAAAAGATCCAGCTCAAATTCAAGCATTGTCTTATGCAAAGGGAGAGTCTTCATATGAAGATACCATAGTCAATTCTGCTGTTGCTGAAGATATTTTTGAATCCCAAGAAATAGCCACTTTTCTTAAAGACTATTCACCACAATCTGACCCAATTGATTTCACAGTAAACCAAAATCTAGTTGATAGAAAATCATATGATCCACGGACTGCTGGAATTCTGTTGTTTAGTGATAATCCAATTCCATTATTACCTAAAAGATGCGGAATCAAAATAACGAGATATGAAACTTCAGAGGAAGTTCCCGAACGTGAGCATTTAAAGGACCAATATTCGGTCGAAGGATGTCTTAACGAACAGATCAAGAAAGCTTCCGCTATAATCACAGAAGTTATGGAATCTGTTCAGATAATGGGTGAAAAAGGTTTAGAAAAGGTAAAATACCCTCCAGAAACTATTTGGGAAATCTTGGTCAATGCAGTAATACATAGAGACTATTCTATTTCCGATGACATTCAAGTTTTAATATTTAATAATAGAATTGAAATTAAAAGTCCAGGCAAACTACCGGGCTATGTAACTATTGAAAATATTCTAGACGCTCGATTTTCGCGTAATTCAAAATTGGTTCGTGTCCTAAACAAGTATAAAAACCCAGCAAATAAAGATATGGGTGAAGGCTTAAACACTGCCTTCCAGAGAATGGAAGAGTTTCGTCTCAAACCCCCTAGAATTGTTGAAGACGGGAATTATATTAAGGTTATTATTGCCCACACTTCATTAGCAACACCTGAAGAAAGAATCATGGAATTCTTAGAAAAGAACGAAAAAATTAAGAATCGACAGGCAAGGGAAATCACAGGAGTGAAATCTGAAAACGTAATGAAGCGCCACTTTTATGACCTAAGAGATAAGGGACTCATTGAGCCAGTTATGAGTAAAACGGGAAGTAAGATTGTTGCTTGGAGGAAGAGAAACTAGTGCCAACAAAAACTATACGCAATGCCCTTCGGGACACTGCGCATAGCCAAACCGTTGATGCAAGATTTTTGTTATTAATGATGGCAATAGAGACATTGATAATACAAGAACATAGACAAAAGGAAGAAATAGAATTAATTGACTGACTTATTCACCAGATAAAGGTTTCAGAAATTCAAAATCCGAACCCTTTGATGTCAGCACTTAGGATTTTTAAAAAAGAATCGATCATGAATGCTGGAATTAGACTGGCCAGTAAGTTGAGCAATCAGTATTTGAACAAAACTCCAGAACAATTTTTTAGGTATTGTTATAGTCTAAGAAGTAAATTAATTCACGGTAGTATTCCTGGACCTAAGTTTAACAAAATAAGCACTGTCATTGGTGCTTTAGAGACTTTTACTGCTGATCTGATTTTATTGTTCCCTCTTAATGAATAATTTTTTCAGCATACAACAATGCCTATAATCCATCGCCTGACCTCGCCGGTGAATAATTGCTAACTTGTGGTTTAATAAACATGCCGCCAGTGGTAAGCGCTTCCATTCGACGTATCATAGTCAGAGCTGTCGTGTTTAAATCTAGTAAAGCATGATTGAAAAAATAAAACTTAAATCAGGGTCGTCACAAGGTCAACCTTATCTTGAATTCGAAATAACACCTATAACAATATTTGTTGGACCAAATAACTCCGGAAAAAGTCGTGTTTTAATCGAAATAGAAAATTTCAGCAGAAGAACTCACGGACAGGCAAATGACCTTGTACTTGATCAACTAACCTTCGCGCCATTTACTCAAGCAGAAATTGAGGAGGAGATTACTCGAATTGAAACTGTTCCTAATGTGGGTGAAAATGTTAGCCCTGGACATGTAATCCTTTCAAAAATTAATCCCCAAAATAATGGAGCAATTAGGCAACAAGTAAATAGACAAGGTCTAATTAACGAAGCTCAAAATCCAAATACGAGTCAAGGGCATTACCGATCCTTTCTGAACATGTACACCATGAGATTGGACGGAACAAATCGTCTAAACTTACTTACTGAACAGAATGCAGGAGACCTACAACAAACTCCTGCTAACCACCTAGCACACCTCTTCATTAATAATGAACTAAGAAAAGAAGTAAGACGAATTGTCTATGAGGCATTTGGTAAATACTATGTAGTTGACCCAACAAATATTGGTAAACTCCGTGTTCGACTTGCAGGAAGAGCTCCAGTCTCAGAAAGAGAAGAGAAAGGATGGGAAAACGAATCCATCAACTTTCACAAAGATGCAATTGAAATAATACACGCTAGTGATGGAGTAAAAGCATTTTCTGGAATCATAACGACAATTTTGGCGGGTGACCCAAAAATCACCTTAATTGATGAACCAGAGGCCTTTCTTCATCCATCTTTATCGAACAAACTAGGGAACGAGATAGGCAAATCTTTGAGTGCGACTAAAAAAAGGCTATTCGTTTCAACGCACAGTTCCCACTTTTTAATGGGTTGTATTCAGTCAGGTTCTCCATTAAATATCGTAAGACTTACCTATAAAAATAACTTAGCAACTTCTAGAATTCTTCCGAAGGACAAAATTCTAAACCTTATGAGAAATCCGCTTTTGAGGTCGACCGGGGTTCTCAACGGATTGTTTTATGAATGTGTAATTGTAACAGAGGCAGATTCAGATAGAGCTTTCTATAATGAAATCAATGAAAGACTTCTAGCCAAATCTGACGAAAGAGGTATAGTCAACTGCTTATTTATTAATGCCCAAAACAAACAAACAGTATGGGATATTGTCCACCCATTAAGAGAGTTAGGGATTCCAGCAGTTGGTATAATTGATATAGATGTATTGAAAGAAGGTGGGCAAGTATTTTCTAAACTTTTAAATGGGGCATTTATCCCTGAACCAAGTCATCAAGCGCTACAAAATCAAAGACAAACCATGAAAACAGCTTTTGAAACATCAGGTCAAGATATGAAAAGAGATGGCGGAGTTGAGATTCTTGATGAACCAAATAAAGAATCATGTAATAATCTTTTCAATCAATTAGAAGAATATGGAGTCTTTGTCATTCGAAATGGTGAGTTAGAATCTTGGCTAACCGATTTGGGAGCAACAGGCCATGGTTCAAAGTGGTTGATTGATGTTTTTGAAAAAATGGGAGCTAATCCAGAAGAGTTAAATTATTTGAAACCTTCAGTTGGTGATGTTTGGGATTTTATAGGAAAAGTTAAGACTTGGATTGAGGACCCTAACAAGAAAGGAATACCAAAATAAAAAGCAAAAAATCGGTTATATCAAATAAGGGTGGACTGCTTAAATATGAAGGTATAGTAACTAAATAACATTCGGTCTGGCAGACAAAGATTCGATTTTAAAATCGCGCACTTACCATAGACAGGGCTGTAATGAGTCATTTGAGAAAATTGAACAAAGGAATTATAGAACTATAATCTTTTAATCCTTATTGAAAACCTCTTTCCAAACAGGAAATTGGTTAAAAGGAAAGCTTTTGTAACTGTACCCCCCCAACCCCCAATATCGCATATCGCGATACGCGATAATTCATCACATAGATTTGCTTTAGAACACTTTACATCCTTTTAGCACAAATTCCGATACCGAAAAACATTCAAGGAATTAACTTCTGGCGGACAGGCTTAATAACCACGATCTAAAACGCCAACAGGCAAAACCCCCCAAACCTACCCCCTCATCCTTTCCCCAATACCCTCCTAAGACTCTATCGGCACCCCAAATTTTCCAATCGAAACAGAATTCCGCTGAACCCTTACAACGATATTCTCCGAAGGAATTCAGTATTTGTTATCTTAGGCCAACAAGAGGTTTGACGTGCAGGCGCACAAGGCAAATACAGTATGCATCATTCAAATTCTAAAAAATGAATGACCTTGAAGAAATCACAAAAGCCCTGATCCAGTTCAGGAATGAAAGGGACTGGGAACAGTTTCACAACCCCAAAGACCTCTCTTTGGCCATTAGCATTGAAGCAGGGGAACTACTGGAACAATTTCTTTGGAAAGATCCTGCGGAGGCCAATACCGAAAAGATCAAAGAGGAGCTTGCCGATGTATTTGCCTTCGCGTTTCTTTTGGCAGATAAATATGATATCAACATCAAGGAAATCATACTCGACAAGATTCGAAAAAATGCAGAAAAATACCCCATCGATAAAGCCAAAGGCACTGCCAAGAAGTACAATGAATTATGAGGGGTTTTTCCATAAAACAACACGACTTTAACCCGGGGCTTTTTGATGAATTAAAGACAGACCATTATGCCAAAGACCTCTGGCCAATCGTGTATATCCTGTCAGACAATACCATTAAGGAGGCTTATGTCGGGGAAACTACCGACACCTATGCCAGGATGAATTCCCACCTCAAAAGCAGTTCGAAGAAAAGGCTTACCTCTGTCCATCTAATCGGCAGCCCAAAATTTAATAAGTCCGCAACGTTGGATATTGAATCCAACCTCATCAAATATTTGTCCGGTGACGGGAATTTCAAATTATTGAATGGGAACCTTGGCCTGGCAAACCACAACTATTATCAAAAGCCCGATGTTTACTGGCACCTCTTCAAATCCATCTGGGATGAACTCCGCACAGAAGGTTTGGCAAGGCATTCGTTGGAGCATATCGACAATTCAGACCTGTTTAAATATTCTCCGTATAAGAGTTTGCGCTATGAGCAGGTCACCGCTTTGCAGGTGATGTTAAAAGGCATTTTGAATGAGCAGTGCAAGACAGTGCTTATGGAGGGCGGCGCAGGGACCGGCAAGACCATTCTGGCCATTTTCCTGTTCAAATTGCTTGCAACGGACAGCGAAGACTTCAATTATGGCGATTTCGGCGACCAGGAACTGGAGTTCCTGGAGCTTGTAGAACAGATCAAAATCAAATACCCCAAACTAAAAATGGGGTTTGTGGTGCCCATGTCTTCCTTCAGGGCGACCATGAAGCAAGTCTTCAAAAACATTAAAGGCCTAAAGGCCAGCATGGTGATAGGGCCCGCTGCGGTTAGTCGTGAAAAATTCGACATCCTCATCGTTGATGAAGCACATCGGCTGAGAAGGAGAAAGAGTATCGGTGCGTACATTGGCGCGTTCAATAAAGCAGCCATTCGCCTGGGGCTGGACCCGAATGAAGCCAATGAGCTTGAATGGGTCACCTTGCAGTCCGGAAAGACCATCCTTTTCTACGATGAGAATCAGTCCATCAAGCCCTCTGATGTCGATAAGGGGGAGTTTAAAAAATTAAAGGCCAATCCAAAAACCATCGTCGAAAAGCTCAGGTCGCAATTCAGGGTCCTGGGAGGGAATGATTATGTCGACTTCATTGATAAATTAATGCAATGTAAGCTGCCGGAAACTACAGGCACATTCAACTCAAAGGCATATGAATTCGTACTGTTCGATTCGGTGGGCCAACTGGTGTCCGAAATAAAACAACGCGATAAGGAGTGTGGGCTATCGCGCACTGTGGCCGGGTTTTCATGGGATTGGCTTTCGAATAAGGAAGGGCAGGAACATGTAAAGGACATCAAAATTGGTGATACGGAACTAAAGTGGAATGCGGTCACTGAGGACTGGATCAACTCAGCCAATGCCGTCAATGAGGTAGGCTGCATCCATACGACCCAGGGATATGATTTGAATTATGCCGGAATAATTTTCGGGCATGAGATTTCTTATGATAAAGAAAGTCACAGGATAGTCATCAAAAAAGAACACTACAAGGATTCGACGGGAAGACAAACGGATTCAGCCGAACAGTTAAAGGAATACATCGTAAACATCTACAAAACCATGATGCTAAGGGGCATCAAAGGAACCTATTTGTACGCTTGCGACCCCGATCTCAGGGATTACCTGGCTAATTACATCCCATTGCACAGGTCTGAGCCGGAAATCCCACAGGTCCAGTTTCTTCAATTAGAGGAAGTAATCCCCTATGAAAATGCCATCCCGGTTTACCACCTTGACGCAGCTGCAGGAGAATTTGGCGAAAACCAAAAGGTAAGCGAACTGGATTGGGTAAAACCCCCAAAATTCCTGCGGGTAACTCAGGACCATTTTGCTTGCAGGATTATCGGGGAATCGATGAACAAAGTAATCCCCAATGGTTCGTATGCCGTCTTTAAAAGGTATCAGGGAGGTGCCCGGGGCGGTCAGATAGTGCTAGTTGAATATACCGACTTGCAGGATTCTGAATTTGGCTCATGCTATACGGTTAAAGAATATCAAAGTAAGAAATCCGTAAGTGAAGATGGATGGGAGCATGAGTCCATAATTTTAAAACCCCTTTCCACGCATAGTGATTACCAGGACATTGTTATCAGGGAGGATCAAATAGCCCAATTCAGGGTTATTGGAACTTTTGAATGCGTATTAACCTAATTGCAAAGCGCAAGTAGGCAACTGTGCCTGTTTGCCGGACTTCCTTCCGACTACAGGCAGAAAAAGAATCCCCGCTTTATCTCTAAAGTACCAGTCAGCAGTCGCAGTGGGCAGTAATACTTCCTTGCACTTTCATAGTGCTTCTGACAGAATTAAATAACACTTTCCGCCGAAAACAGAACTGAAACCAACTGAGTATAGCTGAGTGATACCAGAACCTAACCGATTTGTTATCTTAGAGCTATAAGTGGAATAAAGTGCATAATGCACTTTAAACATAAGTTAGCGATAATGACAAAGTCAACTTCATTAGATATTTTGCATAGTAACTAAAAAGGTGAAATACATTTCAATCAATCTATATCGTAAAGTGATTAATCATGCTATCGCTGAAGGCATGACCAGAAATGATTTCATTGAACTTCCAACACCGATGTCTGATATTGACAACATTCAAGCTGTACCAGCTGATGAGTTTTTTAAACTCCATGAGATGATCGATGAAAGGCTGGGGCCTGGTTTCTCGGTTAGAGTAGGCCAACAAATGAAAATTGAAGATTATGGTGTTCTGGGGCTCTCATGGCGGACCTGTTCCTGGGCAGGTGAGATTTTCGATAGAAGTGAGCGTTATTTCAAATTACTCTCCAATACTTACGTTTTTAAAGTTGATAAAAAATCAAATATTTCAACTATTTACTTACTACGCGAGCCACATCGAAGAGGTTTAGAGCTTTCTAATGAAGCTACCCTTTCTGCTGCTGTGGTTGTATTAAGAGACATGACAGAAACGAATATTTCGCCCATTGAGGTTTCTTTTAAGCATAACCCTCCCAGCGATCTCAGCACTTATGAAGAAGCATTCCAATGCACAATACTGTTTAATCAACAGCATTACGCAATTACTTACAAGACTTCTGACCTGGAAACCCGTACAGCTAAAGCAGATGCAAGTATCAATCGTTTTCTCGTTGAGCGAGTCGAAGAAGAAACCAATAAACTTGAGGTTGCGGGTAATAAACTGGTTTTTGATGTAGAGAAGCTGATAACAGAAGCACTCCCTAGCGGCATCCCTAGCATTCATCACATTGCCGAACATATGGGCATGAGTAATCGTACGTTGACACGAAGATTAACTGCAGCTGGAGTCTCTTACCGCGATTTAATCAAAAAGATTCAGGAAAGCGTTGCTACAAATCTGCTGAAAAAATCATCGAGAAGTATAGCTGAAATTGCATTCGAAACTGGTTTTTCAGAGCAAAGTGCTTTTAACCGTGCATTCAAGCGATGGAAGGGCATTTCCCCTGTCGAATTTCGGAAAAACTAATTCACACCTCCATTTTGGCGTAAAGTATCAAAGCTTTGGCTCAAAATGTCAAGCATACCCCCTCCCTTACTTTCAATTTTGCACTCGTAATCAATTACGAATAAAATGAAAGCAAGACTCATTAAAACATCATGGCTTGGAGTAATAACAGCAGGGCTGATTGTGATTAGCGCTTTTAATACCCAAACAGATATCCATGAGAATCATGGCGAGCTACCTTATAAGGACGAAAAGCTAAAAAAAGAAGCATTTAAGATTCTGGATACGAAATGTAATGTCTGCCATCGCAAACAGAACCCTTTCATGGTCTTCAATGAAAAGAACATATCCAGAAGGGCAAAAAAAATCTATCAGATGGTCTTTGTCGAACGGAGAATGCCTAAAGGAAACGAGATCCAATTGACCAATGAAGAATTCATCAAGCTGAAAAAATGGCTGTTCACTGAAAACATACTATAAATATGGAAATTTCACTAAAAGCAATCGTCTTGTTGGGAGCAGTAATCCTTACTGGCCTTTCAGCAGGCTTGTTATTCGCCTGGTCGGTTTCGGTAATTCCCGGAACTAAGCTAATAGGGAATCAACCCTACCTAGAAACTATGCAGTCTATCAACAGGGCAATTCTCAACCCAGCATTCTTTACTGTATTCTTTGGTAGTGTGATTTTGCTAAGCATTGCCAGTATTTATGAGTTTCATTCTAACAAAGTCGTGTTCGGACTTATGCTCTCCTCTGCTATAACCTATATGGCAGGAACGATACTAGTGACAGGGCTTGGCAATGTACCCCTCAATGATCAATTAGATGTTCTCAAAATTGCAGAAATGAACGACTCACAGATAGCGCAATTCAGACAGTTCTACGAAACCAACTGGAACAAGCTTCATCTAATTCGGACAGTATTTGCAGTAGTCTCATTCCTTCTGTCGGTAGTAGCGCTCTTTGTTCATGTAGAAGAATCTAATCCTTAAATCACAAATCAAATGGCCTTTTTTAGTTATCTCAACGAAAACTCCGATATAACAGATATCACCTTCAATGATCGTCCAAGGCTCGGCCCTATGGATAAAGCGTCACAGGAAATCATGAGAGGTAAATCCTCTTTTACCGAAGCAGAGCGCGAAATAATGGCTGCTTATGTTTCAGGGCTCAATGCTTGTGCATTTTGCCATGGCTCTCATAAAGCCGTAGCTGAGCAATTCGGTATCAGTCCTCAGGTAATAGAACAGCTGATTGAAGATGTCGATTCAGCACCTATTAACGAATCCCTAAAGCCGGTCTTTCATTACCTGAAAAAATTAACCCTGACCGCAAGCAAACTCACCAAAGCCGATGTGGAAAAAGTAATAGCAGCAGGCTGGTCAGAAGATGCGTTGCATGAAGCCATTCTAGTCGGCTGTCTATTCAATTTTTACAACCGATTGCTAGACGGACACGGTATCAAAGGCAACCACGCAATTTACCAATTTGGAGGGCAGCACCTCGCAAAGAATGGCTATGGTGTCCCTTGGTTCATAGGACTTATTAAGAACACCATCAAAAAAAGCAAACTCAAAAAGCTGCATGAATTAGAGAAGCAGCTTTGAGCAAAGATTTAAACTCAAAATAATAAAAATGAAAGACAATATCTTAGTAATCGGAGGAACCGGTAAGACTGGTCACCGAGTAGTAAAAGGCCTCTCTGAATTAGGCCACCATGTAACCGTAGGGTCAAGGAAAGGCACTCCTGCATTTGATTGGGAAGACTACTCCACTTTTGCGCCTGCCCTTAAAGGAATGGATCGCGCCTACATCGTTTATTATCCTGATCTCGCAGTTCCTGGCGCCAAAGAAGCCATCACAGCATTAACCGAGGCAGCTTTGAAAGAAGGTGTAGAAAAAGTTGTGCTGCTATCTGGAAAGGGAGAAACGGTAGCAGAAGCCTGTGAAGAAATCGTGGCGAATTCGGGGCTTAACTATACTCTGGTAAGGGCATCATGGTTTAACCAGAATTTTAGCGAAGGAGCTTTTCTTGATTTCGTCTTGGCGGGACAAGTAGCGCTACCTATGCCAGAGGCAGAGATTCCTTTTGTAGATGCAGACGATATCGCTGAAGTAGTGACGAAGGTGCTGGTAGACGATTCCTACAATGGTGAAACCATCACCGTGACCGGCCCCAAAAAACTAACCTTTGGCCAGATAGTAAAAATAATGGAGCAAGCCATTGGAAGAAACATCCAATACATCCCTATCTCTATCGAAGAGTTCAAAGCAGGAATGAAAGCTGCAGGCCTTCCGGATTCTTATGTATGGCTCTTTGGCTACCTATTTAAAGAGGTGCTTGGAAACCCTGACAATCAGGCAGTGTCTAATGATGTCGAAAGAGTGCTAGGCCGCAGAGCCACTTCTTTTGAAGAATATGTTCAAAAGACCGTAGATACCGGTGTTTGGAATCAAGCCGTATCAGAAAGCATCTAACATCAACTACACACGGACATAGTCATAGCTAATTGGGGTAATAAATCGATGGAATGTATTAAAGAAACAGGCCGACTCTATAGAGACGCAATGATCTTAATCGTTGGCCTGATCTTTTTAGGGTCTTCCAGAATGTCGATCGAAAAGTAGAGTATTTAGTCATTTCAACTACTCAATTATCCGATTATCAAGAGTTGAGTGCTAGCGGTGAATTACTTAAAATGTACAATTTTAATTCGAACTAAAAACTACACGCATAAACTCAATATCATGAATCTAAGGCACTTAATGAACACATTCACGGCTATAACATCAATTATTCTTTCATTTTTAGTTATTGGAATAGATGTTCAATTAAACCCAAATAGCTCAGAAAAATTACCCGAGGTTAAAACGGTTCTTTTTACATATACCTCAGATACAACACTAACACTAGAAGAGAAAAGTGTGATAGAAAAAGCACTAACTCAACATACAAATCAGGTGAGTATGGTATTAACAAAGCTTCCAGATACCATTATGTATAAAGTTAATATAGTAGATCACAATCTGGATATAGTCAAAGGTGTCTCGGGGATGACTTTAAGGCATAAGATGAACGCGTTAATTCAAGTTGATCTTTCAAGTCAATATCCTGGAGGGGTAGTTAAAGCAGGGCAAGATGGTTTAAAGAGCTTGCTATGGCACGAATTACATCATGTTCAACGAGGCTGGTCTATTGAGCAAAATGAATTTGAACAGGGTATAGATATCGCAGCAATAAATGAAGGATTGGCGGTAGTTTTTGCTGAAGAATATACAGGAGAGTCAGAAGTGGTGAACTCTAAAGCCGATGTTACCGATGCTTGGGTAGATGAAAT
Source organism: Robiginitalea marina (assembly GCF_024006985.1). Classification (GTDB taxonomy): domain Bacteria; phylum Bacteroidota; class Bacteroidia; order Flavobacteriales; family Flavobacteriaceae; genus Robiginitalea; species Robiginitalea marina. Next base: position 99,164 of record NZ_JAMXIB010000006.1, read on the forward strand.
CCTACAACTGCCAAAAGAAGCCGATTATATGACATGGGTATCGGGAATACACCCTGATGGTAGAAGCTACATTGGCTATAGAACAGGCAATTATATAATCAGAAAAGCAATGGAGAAATCAAGCAAAAGTATATTGGCCTTGAGTGAGTTAAGTCCGACTGAGATTTTTGAATTGGCTGGTTATTAACATGAATAAAATAATTCACAAAAAAATAACTCCACCTAAAATCATAGTCACCAATGCTCTGCTATCACCAAGCTCCTTGGCTAATTCAGTGTAGCACTTATAGTGCTCAGCAGTTAGTTGAAACAGGAATTGAATCTAAATGATGTTTGCCAAGTAAATGAATATCAAACCATTCAATATTGTGGAACCTTGCTGGGGATGCTGTTTTATCTGGGTTTAAAACCATTCCGCATAAAAGTACACAACCTCAAATAGGTTCTTATAGCAGCCTAATATACTTGATTTTTGAAATAAAATGAGATCTACAAACCTGCTTAAAAATACGAGCCTGTTTACTCGAACCACTATATTCTTAGCAGTCGGATTGATTGTTATTTGGTGTTCCAATCATATTACAAAAAAGTCGAGATTGATTTCGCTTAGTCAGTCACCTGCCTATGATGAGGCAGTAGTTTTTGGTGAAGGAAAAATCTCAACAGATGCCTTTGAGTTTGCGATCACTTTCACACCGGCAATGGACGAAGTATTTTGGACCAGGAGGCAGCCTGACTCGAACAATGAGATTATGACGATGCAACTGGTGGAAGGTCATTGGACAGATCCGGAACCTGTGTTTTTTAAGGCTAAATCTGGATGGGACTTTGAGCCACAAATCAACCCTCAGGGAACGCGACTCTTTTTTGGAAGTACCCGACCTCTGCCAGATTCCTCTACATCTAATGGACTGCACCAATGGTATAGTGTGAGAAGTCTAAACGGATGGAGTAATCCGGTTCCATTAGAAAGCCCATTCATTGATAAGTCAGTAATTATGTACTTAACTTCTTCAGAAAAGGGAAATCTCTTCTTCACTACCGGAGAAAAAGGCGACAAACCTGAAGACTGGGTAATCTATCAGTCTATCAATCAAGAAGGAAAGTATCAGCCAATTGAAAGAATGGGAAGTGCCATCAACTTTGAGGGCAAATATATAGCCCATTCTTATATAGCACCTGATGAAAGCTACCTCATCTACGATGCAAAACGTGACTCAGGTCAAGGTGGCAGTGACTTATACATCAGTTTCAACCGAAAGGGTCACTGGACGAAAGCATTGAATATGGGACCTCAAGTAAATACCCCTCTAACTGAAATGTGCCCGAGTGTTTCTCCCGATCAGAAGTACCTGTTTTTCCATAGAGGTGATGAAAACAAGGGAAATATTTATTGGATAGAATTCCAGCCTATAAAAGCACAATTAGAGTTTCAAAGTAAAAACAATTCAAAAAAATGAATAACAAAATATTAATTCTGGTAACACTTGCTCTGGTGTTTTCTTGTAAAGAAAACGACAAGCCACAGAAAACAGAAACGCAATCAAGAAATAACTACGCGGTTGAAATAGACAGTTTTTTGACGAATCTTGCAAAGGATAAAGTATTCATGGGAAGTGTGTCTCTCTCAGAGAATGGTGAAGTTGTATATTCCAATGCGATAGGTTACAGCGACCTTGAAAGTGAGATAAAAGCGAATAAAAACACAAAATACAGAATTGCCTCTATTACAAAAGTCTTTACTGCTGTCCTTGTCTTTAAAGCAATTGAAGATGGCAAAATTCAACTTGATCAAACAATTGATAGTTTCTTTCCGACATTATTAGATGGAGACAAAATCACTATAGCTCACTTATTGCACCATCAAAGTGGAATTATGAGCTATACCAAAGACCAGTATTTTTGGGATAATCGCACTCAAAATCAATCTTCAAAAGATTTAATGAATGTGATTATCAGTCTTGATAGAAATTTTGAGCCAGGTGAAAATACCGAGTACAGTAACTCCAATTACTTTTTACTTGCACAACTGCTTGAGCTCGTTTATGACGATCGCTACGAAAACTTATTAGAAAAAAACATCATCAAACCGCTTGGGCTTCAAGATACCTATGTGGGTAAAACCACTCATTCAGATCATAACGAAAGCTTCTCATACACTTCAGAAAATGGAGAATGGAAATTATTCCCTGAAACTCATTTATCCATCGCTAAGGGTAGTGGCTCACTACTTTCAACTCCATCAGATCTAAACATCTTTTTTAGAGGCTTGATGAAGGGTCAATTAATTTCTTCAGCATCGATAGAGAAAATGACCACTATTATTCGCAATCATGGCATGGGTATTTTCAGATATAATATTCATGATCAGTCTGGGTATGGGCATGGTGGAAATATCGATGGTTTTACAGCCAATAGCATTTACTTTATGGATCTTGATGTAGCCTTAACTATAAGCTCAAATGCATCATCCATGCCTATTGAGGAAGTATATTCTGAAATCTTGAAAGCCTATTTGGGAAAACAGGAAGTCACCATTTCTGAAGAAGAAGTTGCACAGTTTGTAGGAGTTTATATTTCTGAAAATGACCCTGAAGATCAATGTGTTTTCATTCAAGACAACAATGTTTTAGTCAATTTCATAAAAAATGAATTCAAAGCACCATTAGTTTATAGGGGCAATAATAGGTTTGTTTTAGAACAACTTTATGCAGAATCAATCTCGTTTACTTTTTCGGATGATGGAAACCAATTGATTTTTGAGCAAGGCGATTATAGGGGTGTCTACAAAAAAGAATAACCACCTAAAATACGGCACATGCACTATGCTCTTTGGGCTACGGGATTTATCCACATCGAAATAGTATTATTTATAAAACTGACTTCAATAATAGAGCTCAAATGATGATCAGAAAAGCAAAAGAGATTGATGTACCACTAATTATAGCAATGCTAGCTGATGACAAGCTCGGAAGCATCCGGGAAGATTACTAGCTACCACTACCCTCTTCCTACATTGAGGCTTTCCATAAGATTGATAGGGATTCCAATCAGAAACTCATAGTGGTTGAGAACGAGCAGGGTGAGATCATTGGTGCCATGCAGCTTTCATTCATACAGTATCTGACTTATCAGGGCGGAATTCGAGCCCAGATGGAGGCAGTACGTATCCATAAAAATTATAGAGGAACTGGGCTGGGTACTAAGATCTTGAAATGGGCTATTTTCAGAGCCAAAGAAAATGGTGTCCATGTGCTACAGCTAACAACAGACAAAAAGCGACCTGATGCCATACGTTTTTATGAATCTCTTGGATTTAAGGCCACACACGAAGGAATGAAAATGCATTTATAGAGCATGTGAATGGTATGCTCAAATTAACAATACTTACTTTTTAACCTGTAGTAATCCCTCAGAACCAACATAAACACCAAATGAATAAAAAACATTTCCTATTGCTCGTAATTGGACTTCATTTAATGTTGCTTGGCTGTACGCAAACTAATTCTAATCAATCGTATTTAGATCAAGCACCTCCTACATCTACTCCCAAAGTATTTGCATCATCAATTGTTAACACCGACAGTATTGAAATAAATACAGTGTTTAACACTTCTTTTACAGAAGTATTTTTCACAAGAATCATCAATAAGAAATTTGTTATCCATCATTCTGAGTTCATTGATGGTCATTGGAGTTCACCAAAACCTTTACAAATGTTTGCTGATCACGAGAAAGAGTCAGTTGCCATTGATCCTTCCATCAGCCAAGATGGAAATACAATGTATTTTCTGGGGATAAGTCCAGAGGACCGGTTGAAAAAATCTAAACCTGATATTTATAAAAGTCAAAAAGTTGATGGGAAATGGCAATTAGCTACTAAGGTTGGACAGCCTATATCAACTCCGGAATATGCAGAATCATACCCTGTTGTGGTTTCAGACGGTAGTTTATACTTTACATCTGATAGACCTGGTGGTTTAGGAGGAAGAGATATTTATCGTGCGCAATACTTAGGAAATGGAAAGTTTGATACACCAGTAAATATTGGCGCAGAAGTAAATTCTGAAAAAGGAGAAAGAGGTACTTATGTTTCACCAGATGAAAGTTTCCTTATCACTGCTAATACCTATACTGATGAAAGGGGCTTTGCAGTTTCATTCAAAAAAAATGGCAAGTGGCAGAGACCTACTGTTTTTGACCTTGGTGAAACTATAGATGAAAACTGGGTTTATTATTGTCCTTATATGTCACCCGACAATAAATATTTTTTCTTTTCCAAAAGATATAGCTATCCATCAAATAGCGGATGGACAGGTGTTATGAAAGGCAAAGTATACTGGGTCAATTCTACTGAGATTTTTAAAAAAATGTAATTAAAGTTTGAATCAAAAGAAAAAAATAAAGAGTGCGCCTTAATGAAAAGATGGGAATAACAGCTAGTTATGAGGGTATGAAGCAATATCTATGATCAGGCGTTAATAATAAAAAATGAGTTACAAGCATATTTTGAAGCCAAAATTAGCTATTCGATTTCTACTTTCGATCTTAATTCCTCTTACCCTATTTCACATAAGTGTACTCCTAAAGATCATACCACAAGACATAATATGGGGAGGAAGATTAGGTAGTGATAGTGAAATGTATATGCTTGAGTGCATTTCGATAATAGTCTCCATTTATTTGACAGTAGTTCTAATGATAAAAGGATCATTTATACGACCGCTTCTTACTTCAAAAGTTGTAAACTTCTCTCTTTGGGCATTTCTGGTGCTGTTTATCCTAAATACGGTTGGAAATGTGCTAGCAAAATCAGCTACAGAGCAACTGTTTGCACTGCTGACGATGGTAATGTCAGTTTTGCTATGGACTGTTTTGAAAAAACAGCATACCTAAAAGAGTTCATAAGTAGGGGTATAATTAATCGCTAACAATAGCTATACTTAAGCCGGGGTTTAGTGCTAACTTTATATTTAGAGAACATTAACAAACATATTGGTAACCGGAAAGTGAAGTGCCATGAAATCCCGCACTACGCATAGCCGAGACCGTTGTGGTTAATATAATTTACCGCTTTTTATTAGTCATGAAATATCAATCACTAATCTTTTTATTGTTGTTCATTTCGTGTAAGTCACCAAGAGGTCTTACCTCAGATATCTCAGTAAAAACATATCAAGCTAGAAATAAATATGGTTTTCCATCTTTAGTCGTAAAGTGTTATGATTTCGACTTTAGAAACAAAAGAAGTGCAATACCTGCTTATGTAATTGTAAACGATATCGTTTTTGAACCAAAAGTGGAAAATGATAGCATTAAAGAAACAGTAATTAGACCGACTAGTAATTCAAAGCTAGATATCAAAATAAGCTTTATTGGCAAAAAAACTATAGTCATAAACAACTTTAAAATATTGCCTAAAGATTCTGTGGTACTTGATGTATTCATGAAAGATTCAGATGAAGTGCTCTATTAATTCAATACTAACCACAACAACGCGCATACCCCATTCGGGTCTATCACACACCCCGAAGAAATTTCCTAAATTGATCTGAAATAAACCGCTGGAAACACCCGGTATCCAGGGCGGTAGCAGCAAAAGCCATGAAGATCTCGTTACTGCTTTTCATTCTTTTTCCTGTTTTCGCACCTGGCCAGATGGTATCAGAGGATAACGTTTATGGGCTTATATCACAGATATTTGAAGAGAAAGAAGAAGATTATAAGCTGGATTTAGATTTGATTCCCTACAACAACAGGCACTTTAAAGCCGGTGATCTGCTCAATCTTGATTTTCTTAAACAAAATATTCTGACCAGGAGCTTTAGCGCTGACACCACAATATTTAATCGGGTTGACCTCGGTTTTATGGAAAGTCAGGTTGAGGAGTCCAGAAACCGAAAAAGACTGAATGAAAAGCACCTTTCAATTGACAGGAAATATTTGCTTATACATGATAACAGGTCTGAACAACCGCAACGTTTTCCCGAGTTTCAAACATACAAGATTTCCTGGCCACTATTTTCAAAGGATAAAAAGGCAGCATTGATGTATGTTGAAAATTTCTGTGGCATTGAATGCGGCGGGGGACAAATAAATATTTATGCCCTAATGGAAGATAGCAGCTGGAAATGGATTGGGGCAATCCTGATATGGGTAAGCTGATTTAATCCATGGAAAGCAATTCCGATCCTAACAATGAATTATAGTAACGGCTGGCCTTATGGCGCAGCAAAGTTCGAGGCTGCTTATTACGTATTCAGCGGTTGAAAGGAACCAGAGAGTTCTTCGACTCATTAAAGATGAATTAGATGATTAACGAAAGGCTGACAAAAAACTGAGCTACCTATTCCGCCCTCTTCCCCACCTTTAACTTTTTCCTCTAAATTCACTTCTAATCAATCCCGCCCCCCGCGCAAAGCCTTCCCCCCACCCCCGATATTTTCCAACCAGAGGAAAAAAAAGAATCCCGGCTTTATCTTTAAACTACCAGTCAGCAGTCGCAGTGGGCGGTAATACTCCCTGGCACTTTCAAAGTGCTTCTGACAGATTTAAATAACACTTTCCGCCGAAAACAGAACCGAAACCAACTGAGGATAGCAGAGTGATACCAGAACCTAACTGATTTGTTATCTTAGAGCTATAAGTGGAATAAAGTGCATAATGCACTATACACATCCGTTGTGAGCAATAAAACCAACCATATGAAAACTAGAATCATAACACTATTTATTTTAATGTTTATTATCTATAGTTGTAAAAATGAAGACCAACAATTAAAGACTGGTAATGAAAAAGTAAATGAGCTTTACAAAGGACCAATCATTGATATGCACATTCACGCCTACAATGAGGAAATTGGTGGAATGATGTTCGGAATGAATCATCCTAATCCATTAAAAAATGAGACTTACAAAGGAGTTCAGACCCCTGAAGAACAAAGAGTAGAATCCTTTAAGAAATTTGAAAAGAATAATATAGTTCTCGCTTTAACTTCAGATGGACAACTATGGTTTGAGGAGGCACCTGACAAAATTCTTATTAGTGGTAGAAATATGCCTTTGGACAGTTTAAGGAATATGGCTGAAAATGGAACTCTTTCTGCGATAGGTGAACTGAACCCGTTTTATGGCGGAATAACAGCGGATGATGAAAGTCAGAAACCGTTTTTTGATTTGGCGGAGGAACTAAATCTTCCTGTGGGATTCCATATTATGCCTGGTGGACCACCTGGAGGAATTTATCATATGGGTATGGATAGAGTCAGAGTGAGAAATGCAAATCCGATACAATTGGAAGAAATACTTGTGAGTCATCCTAAACTAAAAGTATTTGTAATGCATGGTGGCTGGCCTTATTTAGAGGATATGAAAGCTATGTTATATGCTCATCCACAATTGTATCTGGACATTGCTGCAATAGATTGGATATTACCAACAAAAGAACTTCACAATTTCCTCAAAGGATTAATTGATTCTGGATTTGGCAATAGAATAATGTTTGGAACTGACCAAATGGTTTGGCCAGAGACAATTGACATTGCTGTGGATGCAGTAAATTCTGCTGAGTTTCTGACAATAGAGCAAAAGGAAGATATTTTCTTCAATAATGCTGCAGAGTTTTTGAATTTATCGGAAGAAAGAATAAAGGAATTAAAATCTAAATAATTACTGCTCACAACAACGCGTATAGTGCATGCCCTTCGGGACACCCACCATACCCAAACCGTTGTGCTTCATTCCCGATCCCGATAGCTATCGGGATCGGGATCAACCACTAACCAATGATAAAATATTTTAGAAAAATCCGATACGACCTTATGGAGAAAAGCAAAACAGGGAAGTACTTAAAATATGCCATTGGTGAAATTATTCTAGTGATGATAGGTATTCTCCTTGCCCTACAAGTAAATAATTGGAACGAACGAAGAAAGGACCGAATAAGAGAACAGGTTATCCTCAAACAACTACAGGAAGATTACCAGGCCAATCTTATCCAACTGGAAGAAAAAATGACCACCCGGGACAGGATAATTTATTCGGCAATGCAACTATTAAAGGCTTTTGACCAACCCGCTGGAGTTATTCGTGACAGTCTTGTTAAAGAACTTGCGAATGCTTTCCATGACCCAACTTACGACCCAATAGAGAATGACTTAACAAGTTCAGGTAATTTAATTCTAATTCGAAACCACAAATTAAAACGCTTACTATCCAATTGGTCGTCAGATGTTGTAGGGGTCCGCGAAATTGAAACGACCTGGAGTAATTCTGTAAATGGTGAATTTGATTTAATTCTGTCAGAACTAGGCTTGGGCAGAGATGTCTCTAATAGTTTTATGAACGATTCTCAACATCTTTGGCTATTAGATCATAACCAGGAGTCCTATAAGATTGAAGTTGGAACCTCAAAGCTGGGTGCTCCCTTGAATGAAATATTAAGCAGTAGGAAGCTGGAAGGTATAGTTGGGAGCGCTATTACTTTGAATAAAGCTGCAAATCTCCAATCTGAGGCCTTACGTCTGAGAATCCTGGAAATTTTAGACTTGATTAAATCCGAATTAAAAAAATAACGAAAGCACAATAATGGCTATACGTAATGGCGCCGTTCTCGCTTACTTCTGAATCCCGGTAGGTATCGGGAGGCGGACTTTCAGTATCGTATGTACTTGCAAAGTTAAGCGCTAACCCACGCAACTACTCATACCCAGGACCGTTAGCCAACATTTCCCGTAATCCTTCTCAGCTTTAAAATATTTACCTACCTTTGACGTTGGTAACGTAACGCGTAATTATGATCGTTTCTTTTGGCTCGAAACAAACCGAACAAATTTGGAATGGTTTCCGAGTCAAAAAAATGCCCATTGCCATACAGAACCTTGGAAGAAGGAAATTAAGGATGTTGAATAATTCACGGGATATTGCAGATTTGCGAATTCCACCTTCAAACCGACTTGAAAAACTTAGCGGAACCCTTAAGGCCTTTTACAGTATTAGAATAAACAATCAATGGCGAATTATTTTCAAATGGCATAAAGGAAACGCAAGTGAAGTGGAAATTGTTGATTATCATTAAAAATGACCGATATGGAAAAGTTAGCAAACGTACATCCTGGTGAAATTCTACAATTCGAATTTCTGGAGCCTCTGGAAATATCTGCATACCGGCTTTCAAAAGACCTGAAGATCCCCCAAACAAGGATTTCGGAGATAATTAAAGGGAATCGCCGAATCACAGCAGATACTGCGCTGCGCCTGAGCAAATATTTTGGGAATTCTGCAAAGTTCTGGCTTGGACTTCAAGATGATTATGACATCGAAGAGGAAAGGGCCGAGAAAAAGGATGAATTTGACCAAATTCAAAAGTTTGAGAATAAAAACGTTGCCTGACAACGCTGATGGCCAATCGCCATATTCAGCCTGGTATTATTTGCTATTTTAGACACTAACAAAGCAACCCGGATGGTTCTGGCTTGAAGGCGTCTAACCGCGGCCAATGACGTTATAAACTATTACTATGGAGCAATCTTATATCGCAAAATCGTACAAGAATTCACTTGTGACTTTAGTTCTGCTCGTTATTGGATTTTTACTTTACCTTTTATTTCAGGACCCTTCAGGGCCCGGGGCAATAACTATTGTTGTGGGAATCACAATGCTAATCGCAATGGTCACAGCTGTCCGTGGAATGATTCAACTTTATAAGGGTAGGAAAGAAGCGAAGAATGCAAAATTTATGATTGCCCTCCTCGGTAATGGTTTGGGCATATTATATTTAATCTCAACTATTATAATGGCAATGCGTATTATTCCTAAAATCCTTTAAACAGTTTATAATATCGGGCATGCCCCATTCCGCCCTCTTCCCCACCTTTCACTTTTTCCTCTTAATTCACTTCTAATAATCCCGTCCCCCGCGCAAGGCAATCCCCCCACCCCGGATATTTTCCGACCAGAGGAATGAAAAGAATCCCGGCTTTATCTTTAAAGTACCAGTCAGCAGTCGCAGTGGGCGGTAATACTTCCTTGCACTTTCAAAGTGCTTCTGACAGATTTAAATAACACTTTCCGCCGAAAACAGAACCGAAACCAACTGAGGATAGCAGAGTGATACCGGAACCTAACCGATTTGTTATCTTAGAGCTATAAGTGGAATAAAGTGCATAATGCACTTTAAACATAAGTTGCGCTTCATTCCCGATAGCTATCGGGACCAACCACCACCCCATGCTAAAATTCTTTAGAAAAATACGATTCGACCTTATGGAAACGGGAAAAACAGGCAGGTACCTAACCTACGCCATAGGTGAAATTGTACTGGTGGTGATTGGAATTCTGATTGCGCTTCAAATTAACAACTGGAATGAAATCAGAAAGGACAAAAAAAAGGAAGCGGTTTTTCTGGAACAAATACACGTTGAATTTACAGAGAACAAAGCACAGTTTTTGCGGATAAAAGGGTTTCATGAAAAATCGCTAAGCAGTTGCATCTGGATGATTTCCCATCAACCCTTTAAAACGGTTGCGCTTGACTCCCTTCGGCATCATTCACTTTGGTCCAGGGTATCTTACACCTATGATCCTTCTCAAAGCAGCCTGAAATCATTAATAAGCACAGGAGCTATCGACCTTATTCAGGATGTAGCGCTTAGAGAAGTTTTAATTGGCTGGCAGGATCTGGTTGATGATTATCTGGAAGAGGAAAAAGAAATGCGGGAGTTTACGGTAAATTATGTGGTCCCCTTCAGTATACAACATTTTAAACTGTACCATGAGGAAGAACGGTTTGATGCCGTTTTAAATTTTGACCAAAAGCAATTGGACCAATACCTCAACCTTATTGCCAGAAAGAAGCGGATACTGGAAGAAATTTTGGGCGGCTTCTCCGATAAAATGAATGGGGAATCGCAGAGTGAACTTGAAAAAGTAATGACGGCAATGGATGTAATTCTTGAGCGTACGCGAAATCCAAATTAAATGCAGTATAAGAAACTGTAACCCACCCCCGGGATGTGCTCCAACCGCAGGAAGGAAAGATAACCCCAATCAAACGATCAAATTCCGGGGAACGCCCCCGGAGGGGCCCCGCTGCAACCCCCTAATTTCGGGGAATGTTCCCGTCAGAAACTAAATTTCACTACATTTAAAGACCCCGTCCGGGACCCTGAAAAACCAACCCTTATGAAAACCATCCTTTTCGCAGCCCTTGCCATCCTGAGCCTTATGGCCTCCTCCTGTTCCCGCAGCGGGGACACCCCGTCCCAAATTGCCTGGGATACCTGGGGGGTGCCGCATATTTCGGCCAACTCCGAAGAAGAACTGTTCTTTGCCCAGGGATGGGCACAAATGCACAACCACGCCAACCTGATCCTGGACCTCTATGGGAGTGCCCGGGGAAAGGGCGCGGAATACTGGGGGGCCGAAAAACTGGGGAACGACCTGCTCATCCATACCATGGGCTTCAGCGCGCTGGCCGACCAGTGGGAAACCAAACAGGACCCGCAGACCCGCACGATCTTCCAAAGTTTTGTGGATGGGATGAACGCCTATGCCGAAGCGCATCCCGATCAAATCGATGCGAAGAACAAAGCGGTTTTGCCCCTGACCACCAAAGACCTGAACATGCACGGCATGTACATCGTCTTTACCCTGTTTATCGGCGGGGAAGACCTCGGCCGTATCCAGCAATGGCCCGATATGGGGTCGAACACCTATGCTGTGGGGCCCTCGCGTTCGGCCTCGGGGAATGCCATGCTGGTACAGAACCCCCATTTGCCCTGGTGGCGCGAATTCCTCTTCTTCGAATCGCAGCTGAACCTGAAGGATAAACGGATGTATGGGGCCACCCTGGTGGGGTTCCCGGGGATTGCCATCGGGTTTAACAACCACCTGGGTTGGAGCCATACCGACAATACCATCGACAATGCCGATACCTATGAGCTGGAGGTGAAAGACGGGGGGTATTTGCTCGACGGGGAACGAAGGGAATTTGAGGTTCGGACGGCTACCCTGGGCATCCGTGGCGATGATGGGCAGGTGGCAGACACCACCCTGACCCTGCGCAGTACGGTCCACGGCCCGGTGGTCAGCGGCACCGACGACAAAGTGCTGGCCTTGCGGCTGGTCGGGCTCGACCGGCCCGATATGTTCCTGCAATGGTGGCGGATGATCAACAGCGAAACCTTCGAAGAATTCGAGTCGGCCCTGAAAATGGCGCAAATCCCCTTTTGGAACGTCATGTACGCCGACCGGGAAAAGAACATCTTTTACCTGTTCAACGGCCTGGTCCCGAAACGCAGCACCGGCGATTGGGACTATTGGGACCGCATTATCCCGGGCGGCCGTGCTTCGGATATCTGGACGGAAGTACACCCGTATGCCGACCTGCCCAAACTAAGGAACCCTGCCACAGGGTGGTTGCAGAATTCAAACGACCCGCCTTGGACCAGTACCCTTCCCACGGCCCTGGACCCGAAGGATTTCCCCCCGTACATGGCGCCCCAAACCATGGGCTTCAGGCCCCAGCGGTCGGCCCGGATGCTCTCCGAAGATGCCTCGGTTACCTACGATGAGCTGATCGATTATAAGCTTTCCACCCGTTCAGAATTCGCCGACCGCATCCTGGACGACCTGTTTGCGGCCGTGGAACAATCCGGGTCCGAAAAGGCGCTCGCCGCCAAGGCCGTCCTTGAACAATGGGACCGGGAAGCCGACGCAGACAGCAAAGGCATGGTCTTGTTTTACACCTGGGCCCGCAAGTTTGGGGTGAGGCGCGAGGCGAATTACAGCACTGCCTGGAATTTTGAATCGCCCGACACCACCCCGGACGGCCTGGCAGATCCGGCGCGGGCGGTGACCTTGCTGGAGGAAGCGGCTGAAGAGTTGGAGAAGCGTTTCGGCCGGATGGATGTCCCCTGGGGTGAGTATTACCGCATCTCCTACAATGGAAAAGATTTGCCCGCAAACGGCGGCGACGGTTCCGTAGGGATCGTAAGGGTGGCCTGGCCCGGAAGGGCCGACGACACCCATATGTATGTCGGCGGGGGCGATTCCTGGGTCGGGGTCATCGAATTCGCCGATAGCGTCAGGGCCAAAGTACTGTTGAGCTATGGGAACGCCACGGAAAAAGGTTCCCCCCACAACGGCGACCAGTTGGAGTTGTTTTCGCGCAAGGAACTCCGCGACGCCTGGTTTACCGAGGCACAACTCAAAGGGCATCTTGAAAAAACCGAAATCAGGTCCGCCAGCGGCTTTTCAGACAACCCGCTAAAATAAACCGCCTCGGGCCCGGGACCGTGCCGACCAGATGAGCAACGGCCTGTATCGCGCCGCGTGTTGCCTTTGGCGATTGCGCCAGGGGTTAACGCGTGCAAAGGCATGCCTTGAAGTTTTCCTCGCCTTAGATGTTTACGTTGCCCGTCGGCAATGGCGGTGGGCAACCATCCTTACCTTTACAGGTAAAGCCCTCCTGACAAAAACCGAGCTGCCCTTTCCACTGAAAACAAAACCAGAAGCAACTGAGAAAAACAGATTGATTCCAGAACCTAATCGATTTGCTATCTTAGGGTTATAAGTGGAATAAAGTGCATTATGCTCTGCACGGACGTTATGCTCAATTTTTCATGAATTATGAGGAAATCGTTAAAAATTATCGGAAAACTATTGGTGGCATTGGCTGTATTAGGAATCACAGGATATTTCTTGTTTATCTATGAAAAGCCAGTAGACCAACAGGCAATGGATAAATTTTTAATGGGACAACCGGTGATTGATGTGCACATTCATGTGTCTAAAGGATTTGATAGCAATGACGTATATGGAAGCGATCTAAAGTCTGGCCCAAAACTGGATCATGCAAAATTGAATTGGTTTAAAAATGCCTTTGACAAGCATAATATTGTAATAGGACTTTCCGGCGGGCCTGTACAACATGTTATGAATTGGATGAAGGAAGACAATAGATTTTGGGGAGGCGTCTCATTTCCCTATAATGAACTAAATGAGGCTGACGAACCATTTGTGAATGAATTCCTCACCTACGAAGAGTTATTTGTTCTTTACGATTCGATTGGTTTTCGAAGTATGGGCGAAAGCATGTATATGTATTATGGCATCCATCCACATGATGAACGCCTGGATGCTTATTGGAAGATTGCACAAGAGTTTAAAATCCCCATTGGCATACACGCAGATGGACCTCCGCCACCGTGGATGAGGGATAAAAAAACGTCTCATCTCATAAACAAAGAATATAGTAATCCTGAATTACTTAGGCCAATTCTGGCAAAATACCCAGATCTTAAACTCATTTTATTTCATTTTTGTGGCATATACAGTGATGAGGCAATCCAGCTCATGAAAGATTACCCGAATGTCTATTGTGATATTTCCGCAGTTAGCTACTTTATGCCCAAAATATTCTGGGAGGGCGCTGTGAAAAAGCTTTTCAAAGAGGGTTTGGGAGATAGGCTTCTATTTGGCTCTGATTATATGACATTTATAAGAGGACATATAGAGGCAATATATTCAATTGACTGGTTGACCGAGAAAGATAAACGTGATATTCTTTATAATAATGCTGCTGAATTTCTTGAATTAACAACAGAAGAAATAAATCAACACCATCAATCTGTTAAAAACTAAACACAGCTATGAATAAAAAATTAACCCTTGACAACTATCTGGACAGCCACTACATCCATCGGAGCAATTGGTTAAGGGCTGCGGTTTTGGGGGCAAATGATGGCATTATTTCTATATCCAGTCTGGCTATTGGGGTTGCGGCTGCAAGTTTAACAAGAGAACCTGTTCTTCTGGCAACGGTCGCAGGACTCGTGGCAGGAGCATTGTCTATGGCTGCAGGGGAATATGTGTCGGTTAGTTCGCAAACCGATACTGAAAAAGCAGATATCGAAAGGGAGAAAAAAGAACTGGCAGAAATGCCCGAAGAAGAGCTAAACATATTGGCTCAAATCTATGAGAAAAGGGGGCTAAAAAGTGAAACTGCCATGCAGGTGGCCAAAGAACTGACCCGGGCGGATGCATTGGGGACGCACATTCGGGATGAATTGGGAATCAATGAAATCAGTAAGGCCAACCCCATCCAGGCAGCGCTGGCGTCAGGGGCTGCATTTACGGTTGGAGGCGTACTACCGCTTTTCGTGGTCCTTTTTACTCCCATAAATGGAATGGAGTATTGGCTATACGGGTTTACCACCATTTTCCTGATCATTTTAGGAGCAACGGCTGCAAAAACCGGGGGTTCAAATGTGTTGAAAGGCATCCTCAGGATTACGGTATGGGGGACAATTGCAATGGGGCTTTCTGCCTTTGCGGGTTATCTCTTTGGGTAAATGTTTAATGGTTACCCCTGAAACCATGATTCTGGGGGCAGGGCCATTGGACGTTTTATTGTTAAAATCCGCTCTGCCATTACATCAGACCGTTACCTTTAAAACATGAATGACCTCATCACCCTGAAATCGTACATGTCTCCACATGAACTCCTCGTGGACCGAAGCAAGCTGGAGTCCTTCGGAATCGAGTGTTTCACCAGGGACGAAATGACTGCGCAGGTGCTGAACTTTTATTCCCACCTAAAGGGCGGCATCCAATTACAAGTGAAAAAAGGCGACTTGCAAAAAGCCCGGGAAATCCTTGCAGATCAGGTGGATGGGGAGACCGAGGAAAAAAGTTAGAACCACATGATTTCGCAGCTCTGTTGGTCATAGGTTATCCTTCACCATTCCTTAACCCCCGAAAATGGCAAATCGATTACCTTGCCCCTTAAAAGGGCTGATGCCTGCCCCCTTAAAAATGCGACTATGAAAAAGGTAAACCTGATGCTCCTGGCCTTTTTGCTTATGGCATTCCAATGCGACGAAGACGCCGATTTCATTGAAGACCCCCTATTCGAAAGCGGGCTGATGGGCCGGTGGGAACTGGCCGATGAAACAATCAACGGAATCTCCGATTTACTGCCCAAATGTTGCCGATTTTTTGAATTCAGCCCCGACGGCAACCCGGAAGATTTGGAGGGCCTGGTTTCCTATACGGATGAAACCGGGGTTTTCGAGGGCGTATTTACCCTCGACCCCGAAAACCAAACCATAGCGCTCCGGCGCGAAAACCGGACGCCGGTCACCTATTCCTATTCGCTCAGTTCCGCTGGGGATTATTTGGAATTTTCGTTTAGCGAAGGGGACGCGGAGTTCCTGCAGGGTTGGCAACGAACGGAGTAAACCATCGATACCCCGGAGGGGGTAATTCCCGGCGCGCACCCGGTAATCCCAAAAAATAACGTCTATGAAAACAATGCCCTTGCTGATTTTGAGCGTCTTCTTTGTGAACCTGATCTGCGCCCAGGAGCAGGCCCTGAAAATTACAAACCGTACCTCTGGAAAGGAAATCCTGCTAAAGGAACACAAAAGGATAAAAATCAAGACCGTGGACGGGCAAAAGATTTCAGGTCGTTTTTCCGTAGAAAACAACCAGGTCATTACCATCAATGACGCGCAAGTTGCATTAACGGATATTGCCGAAATTAAACGCAACCCTTTGTTAATCTCTGTATTTACCAGCAGTTTCTTAATCTATGCCGGGGCAATAACCGCCGGAATGGCAGCCATTATTGCGGCAACGATCGATACGACGGCTATTTGGTTTGTTATTCCCGCGGCCGGATTGGTATATGCCGGTATTAAATCTCCAAATTTCTTCAGGAAATTCACCCCTGGGGGTGGGTGGACCTTTGCAATTATTACAACTTCTCCCTAAGAAAGAGAAGCTAGGGCAAGACCAGCCTACCACGGGTTGCCCTTAAATTAATCCCGCCCCCAAAGCCAGGGAGATCAGCACGAGCAGCACCGCGACGAGGCGCTGCAGGAACTGCAACGTGATCTTCTTCAGGAGTTTATTGCCCGGGTAGGCCCCGGCCATTGCGGATAAGGTGGCGGAGGTAACCAGGGGCAGGTTTTCCCCGAGCCCCGCCTGTCCAAACCGGGAAGCGTAAACGGACAGCCGCGTAAAATCGATAATGCAGGCAATGGCCAGGTCGAGCGGAAAGAACAGCACAAACACAGGGGTAAGCAGGGTGCTCAGCCCGAAACCGGAGAAGAAGGTGAGCAGGGCAGCAACAAAAGCGACCAATGAGATGAGGGCATGGGAACCATCAGACACCATCCAAAGGGAAAAGATGGAAATGCCATTTTTTAGAACCCTAACCTCCTTTTTCGTACTTTGAGGAGGTATCCAACCCCAACCCATGCTCCGCATCTTCCGCCAAATGCGTCAAAAACTGCTCCCTGAAAACCGATTCAGCAAATACCTCTTATATGCGCTAGGGGAGATTGCCCTGGTAGTCATCGGAATCCTGATCGCCCTGCAGGTCAATGACTGGAACGAATCCCGCCTTTCGAGAGCGGAAATGGCAAAAGTATATGTTTCCATCCTTGATGACCTGGAGAATGACTATGGGAGATTAGCTCAGATTCTGCCCGATTTTGAATGGAAAATCAGCGTGATTCATGGAATTATCACGGAACCTCCTACCCCCGGGCAATGGGTTGCCAATGATTCCCTCTTTAATTCCTTCAGTTCCTTCGCCGATTTCGAAATTGGCAAAGAGCGCTTTGAACTGCTTAAAACCAAAGTGGCTGTTGATGAACAAAGCAGGGTTCTGAACAATCGGATTACCGATTTTTACAAAAAACACTCCACCGACATTGGGGTGCGAACCTATTAGGCAAATATGAGCTATCACCGGAATGTTGCCTACTGGGAAGAACACGAACCGTGGCTCAGTTTGGCATTGGTCGACAGGGACTTTTCGAAACTGGGTCAACATGCCGAGAACAATCCCATTTTCAGAAATAAACTCAGCTGGTACAGGATCATGTTGTCACGGCTTAAGGCAGCCTTACTGGCCTATCAAACCGAATCTGGGGTTTTGGCCGATGAGATCCGTGCCTATCTCAGGACAGCTGAGCCTGGAACGTAAATGCCCCGTGTTTTGTGAAGCCCATCGGCCTTCGGTTCCTTTGCAAACGCTTTCTTCTCTAATCCCTGCTCATTTCACCCGGCCCAGGGGGCTCACTAAATCCGGACAAGCGCTTTTCATTGAAACAGATAGTGGATTACCCATAGTACAAATGCGGTGATACCCGGGTTTCGCGGAAGTGTTATCTTAGGGCATTCAGCGGAATACCCTACACAATGCACGTTACACTGCTATTGGCACCCCTTGGGCTGCGCCAAAAAAGTCAATTCATCGCGCTTCTTTTTTTCAGCATGAGTGCTTTCGGACAAACGGTGACCTACAACCACCTTGTGGATTCCACCCATGCGGAAACGAAAGCGGTGATGGCGCTTTTTGAAAACTACCTGGCTTCAAATCCCCAAAACAAGGGGAAGAACCCCTTTTGGAATTCGGAAGAACAGGAGAAGCACCAGCATTATGACTTCTTGGAAAGCGAATTCCAGCCCTCACTCTATATGGGGTTTCCCGTACATGTGCTGAGCATAAAATTCAAAAACGGGGTTTGCCGGATTAAAGCGCAATTTTCCTATTGCAGGGAAGATGGAAGCCCGTACGTTTTAGCCATCGCAAACTATGTTGCCAAAAAGGAAAACGGAACCTATAAGCTGTACAATTCCCTGACCGAAAACAAGCAAAGTTGGGAGTGTACCACGGTTGGCCTGGTGGATTTTTATTATCCGGCATACCACCGGTTCGACTATGAAAAGGCCCAAAAGCTGAACGGGTTTATACGGCAAACCTGCAAGGACTTTGGGGTGCAACCCAAACCCTTTGAATATTACCTCGCTGACGAATATGACGAAATTCAGGAACTAAAGGGATTGGATTATTATATCGGCATGGGCGGGGAAGCAAGGCCCGGTGGCAAAGCAACGGACGACAAGGTGTATTGCGGCGGTTTGGGGGAATATTATGCCCACGAAGTCTTCCACGTTCAAATAGACGAACACTTCCCAAACAAACACTTCTGGGTTTCCGAAGGCCTTGCGACCCTGCTGGGCGGAAGCCGTGGGAAAACCCTGGATTGGCACCTGAAACGCACAAACCGCTATTTGCAGGAACACCCCGAAACAGACCTGAACCACATGCTCAGGCTAACAAACCTGGATCACGAAACGTCCTACCACTATGTCCTGGGCGGGCTGATCGCCCGTAAAATACTGGACAAAGGGGGTTGGAGCTCTCTCAGGGAATTTATGTCCGCCGGAAAATCGGATGAAGCGTATTACCAGGCGATTGAGAAGCACCTTGGGGTAAAGCAATCGGAGCTCAACGCCTATATTCGGGAGCAACTACAACTCGAATCGAAAAAATAAATGTTGGCAAAAATGGGTATTGGCCCAGAGCGGGTTTGAAAAGTCATTCCTGCGCATATCCATCTCCTCCACAGGACGACATGACACAATCAAAACGGGGAGAAAACCGTTTATCAGGTATGAAAAGACTTCAATACCTGCTTTTTATCCTTCCCTTTATACTGGTTTTAGGATGTAATAAGGATGAAGACAGTCTGGCCGGACCGCCGACGGCAAAATTCCTTTTCGAGGATGGGTTCGAAACCCAAAACAATGCTATGGACGAACTTTTTCCTTCAGATAACACCAGGTGGTCAACCCTTCAACACACCGACCCTGCCAATGCCACCAATGAAATATCGGTAACAAACACCGAATTTTCGGAAGGGGAAGATGCCCTGCGAATTGTGGCATTCCCATCGGACAGCCAATTGTCAAAAATGGATATTGAGAAGAATGGCCTGTCGATACAATCCGGCGACAGGGTGGCCATCAGGGCCGATTTCTTAATCCGCGGCAGGGAACCCCTGACCAACCTGCTGCTCATTGATTTGGAGTGCTGTTCGTGCTGGGATCCGAATGTAGGGGACAACTATGGCTCTGAAAACCAATGCCCCGGGGTCCGGTTAATGATTTCGGGGGAAAAAGACTATCTTACTATCGAAAGGGGTAAAATTTCGGGTACTACCCTGCAACAAACCGATTTGGTTTTTCCCAGAAACCAATGGGTGACGGTTGAATGGGAAATGACCTTATCCGACAACGAAACCGGACAGAACAGGTTAACGATCGATGGGGTGGAGGTTATCGATGAAAATGCCATGAATATGCCCAACCCACAAGTTTTCAGGGACGTTTTTGCCATAGAAGGCATTGACTTCAACCTGCAGCAACCAACCACATACGAACGGGTACAAGTCGGGGCAACAGCAAATCCCACGGCAGGCAGGGTGGAAATGTTCGTCGATAATTTCACCATTAAAGTCTGGTAACCAAAATCGCCGGCATGGGATACCGACCTGGGTAGACTGGTCGCCCGGAAAATACCGGACAAACGGGGTTGGAGCTAACCCGGGGAATTTATGTCCGCTGGAAAATCGGAAGAAGTGTATTATCAGTTGATTGAGAAGCACTTTGCAATAAGCCAGGCCCACACCTTAGTGAAATGCCGTTTTTTGCCATTCGAAAGGGTAACGTACAAGTTACAGGCTGCTATTAAACAAAACGGGGGCGTTATCCTAACCATTAAAAACTACGCATGAAATCAGATATAGAAACCCGAAAGGATATCGAATTCCTGGTTAATTCCTTTTACGACAAGGTCCGCCGAAACCCGGTTTTGAATTATATCTTCGAGGACGTGGTTAAAGTCCACTGGGAATCGCACCTGCCGAGGATGTACGATTTTTGGGGCAGCATTTTGCTGGGGGAACACAGCTTTTCCGGCAACCCTATGCAAAAGCACGTGGCCCTGAGCAAACGCACCCCCCTTACCGAAAAGGAGTTTGAAGAATGGCTGAGGGTATTCAGGGAAACCGTGGATGCCCTATTTGAAGGACGCAAAGCTGAAGAAGCCAAAACACGGGCAGAAATCATCGCACGCCTGATGTTGCATAAAATCCAGTCTGCCTAAACCCTGCCTTTTCACTTGCCGTTTTACCATTGCCCTGAGGCATGTGGCCCGAACGCCCTTTAACGGGCACCCGGGGAGCTGAATGCCCTGGGATGGGTCGCCAGCCCCAGACCCTGTATGGAAGTCATTTTCATAATAATATATTTTTTGATAATTTTATCGTTTATAACGAAAGTCATTTTTATTTGTCCGGCAACCCCAGATCTTCGCGGCCCAAAGACGTATCAACAACGGTTCAGGATCAGTATTGCGGCCGCCTGAATCAACCCTGAAGAAAAACGCTATGACCCTACCCCTGTTTGCGCCATTCAGCACCATAAAGGACAACCCTTCAAACCAGGACCTTGCCGCAGAAATCAAGGATTTAAAAAAGACCAAAAATGCTGTCCTCCTGGCCCATTATTACCAACGTCCGGAGATCCAGGACGCAGCGGATTTTGTCGGAGACAGCCTGGCGCTTTCCCAACAAGCCGCGAAGGCGGAGGCAGATATCATCGTGTTTGCCGGGGTGCACTTTATGGCAGAAACGGCCAAAATCCTGAACCCGCGGAGTAAAGTCCTGCTGCCGGACCTGCAGGCCGGTTGTTCCCTGGCCCAATCCTGTCCCCCGGAGGCCTTCGGTGCATTCCTGGAATCGCATCCGGGGCATACCGTGGTGAGCTACATCAATTGTTCTGCTGAGGTGAAAGCGATGAGCGATTATGTGTGTACCTCCTCCAATGCACTTAAAATCATCCAAAGTATCCCTTCGGAAAAGCCGATAATTTTTGCGCCCGACAAAAATCTGGGGCGGTACCTGATTCGAAAAACGGGAAGGAAGATGCTGCTTTGGGACGGAAGTTGCACCGTACACGAGGCGTTCAGTATCGACAAATTGCTGGAACTGCTGAAAGCCCATCCGGATGCCCGGGTACTGGCCCACCCGGAATCAGAGGAACACATCCTGACCATTGCACATTACGTGGGCTCTACTGCCGGCATGATCGCCCGGGTAAGGGCTCAGCCCCGGCAAAAATACCTCGTGGCCACCGAAGCGGGCATTCTCCACGAAATGCAGAAAAAAGTACCTAGTGCGAGCCTGATCCCGGTGCCTACCGCAGAAGACAATTCCTGTGCCTGCAGCGAATGTGCCTTTATGAAGGTCAATACGCTGGAAAAAATCCGAAACTGCCTTCGGGACGAAACCCCTGAAATCCTCGTTCCGGAAGTGCTCGCGGCAAAAGCAATGCGATCCCTGGAACGGATGCTGGAGTTGTCGGTGTGAAAAAAAACCGGCAACCCCGCTTGGGGAATTGCCGGTTTGCTATGCACATTGACTTCGTTTTCGCTACTCCCTACAGGGTAAAATTCACAGACGCAAAGATATTCTGCCCCGGGGCAAAAATCGGGAGGATACCGCCGCTGACCGGGCGGTTCAGGTGTTCGTAGTAATTTTCATCGAACAGGTTGTTTACCCCCAGGGTAAAGCGGGCCTTCTCAGATACCTGATAGGAGGCCCGGATATCGAGCAGGGAAAAAGACGGGGTTTCGGTTTCCCCGAATTCCGTGGAGACCCTCCCCTGCCGCAGCACGTGCCGGAAGACGAGTTCCGGGGTAAGCCGCCCTTTTACAAAGCTTCCCGCCAGGGTATACCGCAAATCCATGGGGGCGATTTCCGGCAGGGGTTCATCCCGCTCCAGGTCCTGGGCATAGGTGTAGGCTACCCCCACCTGCTGTTGGAGCTCCGGGAGGAGGCGCTGGGTCCAGGTGAGTTCAAAACCGGTTTTAAAGGCATTGTCGATATTCACAAACCGGCGCACGCCCGGGCTCATCGGCAACCTTGGGGTAAGGTCCGGGTCGATGACGGAGGAGATAAATTCATCGAGGTATCCCATAAAGACATCCACCCCGAGTTCGGTGTTCTTGCGTTTCCAGGCGTAGGTGAGGTCCAGCTGGTAGTTTACCTCGGCATCCAGGTTAGGGTTGCCAAGCAGCTCATAGGGATCCTGGCCGATGGGGAAATAATTGATAAACCGTTCTGCCAGGCCTGCGCTGCGTTGGGCCCTGGCCAGCCAGATCCCAACGGTGGACCCGCCCCCAAAGGTGCGGGTGGCCCCCAGGCTCAGGCTGGGGTTGAGCTGGGTTTGACTGCCATCCCCGTATTCGGCAAGGAACTCGGGGGCCGGGTCGCTGATGCCCGAAACATTCAGTTCCACCCGGGTGGAAACCACATAACGCCAGGCCTTTGCTGCCAGCTGGTATTCCGCGAACAGGCTGCCTTTGGAGATATACCCGTCTTGCCAGGCGTTGTCCCGGGCCACCGTCCCCTGGTTGGGGCCCATTAAAAATTCCCGCACCCGGGTGCCCTCGGCCCCTTCGCCCCGGAAATCGGCCCCGGCGTACAGCGTATTGTTGTTAAAATTCCAGACCCCTTCGGTCCGGCCCCCGTAATTATAGGTTGTGGCCTCGGTTTCGGCATTCAGCATCCGCGGGTCGAGGGGTTTGAGGCGGTTGTCCATCAGGTGGTTCACAAAGGAAGCAAACACCGTGGTGTTCCACGACGTCAGGTGTTCCCGGTTAAATACCTTGTCGTACCGGGCATTCATAAGCCAGGTGTCGTCTTCGCGCAGGTCCATGGTCAGGGCCGGGAAATCGGCGTCCCGGGCCACGTTATAAATGACCGACAGGCGCAACTGGTCGTCTTCGGAGAATTTGAACCCGAAATTTCCGCCAAAGCTGCCCCGGTTGAAATCGGCCTGTACCTGGGTTCCATCCCCCGAGGTGTAGTCATTCCCCTGCGACCAGGAACCAAAGAAGGAGAGGTCGTGGTTTTCCCCGCTGAAGCCGAGCTGGCCCTCGTTGCGAAAGACCGAACCGTTGGCTTCGATCCCGTTGGACATGCGGCCATACACATCGGGGTCTTCGGAGAACCGGAGCCGGGAAGGCACAAAATTCAGGGTCGCTCCAAACCCTGTGCCATATCGCAGCGCGTGGGGGCCCTTGAGGATTTCAATCCGCTCCACCATATTGGGCGCCATCTGGCTGGTGGGCGGATCCATCCGGTTGGGGCAGGCGGCCGTGGCCCCCTGGGCCCCGCCCAGGACCACATTGAGCTGGTCGTATTTAAAGCCACGGAAGACCGGGTCGAAGCCGTAGTTCCCCCCTTTGCGGATGCCGCTGATGGCCGGTTCCTGCATCAGGATGGAGGTCGCGTCGTGCGCCAGGCGCTCCCGGTAATCGAGTTCCATTTCGGTCTCCGGCCGTTTTTCGGGCCTCAGGGCAATTACGGTCACCGGGTACAGGTCCACGTGGATTTCGGAGCGATAGAGCACTTTTTCTGCGATCAGGGCGAGTACCTCAGGGCTGTCCAGCACCCATTGCCCGTAATTCAGGTGCGACAAAACCAGGGACGTCCCCTCCTGGTAGGTGAGGTAGATCACCCCCCCGGAATCGGACACCCCTTGCAGGGCCCCGTATTTAAACGTAGCGTCGGTAATAGGGGCCCCGGTTTCGCGGTCCAGGAGCCTGATGGCGGATTCTTGTTGGGCCTGGGCAGGCACACCCCCGAGAAACAGGAGCACACACGCTACCCACACCCTCCTTAACAGAAGGTTCATAGGTTTGTTTTTGAGAAATTGAAACTTGGGAAATCAGAGGGCCGGGGGATTTCTTTACCCGATCGCTAGGGGCCCGGGGGTGCGGTACTGCCCTTCCGGGGGCTGTACCACCTCAAAAACAAAAAGGAAGGTATGTAACTGGGATTCGCCCCAAAACAGCCTGGAAGGATCCGACCCGGACTCCTGCCCGGGAAAGGAATACCCGGGGATTTCCACGGCGATGATCGGGCTGTGGTCGGTTTTGGCCAACGGGGATTCAAAGGGGTTTTCGGGATCCTGTGCCTGTTCGCGGGCCAGCATTTTGGAGAGGTAGCACTTCCCGTTGCACTGCATTTCGGGCACCTCCCGGTTTTCGCACAAGACCGTGGCGATATACTCGTAATTCATCACGTACTCCGCCAGCGGCCAAAGGGGCCTGAGGGTCATCCAGAGGGCTAAGATGGCGAGGGCGAAGTTTTTCACAAGCCAAAATTAGGAAGGTCGGCGTCGGGTGGATATGACAATTATCATATAAAGATGTTTTTGTCTTTTAAAAAGAGGGGGCTTCGCCAGGCACCGGCATGGCCTGCATGAAAATTCAAAACCTTTTTCCTCCGGGTGAAAATAAAAACATTATCTTTGTTAACCATTTGGTTAATCTATTTGGTTAATGAAGGACAAAGACACCGAAAAACGCATCTTGCAGGCGGCTATTTCCGTTTTCCAAAAAAAGGGCATGGCAGGGGCGCGCATGCAGGAAATCGCCGATGAGGCCAACATCAATAAGGCGATGTTGCATTATTACTTTCGCAGCAAACAGCAATTGTTCGAAGCGGTCTTCATGGGTGCCTTTGCGAAGCTGGCCCCCCAACTGAACCTCATCTTTGCCTCGGAGGAACCCCTTTTTGAAAAGATTGAGGCATTCGTGTCGGGCTATATCGATTTCATCATTGAAAACCCCTTTTTACCTAGTTTCATCATTCAGGAATTGAATAACAACCCCGAATTCGTCAACACGTTCCTCTCGCACCAGGGCAGGCCCAATCCTGTGCCGTTCCTGAAACAAATTGAAGGGGAGATCAGTGCGGGAACCATCAAAAGGATCCATCCGAAACACTTGTTGATCGACCTGCTGTCGCTCTGTGCCTTTCCCTTTGTTGCAAAATCCATGCTCACGGTGCTGTTGGAGCTTCCCGACGGCGAATTTGACAGGCTTATGGAGGAACGAAAAACTATGATCTCCCAATTGATAATCGAAAACATCAAAGTATGAGGGCCTTACGAAAACCAATACGATCCTTCCGGAGTATCGCCGGAGCCGGGTTCCTGCTGATGCTCCCCATCCCGCTGGCGGCCCAATCTTCCCTGACCCTGGACCAATGTTTTGAACAGGTCGCCGTGCAATATCCGCTCGCTGGGAATACGACCCTTTACGAAGATCAATTGGCGCTCGATCTCGAGGCGCTCGATAAAGACCGGCTGCCAAAACTGGACCTCAACGCCCAGGCCACGTATCAGTCTGAGGTGACCCGGGTGCCCCTGGCCATTCCCAATGTTTCCATCGAGCCCCCAAACAAGGACCAGTACCGCGCTTCCCTCGAGGTGAACCAGTTGCTATATGACGGCGGACGTATCAGTGCATCGAAAAAACTAAGCGCAGCGGCCACCCGGGTGAACCAGCAAGAGGTCGCGGTAACCCTGTATACGCTTAAAACCCAGGTGACAGAACTCTACCTGTCTGCCTTGCTGTTACAGGAAAGGAAAAAATTGTTGGAGTCCAAGCAAACGCAACTCGAATCCCAACTGGAAGAGGTCAGGGCCGGGGTGCGCTTCGGCGCCTTGCTTCCGGCTTCTGCAGATGCCCTCGAAGTGGAACTCCTGAAGGTCCAGCAGCAGTTTTCGGATCTGGATTTTTCCCGTACAGGCGTATTGGACCGGCTTTCGCTCCTGATCGGCACGGCCTTGCCCGAAGACGTGGCGCTCCAGCGTCCGGAGGTCTTTTTTACGCCCGCTCAGGAATTGAGCCGGCCCGAACTGGCCCTGTTCGAGCTGCAAAAGGATAAAATCGACCGCTCCACGGAAGTGCTCACGAAGTCGAATTTGCCCAAAATAAACGCGTTTGCACAGGGAGGTTACGGAAACCCCGGCCTGAATATGCTCGACAATTCCTTCAACACCTTCTTTATCACCGGGCTGCGGGTACAATGGAACCTGTTTGACTGGAACAAAACCCAAAAAGAAGAACAATCGCAGCAGCTGAATAAGGAATTCATCGAAGCAGAAAAAGAAACCTTTGACCTGCAAACCCGGATGGTACTGGCCGATCTTCAGTCGGAAATCGACAAACTTCGACAAGCCCTCATCCTGGATGGGGAAATCATCGCGCTGCAGGAGAAAATCGTGCACAGCGCGGCGTCCCAATTGAAGAATGGCGTCATAACTTCCTCGGCGTATATCGTGGAATTCACCAACCTGTACGAAGCCAGGAACCACCAAACCTTGCGCCAGTTGCAGTTGTTGCAGAAACAGATCCACTACCAGCTCGCTGAGGGATCCTATTCAAAATCGTTCTAAAGCTATCCTATTATTTTAAATCCCATGAAAAACACAGGCATCGTTCTACTACTCTTCTCCCTGGCCGCTTCCCTTTCCTGTTCCAGCAATGCAGACAGGGCCGATGGGTACGGGAATTTTGAGGCTACCGAGATTACAGTTTCGGCGGAAGCCCACGGAAAAATACTGTTTTTTAACGCGGAGGAAGGCCAGGTGCTGGGCGCGAATGACGTGGTGGGGGTAATCGACACCCTTCAATTGTCGCTCCGGCGCGACCAGCTGGAAGCGATCAAAAACACGGTGAGTTCCAAATCGCGCAACGTACTCTCCCAGCGGGAAGTGCTCCTGGAAAAGTTAAAGGTGGCCCAAAACGATCAACAGCGGATTACCAACCTGATCCGCGAAAACGCCGCCACTGGGAAACAACTGGACGACATCAATGGCCAGCTCGAGGTATTAAAACAGCAGATTCGAAGTGTGGAGACCCAGAATGCCCCGATTATAAACGAGGTCAAGGGCATCGAGGCGCAAATACGCCAGCTGGACGACCAGATCGACAAAAGCGTCATCAGAAACCCCATAGCGGGAACCGTGCTTGCCAAATTTACCGAACCCCATGAAATTACGGCCTTTGGCAAGCCGTTGTACAAAATTGCCGACCTGAGTACCATGGAACTCCGCATCTATATCAGTGAAACCCAGCTGGCTTCCATCGCAGTCGGGCAACAGGTTTCCGTGAAAATTGACGATGGGGAAGGGCAAAAAAGCTTTCCGGGTCTTATTTCATGGATTTCCGATACGGCCGAGTTCACCCCAAAGATCATCCAGACCCGGGATGAACGCGTGAATCTGGTTTACGCGGTTAAGGTCAGGGTCGTCAACGACGGGAGCCTGAAAATCGGAATGCCGGGGGAGATGTGGATCCGGGACGCCCGGGCGGGCACTAATTCCAAATAAGCCATGAAAACTGCTAAAATCATCGCAACCCTCCTGGCCGGGGGACTGGGCATCCTGGCCATCCTGGCCGGCTCAACGGTCCTGTTGGGCCTGCGGGAAGTGGATTATCCCGTGATCAGGGCCCTGGTCGCGTACAACGTTATTGCCGGGGTGCTTTCCCTGGTGACCGCCGTGCTGATCTGGAAGCGCCCGGGGTTGGCCCGGGGCCTCGCCGGCCTGATCCTCGCCCTACATGCCGCGGTACTGGGTGCTCTGTATTTTTTCAACGACACCGCCGCGGACGAAAGCATCGGGGCCATGATTTTCCGGGTGGCGGCCTGGTCCCTGATTTTGGTGTTGCTGCTCCAGGGGCCCTCCGGGAAACAGGCAGGGAAACGAATTGAGAAACCATGAGCATTCAGGTACACGAAATTTACAAATCCTATGGCCAGGTGAATGCCCTGGACAACATTTCTTTCGAGGTCAAGTCGGGAGAGCTGTTCGGGCTGATTGGCCCGGATGGGGCGGGAAAGACCACCTTGTTTCGAATCCTGACCACATTGTTACTGCCCGACAGGGGAAATGCCCGGGTGGCCGGGTACGATGTGGTACGCGACCTTAATGCAATCAGGCGCCATGTCGGCTACATGCCGGGGAGGTTTTCCCTCTACCAGGACCTTACCGTGGAAGAAAACCTGGAGTTCTTTGCGACCATTTTTGGGACCACTATCGCCGAAAATTACGACTTGATAAAAGACATCTATGTGCAAATTGAACCCTTCAAGGACCGCAGGGCAGGCAAGTTATCGGGGGGGATGAAACAGAAACTGGCCCTTTCCTGCGCCCTGATCCACCGGCCGAAAGTGTTGTTCCTGGATGAGCCCACCACCGGGGTAGACCCGGTTTCACGCAAGGAATTCTGGGAAATGCTGAAACGGCTGCAGGAAAAGGACATAACTATACTGGTATCTACCCCATATATGGATGAGGCGGCCCTGTGTGACCAGATCGCACTGATGCAGGATGGGAAAATCCTGGAAATCGATACCCCGGAAGCGATCGTCAGGCATTATCCCAAACCCATTTACAAAGTAGGGGCACACGACATGTACCTGCTCATCGAAACCCTGAAAGCCTATCCCCACAGGCATAGTGTTTATCCGTTCGGGGAATACGTGCACTACACCGATACCCGCATGGATTTTGACTCCGGGGAATTACAAACCTTCCTGGAAGCCCATAACCTTTCCGAAATCCACATCGAGGAAACAGCACCCACTATTGAGGACACCTTTATGGAACTGGCAAAACCATGAAAAACGAAAACGCCATAACAGTTTCGGAACTGACGAAAACCTTTGGGACGTTCACTGCGGTAAACGCGATCAGCTTTGAGGTGAAAAAAGGGGAGATTTTTGGTTTTTTGGGGGCCAACGGAGCCGGGAAGACTACCGCCATGAAAATGCTCATCGGCATCCTGAAACCCAGTTCCGGGCAGGCTACGGTTGCGGGTTTCGATGTCCACACCGAGTCGGAAGCGATAAAGCGAAACATAGGCTATATGAGCCAGAAGTTCGCCCTGTACGACGACCTGACGGTCAGGGAAAACATTACCTTCTTTGGGGGCATCTACGGATTGTCCCGAAAACGGATACAGGAAAAATCCAAACAGTTGATCGAAGACCTGGGCCTGGGCGCCGTGGGAAAATCGCTGGTGGGCTCCCTGCCTTTGGGATGGAAGCAAAAACTGGCGTTTTCCGTGGCCATGCTCCACGATCCGCAAATCGTGTTTTTGGATGAACCCACGGGAGGGGTGGACCCCATCACCCGGAGGCAGTTCTGGGAAATGATCTACAAAGCTGCGCATGCCGGTACCACCCTGTTCGTGACTACCCATTATATGGATGAAGCCGAGTATTGCAACCGGGTCTCCATCATGGTAAACGGGAAAATTGAAGCCCTTGACACCCCGAAAAACCTGAAACAACACTTTGAGGCCGCCACCATGAATGACGTGTTCTTGAAACTGGCCAGGGGATAATGTATTCACGCCTATGAAACGTTTTACCGGTTTCGTTCTAAAGGAATTCCGCCATATCTTCAGGGACAGGCGCTCCCTGTTTATCCTCTTCGGGATGCCGGTGGCCCAGATCATGCTGTTTGGCTTTGCCATCACCAATGAAATCAACAATGTGGACCTGGCCATTCTGGACCGTTCCAAAGATGATACCACCAAAGAGATCATTAATAAAATAGCTGCTTCGGAATACTTCAGTATCGAGCAATTCCTCGATAGCGAGTCTGAAATTGCCCCGGTTTTCCGGAAAGGAAAGGTGAAGGCTGTCCTGTATTTTGAACCGGATTTTGGTAAAAAACTGATTCAACCCGGACGGGCCAAAATACAGGTGGTCACAGATGCCACGGATCCCAACGTGGCCAGTACGGTCAGCAACTACATCGCCTCCATCCTGCAATCCTACCAACAGGAAACCCGTCGGGTGGTAGAGCCCGAATACCAGGTCGTATCCGAGGTCAGGATGTTGTATAACCCGGAATTGAAAAGCGTTTACATGTTTGTCCCGGGGGTAATGACCGTGATCCTGATGCTCGTCTCGGCGATGATGACCAGTATTTCCATCACCCGGGAAAAAGAACAGGGCACCATGGAAATCCTGTTGGTTTCCCCCTTAAAACCCTTGCAGGTCATCCTTGGGAAGGTTTTTCCGTATGTCTTTTTGTCCATCACCAACGCGGTGGTCATTGTGGTCCTCAGCATTTTTGTGTTTGGTGTGCCGGTAAACGGAAGCCTGTTCCTGTTAGCGCTGGAGAGCATTTTATTCATCGTCACATCCCTGGCCCTCGGGATCCTGATTTCGACCATTTCGGCCACCCAGCAAACGGCCATGATGGTCTCGCTGATGGGCCTGATGTTGCCCGTTATCCTGTTGTCCGGTTTTATTTTTCCCATTTCAAGCATGCCCCTTCCCCTGCAGCTGATCAGCCATATCGTCCCCGCCAAATGGTTCATCGTAATCGTGAAAGGCATCATGCTCAAGGGGGTCGGGTTCGCCTATTTGTGGAAAGAAACCCTGATCCTGGCCGGAATGACCTTGTTTTTTATCGGGTTAAGCGCGAAGAAATATAAAATACGACTGGAATAACATGAGGGTTATCTTCTATATCATCTCCAAGGAGTTCAGGCAAATCTTCAGAAACAAAGGGATGCTCCCCATCATTTTTGTGCTGCCACTGCTGCAATTGGTCATCCTGTCCAATGCCGCCACTTACGAAATAAAAAATATTGCCTTTGGTTATGTCGACCACGACAGGACGACCGCCTCCCGGGGGTTGGTGGAACGCTTCAGCGCATCCCCTTATTTTGAGGTTTTATTCGCCTTCCCCAACGCAGCCCAGGGGAACACCGCCATGTTACAGGGAGAAGTGGATGTGCTACTGGAAATACCCGACGGTTTTGAAAAGGAGCTGACTATGCGCAGACAAGGCTCCCTTGGGGTGGGCATCAATGCGATCGACGGGGCCGCAGCCGGGGTGGAAAGCGTGTACATCAACCAAATCGTGCAAGCCTATAATAAGGACCTGGCGGTGGAGGTAAGGGTTCCGCCAGGCACTGCCCGCATCGAGAACATCCCCTTATTTTGGTATAACCAGACGTTAAACTACAAAACCTTCATGGTCCCGGGGATTTTAGTACTCCTGGTAACCATGATTACGCTTTTCCTTTCGGGCATGAATATCGTCCGTGAAAAGGAAATCGGCACCCTGGAACAAATCAACGTTACCCCAATCAGGAAAATCCATTTTATCATTGGAAAACTCCTTCCCTTCTGGATCATTGGCATGGGGCTGCTGACCATAGGGCTGATTCTGGCCCGGCTGATCTTCAACGTACCCATGCTGGGGAGTTTGCTTTTGTTGTATGGCTACACCTCCATTTACCTCCTGGTCATCCTTGGAATGGGCCTGTTCATTTCCAACTTTACCGATACCCAGCAGCAAGCCATGTTTATAGCCTGGTTTTTTGTGGTGATCTTTATCCTGATGAGCGGCCTGTTTACCCCGATAGAAAGTATGCCGGAGTGGGCCCGGGTGCTTACCGAGCTGAACCCGGTGAAATACTTTGTTGAAATCATGAGGATGGTCATGTTAAAGGGGTCTGATTTTTCAGATGTCCTCCTCCCCATGCTCAAAACCTTTCTCTATGCAGTACTGATGAATGTTATGGCGGTATGGAGCTACAGAAAAACAACCTAGTTTTTCCATGGACCCAGTACAGTCCGACTGACCGGAATGCCTTAAATATCGGATATAATGAAACACCCCCGTCGGTCGGGCCCGCAAACCGGCCCTTCCAAAAGGGGTGTTCCTGGCAACGTCGTTTGGTCAGGAGAGCGTCTCCTCCAGTTCCACCGCCCCCGGAAAGAGGATATTGTTCTCCAGGTGGATGTGTTGGTGCAGGTCTCCTTCAAATTCAGCCAACATGGAAAAAGTGACCCTGTAGGTGGTACATCCGTCTTCTGGAGGGGTATACCCGTTACTCAACGCACGGATTTCTTCAAAGCGGGTCCCTTCGGTTTCATGCTCCTCCATCATCACCCGAATGGGGTTGCCGACCGTTCCGAATGGTGCCGCGGGCGGGGGTGTCCCCTCCTTTGAGGCCTTAACCATTTTCCGGATGATCGGGAACAATAGCAACTCCTCCTTTTTCATGTGCATGGTAAGTTCGCCCGCAGAGGCGTTAAAGGCCCCGGTAATTTCAAACAATTCGGGGTGTCTCTGGCCATGGACGTTGCAGAGTTTTTCTAAAAAAGCCTTCAGCACAGGGATCTTCTCTTCCACATACCGGTGGTGTTTCTTTTCGATATGGTCTGCCAGTACATCGAGCGACCAGGACTTGAAATCCGGGATGCCTTCAGCCTGCCCGGCCACCACCCTTTCGAGCTCGGACAGGATCTGGTCCGTATCCAGGGCCTTCCTGGAGGCGACTTCGGAGAGGCTGTGATGGCCTTTGCAACAAAAATCAATGTTGTGTTGTTTAAAAACCTGGGCCGTTCGGAAGTCTTCAGTGACAATCTGGCCAATGGGTTTATCGAGTAGGTGTTTCATGATTTTGAATTTATAGGTCAAAAGTAATAAAATATTATTTGATCTATTAATCCTTTGTTAAGTAAAAATGTATTTATTTTGACCCCAACCCCGGGTTTATACCGGGTAACCTGCTGAGGCCTTAACCTTTACCCCTATGAATCCATCCGTTGAGAACCCAACCGGAATCAAAAAGAGCATCGATTATTTCATGAACCCCAAAAATTGGTGGGGACCCCTGGTGTTTATCCTGGTCATCAGCCTTGCCGGCGTGGGGATGATCGGCTTCCAGACCTATAACGACGCCCCGCCCATGGCCGGGTTTAAAACCGATGAGGGCACCGTGCTTATCGACCAGGCCGCTATTGAACGCGGCCAGGTAGTCTTCCATAAGTACGCCCTTATGGAGTACGGTTCCTTTTTCGGGGACGGGGCCCAGCGCGGGCCCGATTTCACGGCCGAAGCCCTCCACCAGGTAACCCGCTCGATGAACGCATTTTACCGGGAGGCAGAAGAGCGCCGGCTGGGAAGGCCCCTTACCGACCCGGAGCAGCAAATCATCGCCGAACAGGTCCGGCAGGAACTGAAGGAAAATACGGTGGATGCAACGGACAATCTAGTGGTTTTAAGCCCTGCCTATGTGACCGCCCTTGAGGCGCTAAAAAATTACTACCTCGACTTCTTTATCGAAAAACCCTCCCGCAAAGGCTCGTCCCTGAGGAATTACCTCACTAATGAATCCGAAATCCGGGACCTGGCGAGCTTCTTCTTCTGGGGCAGCTGGGTTTGCGTCACGGAAAGGCCGGGAGAACCCTTCAGTTATACCCACAACTGGCCCTATGACCCCCAGGCCGGTAATACCCCGACTTCCCCGGTGATCCTCTGGAGCGTTTTCGGCCTGCTGGCCTTTGTGTTGGCCTGTGGGGTGGTCCTGTACTTTATCGGGCAATATAACCAGCTCTCCAACAAATTCTTTAAACCAGCACAACGGGAATTGCTCACCCTGTCGCGGGTGGGCCGGTTCCAGCCCACCCCCACCCAAAGGGCCTCCTATAAATTTTTCGTGGTGGCCATAGTGCTGTTCCTGGTCCAGGTACTCTCGGGCTTTGTCACCATCAATGAATTCATCGATTATGCGGCCTACCTGGGCCTGGACCTGGCGGCCTGGTTCCCGGTTACCCTCTCCCGGAGCTGGCACCTGATGCTTTCGCTCTACTGGATTTCGACCTGCTGGATTGCCTCTTCCATCTTTGTCCTGCCGATCCTGTCCAAAACCGAAGTGCCTGGCCAGCTGGCCCTGGTCAACCTGCTCTTCGTCCTGTTGTTTGTCCTGGTGGCAGGGTCCCTGGCCGGGATGATCCTGGGACCGCTCGGCTACCTCGGGGAATGGTGGTATTTACTCGGACACCAGGGCTGGGAATTCGTGGACTTCGGCAAGGCCTTCCAGGGCCTGCTCATGGTAATTTTTATCTTGTGGGGCATCGTGGTCTACCGGGGGGTCCGGCCGGGCCTGGAGCGCGGGAAACACTGGCAACTCCCCAACTGGATGCTGTATTCGGTCATTGGCATCCCACTGCTGTTCCTGTCAGGCTTTGTGGCCCGTCCGGAAACCAACTTTGTGATCGCCGACTTCTGGCGGTGGATGGTGGTGCATATGTGGGTGGAAGCCTTCTTCGAAGTCTTTATCACGGTTATCGTCAGTTACCTGATGGTCTTCATGGGGTTGGTGAGCCGCAATGCGGCCATCCGGGTCATCTACATCGCCACCCTGCTATTCCTGGGGACCGGGCTGCTCGGCATCTCCCACAATTTTTACTGGAATGCGAAACCGGTAGCTACCATGGCCCTGGGCAGTGTATTTTCCACCTTACAATTCGTACCCCTGATCTTACTGACAGTGGAGGCCTGGAGATTCAAGAATATGCCCAAAATCGCCCTCAACGGGATCCGCCCCAGCGAATTGGGCGATTTCGGGTTTCCTGAGGTCTTTTCCTTCCTCATCGCCGTGAATTTCTGGAACTTTTTCGGGGCCGGCGTGCTGGGGATTATCATCAACCTCCCCATCATGAACTATTACGAACACGGCACCTACCTGACCGTGAACCACGCCCATGCGGCCCTGATGGGCGTCTATGGAAACATTTCCCTGGCCGCCCTCCTGTTTGCCACCCGGCTGCTGCTCCGGCCGGAGCGGTGGAACCGAAAAGTGGTCAAACTCTCATTCTGGGGCATCAACGGGGGCCTGATGCTCATGGTGCTGCTCGACCTGCTCCCGGCAGGGGCATTGCAGTTTCAATCGGTGGTGGAACACGGCCTTTGGTTCGCCCGCTCCGAAGATTTTATACTGGCAGGGGATTTTGCCGTCCTGACCTGGCTGCGGGCAATTGGCGCCACCCTCTTTTTACTGGGGGGAGTATTGCCCCTGGTCTATTTTGTCGTCTCCAGGGTGACCTCCCTGAAAAAACCGGTCTCCGTACTGGTCACCGAACCGGGACAGTAGGGCACAACTCCGGCGGACCATGAACCCTTGCCTGCCCCTGCGGATGCTTATTCGCAGGGGCTGGTCCTTTCAGGGGCTCCCGGCAAGCCGTTTCCAAGATATTGTTGATAACTTTTTTGATAACTCCCCCAAAGGTAGTTTACAGGTCCCGGGCAGCATCCATTAATTTTATACATGAGTATTTGATCATTTATTTATGTATTGTTACGATTTTCATGTGGTCCTCCAGGAGGTGCCGGGGGAGGTGAGCCTTTGTTTTACCATCTCCGGGTGTCCCCTTCGCTGCGAAGGATGCCATTCACCCTTTCTTTGGAAGGAAGGAAGCGGGAGGCTGCTGACCTTCGCAACCTACAAAGACATCCTGTACCGGTACCGGGGCTTTGCCACCTGCGTCCTGTTCATGGGTGGGGAATGGCATCCGAACACCCTTGCCGACTTCCTGAAATACGCGCAGGAAACCGGATATGCAACCTGCCTGTACACCGGCCTCAACGCCGTCCCCGAATCCCTGGCCCGGTACCTGACCTGGATCAAGACCGGGCCCTGGGACGCGAGCCGGGGCGGGTTGGGGTCCCCCGACACCAATCAGCGCTTTACCGAAGTGGCCACCCAAAAGAACCTGAACCATTTATTCCATAAAAAAACACGCTTATGATCCGCCTTACTGAAGAACAACTTTCCCAAAAAATTGCGTTTATCTCCCATTACCTGAATTCCCAAAATGCCGCCGACGGCTCCAAACTCGATGCCAATGCCAATGTGACCTCCAAGAACATCGCCACGATGGAGGCCGAGCTGAACAAAGACATCAACATCCAGGTAAACCGGGCCCTGGTAAGCCAAAAAATCGCTTCCCTGTTTGGGGAGTCCCTTTCGCAAGAATACCTCCGGCAAATTGAGTCCCACGAAATCTACGTGCACGATGAAACTTCCCTGAAGCCCTATTGCGTGTCTATCAGCATGTACCCCTTCCTGCTCGACGGCCTGACCAAAGTCGGGGGGGAAAGCCGGGCCCCAAAGCACCTGGAGAGTTTCTGCGGCGAGTTCGTCAACCTGGTCTTTGCGGTGAGTTCCCAATTTGCCGGGGCCCTGGCCACGGTGGAATTCCTCATGTATTTTGACCATTTCGCCCGGCTCGACTACGGTCCCGATTACCTCCGCACCCATACCAAAACCGTGGAAAACCACCTGCAGCACGTGGTCTATGCCATCAACCAGCCCGCCGCAGCCCGCGGTTACCAGTCGGTCTTCTGGAATATCTCGCTCTACGACCAGCCCTATTTCGAAAACATGTTCGGGGAGTTTGTCTTTCCCGACATGACCCGGCCCCTCTGGGACAGCGTCAGGGCCCTGCAACAATTCTTCCTGGCCTGGTTCAACGCAGAGCGCAAGAAAGCGGTCCTTACTTTTCCGGTGGTCACGGCCGCCATGCTCATCAAAGACGGAAAGCCTGTAGACGTCGCGTTTACGGAGCTGTGTGCCCGCGAACTTAGCGAGGGGAATTCCTTCTTCATCTATCAATCCGAAAATGCGGATAGCCTGGCTTCCTGCTGCCGCCTGCGCAACGAGATCAGCGACAACACCTTCAGTTATTCCCTGGGGGCCGGGGGGGTAGCCACGGGATCGATCAACGTAATTACCCTGAACATGAACCGCCTGGTCCAGAAAGGGGCCGACATCGTGGAAGAAGTACGCAAGGTGCATCAGTACCAGGTGGCCTACCGCGAACTCATCGCGGAATACGACCGGGCAGGGATGTTGCCCGTCTACCAGGCCGGATTCATTTCCCTGGATAAACAATTCCTTACCGTTGGCGTAAATGGCATGGTGGAAGCGGCCGAGAGCCTGGGCATCCCGGTGGGCAACAACCCCGCCTACAAACAATTCATCACCACCCACCTGGAAGCCATTTACAAGGAAAACCGGGCCGCCCGGGAACGGTACGGCTATATGTTCAACACGGAATTCGTACCGGCCGAAAACCTGGGGGTCAAAAATGCCAAATGGGATCGGGCCGACGGGCTGTTTGTGCCCAGGGATTGCTACAATTCCTACTTCTACGCCGTGGAGGATGAATCGATCAATATACTCGACAAAATCATGTTGCACGGGAAAGAACTCATCGAGCACCTCGACGGCGGCTCCGCCCTGCACCTGAATCTGGAAGAGGCCCCGGACCAGGAGGGCTTTGTAAAACTGATCCACGCCGCGGCACGGGCGGGGTGCAATTATTTTTGTTTCAACATCCGCATCACCATCTGCAATTCGTGCACCCACATCGACAAGCGAACCCTTTATGAGTGCATGGATTGCGGCTCTGAAGACGTCGACCATGCCACCCGGGTCATCGGCTACCTGAAGCGGGTTTCGGCCTTCAGTTCAGGCCGGCAAAAAGAACACCTCCTGCGGCATTACCACCTGCAGCAGCGCCCTCGCATGGGAAGCGAGCGGGCGGTCACCCTGGAAGCAGCGCGGCTAAAGCAGGGGGCCATCCCCGGCACAACGCGTGTGACCACCCATCCCTGACGGAAGGTTGTAAGAAAACATAATTTCCAGGGATGATCAGGGTAGGGACTGGTGTCCGGATTCGCCAGTCCCTGATGCCCGGGGCATGAGGTCCAGTCCTTTGAGGGAGATCAGGGTACCTTTCTCAGCGATTTCGCCGGCCAGCATGTCTATGGATTTAAACCTGAAATCAGCCAGGATTTTTTTCTTGAACGGCCCTACTGCATAATGCACCGGGCAGGGATTTTGGTCGTCGCATTTATCCAACCCCAAAAAGCAGGCATCGAATTTTGACGGGCCGTCGATGCACAGCACGATATCCCAAACGGTCCGCTGCCTGTTTTCCCCGGTAAGGAAATACCCGCCCCCTGGACCCTTGATGGAAGAAACCAGTTCATTGGTAGTCAGGGTCCTGAAAAGCTGGGCCAGGAAAGGTTTGGGGATCCCCAGGGTTTCCCCGATTTCCTTAACTCCGATCTTCCGGTCTTTCCGGCTGTGGAGGGCCAGGTAAAGCATGGCCCTGATGGCATATTTGCAGGCGCTGGAGAGCATTGGCGCTTTTGGAGCCCAAGGTAATAAAAAGATCGCTTTCTCAGGTTTTGGAATGCAATAAAGGTACTATTTGTTACGGGCGGGGGTACGGCATACCGCAGGGGTTCGTTTTATTTGCAGGGTCAGAGGGGAAAATATGCATCCCCCTCTTGAAGGTCGGCAATAAGCTCGCTAACCCGGGTTTCTTCCAGTACCCGGTTGAATTCCGTTTTGCCTTTGCCCACCTTGTCGTGCAGGGCACAGGGGTGTTCCGCATTGCACTGGCTTATCCCCAAAACACAGGAATCCACATATTGTCCGCCATCGAGCACCCGTACAATGTCCATGAGCGTGTGGTCCCCATTGTCCCTGGTCAGGTAGAAGCCCCCATTCCTTCCCTTAGCAGAGGAAATGATATTATGCCGGGACAACTCCTGTAAGATTTTCGCCAGGTAGGATTCGGATACCTGGATCTTCTCATACAAATCCCGAGTAAGAATCTTGTGAGATTCGCTGGAATGCAACCCCAGATAGATGACGGCCTTGATAGCGTATTTCGCGGTTTTTGAGATCACTGGACCTGGTTTACCTGTTTGGATTCTGTGCGAAGATTAAAAGATGTTTTTATCCTATTTATGATTTATATCATGTTTTTCCCTTCGTGCCCCTGTTACTTTTGCCTTATTAAACTTTATAAAAATGAGAAAATCGCTTATCAGTATGACATTGCTCGCCGGGTTGATGGCCTTGAGCTGTGGTGAAAAAAAAGAGGAGAAGGAAGCTGACGGGTTCAAAATAGAACGCAAAAGCGCCCCTGCCGAAACGAAGGCTGCAGCTCCCGCACCCAGTGGCTCCAAAGCCTCTGAACGGATTGATTTGACCAATAAGGGCGTAGGGCCCATCACCTCGGTGACCCTCGACCCGGAAGTCAATCCCGAACTTGCCGCCCAGGGGGAGGCCGTCTACAACCAGATGTGCCTGGCCTGCCACCGGATCGGCAAGAAATTCATCGGGCCGGCCCCGAACGGTATCCTCGAACGGAGGACTCCCGAATGGGTCATGAACATGATCCTGGTCCCCGAGAAAATGGTGAAGGAAGACCCCCTGGCCAAAGATTTGCTGGTGGAATTCAACGGCTCACCCATGGCCAACCAGGGCCTGACGGAAGACCAGGCCCGCGCCGTCCTCGAGTATTTCAGAACCCTAAAATAACCTCTATGAAAACAATCAACCCAAAAACCCTCTGGTCCGTACTCTGCGCCGGCCTGCTTTTCGCAGCCTGCAAATCGGACCCCAAAACATCCCCTGAAAGCACCTCCGGGTCCGCCGGGGTGCCCGTAAGCAAGGAACAGGGGCAGGCCTTTGTCGAAGATGACGAATCCACGCCCAACATCCTGAACATCGCCGTTAAATCGGCGGACCATTCTACCCTGGTGGCCGCCGTGCAGGCAGCCGACCTGGAAAATGCCCTGGTGAACGCAGGCCCGCTGATGGTTTTCGCCCCCACGAATGCCGCCTTTGAGGCCCTTCCGGCCGGGACGGTAGAAGACCTCCTGAAACCGGAAAACAAGGATGCCCTGGCCAACATCCTGAAGTACCACGTGACCCCCGGGAACTACGACAAGGAATTCCTGAAGAAGTTCAAAAAACTCGGGCAGGCCAACAACCAGGACGTGCCGGTGGAAGTCGTGGACGGGGAAGTCTTTATAGGGGGTGCCAAAATCATCGCCAGCGTCCCTGCGAGCAACGGCATCATCCACGTGGTGGACAAAGTCATCCTGCCACCCCAATAAACAGAACCTTCATAAACCCTTTAAATACCTAATAACACATAACACCCAGACCCATGAAAAGATTCCAATTAACCATA
Organism: Robiginitalea marina; assembly: GCF_024006985.1. Lineage (GTDB taxonomy): Bacteria > Bacteroidota > Bacteroidia > Flavobacteriales > Flavobacteriaceae > Robiginitalea > Robiginitalea marina. Next base: position 139,701 of record NZ_JAMXIB010000006.1, read on the forward strand.
GCCACCGCCCTTTCCGGATTCGCCTTGCTGCTGACCGGGTGCAACCAGGGCGGGGGTACTGCCTCCAACGGGGCGCTGGCATCCAGCGCAGCTGAAAAAGTCTACGTGGCCCCGGGGGAGCAGGATGAATTTTACGCCTTCCTCTCCGGCGGATACAGCGGCAACCTCACGGTATACGGTTTGCCTTCTGGCCGGATGTTCAAGGAAATCCCGGTTTTCTCCCAGTTCCCGACCTCAGGGTACGGCTATTCGGAAGAAACCGTGCCGATGCTGAACACCTCCCACGGCTTTGTGCCCTGGGATGACGCACACCACCCCGACATCTCCCAAACTAACGGGGAACTGGACGGACGATGGATTTTTATCAACGGGAACAACACCCCGCGGATCGCCCGTATCAGTTTGAGCACCTTCGAAACCGAGGAAATCATTGAAGTCCCCAATAGTGCGGGGAACCACAGTTCCTCCTTCATCACCGAAAACACGGAGTATGTGGTGGCCGGGACGCGGTTTTCCGTACCCGTACCCCAGCGCGATATGCCGATTAATGAGTATAAAGGGAACTTCAAGGGGGCCCTTACCTTTATCAGCGTGGCGCCTGAGCACGGGCACATGGACATCAAATTCCAGCTGCTGATGCCCGGGTTCAACTACGACCTGTCGCACCCCGGCCGCGGGAAATCACACGGCTGGTTTTTCTTCACCACCTACAACACCGAAGAAGCCAACAGCCTGATGGAAGTGAATTCCTCCCAGAACGACAAGGACTTCATCGCCGCTGTCAACTGGAAAAAAATCGAGGAATACGTCAACAACGGCGGGGGTACCAAAATGCCGGCGAACTATGCCCATAACCTGTACGACGAAGGCACGCACATGGCCACCTCCACCATGAAAAAAGAAGTACTGACGGTAGACCCGACCAAGGTGCCCGGGGCGGTCTTCTTCCTTCCCACCCCGAAATCACCCCATGGGTGCGATGTGGACCCCTCAGGGGAGTACATCATCGGGAATGGGAAACTCTCTGCCGACCTGACGGTACACTCCTTTGATAAAATGATTGCCGCCATTGAAGGGCAGAAGTTTGATGGGGAAGCCTACGGCATCCCGATCCTGAAATTCGAAGACGTTTTAGCCGGCACTGTCCAAAGCAGCGGCCTCGGCCCGCTCCACACCGAATTCGACGGGCAGGGGAACGCCTATACCACCTTCTTCATTTCCTCCGAAGTGGTGAAATGGAAATTGGGCACCTGGGAAGTGGTCGACCGCAAACCCACCTTTTACTCTGTGGGCCACCTGATGATCCCCGGCGGAAATTCCCGAAAACCCTTCGGGAAATACGTGGTCGCCATGAACAAGATCACCAAGGACCGTTACCTGCCCACCGGGCCGGAAATGGAACACTCCGCCCAGCTTTACGACATTTCCGGGGAGAAAATGGAGCTGCTCTACGACTTCCCGACCCACGGGGAGCCCCACTATGCCGCCGGTTGCCCGGCCAGCCTGTTGACTGCCAATTCAAAAAAGTTCTATAAACTGGCCGAAAACAACCACCCTTATGTGACCAAATCAGTGGCCGACGCCCGGGTGGAACGCAAAGGCAATGAAGTGCATATCTACATGGCCACCATCCGCAGCCACTTTACCCCTGACAATATCGAAGGGGTGAAAGTGGGCGACAAGGTGTTTTTCCACGTGACCAACCACGAGCAGGATTTCGATGTGCCCCACGGCTTTGCACAGTTGGGCGCCAATACCTCCGAGATCCTGATCATGCCGGGGCAGACCAAGACGATTGTCTGGGAGCCCAAGCAGGTGGGGGTATGGCCCTTCTACTGCACCGATTTCTGTTCTGCCCTGCACCAGGAAATGCAAGGGTACGTCAGGGTATCGCCGGCCAACTCCAACATAGAATTGTCCTGGTCGTTGGGTGAATAAACGGGTTGTCTGCGTTGCCTTGATGACCCCGGAAGCGGGCTGTGTGCAAACCTGCCCGCTTCCTTTTTCTTCAGCAACCCCGGATAAAACCCAAAGATTCAAAGCCATGAAAAAAGCCAGTGTACTCATGATTCTCGGACCGCTCCTGCTGCTGGGGTTATACGTCTTCCCCCTTTGGAACATCATGCTGGGGGCCCCCCAGTACCCGGACCCCCTGGGGATGAACATTCACATCGACGGGATCCGGGGCGTCGGGGAATTCGATATCCAGAACATCGACGGCCTGAACCATTATATCGGGATGCGCACCCTGCCCAAAGACGACGAAATGTGGGAATTCAGTACGTTTCCGCTGATTATCGGGGCTATGGTGGCCCTCGGGGTCCTGATCGGCCTGCTGGGCTACTTTGGAAAAGTCAACTACAAATGGTTCCTGGGATGGTTTATCCTGATGTCGGTCCTTGGCGTGCTGGGCATGTACGACTTCAATGCCTGGATGGTCGATTACGGCACCAACCTGGACCCCAATGCCATTATGAAACTCACCCACCCCGACGGCACCCCCATGACGTATAAACCCCCTTTGCTGGGCCATGTGAAAATGCTGAACTTCGACGTCACCTCGCTCCCGGCCACCGGGGCCTGGATGATGTTTGCCGGCATGACCCTGACCCTTGTCGCGGCCTGGCTGGGCTGGAAAACCACCCGGCCCGGAGCTGCGCCAGAGGCCGTGGTTGCGTAAATAAACACAATGTTATGAAACTCAAATCCCTGTTTGCGTTCATGGTCCTTTCCCTGTGGATGGGCTGTGAGATTGCCCCCAAACCTATCGCCTACGGCTCTGATGGCTGCCACTTCTGCCGGATGACCATCGTCGACCGGCAGCACGCGGCCCAAATCGTCACCGATAAGGGGAAGGCCTTTTCCTTCGACGCCATCGAATGCATGGTGAACTCCCTGAAGGAAATCGACCCCGGTACCGTAGCGCTCTTTTTGGTAAGTGACTACCCCCAACCCGGGGCGCTCATCGATGCTACGCAGGCGACCTACCTGATCAGTGAGGGGATCCCGAGCCCCATGGGCGCCAACTTGTCGGCCTTTGGAGAGGTGGAAGCGGCGATACAGGCCCGGAAAAAACACCGGGGTACCCTGTATTCCTGGCCGGAATTGATAACCCATTTTAATAAATAAGCCATGTACACAATCGGCAATACAGTTAAATCGCAACCTTTCGACGGGCTTCAAATCCGGAAACCCTTCAGGGGCGAAGGGGTTGAAGTGTTGAGCATCACCCTGGAGGCCGGAGCGGTTTTCCCGGACCACACCTCCCCAACCGATGCGTTCCTGCTGGTTCTGGAAGGAGCCATAGATTTTTATATAGACGGGAATTGTGTTCCCCTGGAGGAACTGGATGAGTTCTCCTTTCCCAAACGCACCCTGCACCGGGTGGAGGCCCGCAAGCCTTCCCGGTTTTTGATTATCCGTTGATATGTTCCTGAAATCCATTGTACTGCTGCATTGCCTTTTGGTCACCCATTTTTCCATTCTTTTTGTACTATTGGGCTTCAGCGCCCGAAGCGGTGGAATCTTATGAGCAAACCTTTTCCATACCGGGGATTCGTTTTGGCCTTGTTCTTCCTTGTGGGGGGGCATCTGGTTATGGCGCGAACGATCCCCGTTTGCGGGGATTGCGATATAAAAAGCATACAGGAAGGCGTCCGGCAGGCGGAAGCCTTTGATACCCTGCTGATCAAAAAAGGGGTCTACAGGGAATTCAACATCCTTATAGACAAGCCCCTGACCCTGATTGGGCAAGACTTCCCGGTAGTAGACGGGGAGGACCGGGGGGAAATCTTCCGGGTGGAATCGGACCATGTGCGCATCCGGGGATTGGCGATTATCAACGTCGGGGTGAGCTACACCACCGACTATGCCGCCCTGCGGGTGGTCAAAAGCAGCCACTTCCACATCGAAGGGAACCGGTTCGAAAACCTGTTCTTCGGGATCTACCTCGAAAAGTCGAACCATGGGGTGGTCCGCGACAACCAGATTATGGGCGATGCCGTGGATGAGTACAATTCGGGCAATGGCATTCAGCTTTGGTATTCGCATAACATCGAGGTCCTGAACAACCGGGTAGAGGGGGTACGGGACGGGATCTACCTCGAATTTTCCGATACGGTGCACATCCGGGGTAATGAAAGCCGGAACAACCTGCGTTACGGGTTGCACTTTATGTTTTCGAATGACGACACCTACTCCAACAACCTTTTCGAAAATAACGGGGCCGGGGTGGCGGTGATGTTTTCCAAACGCATCCGGATGACCGGGAACCGCTTCCGGAAAAACTGGGGCACGGCATCCTATGGTATGTTGCTTAAGGAAATCAACGATGCGGAAATCAGCGGTAACTGGTTTGAAGAAAATACGGTTGGGATCAACATAGAGGGCTCTAACCGCATTACCTACCGCGCGAACCATTTCATCAATAACGGCTGGGCCGTGAAAGTGCTCGGGGCCTGTTATGAAAATTCCTTCGTCGGGAACAATTTCCTGTATAATTCCTTTGACCTCTCGTACAACAGCAAGTTGAACGACAATGAATTCAAGGGGAACTACTGGAGCAGTTATTCGGGGTATGACCTGGACCGGGACGGGGTCGGGGACATCCCCCACCGGCCGGTGAAGCTCTTTTCCTATATCGTTAACCGCACCCCGGAAACCCTTATCCTGCTGAGGAGCCTCTTTATGGACCTCATCGATTTCTCGGAGCGGGTCTCCCCGGTGTTCACCCCGGACAATCTGGTGGATACCCATCCAAAAATGCAAAAAATCCAATGATACAGATACAGGACCTGCAAAAACGCTTCGGCAAAAACGAAGTCCTCAAAGGAATAGACCTTGAAATCCCCGCGGGCGGCATCTATGCGGTACTGGGGCCCAACGGATCGGGAAAAACCACCCTGATCAAAAGTGTCCTGGGCCTGGTGATCCCCGATAAGGGAAGCATTTCACTATCCGGGGAGCGGATCAGGAACCGGTGGCGCTACCGGGAAGCACTCAACTACCTGCCCCAGATTGCCAATTTCCCGGGGAACATCCGGGTCCGGGAGCTCATCGGCATGATTAAGGACCTGCGCCAGAAGCGTAGCGAGGAGGCCGCCCTTATTGAACTGTTCCGGCTGCAGCCCTTCCTCGACAAAAAGCTGTCCAACCTCTCCGGGGGGACCAAACAAAAGGTAAACCTGGTGCTTACCTTTATGTTCGACAGCCCCCTGCTGATCCTGGATGAACCGACCTCCGGCCTGGATCCGGCATCCCTCCTGTCCCTGAAAAAACTTATCCGCAAAGAGCGCGAAAACGGGAAGACCCTGTTGGTGACCACCCACATCCTGCAATTTGTGGAAGAAATCGCCGACCAGGTCATCTACCTGCTGGAAGGGAAAATATATTACCAGGGCACCCTCTCCGGGCTCCTCGAAAAAACCGGGCAAACCGATCTGGAACATGCCATTGCGGCCATAACAAGCGAAAAACAAGATGCTTAAAATCCTCAAATACAGCTTTTACGACCTGATGCGCAGCCGCTGGAGCTATGTATACTTTTTGTTCTACCTGCTCCTGGGCCTGGTATTGCTATTCCTGAACCAGGACCTCTCCAAGGCGGTGATAACGCTTATGAACATCATCATCATCCTGGTGCCGCTAATCGCCACCATTTTCGGGGTGATGTATTTCTACAACTCAAGGGAGTTTACGGAACTCCTGCTGGCACAGCCGCTCAAGCGTTCTTCCATTTTTCTGGGGCAATTCTTCGGGGTAGCCGGATCGCTGACCCTCAGCCTGGTGCTGGGCCTGGGCCTCCCCTTTATCATGTATGGCCTGGTAAAAAGCGATGTGATCCTTAACTTTTCACTCCTGATCCTTACCGGGGCCTTTTTGACCTTTATCTTCACCGGGCTGGCCTTTAACATTGCCCTTTCCAACGAGAACCGCATCAAGGGCTTTGGCTACGCCGTTTTGCTCTGGCTTTTTATGGCCGTAATTTACGACGGGCTGTTTTTGCTGTCGCTGATCGTTTTTGAGGAATACCCGCTCGACTCCTTTTCCCTGGCTGCCACGGTGCTGAACCCCATAGACCTCTCGCGCATCCTGATCTTGCTCAAACTCGATATCTCCGCCCTGTTGGGCTATACCGGGGCCGTTTTTAAGAAGTTCCTGGGCACCCAACTGGGGTTCTTGATTTCCGGGGGAGTGTTGCTGTTGTGGACCCTGCTCCCCATCTGGAGGCTGACTGCAAAGGCGCGTAAAAAAGATTTTTAACCGGCATGGGGCTGGGGCGACACGGGTTCGACCATCCGAAAAACCAGGCGAGCCTCGCCGTGGGTTTCCTTCTCCTGTCGGTCGTGCTGGGGCTGGTCCTGCGGGGGTTTACGCTGTTTCCGGTTTCCTTTACCTATAAATACCTGGTCCACACCCACTCCCACATCGCCCTGCTGGGGTGGGCCTACCTGGGCCTGACCACGGTGCTCTATGCCCTTTATCAACCCACGGAATCCGGGGTCCGAAAGTACCGGATCCTCTTCTGGTTTACCCAAACCACCCTGCTGGGCATGTTACTGACCTTCCCCTGGCATGGGTACGCGCTTGGGTCCATCCTCTTCTCCACGCTCTTCCTGTTCGCCTCCTACGGGTTTTTCTGGTTTTTTCTCAGGTACCTGAAACCAGGAAAAACCCATGCGCAAAGCCATCGCACCTTTAAAGCTGCCCTTGGCTATATGGTGCTGTCCAGTGCCGGACCCTGGGCCCTGGGGGCCATCATGGGGACCCTTGGACCCACTTCCAACTGGTATCGGATGGCCATTTACTTCTACCTGCACTTCCAGTACAATGCCTGGATGCTGCTGGCGCTCCTAGGGGTGCTGCTGTATTTCCTGGAGGAACAGGGCTGGCCACTTCCCAAAAGGATATATCGGGTTGCCCTGGGCCTGATCCACGCAGGGATTTTTCTGAGCCTGCTGTTGTCGGCCTTATGGACGGACCCCCCACGCGTCCTGAACGTCCTTGGCGGGGTTGGGGCCCTTGCTTCCCTGGTGGGCCTGGGCGTGTTGGGGTACTGGGTTTGGGAGAAGCGCCGGCAACTATTTGAGCCCTCCGTCCAAAAATTCGTGGCAGCAGCGATCGCCGGGGCCCTGGGCTTTAAACTCCTCCTGCAGACCCTTACTGCCCTGCCTTATTTTGCTACTTTGGCCGCAACCCACCTCGATTTCACCATAGGGTACCTGCACTGGACGTTTTTGGGGGTAATCAGCCCCGGAATTGGTATGGCAATGGGCTACCAGAGCCTGCTGAAATTCCGAAAACCTGCTATATGGCTTTATGGGGTGGGCTTCCTGGGCTCCGAAGCCCTGATTTTTTACCGCGGGGCGGCGGCATGGCTGCGGCTGCCCGTACCGGAGGGGCATCCGTATGCGCTTTGGGGCACCAGCGCCCTGATGGCCCTGGCCCTGCTGCTGGTGCTGGTCCATCCCCCTAAGACAACACGACCCTAAAGGCCGGCCCGGGAACCACCTGAGGGGAAGCGCAAAAAAGGATCACGGGTCAGGAAGATCCCCAAAATAAACACCCGGGGGGGTGTTATCCTAAAGCGCGGAACAACGCCAAAACCGGGGCCACTACTCTGCCATCAACAGCCGCATCAATTCTTCCGCGGCCACCTGCCCTTTGAGTTTTAAGAAATCCCGCGGGGTATCGTCGCCCAGCTCAAACACTATGGCCGGCATGTTATGGTTTACGAAGAAATAGGTGCGGGAAACCATGGTGGGCTCCAGTTCAACGGACGCACTGATGTTGGTTTTTTTCTGGGGCAACCGCGCGCTGATGGCGTGGATCCAGTCATATACGATTTTCCCTTTGGGCCCGGCCACCACCGTATCCAGGGGGTAATAGATGTCGTCCCAGGTGGAATGGAAATCCACCCCAAAGACAAAGTCGTAGTCGGCATCTTTTGTCCTGAGAAAATCGCGGACGCTGCGGGTTTCCGGCTGGTTGAAATTTTGCCAGTCGCGGTTCAGGTCAATCCCCCCCATATTGTGCCGCCAGTGCCCGTTGTCGACCCCGTCGGGGTTCATGAGCGGCACTACGAAAAGCGTGTGCTCCTTCCTGAATTCCCGGGCCTGGTCCGAATCGCCTGCCAGGGTTTCGATGAATGATTTCATGGCCAGGAACCCTGTAACCTCTGGCGGATGCTGCCGGGCGATCACCATCAGCGCTTTTTTGGCATCTCCGTTTTCCTTTACTTCCATTAGGTGGATGGGCCTGTTTTCTTTCGTACGGCCAATCGGGTAATTGGTGACGAAGGGCTTTTGGCTCAGGGAATCCACCCACGATTTCACCCGTGTGGACGGATAGAGCTCCTGGGCGGCCACAATGGTCGGCGTTTCACTAACCTGAAGGGTGATTTCGGCAAATTCCGGGGCCGCTTTGATCCCAAATTCGCCCTCCCCCGGATTAATGACTTTAAACTGAAGGCTGTCCAGGGGTTTGAACGCCACCCCGTCGGTGCTGATTTTGGGGTAATACCGGCTGCGGGAGTTCTGATAGCTCAGCCGTATGGTGATTTCCCCGGGCGCGGTAGTCCATACTTTAAAGGCGTACCACGGACTGACGTTGATGGGCGTGTTTTCCGCGGTAATCCAGACGGTGTAATGGTCGTCGCCGTCATACGCCACCCCGTTGAGGCGTCCGCCGTCAAAATCATTGGTAAAAAAAGTGGTGCTGTCGTTAAAGGCCCAAATCCCCTTCCACTGCCTCTGCACGGGACGGTCCACGGTGGGGACCACAGCGTTTCGGCCCTGCCCCTGGTATCCGGAGGGTGCGGTTTCGCGGGCTTCCGCAGCCGCCTTCTCCGCGTTTTTGCACGACCCCAGCACGATGGCCACCAGGGCCATCGCCATTCCCAAATACCGTTTTCCCATGGTGTATTGTGTTTTTGCCAACAAGCCCCTAAAATAAGAACAATGGGCGGACCCTGAAACTAAAACCTTGTGAGGCGGGAATAAAGAACACTTTCCAGGGGTCGGGAGCGTAAAAAAGCCGTATGCCTGTTTTTTGCAGGGGGGGTGGATATCTTGAACCCGGGTGGGAGGGTGGGGGTCCTGGCCCCGGGAACGGCCGCCTCCTTTAAACAAACCCTTTCCCTTCCTCAAAATACCCCCTGAACAACCGCAGGTACTCAGACACCATTTTCAACTCCACCTGGCGGGAAGCACCGGAAACCAACCCTTTCTGAAGTTGCAGGGCATGCACCTTAAGCCGCACATTCGCCCGGTATAGCTTGTAAAACAGGAACAATTGCCGGTCCGTTGCATCCCTGATGCACCGGGTCCTTTCCTGATACCGTTCCATAAAGGCATCGGCAAGGTCGGCCCTTCCAAAGCGCTCCAGGTCCATGCATAAAAAGCCCACCTCGCTGAGCACATCCAGGGTCCGAAACGCCTCGTTGAATTCGATACAATCAAAAATCACCGGGGGGTTAAGCAGGAAAATATTGCGGCTGTGCAGGTCGCCATGCCCCTCCACCACAAAGCCCGCGGCCTTGCGCTCTTCGATCCGCCCGGAGATCCCTTTCAGAAACGTCCGCACCCATGCGTTAATCTCCGTGACCAAATGGCCCGTTTCCTTCCCGAACCGGTGCCCCAGCCATTCACTCACCGTTGAAATATCTTCAAATTCCGCATACAATTCCTCCCAGGTCTCGGCTTCCCGCACCTTCCTGGCCCGGCTGTGAAAATCGGCCAGGATATCGGCCAGATCCCTTACTTCTGCCTGCCCTACCCCTCCTGCCTCCAACAGTACATCCATTTGCCTCCCCTCATCCATGCGCTTCATCCATACGGCATAATCCACCAGGGTCCCTTCCCCTTCCCCGATCCGGATCGTTCCCTCCTGCTCCTTTAGGGGCAGGACCCCCCGGTACATCCCCGGAGCCAGGCGGCGGTTCAGGATCACTTCCAGGCCGCAATAGTGCTCCCTTTTCTCCAGGGTAGAAAAATCGAGGAAACTGAACCGGAGCGGCTTTTTTATTTTGTACACATCCCGGTCGGCCAAAAGGACCCAGGATATGTGCGTCTCCACCAACCGGATTGTTTGTGTCGGATAGGGAACGGCCTTTTCCCTGACCATCCGGGTGATCTGCTCCTGGTTCATTGATTCAGGTATTTGAGGCTTTTGGCGAGCATTTCTTCCATGCCATCCCGGTCGGAATATACCCGGAGGAATGGCTCCGTGAGCGGCTCGAAGGCTGTTTTCACCTTTTGGTACACCCCAAAATCGGCCTCGCTATACGGGCGGGGGGTCGACATGCGGTCCCTTACGGTTTCTTCCCCGGCACAGACTTCGATCCATTTTGCAAGTACCCCATACTCGTGTGCAAGTGCCTGGAAAGGCTCCCGCACGGCTTTCAGGTAAAAGGTGCCGTCCAGCACCATCCCCCTGCCCTGCTGCAGGGCTGCCCGGGTCTTTTCCAGTAATTGGCTGTATATAAAGGCTTTGTCGCTTGTCTCATACTGCCGGCGCTTCCCCAGTTCGCTGCGGATCCGGTCCGTATTGAGGTGTTCGAGCCCTAGCCGGGCCGATAAGGCCGTGGCAAAAGTGGTCTTGCCCGTGCCGGGCAGGCCAAAAACCAGGATCAACTTGGGGGTGGCAGAAGGCATACAAGGGGCTAATGACACCTGAAGCTATGAAATTTTGAGGAAAGCCAAACTGGCAAACCACAAAAACCAGCGCCTTCACAACACGCTTTAGGATCATACCACCGCACTGATGTAGTTTTAGAAAAAAATCTGGTTATCCGGATGCGATTAAAACCCCCCATTCCCCTAAAGATTTCCCTGAAGGGTTTTTTCACCGTTGTGCTCTTCGCGTTAACGGCCACATTCCTCCATGGCCAGCAGGCCGGGGATTACCGGTCCGCAGGTACAGGGAACTGGACCAATGCCGGGGTTTGGGAAGTCTTCAACGGAACGGCCTGGGTGGCCGCAACCACCTATCCGGGGCAACTCCCGGGAACCAATGACGTCCTGATCCGGGGGGGGAATACCATCCGCCTGGGCAGCACCATCCCCAGCGGCATCCAGGCCCTTCGGGTAGGCGATGGCGTCGGGGGTACCGATACGCTGGAGGTGAACAACAATGCATTTTTGAACACCCCCCTGATCGACCTGCAAACCGGGGGTTTTGCCATCTGGACCAGCAATGTCACCCTCACCCTGCCCGAAGGGTCGGCCTTTGTGGTTTCCGGGGGTACCCTCGACGACGGGAACCCCTGTAGCGCAGCAAAAAGGCTGGTCATCGGGTCCCGGATTTATTCTACCTGCAACGGCGGGGCCGGGGCAGATTACAGCTTTCAGGAATTGAATGATTTGGGCGGCTCCCTGGCCGTAAGCCCGACTTCCAACAGCCCGGTCTGTGAAGGCACAAACCTTACCCTCTTTGCCAATCCCTCCGGGGCCGGTTCCGCTGGAGCCACCTTTAACTGGACGGGGACCGGACCGGGGGGATACACCTTTTCCTCTGCCCTTGAAAACCCTGTTCTTGCCGGCCTGGCTGCCGGAAACTATACTTTTTCCATTACCATTACCGACGGTTCCGGGTTTACCTCTTCCAGCAGCACGGCTGCCGAAGTCCTTGCCGGGGTGGTAATTTCCGCCCAGCCCACAGACCAGGCAGCCGCGCCCGGGGCTTCGGTTACCTTTGAGGTTACCGGCAGCGGGGTGGGGGCCTACCAATGGGAAATAAGTGTCGATGGGGGCCTGAATTTCTCTCCATTGACCGATGGCGCCAAATACAACGGCAGCCAAACCGCCCAACTGCAGGTCAACAACCTGCAGACTTCGGAGCATGGAAGCCTGTTCCGGGTATCCCTGGAACCGGCCACCCCGGGTTGTCCGACACTGCTCTCGCAGCCCGCTTTACTCGAGGTCTCCCCTGCAACCGTACTCTCCAACCGCAGGATCACCTTCCGCGTAACACAGTAACCATTTTGACGGTTGATGCAGAACAAGCAATCCCCTGGAGGCAAACCTCCAGGGGTAAGTATGACGTGCCTCCCTGCAGAGGGCTTTAAATTTCAGGCTCGATCCCGGCGGCGGAGAACACCCGGTAGATAAACCGGATTTCCTTTTCATCTACCTGTCCATCGGCATTGGCCGCTTCGGTCATCAGGCGGACCAGGGCCTGTTGTTTGTCCGGCGGCATGGCCCGCAGTACGGCCAGGGCTTCAGGGGCTTCGGTGTCCCGGGCTTCATAGACCAACTCCAGGTCGAAGTCCAGCGACTGCGCGAGTTGTTCCATATAACTCAACTCCCCCGGCCGGAGTTCCTCATCGAGCTGTATCACCTCGTCAATGGCCTTGATAACGGCCAACTTTTCGATCAGGTTGAATTTCATAGGTGTGGTTTGCATGGTTCGTTCCTCATCCCATACCCCAGGGTCATGCCCGGGGAATGGGTTCCTGTCCTAAAAATAGGAATTGTACGCCAGATTGCGGGACCCTGAAGCCTGTAAACCACAGAAAAATTCAGGGGCCATGAAAACGCGGGCCGGAAGCCCGACGATCGATTGACCCGGGCGGTTTTAACAGCCCCCGGATTAAAGGCTCCCGGTGGACTGGAGCCAAATAAATACGGACAGGAAGAAAAACAGCAAGGCCGGCATGGATTTCATCAGGGGGTCCCCGACGCGCAGGTGCATCCAGATGGCCCCGGCCATCAGGAAACCCATGGCCGCCGCCGAAGGAATAGCCACAAAAGGGATCCAAATGGAAACCAGCAGCCCGATGGCCGCCAGCACTTTCAGCGCCCCCACCATATACAGCATGGCCTCCGAAAGGCCATAGGCTTCAAATTCCTCCCGCATATTGCGCGCCTGCCCGCCCCTGTAGGGTGTGGGCCGGGAAAAGCGGAGGAACCATACATTGGCAATGGTGAGGAAGATGATGATTTTGGCAGCTAATACAAGATATCCCAAGTGATCTGTTTTCCCGGAATATACAAAAAACCCTGTGCAGGGCGGGACGTTCCTGTGAAAAATCGACCTGCTCCCTTACCTTTATGAAAAAAACGATGGCTGACGCCCGAAATGTCCTTGGCGGACCCCTGCTTCCCTGTTGCTTTGAACCCCTGACCGGATTCTACCGCGACGGGTTTTGCCGCACCGGCCCTTCGGATACGGGAACCCACGTGGTTTGTGCTGTCATGACCGGCGAATTCTTAACCTTCACCCGCTCCAGGGGGAATGACCTGACCACCCCCCTCCCTTATTTCGGCTTTCCGGGCCTGCAGCCCGGAGACCGATGGTGCCTTTGCGCTTCCCGCTGGAAAGAAGCCTTCCAGGCGGGTGCGGCCCCGCCCGTAATCCTGGAGGCGACCCATGAGAAGGTACTCGACCTGTTGCCTTTTGAGTGGTTGCTGGAGCATAAATACACGGAGGAAGAGACCCCCTGACCGCCCGGGGCTTACAACTTGACCCCAAAGGCGAGGTCGCCGGCATCCCCAAGGCCGGGGATGATATACCCTTTGGCACTCAGGGTGTCGTCAATGGCAGCGATCCAGAGATGGGTCGATTCCGGAAACACCTTTTGCACGTGGGCCACCCCCTTCCTTGACCCGATCACGGAAAGGATGTGGATCCGGGCAGGCTCCCCATGGGCCCGCAGGGCGCCCAGCACGTTTTCCAGGGTGGTCCCGGTGGCCAGCATCGGATCCGTCAAAATCAGGGTTTTTCCTTCCAGGGAAGGGGCAGCAAAGTATTTGACCACCACTTCGAAGGCATCGCCGCCCCCGGGATGGTGCCGGTAGGCAGAGATAAACGCGTTTTCGGCCCGGTCGAAGTAATTCAGCAGCCCCTGGTGCAGGGGCAGGCCGGCCCTGAGCACGGAACAAAGCACAAGGGGGGTTACAGGTACCGGCATGGTGGTGGTCCCCAGGGGGGTCCGGATGGTGCGGGTTTCATATTCCAGGGTCTGGCTGAGCTCATAGCACAGGATTTCGCCCACCCGCTCAATGTTCCTCCTGAACCGCATGGGGTCTGCCTGGATGTCGACATCCCGGAGCTCTGCAATAAATTGGTTCAGGATAGTGTTGCGCTCCCCCAGGTAATGAACATGCATAATTCCGAATTTAGTTCAGGTCGCCCGCGACAGGCAAAGCCCATGCTCGGGACAAATCCCAAAAAGTCCTTCAATAGGGAGGACCCACAGGGCCTGTACAGGGTTCAGGGATGGTCCATATCGATCCCGATCCGGTTGAAGATCCGGTAGATGGCCCTTAGTTCATCTTCGCCTACCCGGCCATCTGCATTGGCGGCTTCATTCAGCATAATGGCCAGGGCATTTTTCTTCTCCTGCCCCATGGAAGAAAGGATGGCGAGCGCTTCCTCCAGTTCCACCTCCCGGGATTCCCGGTACAGTGCCGCGTCGAACTTCACCACCTTGGATAACTGGGAAACAAAAACAGCCTCCCCTTCGTAAATCTGGTCATCGGCCCGGATGACCTGATCAATAGCCTTGAGAATGCCCAGTTTTTCTGCTAAATTGAATTCCACCTTTTCGGATTTAGAGGTTCGACCCCTTTGACGGGGTTCTGGCAGCAGCCTTCCAAAGGCCGCCTATAATTTGTCAAAATCCACGCCGGCTTCGTGGAAAATCCGGTAAATGGTCCTCAATTCACCCTCCTGTACCTTCCCATCGGCATTGGCCGCCTGGTTCAGGAAGGTGGCGAGGGTATCTTTCTTTTTTGGGGACATGGCTTTAAGGATCGCCATGGCTTCCTGAAATTCGATGGCACGGGCCTGGTCGAAGAGGGCCCTGTCAAACGAAATCGCCCTGGAAAGCTGGGCAATGAACAGGGATTCTTCGTCATATACGCGATCATCTACGCGGATTACCTCGTCGATCGCCTTAAGGATTCCTAATTTTTCTGCCAGGTTAAATTCCATTGCTACAGGGGCAACTCCTTTTTTTTAAGGCCCTTGGCGCCGGCGTTATTACTGCCCCGGCTTCCTTCGGAATTACCCACCCTATATTACTTAAAAAAAATAAGGCAAACAAGGTTCGGCCCGCGTAATTCGCGAAGAACTCAAAAGACGCCTGCGCGGTGCCAGCCCGGTTTTTGTACCTTGTCCCCGGAACGTATTTGCCATGGAAACCGATAATGCAGCCGCCGTGCATGTAGCCGCGCCGGGCCGGATTAACCTGATCGGGGAACACACCGACTATAACGACGGGTTCGTGCTCCCGGCGGCCACCGGGTTGCACATGCAGTTCCGCCTTCAGGCAAACGGTTCCCCTGGGCAGTGCCGGTGCTTCAGCGAAACCCTTCAGGAAGGGGTTTCGGTGGACCTTGGGGACCTGCAGGCCCGAAAGGGAAGCTGGGCCAATTATGCGATCGGGGTACTCCATGGCCTGTCTGGACGCACCGGGGGGCTAAAAGGCTTTGATGCCCGGTTTTCGTCCACCCTGCCCGCCGGGGCGGGCTTGAGTTCCTCCGCAGCGCTGGAGTGCGGCCTGGCCTTTGGCCTGAACGCCCTTTTTGGGTTGGGGCTGGAACCCGCCGAACTCATTGCGCTCTGCCAGGAGGCCGAACACGAGTTTGCCGGTACCCGCTGCGGGATCATGGACCAGTTCGCGGCCACCATGGGTAAAAAGAACCATTTCATCCTGCTCGACTGCCGTTCCCTGGAACACCGCTACATCCCTTCCCGGCTGGGGGCTTACCGGCTTTTGCTGGTCAACAGCCGGGTCACCCATTCCCTGGCCGGCAGCGCGTACAACCAGCGACGCAGGGAATGCGAAGAAGGGGTAAGGTGGCTGCAGGGTCGTTTTTCGGGGATCCGCTCCCTGAGGGATGCCGGCATGGAGCAGGTGGAAAGCTTTAAGGGGGAAATGCCAGAGCGCCTGTGGAACCGGTGCCGGTATGTGGTCGAAGAAAACCTCCGGGTACTGGAGGCTGCAGACGCCCTTTTGGCGTCAGACCCGGAAAAACTGGGGGGGCTCCTCTCGGCCTCCCACGAAGGATTGCGGCACCTGTACGAGGTGAGCTGCCCGGAATTGGATTTCCTGGCCGATACCGCCCTTTCGCTCCCGGGGGTGCTGGGGGCCCGGATGATGGGGGGTGGTTTTGGGGGCTGCACCCTGAACCTGGTGCATGAAGACGCCCTGGAAGCGGTAGGGGAAGAGTTGAAAAAGGCTTACAAAAAGGGCTTTGGCAGGGATGCAGACCCTTTTGAGGTCACCCCCGGCGACGGGGTACGGCTGCTCCCCTGACCCGCCTGCAAAAGCCGGGTACCCGTTTTCACCTCCGCATAACGAGGGTCGGGCACATAGTCCTGTTTTTCCATCTTCACCACCTCAAGGCTCAAAAACCCGAACTCACTCACCACCTTTCCATACATGCGGTAGATGCCCCTGCCCCTGAAAGGATACCGGGCCGCCACCGGGGGGAAATGGACCGTGTCAAAAACCTTCCCGTCCTGGTCGGTAAAAGTCGCAAAATGCATGCGCTGCCCCTTATGGGTCCTGGTATTCTTGGCCGTTACCAGATAGCCGTACAGGTCTATATGCCTTCCCAGGAAAGCAGGAAGGTCGCTGCTGCCATGGCGGTTGGCAGGGGCCCGGGCCAAAAGCTCAAAAGGGCTGTAAAGGCAGAACCCGAGCAGTTCCAGTTGGGTAAAGGCCTCCTCCAGGCGGGTTCCCTGCAAATGGGGGATGGCGTACCGGGTGTGCTGGGGGGGAAAGAGCCGGGGGTGTTCGGTTACTTTTCCCCCCGACAGCAGCAGGTGGGCCTGCCAGAGCAACTGGTGCTTTTCGCCCCCCGTGCTGCGGAAAGCATCGATCCGGACCAGGATGCTGAGTTGCTCCAGGGCAATGGGCACCCGGTCGAGGAAATCCTCCAGGCTGGCAAAGGGGCCCCCGGCTTCGCGTTGCCGCACAATGCGCTGCACCACCCGCGCTTCCAGGTCTTTCAGGTACATCAGCCCGAGGTAGATTTCCTTCCCTTCGATATGGTTCCCGGCCCGGGAATGGTTGATACAGGGCGCATGGATGGTCGCCCCCAGCATCCGCGCCTCGTGGAGGTAATGTTCGGGGCGGTAAAACCCGCCCCCGTTGTTCAGCACCGCCACCATGTACTCCAGGGGGTGGTACGCCTTCAAAAACAGGCTCTGGTAGCTCTCCACGGCATAGGAGGCAGAGTGCCCCTTGGCAAAAGCATACCCCGCAAAGCTGGCCACCTGGTCCCAGATCTCGCGGACCAGGGAATCGGGATACCCCTTCTTGCTGCAGTTGGCCATAAAGGCGGCCCTGACCCGCTCGAATTCATCCCTGGAGCGGAATTTTCCGCTCATCCCCCGCCTGAGGACATCGGCTTCCCCCAGGGTCAGGCCTGCAAAATAGTGGGCGACCTTGATCACGTCTTCCTGGTAGACCATCACCCCATACGTGTCGGGCATAATCTCGCGCAAAACCGGGTGGGCCTGTTTGGCCCGCTCAGGGTCGCGGTGGCGCAGGATGTACTCGCGCATCATCCCGCTTTTGGCCACCCCGGGCCGGATGATGGAACTGGCCGCCACCAGCCCCAGGTAATTATCCACTTCCAGTTTGCACAGCAGCATCCGCATGGCGGGGGATTCCACATAAAAACAACCCATGCACTGGGCCGACCGGACCAGGGCGTTCACCCCGGGGTCTGCCTTGATGCGGGGGATATCGTGGATGTCGAGCCGGCCAAAAGCCACGGGCTGGTTTTCGCGGATGATTTCCAGGGCCTCCTCGATCTTGGCCAGGCCCCGCTGGCCCAGGATGTCGAATTTATACAGCCCCACGTCCTCGGCGATCACCATGTCGAACTGGGTGGTGGGAAACCCCTTGGGGGGCAGGTGGGTAGCCGAAAAATAATGGATGGGCTTCTCGCTGATCAAAATGCCCCCGGCGTGCACGCTCAGGTAATTGGGCATGTCCCTGATCAGTTCCCCGTAACGCACCACCAGGCGGGCCACGTCGTCGAGGCGGGAAGCGGGGTACCTCCCCTCGCACAACTGGTCGATCTCCTCCCCGGGCAGGCCGAAAACCTTTCCCAGTTCCCGGATGATGCCCCGCTGTTTGAAGGTAACATATGTGCCCAGCAGGGCCACGTGCTCAAAGCGTTCGAAGATATACCGGGTAATGGCTTCCCGGTCCTTCCAGGAAAAATCGATGTCGAAATCGGGGGGGTTGGCCCGGTACAGGTTGATGAACCGCTCAAAGTACAGGTCCAGCTCTATCGGGTCCACATCGGTGATGCGCAGCAGGTAAGCCACAAGGCTGTTTGCCCCGCTACCCCTTCCCACGTAGAAAAACCCCCTTCGCCGGGCCTCGCTTACAATATCCCAGTTGATCAGGAAATACGAGACAAACCCCTTTTGTTTGATCAGGTCCAATTCCTTCGCGAGGCGGTCGTACACCCGGGGCCCGGGCTCCCCGTACCGGTACGGCATGCCCTCGCGGCAGAGGCGGTCGAGCAACCGCTCATCCGCTTCCCGGCTCCCGGTATAGGTCTGCAGGTTCTGGGGGCGGCGGTCTTCGGAAAAATCGAAATGGATTTGGCAGTCGTGCATGAGCCGCTCCGTGTTTTCGAGGATAAAGGAAAATTCGGAAAAGGCGGCTGCCAGGTTTTCAAGGGGGTACATCTGGTCTTCCGGACTGGCCTGCTCCGACTGCGGGAGCTTGCTCAACAGGGTGTTGTTGTCTATGGCCCTCAGCAGGCGGTGCGCATTGAAATCCCTCTTGTTGCGAAAGGTTACCGGTTGTAGCACCACCAGCCGGTCGCGCAGTTCAACCAGGCGGCTGAAGGGGAGCCGGCGCAAATCGCGCACGGAAACCCCGATAAATTCGTGGGGGGCAAACTGCGCCATTTCTTCCAGCAATACCTTTTCAAAGGGATAGATGACATAGGCATGGGAAAACGCCGGGGCCCGCACGGGCAGGGGCAATTTCCCGTGCAAATGGTGGGAAAGGAAATGGTTCAGCTCAAAATACCCCTCGTTGTTGCGGGCAATCCCCACAAAACAGGGGTCTATCCCGTTCCGGAAGTCGATGCCCAACAGGGGGCGGATATCAAATTCCCGGGCCCTGCGCACAAAATTCAGCCCGGCAGACGTGGTGTTGATGTCGGTCAGCGCCAGGCGGGTCACCCCGTTTTCCCGGGCGAGCTCGAGCAATTCCACCTCGGAAAACGTCCCGTAGCGGAGGCTGTAGTAGGTGTGGCAGTTCAAATACACAGATTTGGAATTTCTTATTGTTTCCGGTGCGCAAGCACCACAGGGGGCCGCCCGTCAAAAGGGTTGTGCATCCGGCCGATGGTCCGGGCCCCCATGCCGGCAGCCCGGATCACGCTCTTGTCGCCATACCGCTCCCGCATACGGTCCATGGCCGCATACAGGCTCAGGATCTCCTCCCGGTCTTCAAAAAGGTCGATCTGGTAACTGCCGGGGACCAGGTGGCTGAATTGCACCCCTATGAGGCGCACCAGGAGCCGCCTGTCGTATAGCCTCTCGAAGAGGCCCAGCACCTGCGGGATCAGTTTATGGTCTGCACTCGTGTAGGGGATGCGCGCCTGTTTCGAACAGGTGTTGAAGTCGGAATACCGGAGCTTCACCGAAACACAGGCCGTAAGCTTTCCCCCCCGCCTCAGCTGGAAGGCCAGGTTTTCCGTCATGGCGACCAAAATCCCGCGCAGCCGGCGCACATCAATGGTGTCGCGATCGAACGTGCGTTCGGTGGAAATCGATTTGCGTTCGCAAAACGGGACCACCGGCCGGTTGTCGATGCCGTTGGCGCGCTTCCAGATCGTGGTGCCGTTGGCCCCGAGTACCCGTTGCACCACCTCCAGGGGCATCTCCTGCAATGTCCTGATCTGCTTCAGGCCCAGGTTCCGCAACACCTGGTAGGTGCTGTCGCCCACCATGGGGATCTTCCTGATGGAAAGGGGCGCCAGGAACGGTTTTTCGTATCCGGAATCTACCCGGAGCTGGTTATTCGGTTTGGCTTCCCCCGTGGCGACCTTGGAAACCACCTTGTTCACCGAAAGGCCGAAAGAAATGGGCAACCCAGTCTCCCTGATGATCCGTTGGCGTAGCTCCGTGGCGTAGCGGTAACAGCCAAAAAAACGGTCCATGCCGGAGAGGTCGGCATAAAATTCATCGATACTGGCCTTCTCAAAAAGGGGGACCCCTTCCCTGATGATCTCCGTCACCTCATCGGAGTGCCGGCTGTAGGTACCGGCATTGCCGCGGATCACCACGGCCTGCGGACAGAGTTCCCTGGCCATGCGCATGGGCATGCCCGAATGGATCCCATAGCCACGGGTCTCGTAGCTGCAGGCGGCCACTACCCCCCGGTCGCTGAGCCCCCCCACCAGGATGGGCTTGTTGAGCAACCGGCTGTCGAGCTTTCGTTCCACCGAAACGAAAAAAGTATCCAGGTCCAGATGGAGAATCGTCTTTTGCATCTCGCGTTCCATAAAAAAGGAGGGAAGCTAATTTATGGATTATTTCCTTTTTTTTGGATTATTTCCATTTTTAGCTGTGTTAAATTTTGCGGTGGGCCGCAGCTAAAGGAACGGGCGGGGGAATGGATGTTTGGCAGGGGGAGCGGGAATCGGGTATGCTGCAGGGAGGTTGCCGGGCGGGGGGTTAATTTTGTGGGTGGGTGGAAGGGGGCTTTTCCATCTTTCCGGAAAAGAAGCGTCCCTCGTGGCTTACCGCCGCACCTGCTCCAACGCAGGCACATTGCGGACGACCTCCCCCCTGCCATCAAAAAGCAGGAACCGGTACTCCCCTTCCGGAAGCGCAACGGAAAACGCTTCCCCGGGCAGGAGGAGGGCAGAAAACTCCGGGATATCCCCCAGGTAACCGTAATCGGACAGCCAGCCATCGGTATTGTACAGGGCCAGTTGAAGGGGTTGCCCGCTTGTATTGGAATACCTGAAATCGCCCGGGGGATACCCCCATCCGAGGTTGTTCACCACGTGCAGGTCCACCCGCTGCCACCGGCTGCGCTCAAGGGAATCGGAGGGGACCAGCACGAGTTCGGATCCCATTTCATGGCGGTAATGCGCCAGGTCGGTCTGGGATATGGTGAGCGGGTCGATCCCATACAGGGTTGCAAAATGTTGGGCCATCCGGGATTGCGAATCGCCTGCCCGCTCATAAATATGTTCCAGGCCGGCCAGGACCACTACCCGGGCATCCGGGTCCTTTCCAAGGGTCTTCCGGTAGAGGTTCCGGGCCTGCAGCAGTTCACGGTCCCCTTCCCAGGCATCATAGGAGACAAATTCAAAACCCAGGGCCTGCGCGGTGCGGAGCAGCCGGTAAAAATGCTGTTCCCGGGTATAAAACCCGCTCCTCAGGTCCGGGACGGCCCCGGCATTCAGGAGTGAATCCCCCAACAGGGCTTCCAGGGCCAGGTATTGAAATCCCTGCTTTTTAAGGCCCGGCAACAGTTCCGTGACCAGGATCCGGTGCCACGGCATGAAGTGATTTTCGTTGAACATGACCACCTGTTGGCCTCCTGTGCGCGACAACAACGCCCCGATCACTTCTTCCCTGCCGGCCAGCCCCCGCTCATGGAGGGCCCGGGTTTCTTCCGGGCGCCGGGGATACCGGGCTTCCCGCTCCCCCAGCACTTTTCGGTGCAAGGCGTTCTCGCCCAGCATGCACAGATAAGTCAGTTCCATCTGTTGCCGGAAATCCTTTTCCAGGTCATCTTTGACAGGGTAGGCTGCGATTTCGGTATACGCCTGCAGGAATTTGGCAGATTCCGAATACCGCAAGACCAGGTCGGCAATGGGGTTTAGTTCCTCCGGGTACCCTTTCCCCACCTGGAGGCTCCGCGTTATCTGCCGGAAATCACTCTCCGGAAAGGGATCCGCACCCAGTCCCCTGCCTGCAAACATAACCCGCCTGCCCCTCAAAACCGTATCCCAAACCCGCGGATAGCCGGAAAGGTCGAGTTTTCGCCTTTTCGGGTTCACCAGCAGGTAGTACTCATAGATGGGCGGCACATCGGTTTTTCCGTAGGCCAGCACACCGTTGAGCCCCTGGCCGGAAAGCAGCGCTTCCAGGGTGTCGCGGCGGGTGGTGTAGTTGACATCCGCAAGGGTGGTGTGATACACCTTTACCTCCCGGTTCACAAAGTGCTTCCGGAAACCCCGTATATATTCGTTCGATTCAAACCCGGGGTGGACCGTACGGGTGGCGCAGGAGGTGGCAAAGAGGCCCAGAAGGCACAGGGCCGGAAGGGAAAACCGGATGTTCACCAGGGGTTTCAACACGAAGCGTCTGTCAGGTTTATGCAACAATACGAATTCAGCCGCGATGGACAAAGACCCCGAAGGTATACTCCTGTACCCCGCCCGATGGCGTTTTATGTACCGTGTTAAAGCCCCGAAGCAATTCAAAACCGGGGCTTGCCGTATCCTGGAGGGCTGAGATGGAATACCGTTGTACAGGCAGGCCGCTGCAGGTGGAAGGGCCGTTCTCCGAAAAGGTCCCTACGATGAAATAGCCCCCCGGGCGGATACCCCTGCGGGCCCGGTCGAGGTATGCCCTGGCCTGGGCCGGATCGGTCAAAAAATGGAAGGCGGCACGGTCGTGCCAGAGGGCATAGGGGCGTTGGGGTTCAAAGTCGAGGATGTCGGAGGCCACCCAGTGGATCCTTTCCGCCTGGCTTCCCAGGCGCGCCTGCGCCCGTTTCAGGGAGGTCCCTGAAATATCGAGCACCGTAATATCGGTGAACCCCTTCCTGAGCAAGTGGTCCGCAAGGTAGCTGTCGCCTCCCCCGACATCGATCAGGGGGGCGCTTTGTGAAAGTCCCAATTGGGAAATCAATTCGAGGGAAATAGCAGGAACCGGCTGGTACCAGCCCACAGTTTCCAGGGGTTTTTCGCGATAAACCCCATCCCAATGCTGCTTTCGGGAGGTTTCCCCTGCCGGCACCATCACTCTTGCGGCGCTACAGGAGGCTCCTGTGGGGCCACTACCACATAATCGTACTGGATCTGCCAGCCTTCCGGGAATTTTTTCCA
Source organism: Robiginitalea marina (assembly GCF_024006985.1). Lineage (GTDB taxonomy): Bacteria > Bacteroidota > Bacteroidia > Flavobacteriales > Flavobacteriaceae > Robiginitalea > Robiginitalea marina. The sequence continues at coordinate 162,758 of NZ_JAMXIB010000006.1, forward strand.
GAACACCAGGTAATCGCCCACCAGTTGCATGGAAGGGATGGGGCTTTCTGCCTTGGCGGTGAAGGTCTGGACCCCGCGACCCCGCTCCACCGCAAAATCGCCTAAATACTGGAAATCGAGCACTTCCAGTTCCAGGTTCCAATCGCCAAGTGCCGCGGCATCCTTCTGTGCCTGCACCCATGCTTCCCTCCCTTTGATCGGGGGTTGCCCGGAAATCATCTGTACCACATCCGGGGCAAAGTAGGCCCCGGCTTCCTCATATTTCCCCTCCCGTACCAGGATGTTGATCAGTTTATTGGCCTCTTCTATGGCCGCCAGGGCATCTTTATATTCCCTTTCGGCGCGCACGGCCATTTCTTCTTCAGACATTTTGCCATCCCCGCAAGCTCCGGCCATAACCAATGCCAGGGCCCAGAGGACCAGGTGTATCCTTTTTTTCATGGTTCTTGCGTAATGGGTTGATTTCTATGCAACTCCCTTTTTGGGTATCACCCATGAAGATAAGGATTTAGGATGAAACCTGATAAATCAGAGAAGGATTTTCAGGATTGCGGAGGCCTGCCAAACCCCCGGGAATTCGCGCAGTGCCCTCGCGGCAGCCTGTAAGGGAGGGACCCCTTACCCCCTACCGGAGCCCATAGTACAGCATCAGCCCCACCCCAACCAGGTAACACAGCATAGCCAGCAGGACCACTACTTCAATGCGGTCGAGGTACTTTACCATAAAGCGTCCGAGTCTGTCAAACATCCGGCCATGGGCTTTGGCTTCCGTTTCCGTTTAATCAAAAGGAAACCCGGTGGCCACCCGGTAGACGAAAGCGTACAGTACTACCATAAACATGGCAAAACTGAACCAGCTGAAAATCTTGAAATACCGCTTTACCAGGAAGTGGCCGAGGTTGCGGAAGCCATTGTAGTAGATTTCTTTAATGAGTAAAAGTGTATTCATAGTACTTGCGATTTGGTTATGGTCCAAAAGTAAGGGGGCACCTGGAATGGCGCCGGGGAAATCGACTAACAACCCGCCTGGGCAGGCGAATGGCGCGGAAGGTGCATTTCATCGATAAGGGCCTATATTTCAAGGAACCTGCTATTTCATCATTCCCCGGATAAGGTGGTTTTTCCTATCGACGAACGGCACAGGCCCCTGAATTCCGTTTGATGGGAAGGCGCTTTTCACTCCGTTCGTGCACGCCCGACTTTTGGAATTTTGTATTTTTCTTCCATGAAAGGAATCCTTCAAAGAACCGCGGCGTACTGGCTGCCTACGGCACTTCTCCTACTGGCTTCCTGCAACGCAACACGGCAACAGCCTATGGATTCGAAAACCTATGAGGTCAACAGCTTCAGGGTCCCCTGTACCGGGGTGGGGCCTATGGAGTGCCTGCAGGTGCGCAAAGAGGGTTCTGACCGCTGGGAATTCTTCTATTCGGAAATCGAGGGGTTCGACTACCAGCCCGGATACCGGTACCGGATCCGCGTGAAGGAAGAACCCCTGGACCCGGAAACAGTACCCGCAGATGCCAGCTCGATCAGATATACCCTGGTTTCAGTACTTGAAAAAACCGTGGATCAACGGCTCCGGCTGAATGATCTCTGGATGCTTCACGCCACAGAGGGCCGCGAAGTGCTTGAAGCTGACCTGACCGCATCACGGCAACGGCCGTACATTGAATTCCATCTCCGGGAAAACCGCTTCATGGGGAATGACGGATGCAATACCTTTCGGGGTTCCCTTATATCCGTTGGCGAAAGGGAACTTAAACTGGGCCCGGCCATGGGCACGAAAATGAGTTGTGGCGACATGACCCTTCCCAACACGTTTCTGGGCTTGCTTTCCCGGGTCGATGCCTATCGGGTTGATTCGGGAATCCTCACCCTGCTCCAAGGGGACACCGCTTTATTAACGTTCAAAAAAACCGATTGATGAAAGTTTTATTTGCCCTGGGGTTTGGCATCCTGCTGCTTGGCGGGTGTAAAGACGCCCAAAAAACCGGGGAAATGCCGGCCGCAGAGTCCCCGAAACTGCGCGAACTTACTGTAATGGAGGGATACCCGGAAGGGTTTGCCGGCTGTTCCTGTACCTATTCCAGGAACCGGGAGGAATACCGGCAGCAGCGTTTTGTTTGCCTGGAAACGTTCGGTATGGTGGACAGCGCCAAAAATTTCAAAATGATTTCCCTCGATGGCACGCCGATCCGCTGGTATTCGGGAGAAACCCCCGAAGGGTTCACCGTGGAGGTGCTTCAGGATTCCGAAAAACAAACCGACCTGGAAGTGCGTGAAATCGAGGGCCGGCTGGTCATTCGTTTCAGCGATGGGCAGGAGGCCTCCACCCCGGTTTACGGGGTCTGTGGATGTTAAGCATAAATCAAATCCATTTTTCCATGAAACCATTTAAGAGTACTCTGAAAGCCACAGCAGCAGCAATACTGGTTGCAGCCCTTGGCTGTAAGCCCAAAGGCGGGGATGCAGAAAATCAGGCAACGGAAAGTGTCGGGGAACCGGCCATGTCGGCTGCCCCCGCCCCCGATGCCCACAACAGCCAGAATTCCCTCGACTGGAACGGCACCTATAAAGGGGTGGTGCCCTGTGCCGATTGCGAAGGGATTGAGACCGTCATTACCCTCACCAGGGACGGGGAATTCCAGCGCAGGATGACCTACCTGGGCAGGGAGGAAACCGGGCGGACCGATGCCGGCACCTTTACCTGGGATGAAACCGGCTCAAAGGTCACCCTGACCCCGGAAGCAGGGGAACCCCAAAGCTACCAGGTGGGGGAAAACGTCCTGTTCCACCTAGACCGGGACGGCAACCGGATTACCGGGGACCTGGCCGATCAGTATATCCTTGTTAAAAACCGGGCCGACCCGGGGTTGGAAAACAAAAAATGGATCCTGGTGGAACTGATGGGACAGGAAATCACCGCCGGGGAGGGAAGGCGCACGGCCTCCCTGATTTTTGACAGCGAAACCGGCAGGTTTTCGGGCAACAATAGCTGCAATGTAATCAACGGCGGGTATGAGCTCAGGGAGGGCCTGCGCATTACTTTTGGGAAAATGGCCTCCACCCTCATGGCCTGTCCCGATATGGAAACGGCAGACCGGTTCAATGAAGTCCTGGAAACTGTCGACAATTACACCATTGCAGATGGGGTGTTAAGCCTGAACAAGGCCCGGATGGCGCCCCTGGCGCGGTTCCGCCTGGAAGAATGACCCTTTCAGGCCACCCCGGTCGCTTCAAGGGGTAGCGCATGGCCCCCCGTACGGAAAATCCAAAGGCAACAAAAAACCGGGCCCTTTCAGGCCCGGTTCATTTTTTACCGCCCGGCTTCCTTTCCTAGGCTTCGCAGCTGACGCAATCCTTCTTTTGCCGGAATTTCTGGGCGGCATTCATGCTATGCTGATAGTACAGCGATTTCAGCCCCAGTTTCCAGGCCGTCACATGGATCTTGTTGATTTCCTTTACAGGCATTTCCGGGTGCACCAGGATGTTGACCGACTGGCCCTGGTCCACATGGTTCTGCCGGTTGGCCGCCTGGTAGATGATTGCCAGCTGGTCGATTTCCGAATAGGTCCGGAAGACTTCCCTTTCATGGTCCGACAGGAACTCGAGGTGCTGTACCGACCCGTCCTGGTCGCGGATGCTCCTCCAGACCTCCGGGGTGTTTTGCCCTTTCTCCTCCAACAGGAGCTCCAGGAAGGGGTTCTTGATGGTGGTCTTGATCTTGGCGATGTCTTTTACATACACATTGGACCAGATCGGCTCTATACCCTGGGAGACCTGGCCCAGGATGAAGGCGGATGAAGTCGTGGGGGCAATGGCGTTCAGGGTGGCGTTGCGCCGGCCGTAGCCTTTGAGCACCGCAGGCTCCCCGAAGCGTTCGGCCAACTCGCCGGAAGCTTTGTAGGACCGCTCCTTGATGGCCCTGAAGATTTCGCTGTTCAGATCGTATGCCTCCTGGCTGTCGAAGGGGAGCATCCGCGATTGCAGGAGGGAATGCCACCCCAGGACCCCGAGGCCCAGGGCCCGGTTCTCCCGGGCGAAGTTATAGGCCCGCTCCATGAACAGGAAGGTCTGCCGGTCTTCGCGGTTGTCTGAATCCCTGAAGCCTTCCAGCTTTTCGATGAATTCGCTCAGTACGGCATCCAGGAAATAGACCATGGTTTCCACGGCATCCGTATCCTTCCATTGCTCGTAATACAACAGGTTTATGGAGGAGAGCACGCAAACGAAAGACCACTGGTCGCTTGAGGGGAGCATGATTTCCGTACAGAGGTTGCTGGCATGGATCTGCAGGCCTTTTTCCCGGTACACCTCCGGGGCCCCGTTGTTCGCGTGGTCCCTGAAGAAAATGTAGGGGTAACCCATCTCGCCGCGGCGCTGGAGCACCTTGGCCCAGATCGCCCGTTTGTCCTGGTCGCCGTCAATCATCTCCTGCATCCACTGGTCGGTGACCGTTACCCCGTGGGTGAGCTGCTGGATGCTGTTGCCCTCCGTGCCGATTTCCAGGAATTCATGGATGTCGGGGTGTTCCACGGGGAGGTAAGGCGAAAAACGGCCCCTGCGGACCGACCCCTGGCTCACCACGTCGACCATTTTGTCAAAAAGCTGCATGATATGCACCGCCCCTGAAGCATATCCATTATTCTTAACCGGGGCGCCCCGGTGGCGGATCTTCCCGAAATAGCCGGAGGTTCCCCCGCCCAGTTTCGACATCATTCCCACTTCAGACTGGGTAAACAGGATGTTGCCCATATCGTCGTCGATATGCGAGCCAAAACAGCTGATGGGCAGGCCCCTGCGCCTGCCAAAATTGGACCACACCGGGGAGGCCAGGGAAAAGTACCCCGCTCCCATGTACTTGTAAAATTTATCTGCATACCCCGGGATCTGGAGGATTTCCTCTGCCCTTTCGGCAATTTCCCGGATCCGTTGCTCGGCGCTTGCACCTTCGGGCAAATACCCCGAGGCGAGGAATTTGCGGCTGTGGTCGGTCAGCCAGTGGAAGGCCGGTTCCGGTTCCCCGGCCCGGGCCCCCTGTAAGGTGCCCTTGCGGGCGTTAATGAGGTGCTCCACTTCGGGGGATTGGGTTTCCTTTACGGCTTCGCTGCTGGTTTTCGTGTTCTCGTGCATGGTTTAGAATAAGTCTTCGCTGGTTATACTTTGTGTTCTTTTGCTGTAGTTGATGGACCGCTTCACGAAAAAGTCTCCGTGTTTGGTCCCGATAATCTCGTCGTCGAACCATTCGGTCTCCGCGAGGAGGGCCGGGTCCACTTCGAAGACCTTCTCGATACCGATGCTCTCGAGCGACCGGTTGAAGCGGTTTTTGATGAATTCATTTATCACCGGTTTGGGCAAAAAGTCGAGTTCGCCCATTTCAAAGATCCAGTCGATCACCTGGCTCTCTGCCTCGAAGGCCGCCCTGCAGACCTCCTGTATCCGTTGTTGGTAGTGCCCGTCGAACCAGGCCGGGTTTTCCTGCTGGATGATTCTGATCACGTCGATCCCGAAATCGCCGTGGATCTGCTCTTCCTTGGAAGTGGCCTCCACTGCATTGGAAATCCCCTTCAACAGGTTCTTGTGCTTGTTGAACGCCATGATGATCAGGAACTGTGAAAAGAGCGATACATGCTCGATAAAGAGGGAAAACAGGAGGATGGATTCGGCATAATCCCTGGGGTGCTCGCTCTTGGCGTTTTTCAGGGCGGTCTCCAGGTACTGCACCCTTTTCATGATCACCGGGTTTTTCTTCAGGTTCCGGAATTCGTGGTTGAGCCCTAAAATTTCCAGCAGGTGCGAGTACGCATCGTGGTGGCGCACTTCGCTTTCGGCAAAGGTGGCCCCCACTGCCCCGATCTCGGGCTTGGGCATGCGGTGGTAGATGTCGCCCCAAAAGGTTTTAACGGCAACTTCGATCTGCGAAATGGCCAGCATGGTGTTCTTGATGGCGTTGCGCTCGGGTTCGGTAAGCCGGGTGCGGAAGTCCTGGATATCACTGGTGAAATTGAATTCGGTGTGGATCCAGTAGGAATGCCTGATGGCATCCACATACTCGTTCAGCTGGGGATATTCATACGGTTTCAGCTCAATCCGTTTTTCGAAAATATCGGTTTCCCTTTTCCGGGCCTGTTCGTTCCGATACAGGATGTAAGCCTTGGCTACATTGTGGAAGGTACTGCCCATGAGGGTGTCCTCGACGATATCCTGCACCTGTTCCACCGTAGGGGTGTATTGGGGGTCGAGTTCCTTCCGGCCCAGCAGGGTCTCGTACACCCGCATCGAGATGACCTCGGCATCTTTGCGGGATCCGTTTCCGACCGACTGCATGGCCTTCTCCACGGCATCGGTTATTTTTTCCAACACAAAAGGGGAGGTGCTGTAATCGCGTTTGATAATTTGGGAAATCTCCATCGCTAAAAATATTTAAGGCATTATTAATCAATTATTTACGTCCTTTTTTGTTGGAAAAACAAGACGAAAGGGAGGGCCAGCCTCCCTGGGGAATGGAACATGGGAATCCTCAAAAAATGGGGTGGGAAACAAATTCCAGGGTAAAGGTCAAATTTTGTTTCGTAGAAATCCAGCGTAATGGCAAGAGCTTTTCCACAGGGTTATTAACGATTCCATAACCCTGAGGTGTATTTTGTTTACAAAGGAGGCAAACAAGCCTGAAAACCAGCAGGTCGCTTCCCCGGGCAACGGTTGATAAAATCCCGGTTGGCCAATCAGGAGCAAAAAGGAGGGGGGCCAGGTTCTGCCATGGGGATACTTTATTGCAACCGCCCCGGGCACACCCGCGCTGAAACCCTAGGTGAAAAAACGGGGTGCGATCGTTAAAAACACACCCCTGTTGTTCTCCCAAGAGGATGCAAAAAGGGAGGCTTATTGAACAACCAATAAATATAATTTATGTTTTAGATGTAAAAGATAAATAAAAATATATGCCCTAACCAGCCTAATTTAGTCATGACTTAAAGGAATCCGCCATGGCTATAAACAATTTAAAACCAGCAGGTAACTTCCATAGGGGCACCCCAAAAAAAACCAAGCTGGCGGCTGCCTGTATTTTGGGGGAAACAGATGCCCCACTCGACGCAATCGCGATCAGAAAAGTTGTTGAGGCCACCGTCGGTATCTTTTATCCGGTTTCAGTACACCTGGCAAAAGACCGGACAATCAGGATCGAAATCGCTTCGGAAGATGAGGTTTTGGAACAAAACGGCCTTATGCAACTGTCGATATTCAATGTACTGCAGGCGCTTTGCCTGGAATTCCGGATTCGGATCCTGAAGGTGGAGCATGAATTCCTGCCTGATTATGCATAAAAAAGATGACCTCCGTGTGGAGGCCATCTCTTCTAAAGCGATTTGACTCTGGCGGATTATTGGCCCTGGCCCAGGGAAAACCCTAATTTACCATCGAAACGGTATAAATTTTCGGTCTTGATGATATCAAAACCGGCCGACTCCAGGGAGGCCATAAGGTCGATCACATCCCTGGATGCCGTGACCTGGTCCATTTTTTTGGAAGAAAACCGGCACCTCCAGTGGTCGGTGCAAAAGGTCTCCTCCATTCCTTCGGGGTACACCTTCACCCCGCGGTTGGTGATCAACTGGAGACTGAGCGGCCCTGCACTGTGTTTGGAAAGCTCCCCGCCCAGTTTTTCGGCATTCCGGCCTGCCTCGTCCCAGTCCAGGAAAATATCCACCCCAACCAGTTCCTTTTTTTCAGGCTTACCAGGAGTGTATTCGGAGAGTTTGGGCTGGCTTGCCGAGGCATAGCTGACCACGGGCAGGGTCGTGGGTTTTTGCCCAAGCCTTTCGATCACGGCATCTGCAAAGCCCTCGGTGCCCACTTTCTGCTTGCTGCTGGCCTCATCGTAAAGGTCATAGGTATGGATCCCGTCCTCAAGTGTTTTCAACCAGGCGTTGTGGACCTTTTCAGCCACTTTGGGTTGACCGATGTATACCATCATTTGAATGGCCCCCAGCAACAACCCGGACGGGTTGGCCAGGTCCTGGCCGGCCCTGCGGGGCGCTGAGCCGTGGATGGCCTCAAACATGGCGTATCCGGTTCCGATATTTGCGGAACCCCCGAGCCCTACAGACCCGGTAATCTGGGCTGCCACGTCGGAGAGGATGTCCCCGTAGAGGTTGGGCATGACCACCACGTCAAAATTCTCGGGCGTATCGGCAAGCTTTGCGGCGCCGATATCCACAATCCAGTGCTCCGACTCGATTTCCGGGTACTCCTTCGAAATCTCGTCGAAGGTATGGTGAAACAACCCGTCGGTCAGTTTCATGATGTTGTCCTTGGTAAAACAGGTCACCTTCTTCCTTCCGTAGGTTTTTGCATACTCAAAAGCAAACCGGATGATCTTTTCGGTTCCGGGCTTGGTAATCAGTTTCAGGCACTGGGTCACCTCCTGGGTCTGGCGGTGCTCAATACCGGCATACAGGTCTTCTTCGTTTTCACGGATAATGACCACATCCATCACCGGATGCTTGGTGGTGACAAACGGATGGTAGGAGATGCAAGGGCGCACGTTTGCATATAGCCCCAGCGTTTTGCGTATGGTCACGTTCAGGCTTTTGTAACCCCCGCCCTGTGGCGTGGTGATGGGCGCCTTCAGAAAAACCCGGGTGCGCTGGAGCGATTCCCATGCGCCCGGCTCAATGCCGGCCGTATGACCGCGGGTATAAACTTTCTCGCCGATTTCAATCTCCTCGGTCTCTATTTCAGCTCCCGCCGCAAACAAAATCCTAAGGGTGGCGTCCATGATTTCAGGGCCAATGCCATCGCCTTTTGCAACCGTAATTTTCTTCATGTTTCTGTGTTTAATCCAATTTGAACGAGTCAAAAAGTGAAAGATACTTATTAATTTAGAAATGGTCCAATTAAAGTGCATGGGGCAAAACGCCTGCATCCATGCCTGAAACCACAAAAGTAAGCCCTGAACCGATAGCAAAAAAGAAGCGGGCCTCAAAAATGAAGCCCGCTTGCCGTCCACCCGGTTCCAGGGTCATCCGTACCCGTGGCTGGGATACCTGGTTTTTTGACTTACGGTAATTTTCGGGAATACCCGGTAAGTAGGACCGTAAAGTTTTCATAATTCGAATAATTGCCGTATTATGAGAGGGGAACACTATACCTTTTATGGAAACAGCGAGGGCAAGGCATCTTTCCAATCGACGTTATCAGCTTTTTTTATTGGTAACCGGTCTTTTCCTTTCTGCCCTTTGCCACGCCCAGGAAACCCTGTCCGGTGCACCTCAGGAGCGTGTTGAAACCAATGCCTCAATTCTAAAGCTGGAGCAGGAAACGGGCTACCGTTTTTTCTTCCTGGAAGAATGGACCAGGGATATTCCTGAGGAGGTCGATCTTTCCGGTTTAACATTGTCCGAAGCACTTGACACTTTGTTGGCGAATACCCCCCTGAACTATTACATCCTCGAAGACGAAAAGCGGGTGTTCCTACTTGAGAACACCCTCATTTACGATGAACTCCCCAAACACTTTTTTGGACGAAAAGACACCCTTGCGTCAGAAACTACCGAAGGAATAACGGCACCCCGCCCTGTCCCCTCATTTTTAGCTGAAAGTGTTCAACGCACTGCCAGGAAATACCCAATTGCAAGAATTGGCAAAGCCAGTTCGAACCAGCTACGGCAACGCTATACCCTCAGGGGGAGGGCCACCAATGAAAGCACGGGTGAACCGATTCCCGACCTCACCATTCGGCTTTCGGGCACCAACAGGGTGACCATTACAGACGAACAGGGCAATTACAGCATGGATCTGCCCCCGGGGTATAATGTGCTTTCCATAACGGCCATAGGTATTGAGAACATGGAGCGGGAAATCGTGATGTACAACGATGGGACCCTGAATTTGGCCATGGAAGAAGGCCTGGAACAGTTAGATGAAGTGGTGGTCGAGGCCGATGCCATCAGCAATGTAGAGGAAACCAGTACGGGTAAGGAAACCATTGATTTGGAAGAATCCAGGAACATCCCCCTGGTTTTGGGGGAACGCGATTTATTGCAGGTGGCAAAAGCACTCCCGGGCATTTCATCTGCCGGTGAAGGTGCGACCGGACTAAACGTTCGCGGCGGTAAAACGGACCAAAACCTGGTGCTGTTGGATGATGCCGTAATCTACAATCCGACCCACTTTTTTGGCATTTTTCAGGCCCTGAACCCTTTTACCACCAAGGGAGCGGATATCTACAAGGCAAGCGTGCCCGTGGAGTTTGGGGGGCGTTTGTCCTCGGTCTTCGACATTCGAACCAAGAATGGAAATGTGGAAAGGTTTTCGGGCGAGGGCTCCATAGGACCGGTTACGGGAAACCTGGCCCTGGAAATCCCCGTAAAAAAAGACACTTCTTCCCTGGTGGTCGGTGGGCGTGGGGCCTATGCCGATTGGATCCTGCGCTCTTTGGAGGAAGAGTCCCTTAACAATAGTGAGGCGTCATTCTTTGACGTAATTGCCAAATACCACCATCGCTTCAACGACCAAAGCGAGATCAGGGCAACAGCCTATTTCAGCCGCGATGATTTCAGTATAACGTCCGATTCCCTTTACAATTACACCAATCGGTTGGCTTCCGTACGGTGGGACCACCGGCATAGCAACAAAACCGTTGGCGCTCTAATGGCGGCCAACAGCGATTACCGGTTCGGCATTGATTTCGATGGGCAGGCCAATACCGACTTTGACCTGACCTACCGTATCAATGAGACTGAACTGAAATACAAATTGAATACGCGACTAAACGACAAACATTCTTTGGATTACGGGATTTCCTCCAAATTCTATTCCGTCAATCCCGGAAGCATTGAACCGATGGGCAGTGATTCCGATATAGTTCCCGTATTTATAGATGAAGAACAGGCAATAGAGGGCGCTTTGTTTGTGGGCGATGAAATCGCTTTGACCGATAACCTCAGTTTGGATTTAGGGCTCCGGTATGCCTTTTTTGCCGCCCTGGGTCCGGGAACCCAGCGGACCTATTTTGAAGGCCAACCGAGAAATGAAGCTACAGTGCAAGACACCCTCCGTTACAACAGCGGCGAAGTGGTCGAGACCTATGGAGGCCCCGAAGCGAGGGTATCCCTTCGGTATCTCCTTGCCCCGGATTTTTCGGTGAAGGCCAGCTTCAACAATGCCTATCAGTTCGTTCATACCCTTACAAACAATACCACGGTATCGCCCATTGACACCTGGAAACTTTCCGATTTGAATATTGAGCCCCAAACGGGGTACCAGGCTTCCCTGGGTTTTTACAAAAACTTCAACGACAACATGTATGAGGTCAGTGTGGAGGGCTACTACAAGCGCATGGACAATGTGTTGGACTTCAAAACCGGGGCCGACCTTTTTCTAAATGAGCATGTTGAAACCGAGGTACTGCAAGGGGAGGGAAAAGCCTACGGGATAGAGTTTCTGATCAAAAAGAACCGCGGTAAACTGAACGGGTGGTTGGGGTATACCTATGCGCGGTCCCTATATCGCTTTGACAGCCAATTCAGTGAGGAGCGTATTAATGGAGGGGAGTTCTTTCCGTCAAACTTTGACAAGCCCCATGACCTGAGCCTGATCGCCAATTACAAACTCACCAGGCGATACAGTTTTTCGGTCAATTTCGTGTACCAGACCGGCCGGCCGGTGACCTATCCCATTGGAACATTTCGATTCAACAATGCCGATTTTGTAGCCTTCAGCGATAGGAATGAATTCCGGATACCCGATTTCTACCGATTGGATTTGGGGATCAATATCGAGGGTAACCACAGGAAGAACAAACTGGTCCATAGTTTCTGGACGATCTCGGTATATAACGTTTTGGGGCGCAACAACCCCTATTCGGTGTTTTTTGTGACGGAAGGTGGAGAAGTGAAGGCATTGCAGAGTTCTATATTCGCAATCCCCATACCGTCTATAACTTACAATTTTAAGTTTTAAGGAACTGTTGGCTATGATGAACCCGGGTAAGCGATTTCTATTTTTCAACCTGATAATCCTTTTGGGATTTGTCGCCCAATCCTGCGTAGAAGAAGTGCCTGTTGCTGAAGACATAAAATCGAAGGTGTCCATTGAAGATATCCTAATCGTGGAAGCCACCATCACAGACGAATTCAAATCGCAGGAAATTTTATTGAGCAGGGGTTCAGGCTTCTCCGGCGAAAGTGTTGATAATTTTGAACGGAATGCCACGGTCAGGGTGTTTGATGAATTGGGCAACACCTACATTTTTGAGGAGCAATCTCCGGGCCAATATATATCCCAATCCCCCTTTTCTGCTCAACAGGGCATTGATTACCAGTTGTCGGTAATTACTCAGGACGGTGTTGAGTACCAATCCGAAACCAATCGGCTCAATGGCACTTCCAACATTGAGGACATCTATGCGGAACGTATAATCAGCGACAATGGGGTTGAGGGTATGGCCATATTTGTGGACAGTTCGAATCCTGAAGGAGATTTGAACGATTACCGCTACACGTATGAAGAAACCTATAAAATTATAGCCCCGAACTGGACGGAATTTGAATTCGAAATCCTTTCCGAAGGAGAAGTCCTGGTTGATGACACAACAGGGGAAGTAGAAATTATTTATCCGGATGTTGCCCTGGTTCCAAGGGCGCAGGAAGAACAAACATGTTACAACACGGTATCCTCCAGGGAAATCATCCTGTCTGATGGCCTGCTCGTGGAAGGAACTGAACTGAAGCGAAACCTGATACGATTTATCGGTCGCGATGACGCCATCATTTCCCATCGCTACAGTATTTTGGTGCGGCAATTGCTCCAATCGGTCGAGGCGGCCAAATTTTATCGCACTTTGCTGCAATTTTCGCAAAACCAAAGCCTCTTCAGTGAAGTCCAGCCAGGACTGATTGAAGGCAACATAACCTCAGTATCGGATGAAAACGCCGTGGCCATTGGCCTTTTCAATGTGGCCAGTATTACAGAAAGGCGATTGTTTTTTGATTATGAAGACTTTTTCCCGGGGGAAGCCCTGCCCCCGTACTTTGGAACCGTAAATTGCGAGCGGTATATCGCTCCAATACTGGGAAATCCTGAAAGAGATGGCCCAATTCCGCCAAATGAATCCTGTGGTGAGTCTTTAGTCGATCTGATTAAAGGCGAGCAGATAGAATTTATTGAATCAACTGTTCCCGGAGAGTGCGAAGGCCCGTACCTGGTTACGCAAAGGGCGTGTGGTGATTGTACGGCTTTGGGCAGCAATGTGGTACCTGAATTTTGGGTCGATGAATAGAGGCAAAACTTTTTTAAGTGCAGGGATATTCCTGATTTCCTTTCATGCCTGGTCGCAGTATGTGATCAAATCTGCAGAAGAATTGGCAACCCTTAAAAAAGTACCGCAGGAAAAGGTTTTTGTGAACCATACGGGTCCGGTACTTTTTTCGGGGGAATACCTGTACTACAGCTTTCACTGTTTTAATGCCCAAAACAACAGGTCGTCAACAATAAGCAAAGTGGGTTATGTGGCGCTGGTGAATGAAGACCGGGAATACGTTCTGGAACAAAAAATAAAATTGGATAAAGGTGCGGGCCAGGGCGACTTTTTTGTTTCTGCCGATATCCCCTCTGGAAACTATAAACTGCTGGGGTATACCCAATGGATGAAGAACAATGGGTTGGGGCAGGTTTTTAAAGATGATCTGGTGATCATCAATCCCTACGCTGCCGACCAGTCCGGACTGCTTGATACCGGTGCAGGGAGTGCCGCTATTACAGCCAATAGGCCTGGGCCGGTTAAAATGGATTCCTCCACCATCGGATTGTTTTTGAATAAAAGTGTTTTCGCCAAAAGGGAAAAAGTATCGCTTTCCCTGAGAAATTATAAAGGCTCCCTGGGCTTTGGAACCTATTCCATGAAAGTCAGGAAAAAAAGTCGGTTGAATACCCTCCCTCCCATGAATGCCGTGGCCTATGCTGCACGGTATTTGACGGTGGCCAGGGAAATCGACCTGAAGGTGGGCGACAGTCTTTTCCTTCCGGAGCAACGCGGAGAATTGCTGTACGGAACCGTGACCAGAGCCGATACAGGCGTGCCCCTGGCAGATATTCCCGTGGTGGTATCGCTGCCTGGAGCAGAATTCGTCCTGAATTCTGCCACGACCGATCAGGATGGCAACTTCTATACGTATCTGCGAAAAGATTACAAAGAACCAATAGCCGTTATACAGGTGGCGGATCCCGACCTGGAGGTGGATATTGCGGTCAAAGCGCCTCGTAAGCTCGATGTTTCGGATTTGCAATTCGGCAATTGGCAACTTGATGAAGAATCGGCCGGGGCCATTAAAAAAAGAAGCGTTTACAACCAAATAGAAAACCAGTTCTTCGGCTTGCGACCGGACTCCGTCCTGCTGGGTGACCCCACAGATCCCTTTGACGGGGGTGTGCCCGAAGTATTTATCCTGGATGAGTATACCCGTTTCCCTACCTTTCAGGAAACCCTGGTTGAGATATTAAACAATGCAGGCTATCGAAATAATCCCGGAGGGAATGATTACATCCGAATTGCCCAGGACTTTGAAACCTTTAAGGAAGCCTTCAATAGTTTTCCGGCCATTGTCCTATTTGACGGGGTCTACATTGCGAACCATGAGGCCATGAAGGAGTTTGATGCGAAAAAAATCAAAACCATACGCCTGATTCGCGATCAGTTCCAGTTGGCCAATAAAACCTACCAGGGCATCATGGCCGTGGAAACCTTCGACGGGAATTATTATGAAACGTACAACGCCCAAAACGCTGTAAAGGCGTCGATCACCAAGCCCATTCCCAAAAAAAACTACTATGTTCAAACGTATGGGACAGGCGATTTTGAACGAATTCCCGATTACCGCATGCTGCTGTTCTGGAAACCCTATTTTACCCTGGAGGGAAACAGTGCGAATTTTGAATTCTTTACCTCTGATCTGTCCGGGGAGTTTGAAATTGTGGTGGATGGTTTTACCACATACGGAAAACCAATTTCAGTTTCAACAAGCATCACGGTGGAATGATGTTTTGGGAGGGCCTTAAGAGGAACTAACACATCCCTTGCCCCCACCTGACAGGACCTTCAAGCGTACCTCACCTGGAAAACACAATGCCTTTCCTTCCAGGTGGTGTTGCAGCGAACGGAATACCCAGGGGGAAATCCAGCCCGTCCTTCGGCAGACAGGATTTTTCCTTAAACTCCGCAGGGCATAACCAGAATACCTGGCTAGCAAAAAGAAAGAGCTCCACGGCCGTGGAGCTCCTTTGTACCCCGGGTGGGAATCGAACCCACACGATATTGCTATCACTGGATTTTGAATCCAGCGCGTCTACCAATTCCGCCACCGAGGCATTTTTAATTCGGTTCGCGTCTACCTCCTCCCGATAGCTATCGGGACTATCGGGACCGCCACCGAGGCGTTCCCTGGCCCGGTGCGCCCAGGACCCACAATCTGGTCTGGGGATCGGGAACGCACGAACCGGGGGGCAAAGCTAAAAAATAATTTAATTCCCCCTCCAAATTACCACCAATTATCCTTTAGCAACCCAAATTATTGTTTAAATTTGCACCTCCTTTGAAATGAGGGAGTTCGCGAACCTGACTAATCGATTTCCAGAGGTATGTCCTACACGGTACCGGAACCGAAGATTTTTGCCTGCACCCAGAGTATGGAACTTGGCGAACGCATCGCCATGGCATACGGGGCAAAACTGGGCAATGTCATTATTTCCCGCTACAGCGACGGGGAATTCCAGCCTTCATACGAGGAATCGATACGGGGGGCCCGCATCTTTGTAATCGGGTCGACCCACCCGGGGCCGGAAAACCTCATGGAAATGCTCCTGATGCTCGATGCGGCCAAGCGCGCCTCCGCCAGGCACATCACCGCGGTGATGCCCTACTTCGGATGGGCCCGCCAGGACCGCAAAGACAAACCCAGGGTCCCGATCGCCGGAAAACTGGTCGCGAAAATGCTGGAGGCGGCTGGTGCCACCCGCATCATCACCATGGACCTGCACGCCGACCAGATCCAGGGCTTTTTCGAAAAGCCTGTCGACCATTTATTCGCCTCCACCCTCTTTCTGCCCTACCTTAAAAAAATGAACCTGGAGAACCTGACCATCGCTTCTCCCGACATGGGTGGGTCTAAAAGGGCCTATGCCTATTCCAAGGCGCTGCAAAGCGACGTGGTCATTTGTTACAAACAGCGTGCAAAAGCGAACGTCATTGAGCACATGGAGCTCATTGGAGAGGTAGAAGATAAGAATGTAGTGATGGTCGATGACATGGTGGATACGGCGGGCACCCTGACCCGGGCGGCCGACCTGATGATGGAACGGGGCGCGCGCAGCGTCCGGGCCATTACCACCCACGGGCTTCTTTCAGGCAATGCCCTGGAGCGCATCGAGAAATCAAAACTGGAGCAACTGATCGTGACGGATTCCATCCCTGTAAAGACGGGGAGCAAAAAGATAGAGGTCCTCAGCTGTGCGGATTTATTCGCCGACGTGATGCACCGGGTGCACCACAACACCTCCATCGCCTCCAAATTTATTTTATAAGTATTTATTAATTCAAACCAGATAATGAAATCAATTACAATCAAAGGATCCCAAAGAGAAAGCGTGGGCAAGAAATCGAGTAAAGCCCTACGTAATGCTGGAAAGGTCCCTTGCGTAGTATACGGGGGGGAAACACCATTGCACTTTTCAGCAGAAGAACTGTCATTCAAAGACCTGGTGTATACGCCCAATGCGCATACCGTGGTCATTGAACTCGACAACGGCACCCGCGTAAACGCCGTAATGCAGGACATACAGTTCCACCCGGTAACTGACAGCATCCTGCACGTGGATTTCTATCAACTCTTCGAAGACAAACCGGTAACCCTGAACATCCCGGTGCGCCTGGTGGGAAATTCCCCGGGGGTACGCAACGGGGGGCGCCTGCTGTTCCGCTACCGCAAGCTGCTGATCAAGGCCCTTCCGTCCAATCTGCCTGATTTCTTCAATGTGGACATCTCCAAACTCAAGATTGGGGACCTCATTACTGTAGAATCCCTGAAAAGCGACGATTTCACCATCCTCCACCCCGACAGCACCGTTGTGGTACAGGTGAAAATGGCCCGTACTGCGGTTATGGTGGCCGACGATGATGAAGAAGAAACCGAAGGGGAAGAGGCCGGGGTTGAGGCCCAGGCTGCTGAGGCTCCTGCTGGGGAAGCCGCCGAATAAGGCAGATCCCTTTCCTTTAAAAGCATCCCTCCCGGTTTCCGGTGGGGATGTTTTTTTTATCTTCAACCAAACTGAATTCCATTGAACCGTTGGTTGTCGCGGTGGTTCCTTCCGGGACCCACACTTTTGAAAGAAGATGAGGCCATGAAAAAATACCTTATCGCCGGCCTTGGCAATATCGGGGAAGAATACCGGCACACCCGCCACAACATCGGGTTCCAGGTCCTGGACCTGCTGGCCGGGGAGGCCGGGTTCTCCTTTGAACCCGACCGCCTTGGCGAAGTTGGGCAGTTCCGGCTAAAAGGGCGTTCCGTCCTGTGCCTGAAGCCGGCAACGTATATGAACCGCAGCGGGAAAGCCGTAAAGTACTGGCTGGATAAGGAAAAGATCCCCCTCGAACATTTGCTTGTGGTCACCGATGACCTGAACCTCCCCTTCGGGACCCTGCGCCTGAAAACACGGGGCAGCGATGGCGGGCACAATGGGCTTAGGGACATCCAGCAGGTGCTTGGAACCACTGAATATTCCCGGTTTCGCTTTGGGATCGGGGCAGAGTACCAAAAGGGCCAGCAGGTCGACTACGTACTGGGAAACTGGAACGAAACCGAACAGGAAACCCTCCCGGAAAGGCTCCGGCGGAGCTGTGAGCTCATCCGGTCCTTCGTCCTGGCGGGCCCGGGCCTGACCATGAATACCTTCAACGGCACCTGATCAGAGAACGCGGAAGGAGTACAATCCCGACAGGGAAGTATTTCCCTGGGCATCCCGGGAAAGGACCTGCCAGTAATACACCCCGCCTGGGGTTACCGGAACCCGGAACTGGCTGACCGGATAGCTCAGGGTGGTTAGAAGGCTCAGGGCGGAAGGGTCCTCGCCCAGATAGACCTCGCTTTCCAGCAGGTCATTGTCGACATCGGCAGCCTCCCACCGCAACAAGATCTGCCCGCCGCTGTCGGGTAGTACGGAAGCCCCCGAGGCCGGTTCCAGTACCCGTGCCGGGAAGGGCGGATAGAATTGGGAAGCGCCCGCATTGAAAAACTGCCAGACCGGGCCAGGGGTTTCTTTCCCGCTTTCCTGGTTGATCGCCGTCACCTGCCAGGAATAGGGCGTCCCTTTCTGCAAGACGACCGCAAGACTGAGTCCGGAGGTCACCTGCCGCTGGGTGTTGGAAGTCCCCAGGTGGGTTACCACCAGTTCATAGCGATCGGCATTCGAGGCGGCCAGCCACCTGAAGGTTACCTCGCTGGTGGTTACGCCAAGGGAAACCCCGGTAATGCAAAGGGAATTGTTCCCGGGGAAGACCGGGCTCACCGGACCCGGGGCTGCCGGCGGGTCATCCTTCCCGCACCCCCACAAAAGGGCCACACACAGGCCGATGTACAGGATATTTCTCATTCGCGGTAGACTTTATAGGTGGTTTCCCGGCCCTTTTGGGTAACCTGCAACAGGTACAGGCCCGTTGGCAAGGCGCCGGGTTCCAGGCGCACCCTGCCCCCTGAGTCGGGCAGGCGCCTGCCTTTCCAGACCAGTGACCCGGCGGCATTGAAAACCGCAATATCCACAGGGCCGTCGGGCCTGGGGACAATGAGCTCCAGGGCCTCCGCAAACGGGTTTGGGGAGACCAGGGGCTGTTCGGCCCGAAGGAATTCCGCCTCAAAAGATCCCCTGCAGGCAGGGATACTTTCCACCCGGAGCCGGTTGAACCCCTTTTCCAGTTCCAGGGTAAACGCCGGCCCCTTCACTGTACGGGAGCGGCCGTTGAGGGTTATTTCATACAATTCCGCCCCGTCGAGCAGCAGCTCCACCGAGTTGTAGTCCGGGGCAGTAAAGGCCTGCACGCTCAACGGATCAGGGCTGCCGATGACTACCTGGAAACACTGGGGCTCATACGCGTTGGCCCCGTCGCTGCCCCCGAGGCACACCTGGTAGGTTCCCGGGCGCAGGCCCTCAAGGTCGTAGGTGGTGGTAAAGCCCTCCAACAGGTTGGTGCCGTTGCCCGTTACCCCGATACTATAGTCAAAGGGCTGTGAAGCGGTTACCCCTATAGAACCATCGCCCGCCCCGATACAGCTTTCCGTCGATACAAGGATTTCAAACCGGTCCGATGGGAAACGCCGCACCTCACAGCCGTTGGCGTCGACCTCAGCCCCGGGGGGCGTGCCCGGGCACAGGTCATCCCCGTCATCGAAAACCCCATCGCCATCCTCGTCGGGCCTGAAGGCACCCTCCACGCATAACTCAAGGGAAAAGCCCAGGAGTTGTCCGCCGTCGTTGTCGGCCCCGTCTTCGATGGTGAGGACCCACTCCCCAAAACTGGATTCCCCCACAAAGGAGTTAAGGGAACCTGAAGGCCTGACGGTCCCGGATATGGCCGGATTGTTGGCACATACGAAAGGGGGTGCCTCTGAGTCGAAGGTGGCATTGATATCGTTAGCCTCCCCACAGGCATTCGAGACAAGGGTCACGCGGGTCCCCTGGGGGGAGGTCAGGCTGATAACGAGGTCGGCCAGGTAGCTGTGCGTGAGTTCGAGGTTCACTTTCACCCCTAACAGAAGCCTGTTGTCGGGGATGGTCAGGGAGGCGGTCACCGTTGGGGTGCCTGTGGCCGGGATCGGCACGGGAAGGCCTGAGGCGGTGAGCGTTTTGCAATCGGACTGTAACGTGCTGAAGCTGAAAGGAGTGCCGAACACCCCTTCCCCACAGGCGTTCAGGGGCCTGATCCTCCAGAAATACAAGGTATTTTCCTGCAACCGTCCCGGCTCATAACTCGTAGTGTAAATGCGCTGGCTGGCGATCGGGCTGGCGAAAGTAGGCTCTGTTGCCAATTCCAGGTCATAGGCGGTATACTCTGCTGCCCCTTCCCATTGAAGCTGGGGAAAAAGCCCCACTTCCGCAGCCGTATCTGCCGGGGAAAGCAGCGTTGCCGGCCGGAAGGCCCCGCTGGCCAGGCGCACTTCCAAAGGGACCGAAACAGCCGTAACCCCGTCGGACCCGTTAACTTCGAACGAGTAGGTGCCCGCCGGCACCAAATCGGTATTGCTCAGGGTGAGGCGCAACCGGGTGTCATCGACCTGCACGGTATCTACGGAAAAAGATGCCTGCAAGCCTTCCGGAAGGCCGGTAACCCCGAGGACCACGGGCTCCTCAAAGCCCCCGAAGGTCTGGTAGGTAAAGTCGAAGACGGCATCTGAAGGCTGGCAGGCCTGGGCCTGCAGCGCATCGAAATACAGGAGGAATGGCCGTTCGGCGATTTCGAAATCCACACTATTCAGCGCAAAGAAAATGTTATCCGCTGCCCGGACCACAAACCGCCCGGAGGGGGTGGGCACCCTGGGGATTTGCACTCGGGCCGATCCGGTATTCGGAAGGTTGGAAGCGATCTTCAGGGGGAAGCTCAGCCCCCCGTCAGCGGACAGGTAGAGGTCCACCAGTTGGGCATTGATGGGGGCGCCACCGGTGCCGGCCACGTCCCAGGAGACCTCCTGTACGCTCCCCATGTCGAATGTTTCTGCCTGCGACTGGGAGAGCACCCGGAACGGGCCCGCATCTTCCCTGACGGTTACGGTTGACTCTTCAGATGTGACCTGCCCGCCGCCGGGGGCGTTGTCGCGGACCGTCAGGGCAAAATTCAGCTCCCTCCCGATCGTGGCCACGGTTTCCCAGGCTGTTCCCGGCAGGGGGTCGGTCTGGGTGAGGTTGCCCGAGGCCACCCGGCTGAGCAGGGGGAAGAACCTCCGGGGCTCCCCGGTGGGCCTGCGCGAGCGAAAATTGGCACCGGCCGGATTCTCCGGGCCGAAGGACTCACGGGTCACCACGCCGTCATCGATCTGCTCCCAGGCATAGGTGAGGACGTCTGTCGGGTCTGCATCCGTGGCTGCCCCTTCCAGGACGAAAGCTGTCCCCTTGGGAATCACAAAATCGGGGACCGGGGTGATCTCCGGCGGGGTATTCGCCAGGGGGGTCAGGGCCGCACAACTGGTGCCCGATACGTACTGGCTGATCTGCAGGATGCTGTAATAATGGAAATAATCGTCGCCCACCGATTGCACATCGTCGTTCTGGGTGATCCCGGCGTAGCCCATGATGGTAGACCCGCTGCCGGGCTCGGCCTGCACCCCGGTACCTTCCGACTGGAAGGACCAGGTATGGTTGGCCCCCAGCTGGTGGCCCATTTCATGGGCAACAAAGTCGAGGTCGAACCGGTCGCCCTCAGGGATCACATTCCGGGCAAAGGCGCTTCCCTTTCGGCCATCGATACAGACCGAACCGATAAACCCCGCGTTTCCGGAATCACCTCCCTGGTCGAAGAGGTGGCCGAGATCATAATCCGGGGCCCCGATGAGGGAGTCCAGCGTGGCCTGCACCTCGCTGTTGGGGCTGGATTCAAAAGGGTCTGTTTCCGGGTCCGTAAAAATGACCTGGTCGTTTTCGGGGACGAGTTCCAGGGTGATGGCAAGGTCCCTCTCAAAGACCTCGTTGACCCGGGTGAGGGTGGCATTGATGGCGGCCAGGGCATCGGGGACTGTACCCCCGTGGTATTGGGTGTACTCTCCGCTGGCAGCAATGGCCACCCGGTAGCGCCTCAGCTGCTGGTCGTCCACCAGTTGCGCCGCGGTGGCCGGGGGGAGGTCCTTGCCGGTTTCTGAGGGCGTTTTGCACTTCCATCCCTGGTCGGTGGGTTGGAGGGCTGACCGGGCGAACAGGAGGTATGTGCCCGGCCGGTCCGGGTCCTTTTCCAAATACAGGGTCTGGTTTTCGTAAGGGTCCGTTACGGTGGCCTGCAACCCCTTGTGCGACAAGCTGAACCGAATCCGTGCCGGGTTGCCCTCCATCCCGTACCCGATAAAGGAACGGATGCCCGGGTACCGCCGCTGCAGCTCAGGGGCCATCACAGGGTTTTCCCGCACCCGATAGTTCCTGAGCCTTCCTGAGGCATCGGGGAAAGAGAGGGTTATCTCCCCCTGCCCCCCGGGGGCGAGGGCTTCGAGTTGTTTGCGAAAAGGTGCTTCACTCAGCACGAAAGCCTGGGCAGAACCAGGCTTGAGGACACGACCGGAAAGGGTGGGACGGGCCTGCACCTGGGCGCCGTTTTCCCAATAGATACCAGGCTGTTGGGCGCTTAAAGATAAACAGGCAAAAAGTAGGGGAATTGAGAGAACAAGACGTAACTTTGTCTTCATCAACCGGCATTTGCTGCACAAAATACGCCTTTTTATTATTTTGTATACGTGATCACCGTTCAAGGCCTTACCAACTACGACAACCCGCAACCCAGCATCGTCACCATAGGAACATTTGATGGGGTACACATCGGGCACCGCAGGATCCTGGAACGGCTCATGGAAGAAGGACAAAGGCTCCACCTGCAGGCGACCCTGCTCACCTTTTTTCCCCACCCCAGGATGGTCCTGCAGAAAGACCGGCAGATTAGCCTGCTGAATACCATAGAAGAAAAATCGGATATCCTCGGCCAGCTCGGCCTCGATTGCCTGGTCGTACATCCGTTCACCAAAAACTTCTCCCGCCTTACCGCCACGGAATTTGTACGCGACATCCTGGTCGGCAGGCTGAAGGCCAAAAAGGTGATCATCGGCTACGACCATCGGTTCGGGAGGAACCGCAATGCAAGCATTGAAGATTTAAGGAGTTTCGGGAACCTCCTCGGGTTTGAGGTGGAGGAAATCCCGGCCCAGGAGATCGACGAAGTCTCGGTAAGCTCCACCAAGATCCGCGCTGCCCTGGAAGCGGGGGACCTGGAGACGGCCAATGCCTACCTGGGCTATGCCTACATGCTCTCCGGGACCGTAGAACGGGGAAAAGGCCTCGGCCGCGACCTGGGCTTCCCCACGGCCAACCTGAAGATCGGGGCAGTGTACAAACTCATCCCTGCAGGAGGGGTATACCTGATCCGCAGTGACCTTGGGGGACGGGAGGTTTACGGGATGATGAATATCGGTACCAACCCCACGGTGGACGGGAGCCGCCAACACATCGAAGTCCATTTTTTCGATTACCAGGGCGACCTCTACGGCGCTTCCCTGAAGGTGCATTTGCTCAGCCGCCTCCGCGATGAACAAAAATTCGCTTCCCTGGAGGCGCTGAAAACCCAACTGGTACGAGACCAGGCCAGGGCGCGTGAACTCATCGGAAAACAGCCATGACCCGCCTGCTTTTTTCGCGCATCGACAACACCCCGCTCATCCTTTTCCGTGTTTTTTTTGGCCTCCTGATCAGCCTGGAGTGTTTTGGGGCGCTGGCTACCGGGTGGGTGAGGACCAACCTGGCAGAACCCGAATACACCTTTCCCTTTATCGGTTTTGAATGGCTGCAAGCCCTGGCCGGGCCCGGGATGTACCTCTACTTTTTCCTGATGGGCAGCCTGGGGATCGCGGTCACCCTGGGGTATAGGTACCGCCTGAGCATGGCTGCATTCACCCTGCTTTGGACCGGGGCCTACCTGATGCAGAAAACCTCCTACAACAACCACTACTACCTGCTGGTCCTGGTAAGCGCACTGATGTGTTTCTTCCCGGCCCACCGCGATTTCAGCCTCGACAGCCGGAGGAACCCGGCCTTGCGGGAACACCACATGTACGCCCTGGTGAAATGGATCGTCGTAGGGCAGTTGTTGGTGGTCTACACCTATGCCGCCATCGCCAAGCTGTATGGCGACTGGTTCGATTTCAGCGTGATTGCCCGGCTCCTGGAACCGAAAAAGGGGTATATCCTGATCGGGCCGCTGCTCCAGGACCACACCATCCACCAGGCCATCGGGTTTTTCGGGATCGCCTTCGATTTCCTGATTATCCCCCTGTTGCTTTTCAAACCCACCCGAAAAGCAGCCTTTGCAGCCTCCCTGTTTTTCCATGGTTTTAATTCGGTGGTCTTCCAAATCGGCATCTTCCCCTTCCTCTCCCTGGCCTTTACCGTCTTTTTCTTCGAGGCGGAAACCCTGCGCAGGATCTTTTTCCGCAGGAAAACAAACCCTGTTCCCCCACCCTTCAAAAAACCGCGCTGGGCCCGGGCGGCCACCCTGGTCCTCGGCCTCTATTTTATCGTGCAGGTGGTCCTGCCGGTCAGGCACCACTTCATTGAAGGGGACGTACTCTGGACCGAAGAAGGGCACCGGCTGAGCTGGCGCATGATGCTGCGCGTGCGCAGCGGCAACCTCCGGTTCAGGGTCGTGGACCGGGAAACAGGCCAATCCTGGCAGGTTTCCCCCGGGGAATGGGTAACCCCCAAGCAAGCCCGGAAAGTGGGGGCTTACCCCGATTTCGCCTGGCAATTCGCCCAAATCCTCAAAAAACAATACGCCCGGAAGGGCCAACAGGTGGCCGTTTATGCCCGGGGCCAGGTACAGGTGAACGGCCATGCCCCGGCCCCCCTTATCGACCCGGAAACCGACCTGGCTTCTGAACCCTGGGACCCCTGGAGGCACCACCCCTGGATCCTCCCCCCGCCACCCTGGCTGCAGGCTGACACCCCGGGGGCCGGGGAATAATCCTCCTTTAACAATTGCCGATTTGTCGCTACCTTTGGCGGCGAAACCCGTAGAAGACCATGTTGCCATTACAAACCATCCGCGAAAGAGCCGAAGCACTGGCCATAGCCCTTGACAAACGGGGCCTTGATGCCCGCCCCCTGCTCTCCAGGGCCCTGGGGCTGGACCAGGAACGCAGGAACCTGCAAACCCGCCTGGACCAAACCCTGGCCGAAGCCAACCGGCTGTCGAAGGAGATTGGGGTCCTGTTCAAATCCGGAAAAGGGGAAGAAGCCCAGGCGCTTCGCGAAGAATCGGCCCGGCTGAAGGAGGTGGCAAAAGAGCTGCAGGACCAGTTGGGGACTGCCGCGGAAGCCCTGCAGGAAACCCTCTACCTGTTGCCCAACATCCCCCACGCTTCCGTGCGACCAGGGCAAAGCGAGGCCGACAACGAGGTTGTTTTCGAATCGGGGGAGATCCCCAAGCTGCCCGAAGGCGCCCAGCCCCACTGGGAACTCGCAAAGCAGTACGACCTGATCGATTTTGAACTGGGCGTAAAAATAACCGGGGCCGGCTTTCCGGTCTATAAAGGCAAGGGGGCCCGCCTGCAGCGTGCCCTGATCTCCTATTTTCTGGACTGCAATACCGCAGCCGGGTATCAGGAACTCCAGGTCCCGCACCTGGTCAACGAAGCATCCGGGTATGGCACCGGCCAGCTCCCCGATAAGGAAGGGCAGATGTACCAGGTGCCGGAAGACGGCCTATACCTGATCCCCACAGCCGAGGTGCCGGTGACCAACCTGCTTCGGGACGTTATCCTGGACCGGTCGGAACTGCCCGTAAAATACACCGCCTATTCCCCCTGTTTCCGAAGGGAAGCCGGAAGTTACGGGGCCCACGTGCGCGGCCTGAACCGCCTGCACCAGTTTGACAAGGTGGAAATCGTAAGGGTGGAAGAACCTGAAAATTCCTATGCGGCCCTCGAGGCCATGGTGGAACATGTAAAGGGTATCCTGGATGCCCTCAGGCTGCCGTACCGCATCCTCAGGCTCTGCGGGGGGGACCTCGGGTTTACCTCAGCCCTTACCTACGATTTCGAAGTGTATTCCACCGCCCAGGAGCGCTGGCTGGAGGTCAGTTCGGTTTCCAATTTCGAAGCCTTCCAGGCCAACCGGCTCAAACTCCGATACCGCGATGCAGGGAACAAGCCGCAACTGGCCCATACCCTGAATGGCAGTGCCCTGGCCCTTCCCAGGATCCTGGCCGGGATCCTGGAAAACTACCAGGATGCGGAAGGGATCCGTATCCCGGAAGTCCTGGTGCCCTACACGGGCTTCGACCGCATAGGGTAAGGCCCGCCCACCCTTTTGAGATTCTTAACGCCGGGCAGGGCTTCAAGTTCGTATCTTTGCGAAAAGCCCTGTTGTGAAGCGTGCCCTTGCCTTACTGCTTTTCCTCCTGGCCCTGCCCCCCCTGCAGGGACAGCAGGATTTTTTGGCCAAGCAGTATTACGCCGATGGCGAATTCGACAAGGCAGTGGTCTTTTACGAAAAACTGGTAAGCGCCAACCCAAGGCGGATGGAGTATTTGGAACAGCTGGTCAGTTGCTACCACCAGCTCGAGCAGTACGATAAGGCGATTTCCATGCTCCGGGAGCGGATTGAAAACGGGACGGCCCATCCCACAACGTACATCGACCTGGGGTACACCCATTTCCTTAAAGGAGACCCGCAGGAAGCGGAACGGTGGTACGAAAGCGGCATGGAACTCATAGAGGCCAACCCGGGCTACGGGTATATGCTGGGTTTTAAATTCCAGCGCTACACCCTGCTCGATTACGCCCTCCGGGCCTATCGGAGGGCCATGGAACTCAACCCGGAACTGGATTACAATACCCAGGTAGCCCGCATTTATGGGGAACAGGGGAACATCGGGGCCATGTTCGGGGCCTATCTCGACCTGATGGCCGAACGGGAAGCCATCAAGCCTAATGTGCTGCGCATCCTGGAGGATTTCGTCTCCACCGACCCCGGGGCAGAGAACAATGTGCTGCTGAAACAGGCGCTGCTGGGCAGGGCCCAGGAAAACCCGGATCCGCTTTGGAATGAAGTCCTCAGCTGGCTCTTTGTGCGCCAGCAGCAATTTGGCAGTGCCCTGGTCCAGGAGAAAGCGCTGTACCGCCGCCTGGAAGGAGCAGGCCTCGACCGGCTATCCACCCTCGGCCGGATTGCAGAAGGCGCCGGCGATTATACTGCCGCCCGGGCTGCCTTCGATTTCGTGGTAAAGGAAAGTTCGGACCCGGTGGCCCGCCTTAACGCCCAACTCCACCTTCTCGACATCACCCTGGAGGAGCGACCGGACCCCAACCTGAAACAGGTGCAAAAATCCTATGAAGACCTGATGGAGGCGTATGGGTACAATCCCGGTACCCTGCAACTGCAAATCAGTTATGCCAACTTCCTTACCTTCCGGCTGGGGGAGCCCCTGGAGGCTATCGCCATCCTCAAGAAAAGCCTGGAACTTCCCATCTCGAATTACACGGAGGGCTACCTGAAAACCACCCTTGGGGATGTGCTGGTCTATACCCGGTCCTTCAACGAGGCGCTGATCCTGTATTCCCAGGTACAGAAGCTCCTGAAAAACGACGTGATGGGGCAACAGGCGCGCTTCAAGGTGGCCCAGACCAGCTTTTACAAAGGCGATTTTGAGTGGGCCCAGACCCAGTTGAAGGTACTGAGGAATTCCACCTCCCAGCTCATTGCAAACGACGCCATGCAACTCAGTTTGGTCATTTCGGATAACTCCCTGGAAGATTCCACCCAGGCCGCCCTGCGCAAATACGCCCGGGCAGACCTGTTGGCCTATCAGCAAAATCGCAGGGAAGCCCTGGCCCTGCTCGATGAACTGCTGCTCCAACACAAAGGGGAACGCATCGAAGACGAAGCCCTGCTGATGCAGGGAAGGTTGTTGGAGGCCGAAGGGGACTACGCCGGGGCGCGCTTCAGCTATCTTAAAATCATTGAATTCTACGGGCAGGACATCCTTGCCGATGATGCGCATTTTGCCCTGGGGGAACTTTACCGTACCCGCCTGGGGGAACCCGAAAAAGCCATGGAACAGTATCAGGAAATCCTGTTCCGCTACCAGGACAGCTATTATTTCCCGGAAGCCCGAAAACAATTCCGAACCCTCCGGGGTGACCCGGTCCAGTAACCTGCAAGCCAAATAGCCCCGACCATGTATATCTACAATGTAACCGTCCATGTCGCCCACCCCATCCGGGATGCCTGGCTGGAGTGGATGCGGCACACCCACATCCCCCAGATGCTTGCCACCGGAAAATTCAATGAGGCCCGGCTTTGCAGAGTCCTTTCGGAAGAACAGACCGGGGGGGTTACCTACGCCGTCCAGTACCGGACGGAGCACCGGGAACTCCTCGAACGGTATTACCGGGAAGACGCCCCCCGCCTTAGGCGGGAAAGCGAAGAACGTTTCGGCGACCAGTGCCTGGCCTTCCGCACCGAACTGGAACTCATCAGCGAGCACTGATGGCCGGTGAACAGGAATTCCTCTTTGCCTATGGCACCCTGTTGGAAAACCGGGTGCAACAGGCGGTCTTCGGCCGCCTGATAGAAGGGGAGCCCGATATCCTCCCCGGGTACGAAAAGCAGGATGGCATGGTGCTGGGGACCTATCCGGGCCTGTTCCGTGCCCCGGGCACGAAGGGCCGGGTAGCCGGCAGGCGGCTGCCCCTTACGGCAGGGGAGTTCCGGCAGGCCGATGCCTATGAAGGGGCCCTTTACCGCAGGGCCTACCTGGAACTGGCCTCAGGGCACAGGGCCTGGGTATACCTCCCTGTGGCAAACACTGCATTATGAGAAAAAAAAGCGACAGGTCGACCGGAAGAAAACCCGCGGGAAAAAAAGACCCGGCAGGGGTCCGTCCAAAAAAACAGCTCGGCCAGCATTTCCTGACAGACCTTGGCATTGCCCGAAAAATCGCCGGCACCCTTTCCCTGGAGGCGACCTCTAACGTAGTTGAAATAGGGCCGGGCACAGGGGTATTGACCCGCCTGTTGCTGGAACGGCCCGTAAGCCTGCTGGCAGTGGAACTCGACCCGGAAGCCGCGGGCTACCTGCAGCATTCCTTTATCCCCGGCCTTGCCGGACAGGAGCTCCCCTACCAAAGCTTCGAAGTACTGCAGGCCGATTTCCTCAGGATGGACCTGGAAGGCCTTTTCCCCGGCGAACCCTTCGCCATCACGGGGAATTTCCCTTATAATATATCCACCCAAATCGTCTTCCGTTTACTGGAAGCCCGTGCCCGTGTCCCCGAATTCAGCGGGATGTTCCAGAAGGAGGTTGCCGAACGGATCTGTGCAGGCCCGGGGAGCAAAGCCTACGGCATCCTTTCGGTTTTGGTGCAGGCCTATTACGAGGCCACCTATTGTTTTACCGTCCCGCCCGATGTATTCCACCCTCCCCCCAAGGTCGACTCCGGGGTCCTGTACCTGAACCGGAAAGCCATCTCCCTGCCGGGCCTGGATGAAGCCTTTTTTTTCCGCCTCGTGAAAACGGCCTTCAACCAGCGGCGCAAAACCCTCCGCAACAGCCTTAAGGGCCTTGGCCTTTCCGATAATCTAAAAGAAGATGCTATCTTTGACAGGCGCCCCGAACAACTGAGCGTTACAGAATTCATCGCCCTTTCAAAGAGAATCTCGGATGATCCCGTTTAAACTGACCGAGGAGCTGCTCAGTGAAATCGAACAGCTCATCGACGACCGCCAGGATGATGCCCTCCATACCATGATGGAGGAGGTCCACTATGCGGATATCGCCGAGATCATCAATGAACTGAACGAGGACCAGGCCACCTACCTTATCAAGCTCCTCGACAGCGGTAAAACTTCAGACGTCCTTACCGAACTGGATGAGGATGTGCGCGAAGCCATCCTGGGGAACCTCTCTTCCAAGGAAATCGCCGGGGAGCTGGAGGAACTCGATACGGACGATGCGGCCGACATCATTGCCGAACTCCCAAGGGAAATCGTGCAGGAGGTCATTTCGGAAATCACCGACCGGGAACATGCCCGCGATATCGTGGACCTGCTCCGCTATGACGAGAATTCGGCCGGGGGGCTTATGGCCAAGGAACTGGTAAAGGTCAATGAGAACTGGACCGTGCTCACCTGCGTGCGGGAAATGCGGCACCAGGCCGAAAACGTCACCCGGGTACATTCCATCTACGTGGTCGACGACGAAGGCATCCTGAAAGGGCGCCTGTCGCTGAAAGACCTGCTGACTGCTTCTACCAAAGCACCCATCCGGGAGGTGTACATCCCGAAAGTGGATTTTGTGAATGTGAATGAAAAACCGGAGGAGGTGGCCAAAATCATGTCGAAGTACGACCTCGAGGCCATCCCCGTGGTGGACGAGATCGGGCGCCTGGTAGGCCGCATTACCATTGACGACATCGTGGACGTGATCCGTGAGGAAGCCGACAAGGACTACCAGCTGGCGGCGGGGATTTCCCAGGACGTGGAAGCCGACGACAGCATCTGGGAACTCACCCGGGCCCGGCTGCCCTGGTTGTTCCTGGGCCTGGTGGGCGGGGTCGGGGCGGCTGCCATTATGGGTGGCTTTGAATCCCTGATCAGCCAGCATGCCATCCTCTTTTTCTTTACGCCCCTGATCGCGGCCATGGCGGGTAACGTGGGGGTGCAGTCGAGCGCAATCATCGTGCAGGGTCTGGCCAATGACGACCTCAAGGGGAGCATTACCCAGAGGCTGGTGAAGGAAATGATGCTGGCAGCCCTGAACGGGTTAATCCTGGCGGCCGTTCTGCTGCTCTTTACCTGGTTCTGGAAGGGGAACCTCCCAACGGCCCTTGCCATTTCGATCTCCCTGATTGCCGTAATTGTAGTGGCGGGGATCGTGGGTACCTTTATCCCCCTTTTCCTGCACAGGAGGGGCATCGACCCGGCCATCGCCACGGGGCCGTTCATCACCACGAGTAATGATATTTTCGGGATCCTGATCTACTTCTGGATTGCCAAACTGCTGCTGGGCATCGGATAGGGCCCGGCAGGCGTAAAACCCATACCGCTGTGTCAACCCCAAAAGTACTCCACCTTGACGAAAACCACCCCTTCCTGCTGCAGGGGCTGGAACAACTCGGCTTCGAGAACCACCTCGACTACACCGGAACCCGGGAAACCATCCTTGGCAAAATCGGTCACTACCAGGGACTGGTGTTGCGCAGCCGGATGCCCGTGGACCGGGAACTCCTCGACCGGGCCACTGAGCTGAAATTCATTGGGCGGGTCGGGGCAGGCCTGGAAAACATCGACGTGGCCTATGCCCGGGAAAAAGGGATTTACCTGGCTGCCGCCCCGGAAGGAAACCGGACCGCTGTGGGGGAGCATACCCTGGGCATGCTGCTCGCCCTGTTCAACAAGCTTCATACGGCCGATGCCGAGGTACGGAGGGGGCTCTGGAGGAGGGAAGAAAACCGCGGCTGCGAAATAGAGGGGAAAACCATCGGCATTATCGGGTATGGGCACATGGGCAAGGCTTTTGCCCGCCGCCTGAGGGGTTTTGATGCCGAGGTGATCTGCTATGATATTGTCGGGGGGGTTGGCAACGAGGATGCGCGGCAGGTGGGCATCCTGGAGCTGCGGAAAAAGGCCGATGTGATAAGCCTCCATGTCCCGGAAACCCCGGAAACCATCAGCATGGTCGATGAAGCCTTCATCAACGCCTTCCAAAAACCCTTCTGGCTGCTAAACACGGCCCGGGGAAAATGCGTGCGCACTGCAGACCTGGTACAGGCCCTGCGCAGGGGAAAGGTGCTCGGGGCTGGGCTCGATGTGCTCGAATATGAGAAAAGCTCTTTTGAATCGCTCTTTAAGGAAGGGGAAATGCCGGAGGACTTCCGGTACCTCATCGAAGCCCCGAACGTCCTGTTGAGCCCTCATATCGCAGGGTGGACCCTGGAAAGCAAGGAAAAGCTGGCGCGAACCCTGGTGGTGAAAATTAGGGAACACTTTTCCTATCTTTCAGGAAACTAAGCCCCCGGCAAAGGCCGGAAGTGGCATCCGCCTTATGAAAAATATCCTGTTGATCCCTGCCCTGCTCCTGTGTGCGGGAAGCCTTGCCCAGGGCAAGGACCGTCCCCTGTTTGTGAGGGACAGCCTCTTCCAAACCCTTTCGGAGCGCTGGGAAATCGATCCTGAACACTATTTGGGAAACTTCCGGATCACCCCGTACAAACCTACCTATATCGTGCTTACCCGGTGGACTTCTGACACCAACCGGCAGCCGGCGAGTTTCAATCCCGACTATGTCGCAGAATCCCCCCTGGACCTCAATGCCACGGAACTGCGCTTCCAGATCAGCTTCAAGACCAAAATCATCAGGAGCTTCCTTCTGAGGAACCTCGATTTATGGGTAGCCTATACACAGAAGTCCCACTGGCAGGTGTATAATGCGGAAACCTCCCGCCCTTTTCGGGAAACCAATTATGAACCGGAATTGATCCTCAATTACGGCATGAGGGTCCCTGTGCTGGGTTTTGACCTCAGGATGGCCGGCCTTTCTTTCACCCACCAGTCCAACGGCCGGTCCCTCCCCCTTTCCCGAAGCTGGAACCGCATCATCTTCCATCTGGCCATGGAACGCGAAAACTGGCAAGTGACCCTAAGGCCCTGGATCCGCATCCCGGATTCGGATGATGAAAACCCGCTGATCGAGGACTATTACGGCCGGATGGAAGGAATCGTGACCCGCCAGCTGGGGAACCACCTGATTACCCTGGAGGGAACCCACTCCCTGAGGTTTGGTCCTGACAACCGGGGCAGCCTGCGCCTGGGCTGGGTCTTCCCCATCGATGGGTTCCTCAGGGGGCATATTGAAGTCTTTGAAGGATACGGGGAAACCCTCATCGATTATAACCACCGGCAATTTACCATAGGGCTGGGGTTATCCCTGGTGGAATGGCGTTAATTTAAGCCGGTTGTTTTCCCTCGCATGCAAGCTTTTCCTGCTACCCTTCCAGGCCGGGTTAAATAACGGTTAAGAACAGGACGGGGTTTCAGGAATAGAAATATTTTTCTACATTGTATGGGAAATCAACCAATCATACACCACCATGTCAGACGAAAAGAAAGACCTGGGCGATCAGGCCGAAGAAGCCTTCGACAAAGCCCGGGAAAAAGCCAAAGAAATCAAGGACGAAGCCAAAGATAAGGCCGAAGAGCTCAAGGGCGAAGCCCGGGAGACCTTCGAAAAAGCAAAGGAAAAAGCCAGGGAATTCAAGGAGGAGGCCAAAGAAACAGGCAGTGAATTCAAGAAGGAAACCAAAAAGACGGCCGAGGAGTTCCGGGAGGGCCTTCGCAGCGCCGGGGGCGACAACAAGAAAATCCTGGCCGGAATCCTTGGCATCGTAGTCGGTTGGGCAGGGGTACACAAGTTCGTCCTGGGGTACCAGAAGGAGGGGATCATCTTACTGGTGATTTCCATTGTGGGCTTCGTGCTGAGCTGTATCGGCATCGGGGTTTTCCTGGTCTGGGCCACCGCCCTGATAGGCCTCATTGAGGGCATCATCTACCTGACCAAATCAGACGAGGAATTCTATAACACCTATCAGGTGGGCCGCAAACCCTGGTTCTGACCGGGGGAAACACCATTGTATTTCAACAGGCACAGGGCACAGGGGATTCAGATAAGGGCATACAAGCCCTTTAGTCCCCTGCATGTCCTTCTGCCACCTTGCGCTCCAATTCGGCCTGGAATTCTTCCATCACCGGCTTTACCGTGCTCTCGGGGAGGTCCGAGATTTTAATGTACATCAGGCCGTCCACGGCATTGTTGAAGAGGGGGTCGACGTTAAAGGCCACCACCCGGGCATTCTGTTTGATGTATTTCTTGATCAGTACCGGAAGGCGGAGGTTCCCGGGTTCCACCTCCTCGATCAGTTTGTCGAATTTGTTCAGGTCGGCGCGGGCCTCGTCGAACACGAACTCTTTGTCCGCATCCTTCAGCTTTACCTTGAACTCCTTTTTGGGCCGGATGTACTGGGCCACGTAGGGATCCCAGTAATTCGACTTCATAAATTCGATCATCAGCGACTTGGAAAAATTGGAGAACTGGTTGCTGATGCTTACCCCCCCAATGAGGTATTTGTGCTCCGGGAACCTCAGGGTGGTGTGCACAATGCCCTTCCACAACAGGAAGAGGGGCATGGGGCGTTGCTGGTATTCTGCGATGATATAGGCCCTTCCCATTTCTATGGAACGGCTCATCATGGGGTAGAGTTCCGGCTCGAAGCGGAACAGGTCCTGCAGGTAGAACCCGTCTATCCCGTATTTCTCGAAAATTTCTGCCCCCAGGCCCATCCGGTAAGCCCCGACGATTTTTTTCTCGGCATCGTCCCAGAGGAACAAATGGTGGTAATATTCATCGAAGCGGTCCAGGTCGACCGATTTGTTCGTCCCCTCCCCAATGGCGCGGAAGGTAAGCTCCCGCTGCCTGCCGATCTCCTGGAGGATAAAGGGGATATCCCTTTTCTGGGCAAGGAACACTTCGTAGTTGCGGCTTTGAAGCAGCCGGCATTCCTTCTCCCTGAGTATTTCAATTTCGCCCTCTATGACCTCGGTACGCACTGCCGAGGCAATACGCCTTGGGGTTTTGGGGATTTTAATGGTCCCGGGGAGCTGGTCGATCAGCCGTTCCTTTTCATAAGCATGCGACAGGATATAGGTCTTGCGGCGCAGGAGTTCGGTGAATTCTTCCAGCGTCTCCTGTTCCTCCTGCATCTCCACCGTAATTGGCTGCCCGATCCGGACCTTTATGCTCCGGTTGCGCTGGCTGGAAAGCTCGGAAGGGAGCTTTGCCGTGCGGAAGATATGGTGCAGGCGCGAGAGGTAGTAAAACAAGCGGCTGTTGCGCGCGTGGAAATAGATGGGCACTACCGGCACCCCTGCCCTTCGGATGAGTTTAAGGGCCGCCTCTTCCCAGGGTTTGTCGACAATCAGCCGCCCGTCCTTGTAGGTGGAAACTTCCCCGGCAGGGAAAATCCCAAGGGGGTGCCCCTGGTGCAGGTGTTCCAGGGCGCGCTTGAATCCGGCCACGGAATTATTGGCGTCCTTCCGGCCTTCAAACGGGTTCACAGGAAGGATATAGGGCTTCAGGGGGGCGATCCGGTGCAACAGGAAATTTGCGATGATCTTGTAATCGGGCCGTTTCTCTAACAACAGCTTAAGGAGCAACACCCCGTCTATCCCGCCCAGGGGGTGGTTGCTGATGGTGATGAAAGGGCCTTCTTTAGGAAGCCTTTTGAAATCTTCCTCGGGGATTTCAAAATCGATCTCATAGTATTCCAGGATGGCCTCCAGGAATTCCGGGCCGGGGAGGTCCCTGTGTTTGTCGTATACCCGGTTGATAGAGGTTATTCGGGTTAACCGCATCAAAACCCAGCCCATAAACGTACCCAGGGGTCCATATCGGTCCAGGTGGATGGCCCGCGCTACTTCCTTGGCAGTGACTAAACTCATTGGGGATGTTTGTTGCAGGGGTTAAAGATAGGAAAATTGGCCGCGGCTCGGAGGTATTTTCCCATCTGAGGCGTTGCCTGACTTAGCGGACCACCAGTTGTACGGTTTCCTTGCTGCGCTGTTCAAGCAGCACTTCCTTTCCATTCTGCAGGCTTTCAATGGCCCGGGAGTTGAAATGCCGGATGGTGTACAGGGAGACCCCCTCGTGGTGGTCTACCTTGTATTTGCCGCTGAGCTGTTGCAGCAGTTCAGGAAGGCGGCCGAACCGGTTATCCACACAAACCGAAAAGCTGATCGCGGAATTCTGGATCAAATCCACCTTCATCCGGTGGTCGTGGAGTAGCCTGAACAATTCGCTGATGTTATCTTCCACCATAAAGGAAAAGTCAAGGGCGGAAAGCTTCATGAGCACCTGGTTTTTCTTCACGATGAAGCAGGGGGTCAGGGGCTGGATCCCCTTACCCTTGCCCACCGTGGTCCCCGGGTTTCCAGGGTTCATAAACGACCTTACATGAAGGGGGATTTCCTTTCGCTGCAGGGGCTGCAGCGTTTTGGGGTGGATCACGCTTGCCCCGTAGAAGGCCAGCTCGATGGCTTCCTGGTAGGAAATCTGCTCCAGTAGCTGCGCTTCCTTGAAATACCGGGGGTCTGCACTGAGCACACCAGGCACGTCCTTCCAGATCGTTACCGACTCGGCATTCAGGCAATAGGCAATGATCGCAGCGGTATAATCGGAGCCCTCCCTGCCCAGGGTGGTGGTAAAGTTGTTGTCATCACTGCCCAGGAAGCCCTGGGTAATGAACAACTCGGAACGGCCCGAAAGGGAGGCCATGGCTTCCTGGGTGCGGTCCCAGATGACCCTGACATCGCGGTAGTTGGCATCCGTTTTGAGGTACTGCCTGATGTCGAGCCAGGTATTGGAAATCCTGGCCTGCTGGAGGTAATGGCTTACGATGGTGGTGGAGAGCAGCTCCCCGTAGCCCACAACCTGGTCGTAGACAAAGCCGTAATTCGGCGACTTGTTCCAGGCCAGGAACCCCCTTACCTCCTCAAACAGGGCCCGGGTGCGCGCGTATACGGGGTGGGTGGCCGAGGGGAAAAGGTCGGCGATGATTTTGAGGTGGTAGTCCTCCACGTCCTGCAGCAACCCCGGGTAAGCGGCCCGGTCGCCAAAATAGGCATCTACCACCGCTTCCATGGCATTGGTGGTTTTACCCATGGCAGAAACCACCAGGAAGGTATGGTCTGTGCCGGTGTGCTCCAGTACCCGTACCAGGTTGCGGACCCCCTCGGCGTCCTTAACCGAGGCACCCCCAAATTTAAATATCCGCATAGCGTTCAAGATAGGATTTCATTCCACGGGCATCGAGTTGGACCACATCCCAGTCGCGGAGCACCCTTGCGCCCCGGGACTCATAAAAGTCGATCGCCGGCTCATTCCAGTCCAGGACCTCCCAACTCACCCTTTTTGCACCCTGTTGTTGGGCGTACCGCACCACGGCGGTGAGCAGGGCGGAACCCAGGCCCAGGCCCCTGCGGGCTTCGGTGACAATCAGGTCCTCGAGGTGGATGACCAGCCCCTTCCATGTGGAATACCTGGGGTAACACAGCGACATGCC
The DNA here is from genome assembly GCF_024006985.1 of Robiginitalea marina. Taxonomy (GTDB): domain Bacteria; phylum Bacteroidota; class Bacteroidia; order Flavobacteriales; family Flavobacteriaceae; genus Robiginitalea; species Robiginitalea marina. Next base: position 199,662 of record NZ_JAMXIB010000006.1, read on the forward strand.
CGCGATCTTCCCGTTTACTTCCGCAACAAAACACTGGAAGCGGGGACCGGGACCAAAGCCATCCCGTTCCAGGTCGGACCGGGTGACCTCAACGGCGTGGGGTTCCCTTTCATATACAGCCAGTTCCCGGATCAGCTCCAGGACGGCCCCCATGTCTTCCCGTTGTGCCGGGCGAATACTATAATTCTCCATTTGTTACAAATAAAACATAAAGTTATATAACTAAAAAAGTGGCCGGGTCCGAAATCGATTTAGTTTCACAAAATAAGCGATATTTGTGGGGATATTAACGGAACCTGTTCCCATGACCAAAAAGAACAAAACCCTGGGGGAATTCATTATTGAAAACCAGGCGGAATTCCAGTATTCCTCCGGGGAGCTTTCCAAACTCATCAACGCCATCCGACTTGCCGCAAAGGTAGTGAACCACGAGGTGAACAAGGCCGGGCTGATCGATATCCTTGGTGCGGCCGGGGACACCAACGTGCAGGGCGAAAGCCAGCAGAAGCTCGATGTGCTGGCCAATGAAAAATTTATTCAGGCCCTTAAAAACCGTGAAATCGTCTGCGGGATCGCTTCCGAGGAAGAAGAAGACTTCATCAGCATCAACAGCCAGGACCACCGGCACCAGAACAAGTACGTAGTGCTGATCGACCCCCTGGACGGGTCGTCCAATATCGATGTAAACGTTTCTGTCGGTACCATTTTCTCGATTTACCGCCGGGTAACCCCCATCGGGACCCCGGTTACCCTGGAGGACTTCCTCCAGCCGGGCGTCAATCAGGTAGCCGCCGGCTACATTATCTACGGCACCTCCACGATGCTGGTTTACACCACCGGTCACGGGGTGAACGGGTTCACCCTGAACCCGGCAATCGGCACCTTTTACCTCTCCCACCCGAACATGACTTTCCCGCAAACCGGCAAGATCTATTCCATCAACGAGGGGAATTACATCCACTTCCCGCAGGGGGTGAAGGACTACATCAAATACTGCCAGATGGAAGAAGGGGACCGCCCCTATACCTCGCGCTATATCGGTTCCCTGGTGTCGGATTTCCACCGGAACATGATCAAAGGGGGCATCTACATCTACCCGAAAAGCAGCCTCAACTCCGATGGCAAACTCCGGTTGCTCTACGAATGCAACCCCATGGCCCTGTTGGCCGAACAGGCCGGGGGGAAAGCCTCGGACGGCTACGGCAGGATCCTGGAAATCGAACCCACCGAACTGCACCAGCGGGTACCCTTTTTCTGCGGGAGCCTGAAAATGGTGGAAAAGGCGGAGGAATTCATGGCGCGGTACGCCTGAATGAACCCCCGATTATTTGGAGATCAGGTACAGGTAATCGTCAAAGGAAATCCGTCCGGTAAAAATATCGATGGTCTTCTGAACCACGATTTTGGCTTGCTTGGGCGAGAACCCCAGGGCAATGGCGTACTTTTCAACCATCCCTAACTGCTCGTCCTGAATATCGAGGTCCGAAACGATCACGCGGAAGAAATCAAACAGCCGTTCCAGGCGTTCCTCCCGGGTCAGGGGTGATTCTATGGGGTATTTGTTTTCCTCCTTCATCACCTCCTTGTATTCCGCCTCCGTGATCCCGAGTTTTTCAGCGAAATAATCCAGGATATTCCTCTCTTCCGGGGTAATGATCCCGTCCGCTGCGGCAAGGGAAGCCATGGCGGCAAAATGGGCGAGGTTGCTCCGCCCCTGCCCGTGTTTATATAAATCGATGATAGGCATCTTGGAACTATTTTGGGGGCAAATATACCGCTTTCGGGGCGTATCCGCACAGGGCGGGAGGCCATTTCTTTAAGATGCCCCCTAAGGCGCCCCTGTTTTCCGGGGAGGAGAATATTGTGTAACTTTCCCCAGCTATGAAAAGCCCCCTCCTGGAATTTACCGAAAAGGGGATCTATTGCCCCCCTGCCGACGTATACCTCGACCCCTGGAAACCAGTGGACCGGGCCCTGATCACCCATGGCCATGCCGACCACAGCCGCCCGGGCCATGGCCATTATATCACACACCACAGCAACATCCCCATCCTGCGGCACCGCCTGGGAGGGCTTTCAGCCCGGGGGCTTGAATGGGGGGAATCGCTGCGGGTCCGTGGGGTTCGCTTCAGCTTCCACCCCGCCGGCCATATCGTGGGTTCTGCGCAAATCAGGGTCGAATCCCGGGGGGAGGTCTGGGTGTTTTCCGGGGATTACAAAACCGGGGTGGACGGCCTGTCCACCCCGTTTGAACCCCTTCCCTGCCATACCTTTATCACGGAATGCACCTTTGGCCTCCCGGCCTTTTCCTGGCGCCCCCAGGACGAGGTCATGGGGGAAATCAACTCCTGGTGGGCACGGGTGAAGGCAGAGGGAAAGACCGCTGTCCTTTTTGCATATTCCCTCGGAAAGGCGCAGCGCCTGCTGGCCCACCTGGACCCCTCCCTCGGGACCGTGTTTACCCACGGGGCCATTGAAAACATGAACGAAGTCGTCAGGGGGCTTGTGCCCCTGCCGCCTACCCGGAGGATTACCCCGGAAACAGGGTCCGGGGAGTTGGCCGGCAACCTGGTCCTGGCCCCGCCCGGCGCCCACGGCAGCGCCTGGATCAGGAAGATGGCCCCTTTCGAAACCGGCATGGCCAGCGGCTGGATGGCCTTCCGGGGCGCCCGCCGCAGGCGGGCTGTCGACCGGGGTTTCGCACTTAGCGACCACTGCGACTGGCAGGGGCTGCTGGACAGCATATCGGCCACAGGGGCCGAACGCATCATCTGCACCCACGGGTATTCCGACATCCTGTCGCGCTACCTCCGGGAACAGGGTTTCGATGCCCGGACAGAAGCCACCCAGTACAGGGACGAAGACGGGGAGCCGGAAGGGGAGCTAAAACCCGGAGAGCCATCATGAAAGCCTTTGCCCACCTGGTAAAAACCCTCGACGGGACCAACAAAACCAACGCCCGCGTGGCGGCCCTGGCCGCATACTTCCGGGAGGCCCCCGATGCAGACAAGGTGTGGGCCATCGCCATCCTGTCACACCGCCGGCCCCCGAGGCCCGTCAATACCCGCCTGCTCCGGGAATGGGCCGCCGAACTGGCCGGCATTCCCCTGTGGCTCTTTGAGGAAAGCTACCATATCGTGGGTGACTTGGCGGAGACCATCGCCCTGGTGGCCCCCATCAAACAAGGCCCTGCAGGGGGCACCCCTTCCCTGGCCCGGTACCTCGAAGACCTGATCGTCCTGAAGGGGCAACCCGAAGAAGCTAAAAAGGCATACCTCCAAAAACAGTGGCAGCAACTGGATTACTATGAACGCTTCGTGTTTACCAAGCTTTTTACGGGGGGCTTTCGCATCGGCATCAGCCAGAAACTGATGACCCGGGCCCTTTCCCTGGCCACCGGCATCGACCCGGATGTCCTGGCCTATCGCCTGATGGGCGGCTGGGACCCTTCGAAGACCTCTTTTCGGTCGCTGGTGCTGGAACCCCAGGAAGAGGAACGGGATTCCCGGCCCTATCCCTTTTACCTGGCCTATGCCCTGGAAGGGGAGCCGGAAGCCCTGGGCGACCCTGCTGACTGGATCATGGAACACAAATGGGACGGAATCCGGGCACAACTCATCGTTCGCAACCGCAACCTGTACCTCTGGAGCCGGGGGGAGGAGCTGGTGACCCCATCCTTCCCGGAATTCCAGGCCCTGCGGGATGCCCTCCCCGATGGGACTGTACTCGACGGGGAAATCCTCCCCTATCCCCGGGGGCAGGTGGGCAGTTTCAACGACCTGCAGAAAAGGCTGGGGAGGAAAACCATAAGCAAGGCCCTCCTGAAAAACGTCCCCGTCATCCTCAGGGCCTACGACCTGCTCGAGTGGCAGGGGGAAGACCTGCGGCAACAGCCCTTTTTAAACCGCAACCGCCTGCTTACCACCCTGGTCGCCCCCCTGGCCGGCGACCCCGCCCTGCCCCTGGACCTCTCCCCCGCCCTGGAAATCCCCGGTTGGGATGCCGTCCACAAGGAACGCGGGCGCTCCAGGGATTGGCGCTCGGAGGGGCTAATGCTCAAAAAAAAGGACGCCCCCTACCAGGTAGGGCGCAAAAAAGGGGACTGGTGGAAGTGGAAGGTGGCGCCCCTGACGGTGGACGCGGTACTCATCTATGCCATGCGCGGGCACGGGCGGCGGAGCAACCTCTTTACCGATTATACCTTTGCCGTCTGGGACGAAAAGACAGACGGGCAGCGTGAGTTGGTCACCTTTGCCAAGGCCTATTCCGGGTTGACTGATGCAGAATTCAGGGAAGTGGATGCGTGGATCAAAAAAAACACCCTGGAGCGGTTCGGGCCGGTGCGCTCGGTGACACCCACGCACGTTTTTGAGATCGCCTTCGAGGGGATTGCCCGCTCAAACCGGCATAAGAGCGGCGTGGCCACCCGATTTCCGCGCATAGTCCGCTGGCGGAAAGACAAGCCCATCGAGGAAGCCAATACCCTGGCGGACGTCGTAAACCTGATCCCATGAAAGAAGGCGAAAAACCAGGCCTCGAAGCCCTGGTTGGGCAGGCAAAACAGTGGTTCCGGAGCCAGGGGTGGGAGCCCTTCCCCTTCCAGGAGCAAACCTGGCAAGCCTTCCTGCAGGGAAAGCACGGCCTGCTCAATGCCCCGACGGGCAGCGGGAAGACTTATGCCCTTTGGTTTCCCATCCTGCTGCATTACCTCAGGGAGTTCCCCGATGCCAGGGAACGCCCCCGGCCGGGCCTGAAAGCCATTTGGGTAACGCCCCTCCGGGCTTTGAGCCAGGAGATCCGGCAGTCGGCTGAACGGATCACCGCAGACCTGGAAATCCCCTTTTCCGTCGGGATCCGCACCGGAGACACCCCCCAGCCGGAAAGGGCCCGGCAGCGCAAAAGCATGCCCGACCTGCTGATCACCACCCCGGAAAGCCTGCAGCTGTTGCTGGCCACCCCTGGGTACCCCAAACTCTTCAACTCCTGCTATGCCGTGGTGGTGGATGAATGGCACGAACTGCTGGGCAGCAAGCGCGGGGTGCAGATGGAACTCGGCCTTTCCCGCATGAAGAGCGTCTGCCCGGCCCTTCGGATCTGGGGGATTTCCGCCACCATCGGCAACCTGGAACAGGCCCGGGAAGTGCTCCTCGGGCCGGGTTCCGAAGCCCTTCAAAACTCCACCCTGATCCGGGCGCGGCTAAACAAAAAGATCACCGTCAAAAGCCTGCTTCCCGACCGGATGGAGACCTTCCCCTGGAGGGGGCACCTCGGGCTGCACCTGTTGGAGGCGGTAATGCCGATCCTCCGGGAAAGCAAAACCACCCTGATCTTTACCAATACCCGCAGCCAGTGCGAGATCTGGTTCCAGAAACTCCTCGAACACCATCCGGAACTGGCCGGGGAAATCGCCATGCACCACGGGAGCATCGACAAAGACACCCGCCTGTGGGTGGAACAGGCCATCCGCCGCGAAAGCCTGAGGGCCGTGGTGTGCACATCCAGCCTTGACCTGGGCGTAGACTTCGCCCCGGTGGAAACCGTCGTGCAGATCGGCGGGCCCAAAGGCGTGGCCCGCTTCCTGCAACGGGCGGGCCGCAGCGGGCACAGGCCAGGAAAGGAGAGCCGCATTTATTTCCTGCCCACCCACGCCATTGAACTGGTTGAGGCGGCCGCCCTGCAACGCACCGTGGAGGGGGAAGGGGTGGAAGACCGCATCCCCTACCTGAACAGTTTCGACGTCCTGGCCCAGTACCTGACCACCCTGGCCGTTTCCGACGGCTTCCTGCCCGAAGAAACCTACCGGGAAGTAGCACAGACCTTTTGCTTTCAGGCCATGACGCGGGACCAGTGGGAATGGCTGCTGAACTTCCTGGTCCTGGGCAGCCAGAGCCTGCAGACCTACGATGAATACAAAAAGGTGGAACGCCTCGGGAACGGGATTTTAAAGGTAACCAACAGGGGGGTGGCCATGCGTCACCGGTTCCAGATTGGCACCATTGTGGGCGATACCGACCTGGTGGTCCGCTACCAGAAGGGCGGGTATATCGGCACCATCGAAGAGTGGTTCATCTCCCAACTGCAGCAGGGCGATGTCTTTACCTTTGCCGGTCGCAACCTGGAATTCATCCGCATCCGCGAAATGCAGGCGCTGGTGCGAAATACCTCCAAAAAGTCAGGGAAGGTGCCCAGCTGGATGGGGGGAAGGCTAACCCTCTCGGCCCAGATGTCGCAACTGCTTCGGGAGGAACTGTATTCGGCTTCCCTGCCCCCTGAGCAGCAGTCGGAGGAGATCCGCGCCCTCGCCCCCCTTTTTGAGTGGCAGCGAAGCGAAAGCATCGTGCCGGGGCCTGGGGAATTCCTGATCGAAACCTTTAAGACGCGGGAAGGATGCCACCACCTTTTTTACCCGTTCGAAGGGCGCTTCGTGCACGAGGCCATGGCCAGCTTGCTGAGTTACCGCATCAGCCTGCTTTCGCCCATCACGTTTTCCCTGGCCTATAACGACTATGGGTTTGAACTGCTTTCAGACCAGGAGGTGGACATCGGCCTTGTGCTGGACAATGACCTGTTGAGCCCCCTATACCTGGCAGATGACTTGCAGAAAAGCCTGAATGCCACCGAAATGGCGCGGAGGAAATTCCGCGATATCGCCGTGATCAGCGGGCTGGTCTTTACAGGCTACCCCAACAAGGGCATCAAAATGAAACACCTGCAGAGCAATTCCCAATTGCTTTTTGAGGTGTTCCGCGACTGCGAACCCGACCACCTCCTTTTCCAGCAAGCCTTCAGCGAAACCTTCGAGCACCAGCTGGAAGAAGGCCGGCTCCGCCAGGCCCTGGAGCGCATTGCCACCCAGGAGGTGGTGTGGAAGGCCTGTGAAAGCCCCACCCCCTTCTCCTTCCCCATCATCACCGACCGGCTTCGGGAGAAGCTCTCCAGCGAAAAACTGGCCGACCGAATCCGCCGGATGACCAGGGCCCTTACCCGCCCGAAAAAACGCTGAACGCCCCGGGCCTTTCCCAACGCCCGATTTTGATACCTTTGCCCCATGACCCATACCCTGGAATTCGGAGGGGAACTCCTGGAGCTCCACCCATGGGGGGTCCTGTACTGGAAACGGGAATCCCTCCTGATCGTCAGCGATGTGCACTTCGGAAAAGTAACCCATTTCCGGAAGTACGGTGCTGCCGTACCCCAAAAGGCGCTTGAGCGGAATTTCATCCGGATGGATTGCCTCTTGCAGGATTTTCGCCCGGCACGGGTTTGCTTTTTGGGCGACCTGTTCCACTCGCACCTCAACCGGGAATGGGACCTGTTCAGCCAGTGGGCCGTCGGGTGCCCGGCTGCCCTCGAACTGGTGCTGGGGAACCACGACATCCTCTCCCCGACGCGGTATGAAGCCCTGGGGATCCGCTGCGGGGAATCCTTCCGGGAAGGGCCCTTCCTGTTCACCCATTATCCGATGGACGCCTTTGAGGGTTTCAATATTGCCGGGCATATACACCCGGCCGTTCGACTGAAAGGCCCGGGGAAGGAACGGCTGCGGCTGCCCTGTTTTTTCATCCGGGGGCGACAGCTGATCGTGCCGGCATTCGGGGCATTTACGGGCAGCCATGTGCTGGAACCCCGCAAAGGGGACCGCGCCTTTGCCCTGGCAGGGGAGGCCGTAATCGCGCTTGACGAAGCTGCTCCGGGGAGGCCCTGACCGTAAATTTGGGTCAGGTTTTGCCGGGGCGGGAAATGCCTTGTATTTTTGCACAAATTTTATGGCCTTTTGAGTCTGGAAAACATCCGGCAGCGTTTTATACAGGCCCCTGCATTCAGGGATCTGCAGGAGGCGCTTGCCCGGCCCCAATGCCGCATCAGGCTTTCCGGCCTCAGCGGGTCGGCCCTCTCGCTGCTGGTGGCCGAGTCGTTCCGGGAACAGCAGCTCCCATTTTTACTGGTGCTGGACGACAAGGAAGAAGCCGCCTACCACCTGAACGACCTCGAGCAACTCCTTGGGCCACAGGAAGTGCTATTCTACCCCGGAAGTTACCGCAGGCCCTACGAAATCGAAGAAACGGACAACGCCAACGTCCTGCTGCGGGCTGAGGTGCTCAACCGGATCAATTCCCGGAAAAAGCCCGCCCTGATCGTGAGCTACCCCGATGCCCTTTTTGAAAAGGTGGTCACCCGGAAACAGCTCGAGAAGAATACCCTGAAGGTACATACCGGCGATACGATCTCCCTGGATTTTCTCAATGAGGTCCTCTTCGAGTATCACTTCAAACGGGTGGATTTTGTCACCGAGCCCGGGGAATTCTCCGTGCGCGGCGGCATTGTGGATGTGTTCTCCTTCTCCCACGACGAGCCGTACCGGATCGAGTTTTTCGGGGAGGAGGTAGACAGCATCCGCACCTTTGACGTGGAGACCCAGCTCTCCACCGAACGGGTGAAGAAAATCTCCATTATCCCCAACCTGGCCGACAAGGTCTTCCTGGAGGTTCGGGAATCCTTCCTGGAGTATATTTCCGCCAACACCGTCCTCCTGGTGAAAAACCTGGCCCTGTGCGAAGGGCGCCTCGACCAGCTCTTCGCAAAAGCCCGGGAAGCCCACGAAAAAACCAGCGGGGAAGTCCGCCACGCACAGCCGGAAGCCCTTTTCCTGAGCGGGGCGCAACTTGGCGACGCCGTCAGGAAGTTCCGCCTGGTCGGCCTGGAAGGCCCATTGCCGGAAGGCGCTTTGGAAGTCTCTCTGCCCACCCGTCCGCAGCCCGCCTTCAACAAGCATTTTGAGCTGTTGCTGGATACCCTGAAAAAAAACCACCGGGAAGGGATGGAAAACTACCTCTTCTGCGCCTCGCAGCAACAGGCTCAGAGGTTTCGCGACATCTTCGGGGAAATCGGGCAGGAGGTCCCGTACACCACGATCGTCCAACCGCTGTACCAGGGGTTTGAAGCCCCGGGCCTTGGCCTGTGTTGCTATACCGACCACCAGATCTTCGAGCGGTACCACCGCTTCCACCTGCGCAACGGATACGCCAAGAAACAGGCCATTACCCTGAAAGACCTCAACAAGCTGGAGGTAGGGGATTACGTCACCCATATCGACCATGGGATCGGGAAATTCGGGGGTTTGCAGAAAATAGACGTTGAAGGCAGGAAACAGGAAGCCATAAAACTGGTGTACGGAGACCGCGATATCCTCTACGTAAGCATCCATTCCCTCCACAAGATCGCCAAATACAACGGGAAGGACGGCACCACCCCCAAAATCTACAAACTGGGCTCCGGCGCCTGGAAAAAACTCAAGCAAAAGACCAAAAGCAGGGTCCGGGAAATCGCGTTTGACCTGATCCAGCTCTACGCCAAAAGGCGGCTGGAACAAGGCTATGCCTACGGGCCCGACAGCTACCTGCAGCACGAACTGGAGGCTTCCTTCCTCTTTGAGGACACCCCTGACCAGAGTTCGGCCACGGCAGACATCAAAAAAGATATGGAAAGCCCGCAGCCCATGGACCGCCTGGTTTGCGGGGACGTTGGGTTTGGGAAGACCGAAGTGGCCATCAGGGCTGCCTTCAAGGCCGTGGATAATGGGAAGCAGGTGGCCGTGCTGGTCCCAACCACGATCCTGGCGTTCCAGCATTTCCGGACCTTTTCGCAGCGCCTGGGCGACATGCCCGTTACGGTGGATTACCTCAACCGGTTTCGCACCGCAAGGGAACGCAAGGACCTGCTCGAGCGGCTGGCCTCCGGAACGCTGGACATCGTTATCGGGACCCACCAGCTGGTGGGCAGGAACGTCGCCTTCAAAGACCTGGGCCTGCTGATCGTGGACGAGGAACAAAAATTTGGCGTGGCCGTCAAGGACAAGCTCAAGGCCCTGAAAGAAAATGTGGACGTACTGACCCTGACGGCCACCCCCATCCCGCGGACCCTGCAATTCAGCCTCATGGCCGCCCGGGACCTCTCGGTCATCAATACCCCGCCCCCCAACCGCTACCCTATTGAAAGCCATGTCATCCGGTTTGAAGAGGCGGCCATCCGCGATGCGATCTCCTATGAGATCCAAAGGGGCGGGCAGGTGTTTTTCGTGCACAACCGGATCGAGAACATCCGGGAAGTCGCCGGGATGCTGCAGCGCCTGGTCCCGGACGCCAAAATCGGGATCGGGCACGGGCAAATGGAGGGAAAACGCCTGGAACAGCTCATGCTTTCGTTTATGAACGGGGAGTTCGACGTGCTGGTATCGACCACCATCGTCGAAAGCGGGCTGGATGTTACCAATGCAAACACCATCTTCATCAATAATGCGAACAACTTCGGCCTTAGCGACCTCCACCAGATGCGGGGCCGGGTGGGGCGGAGCAACAAAAAGGCGTTCTGCTATTTCATCACCCCGCCCTATGAGGTAATGACCCCGGAAGCGCGCAAGCGGATGCAGGCCCTGGAGCAATTCACCGAGCTGGGCAGCGGCTTCCACATTGCCATGAAGGACCTTGAAATCCGGGGGGCGGGAGACCTGCTGGGGGGGGAGCAAAGCGGCTTCATCAACGAAATCGGGTTTGAAACCTACCAGAAGATCCTTGCAGAAGCCGTGGAGGAGCTCAAGGAGAACGAATTTAAGGAGCTTTACAGCGGCGTTTCCGATGGCAAAAAGAACTACGTGAAGGATATCCAGGTCGACACCGATTTTGAACTGCTCTTTCCCGACGACTATATCAACAATGTTTCGGAACGGCTCAGCCTGTACACGGAACTAAATGACCTGAAGGACGACGCAGGGTTAGCCAGCTTCCGGGAACACCTGTCGGACCGTTTCGGGCCCCTTCCCTCCCAGGCGGAGGACCTGCTCGATTCCGTTCGCCTGAAATGGATCGCCGCAGGCATCGGCCTGGAGAAACTGGTGTTGAAACAGGGGAAATTGCTGGGCTACTTCCTCGGGGAGCAGGACGCCCCATTCTACCAGTCGGAAGGTTTTTCCCGCCTGTTGCAAACCGTACAGCGCTACCCGGGGCAATTCCGGTTGAAGGAAAAACAAACCCGACAGGGGTTGCGGCTGATGCTTATCCTGGAACCCGTGAAGTCCATCGGGCAGGCCCTGGAAAAAATTGCCCCCCTCCAGGCTGCATTTGAAGGCGTCACCCAGACGGCCTAAAGCGATTTGAGGTCCTTGATCACGGTAAAGGCGCGGTCGACCTGCTCCTCGTCGACCAGGATGGTAAATTCATTGGTTGTGGAAATCACTTCGTACAGGATAATTCCTTCCCAGGCAAGGCGCTGGAAAATAAAGTAATAAATCCCGGGGACCGAAACGTTTTCGGCGGGCAATTTGACCGAGATGGAGGAAAGGTTTTCGGCCTTCTGGGTCAACCGCTCCTGTTCAAAAAAGGCTTCCACCAGGGAATTCAGGCTGCTGCTGACCACAATGTTCAATTCGTTGACCCCCCTGGAGGAGGTATAGAACGCATCCTTTTGCGGATGGATTTCCCTGAGCAGGCGCATCTGGTTCTGCAGGATGGACTCGGAGACCAGGAAGGTGTAGTCTGTAAGGGCAGACCTTACCGTAATCTCCCCGATATCCTTCAATACTTTTATAATCCGGTGGGTGGCCCGGAATTCCAGGTCGTCCGACAGGCGCTTAAGGGCCATCACCACGGCCCCGTTGCGGACCTCCTTCCCCAGCTGGGCCTCGATGTCGGGCTTCACCTGACGGGCCAGGGAAGTGAGGTTGATGATCCCCTGGGACAGGGCCGTTTGTAAAAAAGGTTTCCCTTTGATGTACTGCTCCACGGCCGACGAGATGGTTTTCATGCTCCCTGTTTTGAACAAATATAACAATTTGTTATACCGTGAACAATTCCTCAGAAAAAGTAGAAGGCATCCGGGATGTGGACCAGGCAAAACCTCCCCGGGCTCCCGGTGATCTGTATAATATCGAAACGCACTTCCACGTCCAGGCCCGAATGCCGCACAAAATGGTCGGCTGCCATCACCAGCCGCCTCACCTTTGCCCGGGGCACGCTGTCCGCAAGGGATTCGTAAAAAGGCCCTTTGCGGGTCTTCACCTCCACCACGGCAAGGCAATTGCCGTGTAATGCCAGCACATCGATTTCTGCCTTGCGGTACCGGTAATTTCGCCCCAGGATCCGGTACCCTTCGGAGAGGAGGTACCTTACGGCTTCCTCCTCCCCGGCCATTCCCCGGTCATAACTGGCCAAATGGTCCTGTTCCTCCATACGTTTCGGATCGCTTATGCATTTCATCGAAAAAAAATGCATTTCACCGCAATTTTATAGCAAGGACGATATCTTTAGGAGGTATTCATCGAAAACTTAATTCATGAAATACTAACCCCCGAACCCCTGGCGTTCAACTGTAGCCCCAATTGCATGGACGCCCTGAAAGCCTACTACTATGGAATACTTTGTGAATTGTAACACGGCGCCTCTGACGCCGTTTACAACTCCGTTGGACCGATCCCGGGTACAGCACCTTTTCAGGAGGGTCGGATTCAGCGCCACTATAGCCCGCGTCAACCAGGCCATTGGCCAGGATGCCGGAACACTGGTCGACCAAATCATAGCCGATGCCCTGAGCCTGCCACCCCAGGCCGCCCCGCCCTGGGCAGGCTGGAACCGCGACAACTACCCTGAAGATGACGACCTCGCCCGGCAGACGGTCCGCACCCAGACATCCAGCTGGGCCCTGGACTATACCCGCGGCCTGCTGAACAACACCCTTCGCGACCGGTTGAGCTTTTTCTGGAGCAACCACTTTGTTACGGAGCTCGACTTTTACGAAAGTCCGGGCTTTTTGCATGAATACACCGAGTGCCTGCAACGCAATGCCCTGGGGAACTTCAAGACCTTCGTTTCGGAAATCGGCCTCACCAATGCCATGTTGTTTTATCTGGACGGTGCCTTCAACAACGGCAACAACCCCAATGAAAACTATGCCAGGGAGCTCTATGAACTCTTTACCCTCGGGGAGGGCAACGGGTATACCGAAGAAGACGTCATTGAAACCTCCAGGGCCCTTTCCGGCTACACGGAGCGGGGCGATGTCCGCTGGACCCCGGTTACCTTCGACCCGACCAGCTTCGATGCCGGCACCAAAACCATCCTGGGCCAGACCGGGAACTGGGGATACGACGACGTAATCGACATCCTCTTCGAGCAGCGCCAGAATGAAATTGCCCGCTTTATCTGCGGGAAGCTCTACGAATTTTTTGTGCACCCCGATTCCGATGACCTGGAGGGCAATGCCCAGCAGATCATCTCCGGGATGGCCAGCACGTTTATCTCAAACAACTTTGAAATCGCCCCGGTGCTGTCGCAGCTATTTAAAAGCCAGCACTTCTTTGATGAAAACGCCATAGGGGTTATTATCAAGAGCCCGTTTGACCTGTTCCTTAATTTCATCAACGAAAGCGGCTTTCCATATACCGACACCACCCTGTCCTTTGCGATGGAATCGTCGCGCCTGCTGGGGCAGGAAGTATTCGACCCCTATGACGTGGCCGGCTGGCAACGCGACCGCAGCTGGATCAACACCAATTTCATCATTGGGCGGTGGCTGACCAGCGAAGTGCTCATCCAGGGCTTTTTCCAGGAAAACCCGGAACAATTCCGAAACCTGGCCATGGAAGTCGTTGGCCCGGCCGAGAGCAATACGAGCAACCCGGAAACGGTGGTGGCCGCCCTGGTAAACAAATTCCTGCCCAAGGGGTTGCTGACCCCCCAGGATTTTGAGAATGCCCTGTCTGTTTTCAAAATTGAGGATGTGCCCGGCAATTATTACGGCCCCGACTATGTAGAAGGGGGCCTCGGCCTGTGGATGCTGGCCGTGAGCATGGAGGTGCCCCAACAGGTATTCCTCCTGCTGATGCACCTTTCCCGCCAACCCGAATTCCAGCTAAAATAAACCTACTGCTATGTGCAATACCCATGTAACCCCACCGAATCACCGGCTCACCGCCCATGACCAGGAACACAAATACTGGAGCCGCCGCTCCTTTTTGCAGGCCCTGGGGATCGCGGGGTCCGGATCGCTGATGCTGGGCAGCAACGTGCTGACCGCTTCTGCCCCATCACCCCTTACCGCGGCCATCGCCGGGGCAGAGGGAGACGGCATCCTGATCCTAATCCGCCTGTCAGGGGGGAATGACGGATTGAGTACCGTAATCCCCATCGAGCAGTACGACACCTATGCAAATGCCCGGCCGAACATCTATATCCCTGAGAGCAAGGTGCTTAAGCTCACCGATTCCTACGGGATTCCCTCCTATATGCAGGCCCTGCAAGGGCTGTGGGGGGAAGGGCAGTTTAAGGCCGTCCATGGGGTTGGCTATGAAAACCAAAGCTTGTCGCATTTTACAGGGTCGGATATCTATGCCAATACGGACCTCACCACCACGGGCTTTTCCGGCCTGAATACGGGGTGGATGGGACGCCACTTCGAAAACCTGTACCCCGACTACCTTATCAACCCCCCGGCGGCCCCTGCCGCCATCCAGATCGGAAATTTCGGGAACCTGGTTTTCCAGGGGGAGGAAACCAATTACGCCTTTGTGACCTCCAACATCAACCAGCTCGAGGAAATTGCGGAATCGGGGGTGCAGTACAGCCTCGATGCCCAGCTATTCGGGGATTGCATGTACGGCGACCAGCTCCGCTTCCTGCGGGGGGTGGCGAATACGACCTACGAGTACGCCGGGATCATCCACCAGGCCTATGAGCGCGGACAAAACCAGGTGGAATACCAGGACAACGGCTTCGCCCGCCAGCTGGCATTGCTCGCCCGGCTGATCAAGGGGAACCTGGGCACCCGGGTCTACATGATTTCCATGGGGGGCTTCGACACCCACGGCAACCAGCCCCTGGTGCACGAGCGCCTGATGACCAACCTTTCGGTGGCGGTAAGGGATTTCTACGAAGACCTTACTTTTACCCAGCAGGACGACAAGGTGCTGAGCATGACCTTCTCGGAATTCGGCCGCCGGATCTTCGAAAACGGCTCCAACGGCACCGACCACGGCAAGGCCGCCCCCACCCTGTTCTTCGGGTCCGGGCTCAACGGCAGTGCTTTTGTGGGGGAACACCCCTCCCTGGCCGACCCGAACGGCCGGGGGAACCTGGAATACACCATGGATTTCCGCGACCTGTACGCCACCGTGCTGGCCGAATGGCTTTGTGTACCCATCCCCCTGGTGGAACAACACCTGCTCGGGCATGCCTACAACCCCGTGAACCTCGGGTTCAATTGCAGCGGGGTGGAATTCCCCGACATCGCCTACAATGACGAGCCCTTTACGCCCCCCACGACGCCCGGGGACAACCCGAATACCCCTCCCCCGGGAGACCCGCTGCTGGACGCCATCGTACACCGCCCCTTCTACCCGACCGATTCGAACCCGCACATCCACGTGGAATTGCCCTTTACGGCCCATGTCGACATCACCCTGTTCAATATCCTGGGCCAGAAAGTGGCTACCCTTTACAACGAGATGATGTTCGAGGGCCAGCTGGACCTCAATATCCGCGACCGGGTGCCGCACCACCTGGCCACGGGGAAATATATCTACCGCATTGAGGTACAGGACCGCCGCCTCGCCAAGTCGATTATGGTAGCCTGAGGCATGCCCTGACCTTACGCCAATACCCCCGGACACCGGATGCCCCCTGATCTTCGGATCAGTCCGGTGTTTCCGGGGTTTTTTCTTTCCTTCCCGGAGGGGATAGGCCCCCGTCCAAATTTGGTTATTTTTGCAGAACCATAACCGAATCAAATGCCAACTCCTCCCGGTACCTGTAAACGGACCACCGTTACCGCCGCCCTTCCCTATACCAACGGACCCATCCATATCGGGCACCTGGCCGGGGTATATGTGCCCGCCGACATCTATTGCCGCTACCTGCGACTCCGGAATGCCGATGTCCTGTTCGTGTGCGGGAGCGATGAGCATGGGGTGGCCATCCCCATGAAGGCAAAAAAGGAGGGGATCAGCCCCCGGGAACTGATCGATAAGTACCACCATATCATTAAGGATTCCTTCGCCCGTTTTGGAATTTCCTTCGACAACTATTCCCGTACCTCGGCGGAGATCCACCATGAAACGGCTTCCGAATTCTTCAAAAAGCTGTACCGGCAGGGCGACTTTATCGAAGAAACCGGGGAACAGCTATACGATGCAGAGGCCGGGCAATTCCTGGCCGACCGCTTTGTGACGGGGACCTGCCCGAAATGCGGGTACGACCAGGCGTATGGCGACCAGTGCGAGCAATGCGGTACCTCCCTGAACGCCACGGACCTGATCGGGCCGCGTTCGGTGCTTACCGGGGCCACCCCCGTGCTTAAAAAAACCAAACACTGGTTCCTGCCCCTCGACCGCTATGAGGGGTTCCTGAAAGAGTGGATCCTGGAAGGGCACCAGGCCGACTGGAAACCCAACGTATACGGGCAGTGCAAGTCCTGGATTGACGATGGCCTGAAACCCAGGGCGGTCACCCGCGACCTGGACTGGGGCATCCCGGTGCCCGTGGAAGGGGCCGAAGGCAAGGTTCTTTACGTGTGGTTTGACGCCCCCATCGGCTACATTTCGTCTACCCGTGAATGGGCCCAGCGGGAAGGCAAAGACTGGGAACCCTACTGGAAGGACCCGCAAACCCGGCTGCTACACTTTATCGGGAAGGACAATATCGTATTCCACTGCATCATTTTCCCCAGCATGCTGAAGGCCCATGGCGGCTACATCCTTCCGGACAACGTACCGGCCAACGAATTCCTGAACCTCGAAGGGCAAAAGCTTTCCACCTCGCGCAACTGGGCGGTGTGGCTTCATGAGTACCTGGAGGATTTCCCCGACATGCAGGATGTGCTCCGGTACGTGCTGACGGCCAATGCCCCGGAAACCAAAGACAACGATTTTACCTGGAAGGATTTCCAGGCGCGCAACAACAATGAACTGGTCGCCATTTTCGGGAACTTCATCAACCGGGTTGCCGTACTCACCCAGAACTATTTCGGGGGAAAAGTCCCCCCCGCCGCCCAGTTGCAGCAAACAGACTTGGATACCCTGGGCCAGCTCAGGGAATATCCCGGGCGCATCGGCGATTGCCTGGAACGGTTCCGATTCCGGGAGGGCCTGCAGGAATTGATGAACCTCGCCCGGTTGGGCAACAAATACCTGGCGGAGGAAGAACCCTGGAAGGTAATCAGGGAAGACCCTGAACGGGTAGGCACCATTCTCAATACGGCCCTGCAACTGGCAGGGGGGCTGGCCGTGCTGGCCGAACCCTTCCTCCCCTTTACGGCAGTAAAACTCCGCAAAATGCTTGGTTTTAAGGCCCTTGACCCCCTACCTGACTGGGGATCTGTGGGAAGCGACGCTACCCCTGTACTGCCTGAAGGGCATTTGCTCGGGGAATCGCGGCTGCTGTTCCGTAAAATAGAGGACGCTGAAATACAGGCGCAACTGGAAAAACTGGAAAACACCAAAAAACAGAATGCCATGTCGGATACCCCGCTCCCTTCCCAAAAGGAAACCATTGTATATGAAGATTTTGCGAAAATGGACCTCCGGGTCGGCACCATCCTTACAGCCGAAAAAATGCCCAAGGCCAATAAACTCATGGTCATGCAGGTAGACACAGGCCTCGACACCCGCACCATCGTCTCGGGCATTGCCGAACACTTCACCCCGCAAGAACTGGTGGGGAAAAAAGTCACCGTACTGGTCAACCTCGCCCCCAGGTCCCTGAGGGGGGTGGAAAGCCAGGGGATGATCCTGCTGGCGGAAAAACCAGACGGAAAACTGGTATTCGTGGGCCCGGAAGATGCCGATACGGGCAGCGGGTCGACGATAACCTGAAACCACCCGGGTCGGCGTCCCGTTTTGTGGGTCACCCGGGCGCACGTTACATAGCCAAGGGACCAGTGGGTAATGCTTTTTTCTGTATCGCATATAATTTATATCTTTAAGAAAAAAAGCTATGACCCTGATAAAGGCTTGCCTGCTGCAGTTGGTCCTCCTTTCCTTCATTCCCCAAGGGCACGCACAGCAACTGGACGTGCTGGACCGGATTCTCGATGACTTTACGCTGTATAGCGAACTTCCCCGGGAAGTCGCCTTTGTGCACCTGAATAAATCGGTCTTTATCAAGGGGGAAAACCTCGGTTTCAAAGCGTATGTCCTCGACAAAGGCGCCAAAAAGCCCTCCCTGGAAACCCGGAATCTGTATTGTGTGTTAGCCGACTCCAACGATCGCATGATAAAGTCCCAAATGGTCCGCATTACCGGGGGGGTCGGGCAGGGGGTTTTTGAGCTTGACAGCCTTTTCCATACCGGGAAGTATACCTTCAAGGCCTACACCAACTGGATGCGCAACTTTTCGGAAGCGAACTATTTTCAGCAGTCCATCGACCTGTTGGACCCGGAAACCCATCCCACCCTGCCCGTCACCCCACAACCCGCTGACCTGGAGGTCCAAATCCTCCCGGAAGGCGGCCATGCCGTGGCGGGCCTCCCTGCGGTCTACGGGATAATCATCAAGGATACCGGGGGATTTGGGGTCCCCGGGGTGGAAGGCCACATTACGGACGGTTCCGGGATAGAAATCACCCGATTTAAGGTAAACCCGTTCGGGATCGGGCGCATAGGGTTAACCCCAGACAAGGGAACCTTGTATTTTGCCCACTTCCGCTATGGAAACCGCGAACACCGCATTCCCTTCCCCCCTGCACAGCCTGAAGGGGTGGGCCTTCGGCTGACCGAAGTCAATGACAAGGTCGCCATCGAACTGAATGCCCGTTTCAGGGACCCTTCTTGGGCAGAAACCCCCTTTTTCCTGACCATCCATAATGGGGACAACCTGAAGGGAATCCCGGTTTCCTTCCGGGATGGCCTGGAACAGCTAAAGGTGTTCCCGAAAGAAGACCTCTACCCCGGCATGAATGTGTTTACCCTGTTTGACCCGACCGGGAAACCCCTGCTGGAGCGCCTTTTCTTTAACCCCCTGGGGCTGGCCTTTCATGAAAATGTCGTCGCATACCCAAGCCCGGCGGGCGATTCCCTGGACATCCGACTGGGAATCCCCGGGTTGCAACCGGGCACCTTCAACAGCCTGAGCGTTTCCATCCTTCCCGCCGGAAGCCAGTCGAACCGGAGCCACCACAACCTGGGGTCCTATACCCTGTTACAACCTTACGTCAGGGGCCCTATCCAAAACGCGGGGTATTATTTTCAGGAGGGAAGTGCCGTTAAACGCCGCGAACTGGATGACCTCCTGCTCACGCAGGGGTGGAGCAGCTACGACTGGAACACCGTTTTCAACCATCCCCCCCGGTACCGGTTCGATTTCGAAAAAGGGGTTTCCTACACGGTAGGGTTCAATGCGCGCAGCAGCGATGCCTTTTATATCTTCCCGACCTTCAACAACCCTTCGCAGCTCCTGGAACTGGAGCCCGGACAGGAGGAATTCACCGTGGAAAACTTTTATCCCCTGGAAGGGGAAAAACTGGCGCTTACCGAAATCCGGGGGAATTTGAAGTCAAGCCCTGCCGGGGCTTATGTACATTTCAAGCCCGCAGGGGTGCCCCGGATGGATTCCCATAAGGCCACCCTCTTACCCAACCGACTGGGGCCGCGGTTCGCAGCCATAGAAGTGCCTCCCGTCTCCTTCGAAAACCTGAAAAGGCTTCAGATGCTCGATGAAGTGGTGGTCTCTGAAGTAAGGAGGATACAGCGACTGGAGCAATTGCGCGACCGTTCCCCGGGTCGGGTGGACATCTTCGCGAAAGACGACCCCAGGCGGATGATGTTCCTCGACGCCTACCTGAGCGGACGCGGGTATAGAGTCATAGAAGGGCTTGGAACCCTCGATATTCTGGCCGGAAACCCCAATTCCCCAAGTAACCCCCGCCCGATCGTCTACCTCGACGGGGTCCTGCTTACCGATTTTGACCTTCTTTGGCGGTTCCGCCTCGATATTGTGGATTATATAGAGATAAATCCCACAGGGATTGGCTCGGGGATTTATGGCGGGGGAGGTGTCATCCGCATCGTGACGAACCCGGCGATGGCCAGGGACCCCCTGGCCACCAAGGCCTTCCAGTCATACGCGATCCCCCTGGTTTTTGGGCAAAAGAAACAGTTTTACACCCCGGTGTATTCCTCCTACAGCAGCGATTTTTTCAGGGCCTTTGGGACCCTGGGCTGGGTTCCTGACCTTCAGGCAGACCCCACGGGGGCCATTGCCTTTAAGGCTAAGCCCCATGGCGTGGAAGCGTTGGAGCTTTATGTGGAAGGGATCATCAACGGGAATGAATTTGTCTCAAGCCGGGTTTTGCTTGAAACGAAGGCCCCTTAGGTTCCCTCCGGTTACATGCTGAAAATAGCCTTCCACCCGCTTTACACGCACCCCCTCCCGGACGGGCATCGCTTCCCGATGCAGAAATACGACTTGCTTCCGCGGCAGTTGCTGCACGAGGGTACCTGCCGGGCCGAAAATTTTTTCGACCCCGGCCTCCCGGCAACGGAAGACCTGTTGCGGGCACACCGTCAGGAATATTACCAGGCACTTTGCGAGGGGACCCTTTCGCCCCGTGAAATGCGGAAAGTGGGGTTCCCATGGAGCCGGGAGTTGGTCCTTCGGGAGCGCACCATTGCCCAGGGGACCATCCGGGGATGCCACTATGCCCTGGAGTACGGGGTCGCCATGAATATTGCCGGGGGCACCCACCACGCCTATTCCAACAGGGGCGAAGCCTTCTGTATGCTCAACGACCAGGCCATAGGCGCCCATTACCTGCTGGCCCATTCCCTGGCAAGCCGGATCCTGATCCTCGACCTGGACGTGCACCAGGGCAATGGCACGGCCGAGATCTTCCAGGGGGTACCGGAGGTTTTTACCTTCTCAATGCACGGGCGCACCAATTACCCGTTTCGAAAGGAAACCTCCGACAGGGATGTGGCCCTGGAGCCGGGGACCTCCGACCGGGAATACCTCGACCTTTTGGAGGTCCACCTTGCCGCGCTCAGGACGGAATGGAAACCCGATTTTATCTTCTACCTCAGTGGCGTGGATGTCCTGAAAACCGACAAATTGGGCACCCTGGGCCTGACCCTGCAAGGGTGCCGGCAACGGGACGAAATGGTTTTCCGTTGGTGCCGGGACCTGGGGGTGCCCGTGCAATGCAGTATGGGCGGGGGCTATTCCCCCCAGCTCAGGACCATCGTGGAGGCCCATGCAGCCACTTTTCGCCTGGCCCGGGCGCTTTACTTCTAAAAGCGATCCCCACACCCTCCCTCGAAGCAAAAAGCCCGGACGCAAGAATATTCCCGATCTGCACTGGCAGGAACACGCAGATACGGCTGGTTTTTGTACCTTTATACAAACTTTATTCACGATGTTAACCGAAAAAATGGAAAAGGCCCTGAACGCGCAAATCAGGGTAGAAGCAGAGTCGTCCCAAACCTACCTCTCAATGGCCTCCTATGCGGAAGTCAAAGGCCTTGAGGGGATTGCCACCTTCATGTACAAGCACTCCGATGAGGAACGCATGCATATGCTGAAACTCATCAAATATGTGAACGAACGGGGAGGACATGCCGTGGTCTCAGAGCTCAAGGCCCCAAAATCGGATTTCGGATCCTTCCAGGATATGTTCCGCGAGCTGCTGGAGCACGAGATCTACGTCTCCCAAAGCATTAATGAGCTGGTGCACATCACCCTTCAGGAGAAGGACTATGCCACCCACAACTTCCTCCAGTGGTACGTGGCTGAACAGATCGAGGAAGAAGCCCTTGCCCGCAACATCCTCGACAAAATCAACCTTATCGGGAATGACAAGGGGGGTCTGTACCTCTTCGACCGCGACGTGCAGCAGATTACCGTGGAAAGTGCCGCGGGAGCCCCCGGCGCCTAGAGTGTTAAATTTTATTTAGATTTAATTTAAATTGATAGCTTTGTGGGAGTCTATCCAACCTCCCATGGGCAAAAAGAAGGACAAAGCGCCGGAAAAGCTGCAGAAGAAGCGGGAAAAAAGGCTTCAGGAGCTCGCCCAGACCCAGTGCCCGCCTGAGGGCTGCAAGACGAAATGCTGCAAAAAATATAAAAAGTGCGAGAGCAAACGCTGTAAAAAATGCCCGTGCCTGGATTTGCTCAAACAAATCCGAAGCACTGCCCCCGGGCTTCAGCGGGTAGCCTGATCCTGCGACCCCAGCAAAAAAAAAGGGCTATCCAGCCCTTTTAACCCATCAAGCCAAAAGCGTTCATTTGCCCAGCAGGAGCAATTCCATGCAGCGGACTTCCGTGACGTACTTTTTTTCCCCTTCTGGAGTATCGTAGGCCCTGTGGATGAGCTTTCCCTCCACGGCCACCTCCTTACCCCGGGCCAGGTAATTTTCGACAATTTCTGCGGTTTTGCCCCAGGCAACCACCTGGTGCCACTGGGTGTCTGTCACCTTCTCCCCCTTGGCATTCCGGTAGGTTTCATTGGTGGCAATGGAAAATTTCGCCAGTTTGTTCCCGCTCTCCAGGACCAGGACCTCGGGATCCTTCCCCAAATTGCCGATCAGCAAGACTTTGTTTCTAAGTGCATTCATAACTTTAAGGTTTACGTTCCGGGCAAAAGTCGCAGCGTATCCTGCCAAGCCAAAGCAGGGAAAAACGGATTTTATTGCCCGAATGCGTATCTTTAAGAACTTCAAAAACCAACCCCCTTTTATGAAAAACCGGATCCAAACCCTCCTGATCGCACTCAGCTTACTGATACAACCCCTGTCCGGCATCAGGGCGCAAGGCGTAGAGGCAGTCGTATCCCAAATTGAAACCGAAGCCACGGAAAATTCACAGTTGCAGGCGCTTGCCCATGAGCTCATGGATGTTATTGGCCCACGGCTGGTGGGCACCCCACAAATGAAAAAAGCCCATGACTGGGCCGTCCAGACCTTTTCTGGCTGGGGCATTGAGGCCTCCAACGAACCCTGGGGCACCTGGCGCGGCTGGGAACGCGGGATTTGCCACATCGACCTGCTGGCCCCCAGGGTAGTATCCCTGCACGGCAGGCAACTGGCCTGGAGCCCGGCCACCCCGCCAGGCGGGATCACCGCCGGGGTCATTACCCTGCCCATGGTTGCGGACTCCCTTGCCTTTGCACGGTGGCTCCCCCAGGCCCGCGGGAAATGGGTTTGCGTTTCCATGCCCCAGATTACGGGGCGGCCCGATGAGAACTGGGAAGAGTTTGCCACAGAGGAATCGTTTGAAAAAATGAAAAGCCGCCGGGAAGCGGAAACCGCCGCCTGGCAACAAAACCTGCGCAATTCCGGGTATACCGCCCAAACCCTGAATCAGGCCCTGGAAGCCGCCGGGGCAGCCGGCATCCTGCAATCGAGGTGGTCCAATGCCTTCGGGGCCAATAAAATCTTCAGTGCGAACACCGAAAAAATCGCGGTAGTGGACCTGTCCCTGGAAGATTATGGTATGGTGTACCGTATGGCGGAGCATGGGGATGAGCCCAAAATCCGGGTTGTGGCGGAATCCAGGGAACTCGGCAGGGTGCCGACCTTCAACACCATTGCGGTGCTGCCCGGAAAGGAGCTTCCCGATGAATACGTGGTTCTGTCGGCCCATTTCGATTCCTGGGACGGGGGCACCGGCGCCACCGACAACGGTACCGGGACCCTGACGATGATGGAAGCGGCCCGGATCCTGAAAAAAGTATACCCCAACCCCAGGCGCACCATTGTGGTGGGGCTCTGGGGCAGCGAAGAACAGGGGTTGAATGGCTCCAGGGCCTACGTGGAGGACCACCCCGAAGTAGTCGCCGGGTTGCAGGCGCTTTTTAACCAGGACAACGGTACCGGAAGGGTGGTGCGCATAAACGGGCAGGGATTCCTCCATGCCTATGCCTTCCTGGGGCGCTGGCTTGGGGCCGTCCCCGACTCCATCACCCGGCATATCGAAACCACCTTTCCCGGCAACCCTGGGCGCGGGGGGTCTGATTACGCTTCATTCGTCGCCCACGGGGCCCCGGCCTTCTCGCTGTCTTCCCTGAGCTGGAGCTACTGGAATTACACCTGGCATACCAACCTTGACACGTATGACAAGATCGTCTTTGACGACGTGCGGAACAATGTGATCCTTACTGCTGTTCTGGCCTACATGGCCAGCGAAGACCCGCAGCGCACCTCCCGGGAACAGGCGGAATTGCCGCTGGACCCCGAAACGGGCAAACCGCGCGAATGGCCGACCCCCAGGGCGCCAAACCGGGAAGGAGGCAGGGAATAAGGCGGCCGGCAATTTTCAACAAATGCCCAGGGGCCCCTCGGGCATCCTTCAATGATCGAATAACCTTAAATCTTCAAGTATGAGAAAACTTTTCCTCACGGCTTCGGCCCTCCTGATGGTCCTTGCGGTAGCCTATCCCCAGCGCAGAAAACAGAATCCCGCCCCAGCCGTTTTGGCAGATACCCTTTTCCATGGGATGAAATGGCGCAACATCGGCCCCTTCAGGGGTGGGAGGTCTGTGGCAGCCACCGGGGTTGCCAGCCAGCCGGGAACCTATTATATGGGCAGCACCGGGGGTGGCGTATGGAAAACCACCGATGACGGCCTGCACTGGAAAAACATCTCTGACGGTTTTTTCAAAACGGGCACGGTTGGGGACATCGCCGTGAGCGAAAGCAACCCCAACCTGGTGCTGGTAGGCATGGGCGAACACGCCGCACGCGGGGTGATGACCTCCATGGGCGACGGGGTCTACCTGTCAAGGGACGCCGGACAGACCTGGACGCACCTTGGACTCGACAAGAGCCGGCACATTTCGGATGTGATCATACACCCCAGGGATGAAAATACCTTCTATGTCGCGGTACAGGGGCCCCAATACGGGCCCGGCGAAGAAAGGGGCGTATACCGGTCTACCGACGGGGGGGCTAGCTGGGAGCGGGTACTCTATGTTAACCCGACCACGGGAGCCTCTTCCCTCAGCATGGACCCGAACAACCCCCTGGTGCTGTATGCAGCCCTGTGGGACCACCAGCGCTATCCATGGACCATGAAGTCAGGGGGGGCAGGATCCGGGCTGTACAAATCCACGGACGGGGGCACCCGGTGGGAAAAACTTAAGGAAGGACTCCCTGAAGCCTTTGGGAAAGCGGGGATTTCCGCTTCCGGGGCCCAACCGGGCCTGGTTTACGCCGTAATTGAGGCGGAAGGCGAGAAATCAGGGGTTTACCGCTCCGACGATTGGGGAAAAAAGTGGCGGCAGGTGAACCGCGACCGCATCAACGTGACCCGTTCCTGGTACTATATGGAAATCTTTGCAGACCCGCAACAGGCCGAAACAGTCTATGTCCTCAATGCGCCCGTGACACGCTCCATTGACGGGGGCAAGACCTTCCAGCCCCTGCCTACTCCCCACGGCGACAACCACGACCTCTGGATCAACCCTTCCGACAACCGGAAGATGATCAATGCCAATGACGGCGGGGCAAACATCTCCAACAATGCCGGCAAAAGCTGGAGCACCCAGGAAAACCAGCCTACCGCCCAGTTTTACCGGGTCATCACCGACAACCTCTTCCCGTACCAGGTATACGGCGGGCAACAGGACAATTCCGCCATCGCCATCGTGAGCCGCACCAACGACGGGGGGATTGACTGGAAGGACTGGCATTCCGTGGCCGGTTGTGAAAGCGCCTACCTGGCCTTTGACCCCGACAACCCTGAGGTGGTCTTTGGCGGGTGTTACCAGGGGATCATCGAAAAATGGGTGAAGGCGACCCGCGAAGGCAAGCCCATAAAGGAATACCCGGAGCTTTCCCTGGGGAATGCCCCTGAAAATTTCAAATACCGCTATAACTGGAATGCCCCAATATTGGCCGACCCACATGACCCTTCGATCATCTACCACGCCGGGAACGTGGTCTTCCGGTCTGAAGATGCCGGCCAGCACTGGACGGTGATCAGCCCCGACCTGACCCGGGACGAGCCCGAAAAGCAGGGGCCCGGGGGAATTCCTTACACCAATGAGGCCGCGGGGGGCGAAAACTACAATACCATCATGTACCTGGCCGCCTCGCCCCACGAAAAAGGGGTGCTCTGGGCCGGCAGCGATGACGGGCTGGTACACCTGACCCGAAACGGGGGAACTTCCTGGGAAAACGTAACCCCCGAAGGCATGGAAGAAGGCATCGTCAACAGCATTGAGGTGTCTCCCCACGACCCGGCCACGGCGTACCTGGTGCTGATGCGCTATAAATTCATGGACCTCAACCCTTATGTCTACAAGACTACGGATTACGGCAAAAGCTGGTCGCTGCAGGTGCGCGGGCTGGAAGACCCCAACGGCTTTGTAAGGGTAGTCCGCGAAGACCCCAACAGGCCCGGCCTCCTTTACGCCGGTACTGAAACAGGGTTATACCTTTCTTTCAACGGCGGGGGGTACTGGCAACCCTTCCAGTTGAACCTGCCCGTGGTCCCCATCACGGACCTAACCTTTCGCCACAACGACCTGATCGCATCAACCGCAGGCCGTGCCTTCTGGATCCTGGACGACCTTTCTGTCCTGCAGCAGCAAAGGCAGGAAGGCAGCGGGATATTCCTGGCGGCCCCCAGGGACACCTACCGCTTCGAGGGGGGATATTCCGAAACCCCGGCCCCGGGCCTCGGACAAAACCCCAGATCGGGGGTAATCCTAGACTACTACCTCCCCAAGGCGCCTGATTCCACCGGGGTGACCCTGGAAATACTGCAGGGTGACCAGGTGGTCCGGACCTATTCCAGCCTGCCCGAAAAGGACTTCAAAACCTGGCCCGGGGGCCCGCCAAAACCCGAAGTCCTCCCTGCCAAACCAGGCTATAACCGCTTTGTCTGGGATTTTCGAAGGGATGCCCTGCCAGCGGTCGAAAAGGTTTTTGTAATGGGTGACTACCGGGGTTCCCGCCTGGCTCCAGGGCGCTACACGGCACGACTGAGCTCAGGAGCTGAAAAAATCGAGCGCGAATTTACCCTTTTGCCGCATCCGGGGGTGGAGGCCAGCCCTGCAGACTACCAGGAGCAACAGGCTACCCTGTTGGCCATCGAAGGGGCCATTGGGGAGATGCACCAGGGGGTGAACCGCCTCCGCTCGGTAAGCCGGCAATTAAAGGCCCAGGAGAAGCTCCTGGCCGGAAACCCGGAAGCCGCGGCCCTGGTGGAAAAAGGGAAGGCCCTGATGGAACGCATCAGCGCCTGGGAGGAATCCCTTATACAGCCGAAGCAGGAAACCTTCCAGGACGTCATCAATTTCAACAACCGCCTCAATGCGGAATTAATGGAATTAAAGGCATTTGTAGATGTTGCCGAACCCAAGGTTACCCAAGGGGCAAAGGAACGCCTGGCCGACCTGCTGAAGGAGTGGGAAAGCCTCAAAACGGAACAGCAGGGGATCGTCCGCGAGGGGATGGCCGAATATAACCAGCTGTATCTCCAGCTGGGACTGCCTGCCCTGATCATGGAAGAAGAGTAGCCCGCCCCGGACAGGAAAAAGCCGGGCCCCGGGAGGTAATTCCCTCCGGGGCCCGGCTTATCTTTTTTTACCCCTGGTTATTTCCAGTTCTGGGCGTTGAGCTTAAGGGCCGCAATAACGATGTCCTTACGGCTGATCTGCCCGATCAGCAGGCCGTCCTTCATGACCGGCAGCCGCCGGCGGTTGTTTTTATGGAAAACCCCTGCGGCATCGAAAATACTCATGTCGTGCGGGATGGTATCCACATTTTTGGTCATAAAGGATTCCACGCTTTTGTCCAGGATAGGCTGGTTGAAATAACGGCTCTCCGAAATCTGTTTCATGCAGTCGGCCTCAGAAATGATCCCTACCAGAAACCCATTATCATCCAAGACAGGCCCCCCGGAGATCCGGTGTTTCGTGAACGCCTCCATTACCTCCAGAATCGACTGGTCGGGCCTGAAGGTCACGAGCTTTCTGGACATATAGTCGGTAACCAGGATGGGGGCGTCATATTCCTTCTTTGACGCCTCCCTGGACCTGCGGCCCTGAAAACTTTTTATGCCCATACTATTGCTTTTTAAAGGATTAGGTAATTACTAAAGATACCAATTTCCCCTGTACTTCCTAAAATTAAGTCGATAAAATACAACGGGCCTTGAGAATTTCATACTTTTAAAAGTCAAAGCACACCCATGAAGCCAACCGTTTCCGTCCTAACTTTTCTGGGGTTCCTGGGCCTTTCCTATTGGGCCTTCCTGGCAGCCACCCCCCCCTATACCCCCGACTCAGGGCTGCCGGAATCTGAATTTTCGACCGACCGGGCCATGGAGCACGTCAAAAGCATTTCCACCCGGCCCCATGGGGTCGGCTTCCCGGCCCACAGCGAGGTACGCCGGTATCTTGTGGAACAATTGAAGGCCATGGGCCTGGAGCCACAGATCCAGAGCGGCTACACTGCCGGGGACTGGGGAAACCTCAGCAAGGCTGTCAACATCCTGGCGCGGATTCCGGGGACGAAACGGGGCAAAGCCCTGGTCCTCCTCTCCCACTACGACAGCAGCCCTCACTCCTCCTTTGGGGCCAGCGATGCGGGCAGCGGGGTAGCGACCATCCTGGAGGGGGTACGGGCCTCTCTCGCCCGGGGCAAAGCCCACCAAAACGATATCATAATCCTCTTCACCGATGCAGAAGAACTGGGCCTGAACGGGGCCGACCTCTTTGTGAACCAACACCCATGGACCAGGGATGCCGGCCTGGTCCTGAATTTTGAAGCCCGGGGCAGCGGAGGCGCCTCCTACATGCTGATCGAGACCAACCGGGGCAATGCCAAACTGATCGAGGCCTTCTCCGAAGCAGACCCCCCCTACCCGGTGGCGAATTCCCTGGCCTACAGCATCTATAAAATGCTGCCCAACGACACGGACCTCACGGTGTTCCGCGAAGATGCCGACATAGAAGGCTTCAATTTTGCCTTTATCGACGACCATTACGACTACCACACCGCCCTTGACCGGGCCGACCGCCTCGACCCGGGCACCCTGGCCCACCAGGGGTCGTACCTGATGCCCCTGCTGGCGTATTTCGCAGAGGCAGACCTCTCGGCCCTAAAAAGCCTCGACGACCGGATCTATTTCAATGTACCCCTTTTCGGGCAGGTTTCCTATCCCTTCGAATGGATCTGGCCCCTGATGGCCCTGGCTGGAGTCCTTTTCCTGTCCATCCTGGGGTATGGTTTCAGGAGCGGTAAATTGCGCCTGAAAGGGGTCGCCGCAGGCTTTGCCCCCCTGGGGCTTCTCCTGGCTTTGAACGGCCTGGCCGGATATTTCGCCTGGCCCCTCCTGAAAGCCCTGTATCCGGCCTATGCCGATATGCTCCACGGCTTCACCTACAACGGCCACCTTTACATCGCGGCCTGGAGCGCCCTGGCCCTGGGGCTTTGTTTCTGGGCCTACTCTCTCTTCCAGAAAATCGCCCTGCGCGACCTCCTGGTGGCCCCCACCCTTTTTGTCCTGTTGCTTTGTGCAGGGCTCAGCGCATATTTGCCCGGGGCGGCCTTTTTCCTCATCCCGGCCTTCGGCCTGCTCCTCGGGTGGATGATCGTGCTCTCGCAGGACTACCCCAACCCCTACCTCCTCGCATTCCTGGGCCTTCCCGCCCTGTGGGTGTTTGCGCCTTTTGTGCAGATGTTGCCCGTGGGCCTGGGCCTGAAGATGATGGTGGGCAGCACGATCATGTGCTCCCTGATTTTCCTCCTGTTGCTGCCCACCCTTGGGGCCTATCCGAAAAAAAGGAAATTTGCCCTGGCCGGGGGCGTCGCCTTCCTGGCCCTCATGCTGGGGGCCCACATAAAGAGCGGTTTTGCACAGGATACGCCCAAACCCACAAGCCTGCTTTACGTAAAGGACCTCGACCGCGACACAGCCCACTGGGCCACCTATGAAAAGGTGCCTTCGCCATGGACCCTTGCCTTTTTGGGGTCTGCTGCCGGGCCCCCGGATCCCGGGCAGGCAGGTACGCTTAGCAGCAAATACGGCACCGGGTTTTCCTTCGTTAGCCAGGCGCCCGTAAAGGCAATTCCGGCTCCTGAAATCACTGTCCTTTCGGATACGCTGCTGGGGGGCCAACGGGTCATTGACCTGCGGATCGAACCCCGGAGGGATGTGAACCGGCTGGAAGTTTTTACGGGCAATACCCCCCTTACGGCCGCTGCGGTAAATGGGATTGCGCTTTCGGAATTCTACCTCAACAACCGGAGGGGAGGGAAACTGGTAACCCATTACATCAGCGATAATGACCCTACGGAGCTCAGGCTGGAATTCCCCGCCGGGGAACCGCTGGAACTCACCCTTTATGAAGGTTCCAATAACTTGCTGGAAAACCCGCTATTCACTGTCCCGCCCCGTCCGGCCGAAAACATCCCCATGCCCTTTGTGCTCAATGATGCGGTCCTGCTGATCAAAAAACTGCGTTTTGACTAAGGCGGTGGGAATCCTGGGGTGCGGCTGGCTGGGAACCCCGCTTGCCGTAAGGCTCCGGCAGCAGGGATTCCCCGTCCGCGGCACGACCACCCAACCGGAAAAATTGCCTTCCCTGGAGGCGCTGGGCATAGAAGCCTTTCGCCTGGTCGTTGGTGAAAAAGGGATTGAAGGCCCTGTGGAGGCCTTCCTGAATGGACTCCATTGCCTGGTAGTGGACATCCCGCCAGGCCTCAGGGCCGACCCGGAAAGCGACTTTGCCGCCAGGGCTTCCACCCTGCAACGCGCCCTGGAAGAAACCAGGGTCCCGCACCTGGTATTCGTAAGCAGCACCTCGGTGTTTGGACAGGAACAGGGGGAAGTCAGCGAGGCCGATAAAGCCATTCCAGATTCTGAAAGCGGCCGCCAGTTGCTGGAGGCGGAAAACCTGCTGCTGGCCGACCCCAGCCGCCTGACCCAGGTCGTACGCCCCGGAGGCCTGTTGGGCCCGGACCGGCACCCGGTAAGGGTGCTGAGCGGCAGGGAATTCCGGGCAGGGGGCAACCAGCGGGTTAACCTCATCCGGCGCGAAGACCTCCTTGAGGCCTTGATGGCGCTGATATCCGGCGCATTCCCTCCCGGGATCTACCATGCGGTTTACCCGGAACACCCTGCCAAAAGGGCCTATTACACCCGGGAGGCGCATGCCCTGGGAGTGCCGCCCCCGCTTTA
Source organism: Robiginitalea marina (assembly GCF_024006985.1). GTDB lineage: Bacteria > Bacteroidota > Bacteroidia > Flavobacteriales > Flavobacteriaceae > Robiginitalea > Robiginitalea marina. The sequence goes on from NZ_JAMXIB010000006.1 coordinate 230,825, forward strand.
TGGAGGCTCGCCCGGGCCGCCGACTGGCAAACAAGTACTCAGCAACCGGTTTGCCGCACACGGGGTCCGCTTTACCCATTCCATTTATTCCGATGACCACGGCTGGCATCCCGCCCCGGGGGGCGATTAGCCCACCGGGAAGTGCCCTTGCCTGCCAAAAAAAATGTAGCTTTGTCGTCCTAAAACGAAGTAACCATGAAGAAGCTCCTCGTGATCCTTTTCGGTGCAATAAGCCTCGTTGCACAGGCGCAGAGCCAGGCCGACCTCCTTGGGCACTACCAGGACTATTACCGGCAAATGCGCCTTCAGGGCGATGTGCAGGGGGTCATCAATGCCCTGACTCACCTGAACCTGCTGGACCCTTCGCCGGCACGGCTCGATACCCTCGCTTACGTTTACACGAACAACAACCAGCACATGCAGGCCCTGAACACCATCGGCATTGAACGGAACCCTGAGGATTCCGACCTGGCCCTGCAGGTAAAGGCAGTTTCCTTAAAGGCACTGAACCAGCCCAGACGCGCCCTGGAGCAGTTCCAACTCATGTATGAACGCGGCCCCAACCCTTATCTGGCCTATGAAATTGCCGACCTGAAAATACAGGTTGGCGATAGCCCTGGGTCGCTTTCGGAGATAGAATACGGGATTTCGAATGCCACAGACGATATGAAATACGCCTTTTATGAAAGGCAGCAACCTTATGAAGTCCCCCTGAAAGCGGCTTTTGTGCACCTGAAGGGCCTGGCGCAGTTCAACATGGACAAAAACAACATAGACCAGGCCATTGCCAGTTTTGACGAAGCCCTGGCCATGGCGCCGAATTTCAACCTGGCCAGCCTCAGCAAACAGGCCCTGGAATCGCGCAAGCAAACCCCGGAGGATCCCAAACAGGAATAATTGCGAAAAGGGGCGCTTCGCCCAGGGGAAAGCGCTATTGAGACATCCCTTCCAGAAGGTCCCTGAACCCCAGGGCCACCCCGTTGGTCCAGCCAAACCCGTCCTGGGTAGGGTACTCCCCTCCCCCTGAGGCCAGGTTGATGTCTACCACGTTGTATTTTTCCATCATCTTGCCTTCCTCCCTGTAGACCCGCTCGTTAAGGGCCAGCCACCGCTCCATGATTTCCCGGGCTTCATCCTCAAACCCGTACCGGAGCAACCCCTGTACCCCCATCCATTGCAGGGGTGCCCACCCATTGGGGGCGTCCCACTGCTGGCCCGTGACCCGAAGCGTGGTCACCAGGCCCCCGGGCTTCAGGAAATCCTCCATCAGGCGGTCCCTGACCTTTTGGGCCTGCGCCTTTGTGGCCAGTCCGAAGGCCAGGGGAAAGACCCCTGCCAGGGTGGCTTCACCGCAACGGCTGTTGCTCACAAAATTGAAATCCTTGTAAAACCCCTCCACGGGGTCCCACATCAGGGTATTGATGGCCTTTTTACGCGCCTCTGCCCGGTCCTTCACCAGGCTGGCTGCCTCCTGCTTCCCCTGCAGGGAATAGCCTTCGGCCAGCTGCATTTCCATGGAATAAAGGAGGGTATTGAGGTCTAATGGAACCACGTGGGTAGTCTGGGTAGAGGCAAATTCCCCTTCCCGCGCATACCACCGGCTGCTGAAATCCCATCCGGATGCGGCGGCTGCCCTGAGGTTTGCGTAGAGCTCCCTTTTGCCTTCTTCGTCTTCCAGGACTTCCGCCAGGTGGATGTCTTCCCTGTACGACTCGGGCCTGGGGGTACTGGCGCTGTCCCAGTAACGGTTCATGAGCCATCCATTACCGGTCCTGACCACCCTGCTAACTGCCTCTCCCTGGGTTACCAGGTCTTCCCCTTCCATCCAGTACTGGTATTCTTTTTCGATTTGGGGGAAATACCGTTGTTGGAAACTGCTGTCCCGTTCCGCCAACAAGGCCACCATCATACCAAAAAAAGGGGGCTGGGATCGGGTCAGGTAGTAATCCCTGGTGCCGTTGGGAATAAAGCCAAGGGAGTCGATCAGGTGGGCAAAGTTGGCCAGCATATCGGAGGCGATATCCATTCGGCCATCGGCCAGCAGGCCGATCATGGTGAAATAGCTGTCCCAGTAATAGATTTCCTTGAACCTACCGCCCGGTACGATATACGGATAGGGCAGCGGGATCCTGGAAGAATTGGGGTTCAGCGTGTCCCGGACCCGCATAAGGACGGGCCATGTAGCCCTGATATGGCCATACATGTCCAGGCTCTTGTCGCTCACATAAGTGTTGGCCTTCCCGAAGGGATCCGAAAAATGTTGCTCCACGAATTCGCCCAGGTCAAAACCGAATTTTTCCCTTTCCTCCAGGTATTGCCTTTCCAGCTCAACAAAGGGAAGATCCCGGTCCAGGTCGACAAAGGTCTTGGAGTCCGGGAACAGGCCTTCCATCTGGACGGCCTTGAAAAGCTCCGTCTCATAAAAGGAATCTGCGGAAACCGCGACCTCCGGGGCCTGTCCGCACTGGCTGATCAGCAGGGTGCCGAACAGCAACATCAGGAGAATTCCCTTTCTGTTCATCAGGTGTTGTATTTAGTATGGATTAGTTCGGTGCCCCTAAAAGTAATGATCTTTTCAAAACGCTGTCCTGTTCCTTCTTCAGGGCGATCACCCCCTGAACCGTTTCATTGGGGATGGCAATGGAGAGCACATAGTGCGCGATTTTCCACTCCTCCCCTTCTTTCACCAGGACGCCGGAACCGCGGCAGAGCTGCATCCAGGTATCCAGGAGTTCATCGAACCAGGCCACCCGCCCACCGGCCCCGACAAAGATATGCCGCTGCACCGGGGTGAAGGACCAGGCCTTCCCCTGTTCAAAATAAGGCCTGGAAAAGGCCATAAAGGCATCCCTGTCCCAATGCTCGGTGGCGTCGGTCCCCACAAAAACAGCCGACGGCGCCATTTTATCAAAATAGGCGTCAAAATCGGCCCGGCTCGCAGCGTGGTGCCAGCCGTCCAACAGGAGGCCAATCCGGTCTTCTTCAGTCTGCTGGGCCAGCAGCAGGACCCCCTGCAGCAGGCAAAGGGCCATAAGCCATCTATTCCGTTTCAAATAACTCTGGTTTTAAGGTACTGTTGATAATGAGGTTAAATTGTTCCCTGAGGGCGTTGTAAGCCTGCATGAGCTCCATCAGGGCTTCCCCGTGGTCTTCCCGGTACAGTAGGGCCGCGTCTGATTTGCCGATATAGGTGCGCACAACCCTGAGCCTGCTGCGAACCGAAGGTCGTTCAAAAGTCAGGGGGATGGCATTTTCCTCTACCTGATTGCATATCTGGCTCAGCTCCTCCAGCAACAACTGCAATTCCTCGCGGCTCCGGGTTTGAGAAAGGGCCGCGATCCGCTCTTCAAGGGAAAGGAACTGCGGCCACTCTTCCAGGACTTCCCGTGCCCCCGGGTTAATGGGAACCGCCGAAGGAAGGTCGGGAATACCAACCCAGGCCTCAGGTTGAAGTTGTTCCTTATCCTTCTTTTCAGGGGAACCACACCCTGGGGCCAGCATGGCCAGGACCAATACGATGAAGAAATTCCGCATAGGGCGAATGTACAAATTTTGAGAACAGTTATCTTTACCTCCCCTGTCGTTAAAAGCGCTTTTGTATGCCAAAGAAAATATTGATCCTGGGAGCCTGCGGGCAGATCGGAACCGAGTTGACCCTCGCCCTGCGCGCCCGGCACGGGGCGGAAGCCATTATCGCCACGGACATCAGGGAAGGGCAGGTGGAATTGATGGCCTCCGGGCCATTTTCGGTCCTTGATGCCACGGATTTCCGGGCCGTAGAAAAGATCGTACAGGACCACAAGGTAGAGGAGGTTTACCTTATGGCGGCCATGCTGAGCGCCACGGCCGAGAAATCCCCTTCCCGGGCATGGGAACTCAACATGAATTCCCTCTTCCACGTACTGGAACTCGCCAGGCAGCAACAATTCGCGAAACTTTTCTGGCCTTCGAGCATCGCGGTCTTTGGCCCCAGCACCCCAAAGGACAATACCCCCCAGTACACCGTTACCGAACCCACCACGGTTTACGGGATCAGCAAACTGGCGGGGGAAGGGTGGTGTTCCTACTACCACAGAAAACACGGCGTGGATGTGAGGAGCCTTCGCTATCCGGGGTTGATCAGTTGGAAGGCCGAACCCGGTGGGGGCACCACCGACTACGCCGTCGAAATCTACCACGAGGCCCTGGCGAAAGGGCAATACGAATGTTTCCTCAGGGAACAGACCCGGCTGCCCATGATGTATATGGAGGATGCCATCCGTGCCACCCTGGAGCTCATGGAAGCCCCGGCAACCCGGGTGACTATCCGGAACTCCTATAACCTGGGGGCGATGAGCTTCACCCCGGCCGAGATGGCCGAAAGCATCAGGGAGCACCTTCCCGGTTTTCGCATAGGGTACAGGCCAGACTTCCGCCAGGAAATTGCAGCATCCTGGCCTGAGCGCATCGACGACAGCAAGGCCAGGGAAGACTGGGGCTGGGAACCGCGCTACACGCTGCAGGACACCACCCGTGAAATGCTCACCCGGCTGCGGGATCGTCTCTAAAGCTCGATCGCCTTTTTGGGGTGGTATTTCAGCTTCTTCTCTATCGTGGTAATCATGGTATTGGCGATATCCTTCCCGGTGGCGTTCTCGATTCCTTCGAGGCCCGGGGAAGAATTGACCTCCAACAGCAAGGGGCCCCTGTTGGATCGGATGATATCGACCCCGGCCACAGAGAGGTTCAGGACCTTGGTCGCCTTGATGGCGAGCTTGCGCTCCTCGGAAGTAATCTTTATCATGGAGGCCCTGCCGCCCTGATGGATGTTTGCCCTGAATTCGCCTTTTTCGGCCTGGCGCTGCATGCTGGCCACCACCTTGCCGTCGATCACAAAACAGCGGATATCCTGCCCGTTGGCCTCCTTGATAAACTCCTGCACCAGGATGTTGGTCTGCACGCTTTTAAAGGCGTTGATCACGCTCTCCGCGGCCTTGTTCGTCTCGGCGAGCACCACGCCCTTCCCCTGGGTACTCTCCAGCAATTTGATGATCAGGGGGGCCCCGTTCACCATTTTGATCAGGTCCTTGGTGTCGTTGGGGGATTTGGCAAACCCGGTTATGGGGATATGGATGTCGTGGCGGGCAAACAACTGGGAAGCGAAGAGCTTGTCGCGCGACTGGGTTATGGCCTCTGCCGAATTCAGGCAATATACCCCGAGGTTATCGAACTGCCGGATAAGGGCGCAGCCGTAAAACGTCACCGAGGGCCTGATCCTGGGGATAATGGCGTCGAATTCATTGAGGATGTTCCCTCCGCGATACCGGATTTCCGGGGAATTGGCATCGAGTTTCATATAGGCCAGTTCCACATTGAGAAATACGATCTCGTGGCCCCGGTCCTGGGCGGCTTCCATGATCCGCCGGTTGCTGTACAGGTGGGGGTTGCTGGCCAACAAGGCGATTTTCAACCCCGATTTCTTGTGGATATAGGACGCATAGAGTTGCTCCAGCCTGTCGGCAGTGAATTCCCCGGCCAGCAGGTTTTGCCCGGGATCGACCAGGTAACGCCCCGACAGGGCTTCACGCCCCAGGAGCATGCGGAATTCCATGGTGTCGCGGCTGGCCAGGGTAAGTTCGATATCAAATTTGTCGGGGCCCAGCCTCACCGGGGTTTTGACCACCAGCCGCTCTTCGGAGATCCCGGAGGAACTCTTTACGATCCGGCGGTCGATCAACCGGGCTTCGCAATGGACGGTAATACTGCGGTTTTCCTGGAGGGGGTGGACATCAAACTGTACCCATTCCTCTCCATGGCGCATCACGATCTTGCTATTGGCCGCCTGGATGGAAGACGTCTTGGCCCCCGAATCGACCCTCGCCTTGATGGCGGGGATGCCCATTTCTTCAAATACGCACCATTCCTCGCTCCCGAGTAGTTTCTGATTGTTCATGGTTGGCTGATTTGAGGGGTCCGCAGGTCGGGCATGTTTCAAAAGGCTATTCCGTCACGGCCCGGAAGGTGTCGCCGGGATCGAGGAAGTGTTTGAATTCCACCATATACCCGTTGGGGTCTTCCACAAAAAAGGAGCGATGTGCCCCGGGTTTTCCCGAAAGGAACAGGCTGTTGACGGGCAATTCCAGCGAAAGGCCCTGCAGCCGCCCCAGAAGGGACTCCCAGTCTGCACTCCCTACCAGGACCCCAAAGTGGAAGGCCGGCAAAACCGCCTCCTCGAATTTATACGATTTGTACTGGAAACTGAAGCTTCCGCTTTTGGTAAAGGTAATCTGGTTCCCATAGAGGTTGATGTCGACCCATTGGGTGGTGCTCCTTCCCACCGCGGCTCCGAGGGTTTCCGTATAGAAGGCATGCGTGGCTGAAACACTGATACAGGGTAAGGACAAATGAAACGGGGCCTGTTGCATGGGAAAAAGAATTAAAGGTTATTCATCGTCCTCGTCCATTTCTATGTCGGGGATGGCAGTGGGGTCATCTGAGTCGTAATCTTCATAGTCCTCCTCGTCGTAATTGGCCATGGTCTTTTCCAGTTTGGCACTGATCTTGACAAGGTATTTGGTGTCATCGGTAGAGACCTCAACGGCCTCGATGAGCTCCCCCTGTGCATTCCTGAACGTAATGATGTGGCCATCGTCATAGCCGTCGGGATACCGTTCCACGAGGAGCTTGAGCACCTCCGGGGTAAGTTTTCTAAAGTCCACGATAACGCGCCTCAGGTTGTCCATGATTACAGGTTTAAAAGATACGCAAAAATTAATGGGGCAACAATGGTGGCATCGCTTTCGATAATGAACTTGGGCGTATCTATCCCCAGCTTGCCCCAGGTGATTTTTTCATTCGGCACGGCCCCGGAATAAGAGCCAAAACTGGTAGTACTGTCGCTGATCTGGCAAAAATAGCTCCAGAAAGGGGTGTCGGTCCGTTCCAGGTCCTGGTAGAGCATGGGGACTACGCAGATGGGAAAATCCCCGGCAATACCCCCGCCGATCTGGAAAAAGCCTATGCCATTCCCCGAATTTTCAGTGTACCAGTCGGCCAGGTACGTCATGTATTCAATCCCGGATTTCATGGTCCGGGCCGAAAGCTCCCCTTTGATGACATAGGACGCGAAGATATTCCCCATGGTGCTGTCTTCCCAGCCGGGGCAGACCAGGGGCAGGTTTTTTTCTGCGGCGGCGTACATCCAGGAGTCACGGATATCGATTTCGTAATACTCCTCCAGCACCCCGGAAAGCAGCATTTTGTACATGAATTCATGCGGAAAATAGCGCTCCCCTGCGGCTTCAGCCTCTTTCCAGAGCCTGAAGATGTGCTTCTGCAGGCGGCGAAAGGCTTCTTCCTCAGGGATACAGGTATCCGTAACCCGGTTCAGGCCGCTTTCCAGCAGGTCCCACTCATCCTGGGGGGTGAGGTCCCGGTAATTGGGCACCCGTTTGTAATGGGAATGGGCGACGAGGTTCATGATGTCTTCCTCGAGGTTCGCCCCGGTACAGGAAATAATGTGCACCTTGTCCTGCCTGATGATCTCGGCAAAAATCTTTCCGAGCTCAGCGGTGCTCATGGCGCCGGCAAGGCTCACCAGCATTTTGGAACCCTGCTCCAGCTGGGCTTCGTACCCCCTGGCCGCATCCACCAGGGCTGCCGCATTGAAGTGTTTGTAGTACTTGGCAATAAAATTGGATATCGGTCCTTTAGAGCTCATCATCATCAAATTTCGAGGACAGGTTGCTTTTCCAGCCGCCTTCCTCATCAAAGGGTTCATCAAAGTCGCCCTCCTGGGCGGTTTCCATAAATTTATAGGACAGCATTTTATAATACAGCTTGGCCGCGACGAAATCGGAGGCCCTGTTTTGGGGGTTCGGGCACAATTCCACCAGGTCAAAACCCACCACATTCTTCTCCTGGAAAACCTTGCGGAGGAATTCCAGGGTTTCATACCAGAAAAGGCCCCCGGGCTCCGGGGTACCCGTCGCAGGCATGATGGACGGGTCGAGGGCATCCAGGTCGAAGGTAATGAAAACATGGTCTGTCATCAGGTCGATAACCTTATCCATCCAGAATTCGTCGGCCACCATCTCATGGGCAAAAAACACCCTTTCCGGGTCCATATAGGTCTTCTCTATGGCGTCCATGCTGCGAATGCCCACCTGGATCAGGTTGGTGGTCTGGGCCGCCTCGTGTACCGCGCAGGCGTGGTTATAAGGGCTGCCGAGATACGTTTTCCTCAAATCGGCATGGGCATCGATCTGCAATACCGTAAGGTTGTCAAAGCATTCATTGAAGGCCCGGATGGAACCAATTGAAATGGAATGCTCCCCTCCGAAAAGAGTAACAAACTTATTGCGCTTGATGTAGTCCTTGGTAATTTGATGTACCTCCCTCACCACCGCTTCGGGGCTGTCTTTTTCCGAAATGGAAGGCGCCAGATATATCCCCTGCCGGTAAACCTCCGTACCGGTTTCAATGTCGTAAAGTTCCATGTTTTCGGATGCCGCGAGGAATGCCTCCGGCCCTTTGTCGGCTCCCTTCCCCCAGGTACTGGTTCCATCATAGGGCACGGGGATCAAAACTACCCGTGCTTTTTCCAGCTGCGCGAACTCCTCCGGGATTCCCGCATAGGTTGGCGTACTTTTCATTCTTTGTGGATTTCTTCTTTGGTTGCGTATTCGTGTTGTTGATTTCCTAATTCTTCCTGCGCACCGGAATCCTGCCCTTCCGTTCCATAGCCAAGGATCCGCAGGTATTCCCCGGATTCCTGCTGCTCCCGGAAAAGCGTAACCATCAGGTGGCCTTCCCCGTCCCGGTCTATGAGCAGGTGCTTCGGATAGGGAATCAGGCAGTGTTGCAGCCCCCCGTATCCCCCGATGGTTTCCTGGTAGGCCCCGGTATTGAAAAACCCGATATACAGCGGTTTCTCCGAATGGAATTTCGGCAGGTAAATGGCGTTCATATCCTGCTGGCTGTTGTAGTAATCGTCACTGTCGCAGGTAAGCCCGCCCAGCAGCACCCGTTCATAGGGGTCGTTCCAGCGGTTGATGGGCAGCATGATAAAACGCTTGTTAATGGCCCAGGAGTCCGGCAGGGTGGTAATGAATGAAGAATCGATCATGTTCCACTTCTCCCGGTCGTTCTGTTGTTTCTGGTAAAGGACCTGGTAGATGGCCCCGCCGCTTTCCCCAACCGTGAAGCTCCCGAATTCCGTAAAAATATGGGGCACGGGCACATCGGCCTCCTTGCAGGCCAGGTTGATCTGGTTAACGATTTCGTCGACCATGTATTCGTAATCGTATTCAAAAGCCAGGGAATTCTTGGTGGGAAACCCGCCCCCTATGTTGAGGCTGTCAAGGGAAGGGCAAATCTTCTTGAGCCTGACATATACCTTGAGGCATTTTGACAATTCGTTCCAGTAATAGGCATTATCCCTCATCCCCGTATTGATGAAGAAATGGAGCATCCGCAGCTCAACCTTGTCATTGTCTTTGATCTGGTTCTCGTAAAAAGGCACGATATCCTTATACCCGATCCCCAGGCGCGAGGTGTAGAATTCGAATTTGGGTTCTTCTTCCGAGGCGATGCGGATGCCTACCTTGAAATTATCCTCGATCTCTTCAGTGAGCAGCGACAACTCCTCATAATTGTCGATAATGGGAATGCAATTGCGCTGCCCGTTGTTGATCAGGCGGGCGATGTTCTCGATATATGCAGCCCTTTTGAACCCGTTGCAAATGACGTAGGTGTCGTCCTTTATTTTTCCTTCCTTTTTCAGGCGTTCCACGATTGGGATGTCAAAGGCCGAGGAAGTTTCGATGTGGATGTCGTTCTTGAGGGCCTCGTGCAATACATACCTGAAATGCGAGCTTTTGGTGCAATAGCAGTAATAATACTTCCCGTGGTACTGGTGCTTTTCCATGGCCGCTGCAAACCATTTCTTGGCCAGTCCGATATTTTGCGAAATCTTCGGCAGGTAGGTGAATTTTAAAGGACTCCCGTATTTTTCCACGAGTTCCATCAGGGGGATCCCATGGAAAAGGAGGTGGGAATTATCAAGGGTAAATTCCTCAGTTGGAAAATAATAAGTCTGATCGATCAGATCGCGGTAGGTAATGTTCATCGAAATATTTTTTCAGAAATAGCGCCTGCGGCAAGCCCGTACAGGAAAATCCGGGGCCTACCTCATACTGCAAGATAAGAAACAAGAATTAGACGGGATGGGCGGTACTCCCTTATCCGCCCGGGTAGCGGGCAGTTTGCGGAGGATAGGAGCTACTTGGAAATTCCGGTTACCTGTGCTAAAGGCCATTGCCTGGCATAACTCCCCGTATCCCGGCAACCCGAACATAAAAACACTTTTCATTATGTCCTTCAGAGAACCTTATACACCGCGGTTCACCGGTGTAAATGAAAACATTTTTTTTTTAAAAAAATCCTATTTTGAAAAAAAAGTTGCCTATTTCGGCGAGCGCATAGAATTCGGGGCTTCCCCATTGCCTGCAACCGTTTTAATATCGGTTTATCCGATGAATTCCGTACCTTGTTTCCCATTGTGAATCCCATAGCCCAGAGATCGCATGAAACGAATGTGCCAAACCCTTATTTTACTGTTCCTCCCCTGCCTGCTCAGTGCCCAGATCGCCCCGGGGGTTTACCTGGCGACGGAACCCCTGGATGGGGGAAAGCGGAATTACCTGCTCCTGGTGGCCGATTCCTACCTGGTGCATACCATTTACGAATCGAGTCCCGCAAAGTTTGTCAGCACCATGGGGGGCTATTACGAGATAGCGGAAGACTCCCTGAAGGTCCGGCTTGAATTTAATTCCGACTTTGCAAAAACCGGGGAAAAGTCCCATAATGTATCGGTTAGTTATGCAGAGGGAAGCCTGATCTTCAATGGAAACATGGACCGCCCGTACACCCGGGAACCGGCCATGGAGCAACCCCTGGACGGGCAATGGCTGTTTGCTATGCGCGGGCCTGACACCGGACAGGAGCGCCGCGGGGACGGACAACCCCGCAAGACCTTAAAATTCCTAATGGATGGATATTTCCAGTGGATCGCCTACAATACCGACACCATGGAATTCTTTGGCTGCGGCGGCGGGCGGTATGCGGCTGAAAACGGCTCCTATATCGAGGCCATCCAGTTTTTTTCCAGGGATGATTCGCGGGTTGGGGCTGAACTGGATTTCCAGTTCGAAAGGAAGGGCAATGACTGGCACCACACCGGCAAAAACAGCCGTGGGGAACCGATGTATGAAATCTGGTCGCTCCGGGAGTAACTCAGCCCCGGAGGATATCCGATTTTCCCCCCCGTTTTTCCAGCAGGCGTATCAGGCGGATCTCAATCCCCTTGTCGAGGGGTTTCAGCATGTCATAGAGGTTCAGGGCCACCACGCTGGCGCCATGCATTGCCTCCACCTCTACACCGGTTTTGTAATGCGTCCTCACTGTGACCCGGATACGGATCTCCAGCCCGCTGAGGTCATATTCGATTTGGGTGCCCTCGATGGGGATGGGGTGGCAATCGGGCAAGAGGTCAGGGGTTTTCTTCACCCCCAACAGCCCGGCAGCTTTGCTCATTTCAAACACATCGCCCTTGGGGACCCTGCCTTCCCGGATGGCCATTACGGTATCCTGGCTGCTGAGTACTACGGTGGCTTCGGCCGTGGCGATGCGCAGGGTGACTTCCTTATGGGTAATATCTACCATGGCTAACGGTTTACTTTCCAGGTATAGCTGTCGTCCTGGAAACATTCCTTCCCAAAAACGGGAAGTTCCTTTTTGATGCGTTCCACCACCTGTTGCAGGGTCTGAAAAACGTCCTTCCGATGGGGGGAGGAAACAAATACAAAAAGGCAGATTTCCCCTACCGGCACCTCGCCCAGGCTATGGTAGATATGCATGCAACTAAGGTTGTAGGTTGCAAAGGCGTCTTCGCGGATCTCGTGGATCTTTTCAAGCGCCATGGCTTCATAGGCGGAGTACTCGATGGCCCGGACGGTCTTCCCGTCTATCACGTCGGCCCGAACCTGACCCAGGAAAATGTCGTGGGCCCCGATCCCGGTTTTGGATTGGTGCTTTGCGATGGAATCGGCGATGAATTGGGGCGATATGGCACCTTCCACAAAAAGGGAAGGTCTTTTTGGTGTCTTCATCGGGCTTCGGTTACCCTGCGAAGTTACTGAAGTTTTGGCAAATTCGCCCCAGGGTACTCCCCCGCCTTCCGCCCGGCAACCTCCGGGGACAGCAGGCCCATCGCCCATGGAATCCGGCTCGTTTTTTGCCTAATTCCTTTCATTCCCCCAGATTCTTCCCGGATTTTTAAAAAGTATTCATAAATTCGCAGACTCGTTTTCCGGCCCCGTAGTTCAATGGATAGCCCCGATAGCTATCGGGGGAAGTTTCCTAAACTTTTCCC
>NZ_JAMXIB010000007.1 GCF_024006985.1 Robiginitalea marina
CCGGTTTGGATCACACCGCAGGCGTAATCCAGCCAGGTTCGCTTTCCCTCGGGACAGGTTTGCAGTAGTGGTCATATTTTGGATCACGCCGCAGGGGTACTCTGCCTTTTTTTGCCGCTTCTTTCCCAACACTTTTGCAAACTACAATGGCTTGGACGATATTTGATTTTTCCAAAGTCGCCTTAAAATAGCAATTTGGGGTTGTTTACCCGGCCCCGTTGGTTAATTTGACATAGCCATGAAAAACAAGATCCTCCTCCTCTTTGCACTACTACTGTTTTGCAGCCACGACATGTACCTGAAGCCGGATAACTATTTCCTTGAACCGGACGCCCAGGCTGCCATTGAACTTTTCAACGGCACCTTCGAGAAGAGCGAGAACGTCATTGCGCGCAACCGAATGGCCGATGTGAGCCTGGTGGGTAATGGCCGCAGAATAGCGGTTGATTCCACCCAGTGGAGCGAGCGGGACAGCATCACGATACTGCGGTTTAAAACCGGGCAGGCCGGCACCTGGGTCGCAGGGGTATCTACCTTTTCCCGGACCATCGAAATGACCGCTGAGGATTTCAACGGTTATCTGGAACACGACGGGGTACTCGATATGCTGGAATGGCGGAGGGCCAACAACACCCTTGGCCAAAATGCCGCAGAGGAATATTCCAAGCATGTAAAAACAATTTTTCAGGTGGGGGACCAAACCTCAGACGACTGGAAGACCCCCCTGGGGTATCCGATTGAGTTTGTTCCCCTGCAAAATCCCTACGACCTGCATCCCGGCCATTCCCTGGAAGTCCAACTGCTGTGGCAGGGGAAGCCCCTGGCCAACCAACTGGTGTATGCAGGCCCTCCCACCGGTGTGCATTCGCATGAACCGGGAACGGGCCATAGCCATGAAGCCTCTTCAGACCACAAGCACGAGCATGAAGCCGACCACACGCATGGCGAAACAGGGGAGCATTCTCACGAGCAGGAATCGGACCACACGCATGGCGAAACAGGGGAGCATTCTCACGAGCAGGAATCGGACCACACGCATGGGGAAGAAGGGATGCATTCTCACCAACAGGAATCGGGCCATACCCATAAGACGGCACGGGCAGAGGAATTCCCTCAGGGAGGTAGCGCAGAACAAGGCCATAGCCACCCTCTTGTCAAATCACTCAGGACGGATGCGGATGGCCTCATAAAGGTGGACCTCACGGCCGAAGGGGTCTGGTACCTTCGCACCATCTACCTGACCCCCTCTGAGAAGCCAGGCCTGACCCACGAATCGAACTGGGCCACCCTTACCTTTGCGATAGGGGAAGGGCACAGCCACAGCCACGACGGGGACACGCACAGCCACGGGGAGGATGGGGGTATCCCTTCCTATTTCTACTGGATCGGAAGCCTGGTACTGTTGATTGTATTGTTCTTCTGGTTCAAACGGAAAGACTGAATGAAAGGGCAGGCGTTAAGGCGAAGGGTATTGCCGATATTTATGCTTTGCCCCCTGGTGCTTGCTGCCCACGGGGTGAGCCCGGGGGACCAGGAAATCCTCAACAACGGGGGGCTGCTCTCCTACCTCCTGGTGGGCGCCAAACACATGGTGACCGGGTATGACCACCTGTTGTTTTTGGCGGGGGTGATCTTTTACCTCAGTGGCTTCCGGGACATTATCCGCTTTATCACCGTCTTTACCATTGGCCACAGCATTACCCTTACCGGGGCAACCTATTTGGGGATCCGGGCCGACGAACACCTGGTGGATGCCGTAATTGCCCTGAGCGTCCTGTACAAAGGGTTTGAGAACCTGGGAGGTTTTGAGAAAATCCTGAAAGTACGGGCGCCAAACCTGTTGATGATGGTTTTTTTGTTCGGACTCATCCATGGTTTTGGCCTCTCTACCCGCCTTCAATCTTTTGATATGGGGACTTCCCAATTCCTGGCCAAGATCCTCAGTTTCAATGTGGGGGTGGAGCTCGGGCAGGTTGCTGCCCTGATCCCAATGGTATTCCTCATTACCCGTTGGCAAAGCAAAAACAGTTACCAGGCCTTTTACAAAGCCGCCAACACCTATCTGGTGATTGCAGGGGTGGGGTTGTTTATTTACCAGCTCTACGGGTATTTCAATGCCCATTGAGCCGTCCGGGAATCCCTCCTTTTCGGATGAACCCTGGCCGGGCTGGCAGCATCAGGTGCCCATTGCTGCAAACCTTCAATTTTTGGAAGCCCCATGTGCAATCCATTCTTCTTTTTCAGTACCTTAAGGGCAAACGAGTTTTGCCATGGCCAAATACACCCTAAACGTCAATGACGAAACATATCCTGTTGAAGTTGCCGAAGGGACCTCCCTTTTGTGGGTGCTCAGGGAGCATCTTGGGCTTACCGGAACCAAGTACGGATGCGGCATTGCCCTATGCGGGGCCTGTACCCTGCACATCGACGGGCAACCCGCGAAAGCATGCATCATCCCTGTGGAAGGGGTGGCCAGCGGGCAGCGGATCCGCACCATCGAGGGCCTGTCCGAAAAGGGGGACCACCCGGTCCAGAAGGCCTGGATAGCGGCCCAGGCCCCCCAGTGCGGCTTTTGTCATTCCGGGCAGATCATGCAGGCGGTGGCCCTTTTGGAATCCAACCCCAGGCCTACGCGGGAGGAAATCAAAACTTATATGAACGGCATCCTGTGTCGGTGCGGCACCTATATGCGCATCCTGAAAGCCGTGGAAATGGCCGCAGGAACCGAAACCCATGTTGAATCCTAAGCCCATGCCAAAGACAGCCACCCAATACAGCAGAAGGAACTTCCTGAAAACCTCGGGAGGGGTAGTGCTCTTTATCGGAGCTTCCGGGATCCTGCCCTACCTGGTTTCCTGCCGGGATACGCGGCGCATGAAGGAGGAATTTGCAAGGCATCCTATAACCGCCTGGGTGCAATTTTCCGAGGACGGGCAGATCATCATCTATAACCCTGCCGCTGAAATGGGACAGGGTTCCATGACCTCCCTGCCGGTCATCTTTGCAGAGGAGATGGATGCGGACTGGGCCCGGGTTTCGGTGGAGTTCTCCCCCCAGGAAGCCGAGATCTACGGGTCTGAGGGGTGGACCCCTGGCAGCAAGCTCATGATGACGGTCGGCAGCCGGACTACCCACAGCTACTGGCCGGTCATGAGGAAGGCGGGGGCCCAGGCCCGGTATGTGCTCCTGAGCAGTGCTGCGGGGCACTGGGAGGTGCCGCTTTCCGAACTCACCACTTCAGAAGGGGTGGTATACCATGAAAAGTCCGGAAGGAAAATAGAATACGGCCAGCTGGTACCCTTCCTGAAAATGCCGGAGGTACTTCCGGAAATCGACGAGGCCCAGATGAAAAAACCCGGGGAGTTCCGCCTGATCGGGAAGGTGCTCCCCCGAACCGAAATCCCTGAAAAGGTGAACGGGACGGCTCTGTTTGCCCAGGATATCCGGTTACCGGGCATGGTTTACGGCGTTCTGGAAAGGGGCAACCTCCACGGGTCCAGGCCAACGCTTACCAATGAGGCGGAGATCGTTGGGATGGACGGGGTGCTGAAGGTGGTCCCGTTTGACTATGCCATAGGTGTGATTGCCCAAACCCTGGAGCAGGCCCTGTCCGCCAAAAGGAAACTCAGAATTGAATGGGGTCCTTCCCCGGCCAGCGGGTTCCATTCCCAGGAGGTTTTTGAAACCTACGCCTCAATGGCCGGGCAACCGGAGAGGGGCAGGGTCATCACCGAGGCCGGGGATGTACAACAGGCCATCAAAACGGCGGCCCGAACCTATTCCGCTGATTTCAAAAACGACTACGTGTACCACGCCCAGATGGAACCCCTTAATGCCGTGATCCGGGTGGCGGAAGACCTGCAGAGCGCCGAGGTCTGGGTGGGCAGCCAGCAGGGCCCGGATACCAAGCTCGGGGTACCCGGTATCCTGGGGATCCCACATGAAAAGGTCGAAGTCCACCTGCAGTATCTGGGGGGAGGCTTTGGACGACGCAGCATGAACGATTTTGTGGAGGAATGCGCCGTCCTGGCCCGGGAGGTGGCCCCCCTGCCCGTGAAGCTCATCTGGACCCGGGAGGACGATGTGGCCTACGGGGCGTTCCGCCCGCTTTCCCTCCAGCGCCTGACCGCCTCTGTGGATGCCCGGGGTACCCTCACCAGCCTTTCGCATTGCGTGGTGGGGGATGGGGGCAACCTGGTAGCCAGCGGGGTGACCAATACCCATTACGACATTCCCAACCAACTGGCCGAGTGGCGGGGGGCCTCCCATGGCATCCGCTTGAAGCACTGGCGCGCTGTCGGGCATGGGCCCAACAAATTTGCGATTGAATGTATGCTGGATGAAATAGCCCGGGACCAGCAGGCCGACCCCGTCGCCTTCCGCCGCAAACTGATGGCCAAATCCCCCAGGGCCCTTGCCACCCTGGACAAGGCAGCAGAAATCTCGGGCTGGGGAGAACCTGTAGCCGAAGGCCGGGCTAAGGGTGTGGCTTTCGTGGAACACGGCTCCCTGGGGACCGGGGTTTGCGAGATCTCGGTGGACCGGAATACCGGGGACATCAGGGTGCACCATTTCTGGATTGCCCTGGACGCCGGGATTCCCGTACAGCCGGACAATATCAGGGCACAAATGGAAGGCGGCATCCTCATGGGGATGAGCAGTGTACTGAAAGAGCAGATTACCATAGTGGACGGGCGGGTACAGCAATCCAATTTCCACGACTACCCCCTGCTTCGGATGCAGGAAATCCCCGACTCCATCGAAACCGTAATCCTCCCTTCCGGGGAGCGCCCCGAAGGGGTGGGGGAAACCGCCACCCCCATGGTAGCCGGTGCCATAGCGAATGCTTTTTTAAGGCTTACGGGTAAACGCCTGCGGCACATGCCCTTTACCCCCCAGCGGGTCCTGGAGGCCCTCAGTTCCTCATAAATCCCTTTGGTCGATCATGGAGTGAGGTTTCCATCTGCCCCCTACCTCCCGTTGCCCCTGCAGGTTTGCTCGTCCGGCCTGTCCCCGGCCTATGGAATTTCCAATTAAGCCCGGCTCCGGGGGGATCGCTGCCCTGATCCCAATGGTATTCCCCATTACCCGTTGGCAAAACAAAAACAGTTACCAGGCTTTTTACGAAACCGCCAACACCTATCTGGTGATTGCAGGGGTGGGGTTGTTTATTTACAAGCTCTACGGGTATTTGAGTGGGCATTGACCGGCACATTTTTTTCTTCCCGCCCAACCCGCCCCCTTCCTCAACCTACGGTCAATCCCTGAAACCTCCCTTCAGTTCACAAAAAATCACGGATATGCCGGGAAGAAGGCAGGGTGCCGGCCCTATGGGAGAAATCCATAGGGGAGTGGTGGAAGAATACTGCAAAATTGTAATTTTGGACCATGTTCGGCCGAATACGAAATAGCACCTTTACCAGATTCCTTTTTGGGTTGTTGGGCCTGTATTTCCTGAACATCAGTGTCGACTCCCCAGACCCCTTCCCCAATAAGGTTCCCGAGGACCTGTCCTTCAATGACCAGGAAAGTATTGTGGAGCTGATAGTGGAACAGGTGCTGGGGTTTGAGGACCTTATAAGGGAGGTTGATGACCCCGATCCTGAAGACCACAATAGCACCATGGGATTCAAGATGCCCATTATGGTCCAGTATACATGCGATAGCGGACTATCACCAGTTCTTGTTGAAAGCAGGAAAGAGAAATTTCCTGAAAAAAATGCCCGTTTCCCCATGGGGTTTGACCCAATAGATACCCCCCCTCCCCGGATTTGATTTAATTTTTTGGAACCCTTATAACCGCTATTGCCTAGTCGGTTACTTTCTCCATCTTTTTAATTCAAATCAAAAATGAACTTCAAAAAGGAATTATTGCCGTTTATGGCACTGCTATGGGCAAGCGCTTCCCTGGCCCAAATTTCGAACGCGGAAAAAGACAGCCTGTATATCGTTCAGGTCGAAGACCAGGCAGGGCCTGCCAAGGTATTGCACGCGGAACCCCTTTATATCGACCTGATCCGGGACCTGGGGGCCCGGAAAGGGGAAAAGGAATGGAATATTGGCCTGGGGCTGACCGACAACCTTAGGTTCGATGCCTACGAAGCCCTGATAGAGTACGAATGGGCCCCGAGGGATCGCCTGGGGCTGGAGGTGGAATTGCCCTTCACATTTTATTCGCCTCTGAATGGCTCGCTTCGGGATTCAATCCCGTCCAACCAGTTGAACAGCCTGAAGCTTGCAGTCCAGTGGTCTTTCTTCGTCAATGAAGCCATGGCGACCTCCATGGCCCTTGGCTATATCAATGAGTTCGAATTGTCGGACTTTCGAAATTTTGGGGACCCATGGATCAAAGGGAACGTTTACAATCCGTTTCTGGTAATCGCCAGGCGCTGGGGCAATAACGTGCATTCCCTGATCTACACGGGCCCCATGATCGAACATAATTTCAGCACCGGGAAGTTTCTGACGGCCTTTGATATCAATACGAGTTTTCATTACATGATAACAGGCACAAGGAACTTTATTGGAGTGGAATTCAACAAAACCCTCAGCGCCGGGGATTTCGACATGACGCTTCGTCCCCAAATGCGGTTGGGCATTGCCGACAACCTCCTGGTCGGGATTGTTGCGGGAATTCCTGTGAGCAGGGAAAACCAGCGGTTTAGTGCCTTTATGAGGCTGATCTGGGAACCCGGCCATGTGCGGGAACACCGGTAGGTTTTGACAGGGCGCCCAAAAGGAAAAAACAATGGGGCCACAGAAACTGTGCGGGCACGACACCGTTTTTTAAAGGGCCGTGTTCCCCGCAACTGGAAATGTCCCGGGAATGCCCGATTGGATCAATCCCGTCAACGGATGGACGCGGGCAATAAGGGTATCCCATATCCCGATAATTTTGAAGGCACATCCATTGGGTCGGGGGTAAAAACTATCTTTGAAGAAACCAAAACACCGACCCATGCTCTCAAAATTCCGTCCGGTCCTGATCGGGTTGCTCGTATTGCAGGTCGCCTCGGCCATCCTGGCGCTGGCCTATGGGGACTTCCTTTTCAAATCAGGTTCCGCCGGCCTCGGCGCGATAATCCTCTTATTGCTCTTATCGGGCAGGTCCTTCCGTACCCCGGACCTCTGGATGGTAATCGGGGCGTTCCTCTTTTCTATTGTCGGGGATTACTTCCTGTCCCACAGGAACGGGGATACCTTGTGGTTTGTATATGGCATTTTCTTTTTTTTCCTGGCGCACATCGGTTATTTGGCCTATTCCCTGTTCCATGGCCAAGTGGCCTGGAAGACGACCCTGGTGGTCTGCGCCGCGTACCTTATTTTCTTCTTTACCTCCCTTTATGGGGGCATTGGGGACCCCCTGCTCATGTGGGCCGCGCTGGCCTACCTCCTGGTGTCGTGCCTTTCCCTTGGGGCGGCCGTTGGCATAAAGAAAGCGGGATGGCCAAAGTTGGGTTATACCTTTGGGATTGCCCTGATCCTTTTTTCCGACACCCTCATCGCCCTGGCGGAATTCATGCAGTACAACCGGTGGGATTTTTTGATCCTCCCCACCTACTACCTGGCCCACATCGCGATTACCTGGGCCCTTTGGAAGCGATTCACTGCAGAGGAACCCGCCTGATAAAATGCGAATATCGCGGCAGTTGACCGCCTTTGAACCGTTTGGCCTTAGGGTCGTGGGAATTTACGGGGTGCCGGGGGAACCCCTTCGGAAGCTGCCGGGGGGGCAGGGGCTTCCGGTTCCGCTCCTTTCAGGGAATAGTTCATTTTGAACTGGGGGGCGGCATTGGCATTATCGGGGTTGCTTACTTTGGCCTTTTGCACTACGATCGTGGTCGTGTTTTGCTTGCTTTCCAGATAGCCGCTGAAGTTGCGGATCAGGGCGTCCATGTAGGTATTGGCCAGGGAATCCATGTTCTGGGCTGCGGTAAGGGATCGGATGGATCCCAATAGGCCCAGGGTATCGGAGCCCACCTGTTCGTACACGAATTTTTCAAAGGCCTCCCGGTTTGTGGTGAAGTCCGCATTTGTTTTCTGTGTGAAAAGCTCACCTGCCCGGTTTTCGGCCATCAGGCTGACCAGGGAATCCTGCCCGACCAGGTTCATTACGATTTCAACCCCTTCTTTTTGGCGTTCAAGTTCCAGGAGCAGGTCCAGTTGCCGGGCCTGTTCCGCGTTGGGGATGGTGTCCGGGTATTGGAAGGCAAGGCTTTCGAGGTCTTTCGGATCGGCCCCGATAAACCGTGCCAGCGGCTTTACAGGGTTGTCCGTGGCGTCGAACAGCTTTTTTTTCAGGGTGGTGCCCACCAGGGCCCAGGCGTCTACGGTGGGGTCGTCCAGGTTGCCCCGCACCGGGATGTCCAGTTCAATATCCCCGTTTTTGTCCTTGAGCAGCCAAACGGCAATTTTCAGGGGAATGGCATACAGGCCGCCTTTGAGGTTCTCCACGGCTACGCCCTTGATCAGCAGGTTGTTTTCGCTTTGCAGCTGGCCGTCCGTGATGCGGGTGTCCGAGAAATAGAACATGTCCCCGGTAAGGATGGAATGCCCGGTATAATAGCTGGAGTAGATGTTGAGGTCCGAGAGCAGGAAGTCCTCTATGGCAATATCGATGGTGGCAAAATCGGGGTCCGCAGGGTTGAACCCGATTTCAGCCTTAAGTTTTCCGCGTTTGTTCAAAACCATGGTAGAGAGGATGTCCACCCATTCGCTGTCGCTGAAGATGCTGTCGGTGTCGATCTCGATGTCGCTGAGGGCATAGTCAAAGGGTTGCCCGGTCAGGTTGTCGGTATAATCCATCCGCCCCTGATGCACTTTTACATGGTTCAGGGCGTAGTACAGGGGTTGCTCCGCTTCGGATTCCACAACTGTGGAATCCGTGGAATCGTATTTAAAAATCCGGAACAGATTGTTGGAGACGGAGTCGAGTTCAAATTTGAGAAAAGGCTGTTCAAAGACCAAATCCTCGATGATATAGGAGCTTTTCGCATAGTTGATCTCCCCCAGGGTACACAGGATTTTTTCAGCGGATAAAAACCCCAAACTGTTCGGGTCCGTCATCAGGGGCTTCAGGGCTTCCACTTCCCCGGAAACCAGGGTTTCCAAAGGGCTGTTCACGTTTCCTGTCAATTCAATGACTGCATTGACCGTACCCTCCAGGCTATTGATCGTTGCGTACTCCAGGGCGTATTTGTAAAACGCGCTTAACTGCAGGTTGTCAATCTCCACGGAACTGCTGAAATCCCCTGTTCCAGGGTTGACGTTGGACGATGCCTTAACCGCCGCGGACTCCCCGAGCCGGAAAGCGATATCCGCATTGCTGTCATGTTCCTGGTCCCAGGCGATTACCGGGATGAAAAGGGATAAATTTTCGATCTCGGTGGTATGGTCCAGGTCCGCATCGTAGTATTCGAAGGCAGCGTCCTTCAGCTCCAGATTTTCCAGGAGGTATTTAAAGGCTTCTTCGTCCTCACCATTTGTAGCGGAGCTGTCTTCCGCCGAATGGAAGGCAACCAGGTCATCGAAATTAAAGGTGGAATCCTTTTTGGCGATACGGACCTGCAGGCCTTCCAGGTATAACCTGTCCAGGGCTTTCACCCCGCCGAAGTACTTATAAGGGGCTGTATTCAGCACAAGGGTGTCGAAGGCGACAAAAACATCCTGCCCATTGGCCTCATACAGGTTGAAGTCGTAGACCTTTACTGTTCCGGTGAAGTAGTTTATCCTGAGCTTGTCTATAGAAATTTGCCGGCCGAGGAGTTCCCTGCTGTTCTTTACAGCGTAATTTTTAACCAGCCCGGGTAGGAGGAGCAACAAAACGATCAGGAGCCCAAGGAATCCAAGGCCCGTGTACCGGAGTATTTTTTTTTTGGCAGCCACGCTCAGGGTTTTTTGTCAGGTTTATTACTCGCCGTCCCCCGAAAAAGGAAAGGGTGCCCTGAAAGCCCAGGATACTGCTAAAGATAATAAATTTTTGACCTTCCTGCCCCCCTGTACCCACAGGAAGGATATGGGAATTCGACGACCTAAAAGGATCGGCCCCCGGCTGTGGGGATGGTTCCGATAGCTGTGCGGGGGGATTGGATCACGGGTGCATGATAGGATCCGGGAGTAATGGGGAACCCCCCACCCGCCCCCCAACCAAACTAAGCTACGGCCCTGCAAAAACCAGGCGCTCATCCGTTGGTGCGCCCGGGCTTCCCGGTCGGGCCACGCCCCTTAATCAGGCCTGCCGCCTGCGCTCATCCTTCAATGCCCAGTAGATCCCCTTAACGTCCTTTACCCAGTGGTCGTAAAGGAAAATGAGGGTAATTTCCTCGAGGGTCTCCAGGATGCCGATAAAAATCATCAGGTAGAAAAGCCAGTACACAGGCCCGAAGAACAGCAGCCAGAGCAGGAATACCGCCTGCAAAATGGCTGAGGTTTTGGCCAGGTAGGTATGGAACGACGTCGCCCGGCCGTATTTGATAAAGGCGATGGCCATCTGGATGATGTAGGGGATAAAGGCAATGGCAATGAGCACCAGGTTTTCAAGGATAAATACCTTTTCAAAAACCCAGATCCCAAACAGCCCGGCTATCAGGGTCAGCTGGTCTCCGACCGAGTCGAGCTGCGAACCCCTGGCGCTGCTGATATTCAGCTTACGGGCCAGGAAACCGTCGACGGCGTCAGTGGAATAGCTGATCAGCAGGAACCAGGTAAACCAGTCCCTGGCGCCTGAGAAAAGGAAAACCATCAGCAACGGAAAGGCGACGATGCGGTAGAAGGAAAACCAGTCGGCGATATTGAAACTTCTGAACGGATTCATCACACCCCGAATATATGATTAAAGGTAGGGGCACCTGCTGATCCCGGATATGATTTATGTCACCAGGACAGGTCCGGAGCATCAATTTTTAAGAAACAATGTCCATTTTGCAGCCTATCCGGATAAGTGCAGCAGGGTTTCAGCAGGCTTTTTGAACCGGCAGGACCCAAAGAAACGAGGCTGAACTGGAAAGGCCTGCCGAAACCCTGACCCCGGTCATTTTTTAACCTCCCGGCTTTGGCGTATCTTTTCGAAAAGTTGAATCTCGCGACGTGTGCTTTCCGGCAATCAGGAAGATTGGAATCCTTTCCCTTCCCCTTTTGGGGATGGGGGTGTTCATATTGGGTTACCTGCTCGCGGCCAGCCGGTATCCCGGGGGGTCCTGGGCCTTTCCGGGGCAGGATGGCTTCAGTTGGCGCCATAACTACCTGTGCGACCTGCTGGATACCCGGGCTGTCAACGGGGCCGTGAATACCGGCAGGTACTGGGCGCGCGGGGCCCTCGTGGCACTTTGTTCTGCCCTGCTATTGCTTTGGTACCACCTGCCCCGCCTGACCGGGGGGGCTGCCTTGAGCCGCCGCCTGATGCGCGTGTTTGGGATGGCAGCCCTGGGAACGACCTTTTTTTTGAGCGCAGGCACCCATGACCTTACGGTGTATATCGCCGGGGGACTGGGTACGGGGGCCATTGCCCTCGCCATATTCGGGCTGTGGAAGGGGCGCAGGCATTTCCTGGCTGCCCTGGGGGCCTGGTGTTTTTTGATTTTCCTGCTGAATTATGTCATTTATGAATCCGGAAGTTTCCTCCGCGCCCTTCCCCTGATTCAAAAGGTGACCTTCAGCAGTTTCCTGATCTGGCTGGCCGGGATAAACCTGGCCCTCCTTGGCCTGAATGGGCCGAAACGGGGGGAAGGGGCTAAAACCCCTGGCTCCCCTGAAATTGTAACCCCTTAAAAGAGAATATCCCATGAACCCAACACTGATTTTTGGAGTCCTGCTCCTAGGCTTTTTCCTTTCGGGGATCCGCATTGTTTATGAATACAAACGCGCCCTTAAGTTTCGTTTTGGGAAGTACGTAAAGACCCTGAAACCCGGGTTCCGGTGGATCATCCCCCTGATAGAGACCATCCAGAAAGTCGATATCCGGGTCATCACCATCAACATCGTTTCCCAGGAAGTCATGACGGAAGATAATGTGCCCTGCAGCATCGACGGGGTTGTCTTTTTCCGGATCGACAACCCTGAAAAAGCGGTTCTGGAGGTGGAGGAATATCATTTTGCCATAACCCAGCTGTCCCAGGCCGCCCTGCGGGACGTTTGCGGAAAGGTGGAACTGGATACCATCCTCTCCCGTCGGGAGGAGATGGGCAAGAACATCAAAGCCATTGTGGAGCATGAAACCGGGGACTGGGGCATTGATATTATTGACGTGAAGATCAAGGATATACAGCTGCCAGAGAATATGAGGCGGATGATGGCCAACCAGGCTGAGGCTGAGCGCTCGCGCCGGGCCCGGATCATCCTGGCCCAGGCTGAGGAACAGGCTGCAGGGGCCCTGCTGGCCGCCGGGAAGATGATCGACCAGTCGCCTTCGGCCATCAAGTTGCGGTTATACCAGACCCTTTCGAATATCGCTGCGGAGAAAAATTCCACCATCCTGTTCCCTTTCCCGGAAGAAGCACTCCCGAGGAACACGAAATCGGGCAAGAAATAGGGCAGAAGGAAATCGGACCTGGGCCTGTTGCGGGAGTTGGAGTCCCTCGGAAAGGATTCCTTCAAAGACCTTCAGGACCATCTGACCCGCAGCGTTCCGGTTTTACAGATCATTAATGCAGACACCACAGAGGCCGCCGGCATCTTTGAACACCTGCTGGAAGATTCTGTTTTTCATGGCATTGTACTCGGCCACTCCATATCCATGCGAAGCCTCAACCAGCGCTATCTCGAAAAAAAGCCGCTCTGGGAGCGGCTTGAAGTACTGGTGGGCAGGGAGATCGACAGGTTGCAGGAATGAACCGGGTTACTGCAGGGTTTTCCTGAAGAAATCCACGGTCCTTCCCCAGGCCAGCTCAGCGGCCTCTTTATCGTACCTGGGGGTGGTGTCGTTGTGGAACCCATGGTTTTTTTCGGGGTAGAAAAACACCTGGTACTCCTTCTTGTTGGCTTTCAGGGCCGCTTCGTATTCGGGCCAGCCGGCATTGACGCGTTCATCGAGGCCGGCATAGTGGAGCATCATGGGCGCCTGGATTTCGGGGACTGACTCCACAGGGGCCTGCCCGCCGTAGAAGGGAACCGCTGCCCCAAGGCCCGGGAGGCGAACGGCCATCATATTGGCGATCCATCCCCCAAAACAGAAGCCCACCACGCCTACCTTACCGGTACAGTCCGGGTGTGATTTCAGGAATTCAAACCCCGCGATAAAATCCTCCAGCATTTCGTCCCGGTTCCTTTCCCGTTGTAAAGCCCTGCCGTCATCGTCATTGCCCGGGTAGCCCCCCAGGGGTGTCAGGGCGTCCGGGGCCAGGGCCATGAAGCCAGCCAGGGCGGCACGTCGGCATACGTCTTCTATATGGGGGTTGAGCCCCCGGTTTTCATGGACCACTACAATGCCGGGAAGGGGGCCATCGGCATCGGAAGGACGGGCCAGGAGCCCTTTGATCTCCCCGCCGCCATTGGGAGAGGGATAAGTGACATAACCCGCTTTTAGGCGCGGGTCGTCCTGAGGCACCTGGATTTTGGTCCGGTAGTCGGGCATCATAAAACTGAGGAGCGACATGACCGTGATGCCCCCCACGGCATACGTGGAGAGCTTGTCAAGGAATACCCTGCGGGGAATCTGGTTGTGGGCATAGGCATCGTACAGGTCAAATACTTCCTGGCTAATGTCTTCTTTGCGGAGTTTTTTCACGGGGTTACGTCTTTTAAAAGGTAAAGTTCCCCTGAAGGTACCCAAAAAATTCCAATAGCAGGGGCTGCCTCACGCCATTTCAGGGACGCGCACTCTTTTCCGGGCTTGCTCCGGGCGCGTTTGTTTTTCAAACCAGCATACGATGGGTTCCAGGCTTTCCCGGTCCATAAAGTCGAAGCCTTCGGTCATTCGTTTGGACTCCTCCGGGTCTTTTATTGCCCGTGCAAGGCCTTTAAGCAAAATCCTGGACCACCAGGGCAGTTCGCTCACCACCATGCGGCCCCGCAAGGGCACATATTCCATTTGTGAGAAGATTTCCTCGCCCAGCCCGCGCTTCATCCATAAAAGGAGGTCCGGGTCTTCCGGAGCGGTGCCGGACACTGAAAACAGCAGGAGAGGGCGCCCGTTTAGCTGGGTCCAGTTTTTTTTAACCCATTTTGAAATGGTGGGTTTTCCCACCCTTACGGAACTCCCAAGGATCAGTATGTCGTAGTTCCAGGGTTCGGGGGGGTCTTTCCTGACGTCAAATACCGGGAGGCCGGTAGCTTCCCCCAGCCATTCGGCATACTGGCAGGTACTCCCGTAATTTCCTGAATAAAGGATGGCGGCTTTCATTGCAGAGGTCTTGGGATTGAGGATCAAATTTGGGGTCAAGGTACCCGGTCCCTGCTTTTCCGACAATGACTTGTATCAATAAAAAAGGCCGCCCGCGGGCGGCCTAAAAATCGAACAGTAAAAGGTTTAAGATCCTATTTGCCGACCCCTGAACGGTCTTCACTGGCAAAACGGCTGAAAAGGGCGGCGATCTCTTTTCTTTTGGCATCCTTTTCCTCCAGTTGGGAAAGGTGGACATAGAGGGGCTTCCCATCCACTTCCCTGGCCAGGTTCAGCTGTCCCTCCCTCTGGTAAAGGGTATCCCAGGCCGCCCGCACTTCATCCCAGAAGGGGTGGTTTTCCTGCCACCATGTCCTGGCGAGGGCACATTGGGCATCGTCTACCTTCCGGTAAATGTTCCAGCCCTTTTCCTGGGCGATCAGCTGGTCCTTTTGGTCGCTTTCCCGTATAATTTTCTCATTGTCCTGCTCGTGCACCCAACCGTATTCCGTGATCTCGTGACGGTTCCCGCGCACCATCACGTTGTAGTCGCTCCGCTTGGTGTACTCCCTCCGGGGCAGGGGGGATGGGGTGGCGTTCTCCCAGTAGTGTTTCCCGTCGGCGTGGATCCAGGTGGCGGAACCGGCATAGCGTGGGCTGTCATCCACCTGGTATACTTTCTGGGTCCAGGTACCCCTGAGGTTGGGGGAAGGGGTTTGGTGGAAGTCCCAGGTATTGTCTCCCACGAAGGCAAAGCTGGCCGGGCTTTCGTATTCCCAGTCCTGCCGCCAGTGCTTGATGGCCGTGGAATCGTTTACCACAAGCACGTGCTGGAGGGAAATCCGGTTTTCACCGTCCTCGAGGAGTTCCACCCACTCCAGGGCGCTGGCCCGGTACCCGGGTTTTTTCTCGTAGCCTTCTATGGGCGAGAAAGTCTCGGCATATTCAAAACTTACCTCGTAACATCCGCACATCGACTTGATAGCTTTCCGGTCCTGGTCTTTGAGGCCCTGGCCCTGAAGGGAGAAAGCCAGAAGCAGCGCCCCCGAAAAGAGTGTGATTTGTTTTTTCATGGTCTGTGATGGTTTTGTGTTAAAATAAATTGCTTATTTAGACTAAATATAAATAAAATATATATTTGCGACAAATCTAAATAGAATGAGTCTAAATAAAAATAGTCGCTTCTATTTTTTTCTTCTTTGGGTGCACCTCTACGGGTTTTCCCAGGTTCCTCTTCCCGCCCAGGATTCCATTCTCACGGAAAACCTCGACGAGGTAGTGGTATCTGCCACCCGGACCCTCCGGCAACTCTCTTCCCTCCCGCTACCCGTAACCCTGGTTTCCGCGCAGCAAATCCGGCGTACCGGGGTGACCCGCCTCAATGAAATCCTCAACGAACAAACGGGCATCCTGGTGGTGCCCGATGCCACTATCGGGGGCGGGGAAGGGGTGCAGATCCAGGGGATTGCCTCCGATTATGTTTTGGTCCTGATCGACGGGGTCCCCGTGGTGGGCCGCAGTTCCGGAAATCTCGACCTCAGTCGCCTGGCGGTGGGCAACATCGCACAGGTGGAGATCGTTAAAGGGCCCTCCTCGAGCCTGTTCGGCTCTGAAGCCCTGGGCGGGGTGATCAATATCATCACCGAGGATCCCAAATCGGAGACCATCAGCGGCCAACTGGCCCACCGGGCGGCCAGTTTCAACAACCAGAACACCAGCCTGAACCTGGGCCAGAAGGCCGGTCCCTTCAGTTACGGTGTTTTCCTCGACCGCCTCAGTACCGACGGCTTCGACCTGGCCCCCGGGCAGGAGGGCCAAACCGTGAACCCCTTTGTCAATTATACCCTGAACGGCCGCGTGCGCTGGCAAGCCGGTGAAAAGCTGAAGCTGCTGGCCACCGGCCGCTATTTTTCACAGGAATTCGACATCTCGCCCAGCAACAGCGAGGAAACGGACTTCAACCTGCTGCTGCGCGCCGAACACGACCCTTCGGAACGATTCAACGTGCAGTACGAGTTTTATTTCACCCGGTACACCACCAATGAAAATGCCCTGGACCCCCTGGATGAAACCCTCCTGCTGGAAAATGATTTTGACCAACGCCTGCTGCGGCCGGAAGTGCGCCTGAGCTATTCCTTTACGCCCGGCAATACCCTGACTACAGGGGCGGGGATGAATTTTGAGCGGCTTGAGCGAAGCCTGTTTTCCAGTTCCCCCCGCTTTGATTCCCAGTACATTTTTGCCCAGTACGACTTTACCCCCCTGCGCGCCCTGAACCTCATCCTCGGGGCCCGGTTCGACCACCACAGCGAATACAATTCGCAATTCAGCCCGAAGGCTTCAGCCCGATACGACCTCAGCCGGGCCCTGTCGCTGAAGGCATCTGTAGGGAGCGGGTTCAAGGCCCCCGATTTCAGGCAGTTGTACCTCGATTTCACAAATGCCTCCGGGGGCGGCTATTCCGTAATGGGGAAGGAGGTGGAAGCCGCCGGGATCAGGCAATTGCTCGATGCGGGCCAGGTGGCCGGCCTGGCCGTACCCCTGGAGGACCTGGGGGAGCGGCTCGATGCAGAGCGCTCGGTGGGCATCAACCTGGGCCTTAGGTACCAAAAAGGGAAGTGGACCACCGAACTGAATTTTTTCCGGAACGATTTCCGAAACCTCATCGATACCCGCATCCTGGCGACCAAAACCAATGGGCAGGGGGTATTTGGATACCTGAACCGGGAGGAGGTATTTACCCAGGGGGCGGAGCTCGACCTGCGTATAGCCCCCCTGGAAAACCTTTCGGTTTCAGCGGGGTATCAACTGCTTTTCGCCTACGATAAGGAAAAGCAGCGCGAGGTAGAACGCGGTGAGGTCTTCGTCCGCGATCCTGAAACCCTTGAAACCGTGCGCCTGGGACGCCCGGACTATTTCGGCCTGGAGAACCGGTCGCGACACAGCCTGAATTTAAAGGCGTTTTACGAGCTGCCTTCCCTCGATGCCTTTGCCAACCTCCGGGTGGTCTACCGCAGCCGTTTTGGCCTGACGGACCGAAATGGCAACGACCTCCTTGATGTCTTTGACGATTCCTTTGTAAAGGGGTATGCCCTGGTAAACCTGGCTTTCGGGAAGACCTTTTTCGATCATTACGAATTGCAGTTTGGGGCAAACAACCTGCTCGATTTCAAGGGGAACAACCCCCTGGCCGCCCAGGACAGCGAATTGCTGGTAAACCCGGGCATCCAGCTTTTTGCGAGAGTATCCTTTGAATTTTAATCCATAATCAACTCTAAATCCTAAAACAATGAAAACAGCCATGAGCGTATTGACCGCAGCCTTCCTGCTCCTCACTTTTGTCAGTTGCAGCGATGATGACCCCGCTCCGGGGACCGAATTCAGCATTGCCTCCGTAAGCCCGGAGTCCGGAACGGTGGGGACGGAAGTTGTGATCACCGGCACCGGTTTCCCGGAAGAGGCCACCGGCCTGCAACTCACCTTCGGCGGGGTTAGTGCCCCGATAGTTTCCCTTACCCCCACCCGCATCACCACCACGGTGCCTTCCGGGGCCACCTCGGGCGAGATTCGCCTGAGCGCGGATGGGTTTTCGGTTCCCGCCCCGGGATCCTTTACCGTGCTTTCCGATCTGGTTTCGACTACCTATTCCAACCTGCCGGCCCCCCAGACGGGAGGGCAGGGCGAGCCGGTAGGCGGGCCCTTCACCCGGTTCAGTTTTGAAACCGGTGAGATTACGGAAAGCGAAACCGAATGGGATATTGCCTTCCGGGGCACTACCATTGCCGTAAACGGAGGCGTCGCCACGGGTACCGCGGACGAACCCGTCCGGAACGGGGAAGCAGGTGCAACCCTGGTATCAGGGCTCTTCGACGAGGTCGCCAGTGCCGCCGGGTTGTCTTTTGCCCAGGATGCGGTAGGGGCCTTTGCGATCCCTTCGGGAAGCGGTGCCGGATGGTATAACTACAACCCGGCCACCTTTACGATCAATCCTATCCCCGGGGCGGTTTTGGTGTTCCGCACCCACGACGGGAAAGTGGCCAAGGTGGAAATCCTGAGTTATTATCGCGATGCCCCCGCCCAGCCGAATGCTTTCACCGATGAGGCCCGGGTTTACACGTTCCGGTATGTCTATAACCCCAATGAGGGGGAAACCCAACTAAATTAAACCGAAATGAGATACGTCTATATTCTGCTTCGCCTGATCCTGGGCGGCATGATGCTTTACGGGGGTGTACAGAAGTTCAGCAAACCCATACCAGAACCCCTGCAGGTGGTGGAAACCGCGCAAAAATTTACCGATCCGGACAAAAAAAACACCCTTCAAAAGGTCCTTTATATCAGCGGGGCTAAACAAACCGGCTACTTTTGGCAGGTCCTGGGGGTTTGTGAATTGCTTTTCGGGCTGTTGTTGCTCCTGCAGGGCACTTCCCTGATCGGGGCGCTCTTCCTGTTGCCGATAACCCTGCATATCTTCCTGTTCCACCTGTTCCTGGAACGGGATGAACCCCTGGAACTCTTCCAGACTGCCGGGCTTTTTGCCATCAATATCGCCCTGGTGCTCAAGGAACGCCGCCGTTGGAAACCCTTGTTGTGGCTTCCATGGTAATCCCCTTTTTCAGCCCCTGCCCCCGTGCAGGGGCTTTCTCTGCAGGGCGGCCCGGGGGTTTGCAGGGCCTCCCCGCATGAACGACTGCGGTTCTGCGTCAAAATACATGCGGGTTTAAGGAGTTTCCGGAAAACAGACAAATGGCCACTGGTTTCGGATTGTAATTCTTCAGTTTTGGATGGCGGTATTTCATCCCGTTCCGATTGTTTGCTTCACAAATAGTCCTATTTTTACCACCATGGGAAGTGCCTTTTTAGCGGGAATGTGCCATGGGACCACCCGGGCGGTGGTTCTGGCTTTTTTGCTTTTGCCCCTGTTCGTTTTGGCTCAGGACCAGGTCCCGCAAAAGGGTAGCGGTACTGCACAGGGAGAAAGGCAAACCGATTCCCTTAAGGTCCAGGCCTTGCTGGGCCAGTTTAACCAGTTTAGGGGCACCAACCCGGATTCAGCCATTTACGTTTCCCGGAAGGCCGTGGAACTGGCGGGGGAAAGTGGTTTTGAAGCCGCTAAAGCCCTGGGGCTTAAGAATATCGGCATCATCAATTTCGACAAGGGCTCGTATCAGGAAGCCCTGGACTACTTTAACCAATCCCTTGAAGTCTATGAAAAGGAAGCCGACACCGTAGGGATAAGCAACCTGCAGAACAATATCGGTTCTGTATATCAAACCATAGGGGATAACCCCAGGGCGCTGCAATATTTTATCAATTCCCTGAGGAATGGGGAAAAGGTGGAAGATTCCCTTCGCATGGGCACGGCCTACCTGAACATCGGCACGGTGTATTCCAATGACAGGAATACCTACCCGGAAGCCGTGGAAAATTTCCAGCGGTCGATAAACCTGTTCGAGAAAATCGGTTATGACATCGGGGTTGCCGTAGCCAACATCAATTTCGGGGAATGGTACCTGAAGCAGGAAGAACCTCAAAAGGCCCTGCCCATTCTCAGAAAGGCGCTGGATGGGTTCAGGGAAACCGGCCTGGACCCCTCCCCCCCTTTGAATTTTATGGGAAAGGCCTACCTGATGGATAAGCAGTTCGACCAGGCCAGGCAATATTTTGAGGAAGCCCTGTTGCTGGCCAGGGAGAAAAAAAATATCTCAGAAGAAACCAAAGCCCTGATCGGGCTGGGAAAAACGGCAATCGAAAACAGGAGGTACGCGGAAGGGGTAACCCACCTGAAGAAAGGGCTTGAACTGGCCCGGGCAACAGGCGTCCTGTACGATTTGAAGGAGATCTATGAGAGCCTCTCCGTGGCATATTCTGCGCTGAATGACTACAAAAATGCCTTCGCTGCACAAAGGGATTATTCCCGGGTACAGGACTCCATACGCTCGGAAGGCTATGAGAATCAAATGGGGAACCTAAGGGTGCAATTTGGCCTGGAAAATGCCGAAAGGGAAAATGAACTGCTCAAAGCCCAGAACAACCTCAACGCCCTCCAAATCGAAAAAGATGCCAGGGCCAAGCAATTGCTCTATGTAATCCTGGGGTTGTTCGTGGCGATCATCGCAGGTTTTATTTTCCAGTTTTTCTATGTCCGGAGGTCCAACCGCCGCCTGGCCTTTGAGCGAAACCGCTCCGAGCAGATCCTGCTGAACATCCTCCCCAAGGAAACGGCCGATGAACTGAAAGAGCATGGATTTATCAAAGCCAAAGAATTTGAGCAGATTACCGTATTGTTCACGGACTTCAAGGCATTCAGCCTTATTGCGGAACGGATCTCCGCGGAGAAGCTCGTGAAGAGCGTGGATTATTATTTCAAGAACTTCGATGCCATCACGGAACGCCATAACCTGGAGAAAATAA
Organism: Robiginitalea marina; assembly: GCF_024006985.1. GTDB lineage: Bacteria > Bacteroidota > Bacteroidia > Flavobacteriales > Flavobacteriaceae > Robiginitalea > Robiginitalea marina. The sequence goes on from NZ_JAMXIB010000007.1 coordinate 20,729, forward strand.
AAACCATTGGGGATGCCTACATGTGTGCCGGCGGAATCCCCAGCGCCAACAACACCCACGCCCGGGATGCCATAAAAGCGGCCATGGAAATCCTGCAGTTCGTGAAAGAAACGGAATTGAACCCGCCCCCGGGAATTTACCCTTTCAAGATCCGCCTGGGGTTGAATTCAGGCCCCGTGGTGGCAGGGGTAGTGGGTACCAGGAAGTTTGCCTATGACATCTGGGGGAACACCGTGAATATCGCCGCCCGTATGGAATCGGGCTCTATCGCAGGCCGGATAAACGTTTCCGAGAACACCTACGAACTCCTGAAGGATGAATTTGAATTTACCTACAGAGGGGAAATGGAAGTGAAAAACGGACAGGTGCTGAAAATGTATTTTGCAGAGGTCCCCGAAGGATCGACGGCCTGATTTCATGCACCGGGAGATCGTTTCATGAAAAAATATGCTATATTTCCAACGCAAACCCCTTGTTTACCCCATTGAAAACCTCCTCCCGGCAGAGTAGATCGAACGAACCATGCAATAAAACCACATGGTTGCAGTTTTGGTACTATGGGGAATCCGTTATCCAGTTTAGAGATATATGGAATTAGAAAATATCAGCGCATACCCGGAAATTTGCCACAAAATCCTGGATAACCTGTCCCGGAAGCTCCCGGCCCACCTGACCTATCACACCCTGGGGCATACGATAGACGTGGCTAATGTATGCAACCATTACATCGATTACTACATGGTTGCAGATTCCGTGGCCAGGCTGATCCGCATCGCTGCTGTGGCCCATGACTATGGGTATATTGTTTCCCCGGAGGGCCATGAAGAACGCAGTATCGCGGAGGTTCGCCCCTTGCTTTCCGATTACAGCGAACGGGAAATTTCCCTGATTGAGGGGATGATCAGGGCCACCAAGGTTCCCCAAAAGCCGCATAACCTCTATGAGGAAATCCTTGCGGATGCCGACCTCGACTACCTGGGCCGGCAAGACTACCCACAGCTGAGCGGCAGACTCTATGAGGAATTCCTCCATTTTGGGGTGGTGGCCAATGACTCCCAATGGCTTGCGGTACAGATCAAATTCCTGGAAAGCCACCATTTCCACACCGACTGGGCCAAAAGGCACCGGAGTGACCCCAAGCAACAGGTATTGAAAAGGCTTAAGCAACAGGCCTCCTCGGCGCCGGAATCCTCACAAAAGGCTTCTTAAGAGAACAGGGAAATAACCACGGTGATGATCCCTATCAGCATGGGGACAAAACTGTACACCAGGTTCCTGACCGAGTTGTTGACGTCGCTGAATTTTTTGGAAGCGATCAGGGAATTCACGTAAATCTGCTGCCCGAGCTGGTGGTTTAGTTCCTCCTCATTTTCAAGGAGTTTCGAAAAATTCTTTGAGAAGGAGTGGATGTCCCCATAATGGGTGATCACATCGTGGAAGAAAAACATGTTTTTGTCGAACTTGGTCTCTATCTGTGGCAGAAAGCACCTGAAGCTAAAATAGATAGACCGGCACACAAAAAACACAAACACCACGAGCACGACAATAAGGAAAAAGCTCAGGCGAAAGGAAGTCTCCAGGGTGGTGATCATCTGAAGGATTACCCCCAAAAGCAAGCCGTAAAAGGAAATGATAAGGCCCGCCTTGATTTCTGAAGACCGGTTAAGCCCTACGATGTATTCTATGGTCTCCCAGTAAACGATAAGTTTTTCCTCGGCGTTTAACCAATCCCTGCGTTGTGCGGGTTCTCTTTTTTCCATTGGTTTTCAGGTTGGAGCCTAAAGGTACTAAATTAACAGATGGTTTTTTGGTTCGGGGAGCCAATCCAAGGATTAAGGAATTAAATGAACACGGTCATAACCGGGAGGGATCCGGCCCTGCCCATTCAACCGGGTTTTTGTGCACTTAATACATAAATCACTGAAAGTTAATAATTTTTGACTCAACGAGAGCCTGAATTTTGTATATTCGGTCGGCTTTTAAACCGGCGTGTCCGGCAGGCCGCATGCCAGAGCTCCCCAAAGCTTACCTACTCCTTTCCTTTGAATTGAACCGCTTAATGTTGTGTTAAAAACTCAACTATGAAAAACCATTACTGCGGCCTTTTCAGGGGAAGCCGAATACCTGCTTTCTCCCTGTTTGTCTTTTTCTTTTTAACGGCCTTTCCGCTTTTTGCCCAGGAATACACCACCACGGGGAATTCCTCAGACTGGACTGATCCAATTGCCTGGGAATGTCAGGGGGGTGGCTGTAACCAGAACCCCACCCCGGGAAACAATATCCGGTCTACGGTAACGGTTAACCACGACATCACCTATAATGCCAATTCGAATATCACGGTTCGGAACAGGGGGGTACTCATTGTTTCCGGGGCAACCCTTACCAATAACAGCAACCTGGAGGTAAGTTCGGGGGGGACCTTTATTGCGGATAAGGCCGAGGTGCTCATAGGCCCCGGGATTTTAAACAATAACGGGGTTATAGAACTCACCAACTCCCTGGTTACCAAGGATGGTAACGTAATCAATAATGGCGAAATCACCCTGAACAATTCCTGTTTCAGCCTGTTGTCCGGGAATTTTAACAACAACAACCTGCTCCTAGGGGTAGGGGGTGTTAAGGTCCTTTCGGGGAACGCGAGCAATAGTGGTTCCTGGAGTCCCGACATCCTTTATTTTCTGGCCAACAATGGAAGCGGCCTCCCGGGATCGCCCAGCACCCAGGAGGAAGTGGATGCCGTTTGCCGCTGTGCCATTACAAACTGCGATATTGAATATGCATACGATTTTGCCTTTAAAACCCCGGGCAAACTCAGCCCGGCCCTGCTGTCTCTTGCCCGCACCTATTCTGATTTGGATGCGGCCGGAAATCAGGCCAATTTTTACGACCCTCTGATTTATACCCTGGACGAAAAAAGCACTGCGGACCTGAATGATGATGAGGTCCTGGTGGAAATTGTGGTGACCAATACCCAATACGGAGCGCTGCAAGCCATATTGCAGGCGCCACCATTCAGTAAAAACCTCACGCCATTCGAAGACGGGGGCGATCTCTTATCCGTATACAATCAGACCGCGACAAGGCTGGTCATCTCACTGTATGTACAGATTTCCAATCTGCTGCTGCTGGATGAGGAACCTTCTTTGAACCGGGTATACGAACCAGCACGCCTTACCAACAATGAAATCACAAGCCAGGGGCATCTGGCCCAGGGTTCGCTGGCCGGAAATCGCGGCTGGTTGGTCGATGGGTCAGGCGTTGGTGTTGCCGTGATTTCGGACAGCTTCAGAACGGGGGATCTAGCAGGGTACAATAATGACGTGGAGGATGGCGAATTGCCCGGCAATGAGATTGTCCTTTTCGACCTTCCGGGAGGGGGCAGCGATGAGGGGCGGGCCATGTTGCAGATTGTCCATGATGCAGCCCCGGGCGCCCAATTGTATTTCAGGACCGGGTTTATTTCTGAATACGATTTTGCCGAGGGAATAGATGAATTGGCGGCAATTGATGGGGTGGATATCATCGTCGATGACCTGACCTACCTCAAAGAACCCTATTACAAAGATGGAATCGTAGCCCAGGCCATCGAGAATGCGGTAGGTGCCGGAAAACTGTATATCAGTGCGGCCGGAAACTTTGGCAGCCGTTCCTATGAGTCGACTTTCAGCGGCACCCCCACCTCGGATGCTACTATTTACCGACATAATTTTGGGACCTCCAATGGTTTGCAAAAACTGGAGAATTTGGGCCCGGGGCTTTATGTGATCGGGCTTCAGTGGGATGACGATTATTATTCCCTTGGAGACGCCTTTGGTGCGGAGGTAGATTTGGACATCTACCTGACCGATGCCGAAGGCAACAAACAGTTCGGTTATAACTGGAACAACAATGGGGCCGACCCCATAGAACTGATGTATTTCCGGGTAATCAACCCCACCACTACCTATATAATGATCGAACAGGCAGGGGGCAACACTTCTGTTCCCTTTAAATATGTGGTGTTCAGGGCCGGCAATGACGGACAATTTGTCGCCGATCCGCCCCTGGAGGCTTCCACTATTGTGGGCCACAACAATGCGGCCAGTAATATGGCTATTGGAGCGGTTCGATGGGACGTAACGCCCAACTGGAGTGGGATCGTGGCAGAATTCGATGAAAACAGCGGGCAACCAAGGACATTCACTGCTCAGGGATCTTCCTCCAGGGGGGGTACAAGGATCAGCGGTGAAACAACCCTGAGGCAACAACCTGTGCTGATGGGCCCTACAGGGGTGAACACTTCGGTGGACCTTGGCGGCCCCAGGGGGACTGATTTTGTTGTGAAAGATAAATCGGGGAATACGTTGGAACCAGACCCCAACAACAACCCCAATTTCTTTGGAACCTCTGCCGCAGCCCCACACGTGGCCGGGGCCGCAGCGCTATTGATACAGGGGGTGCAGAAATACCTCACCGATGAAACAGGGGCGCTTTTGGTCAATCCGGCAGACTATTCGGCTCGTAAACTTCTGCTTGATTATGCCGTACCTCTGGCAGGGCAAGCCGCAGTGGATGGAAAGCCGGTATATGACAAAACCAATGGCAATGGATTCCTTTCAGTGGACGATGCCCTCGGTTCCTTTGCAAACCCGGCTCCCGGGTTTGGCCGGTTCAATTATGATGACCTGCTGGCCACAAACCCGGAGTATGTGCCCGGAAGTGAGCCCTTTTATCTGATCATCGAAGGGACTGACTTTACCCCTGAAACGGAAGTGCTCTTCCGGGGGGTTCCCCTCACCCAAAACCAGCTATTGGCGAATGGCGATCCCGGGACGTTGACCGATCAGGAATTGGCAAATTACCTGCAAACCTACTGGGTTATCGATGAAAACACCATAGCCCTGTACCTGGACGCCTTTATAGGAGACCCTTCCATTATCATTTCGACCCCGCCAAATGATTCCCTTACTAACGGGACCGATGGAGGAGACGTGGAAACCCCGCCATTCGGCGAAATCACCCCGGTAGACGTGGTTATTAAGCCCGATAATGTATCGCGCCTTTACGGGCAGCCAAATCCGGGCTTTTCATACTCAATATTTAAAGAGGGCGAAGGAGGATCACTAATTGAGGTTACCCCGGAGAATGTTGCCGAACTGTACCCGAATAACCAGGATATCCTTGACTTGTTCTTCGATGACCCGGATACCACTGACCCCGTTTATATCGACAATATTGCCTACACACTGGCAGACGGGTCGGGTAACGCGGTTGCGCTCGATGATCCGCTGATCGATGTGGATACCTATGACATCGATATAGACCAGGGTTCCCTGGCTGTAGATCCGGGCCTCGGGGAGTTGTTTACTATTTCCTACATCAGCGGTAAATTGTCCGTGGAGCCGATGCCCGTAACCATAGAGGCGGTTTTTGCCGGCAATGTGACTGAGTTTGAATACGGGACTCCCATCCCGGATATTGAATTTGTGTATACCTATGCTACCCCCGATGGAACAGCTGTCCCCATTGCGGAAGCAGCAAAGGCGGAATTCGAAACCCGGCACACCAGTGGCTTTAACCTGGTCAATGGGTTCAGCCTGGTGAACGGCTTTAGTCTTGTAAACGGCTTTAACCTGGTCAATGGTTTTAGCCTGGTCAATGACGAACCAACCATCAATGGTTTTTCACTCGTAAACCGGTCCTTCTTTGTGTCGGAAACGACCGAGAGTGCAGCCATAAATTCCGAGCCACAGGCCAATGGCTTCAGCCTGGTTAACGGCTTCAGCCTGGTCAACGGTTTTAGCCTGGTCAATGGCTTTAGCCTGGTGAACAGCGAATCCTCGACCTCCACAGACCCAGTGAAGGTCATCCCGATTTCTTCGAATCTGTTTGTGCAGGTAAAACAAGATGAAGAAAGTGAGAATAGCGATATTACCTCGATTGGTGGAGGTGACTTTTACAATTATGCGCCAGAGCCCATCGATTCGCAGGCAAACGGCTTTAGCCTGGTCAATGGCTTTAGTCTTGTAAATCGGGATGGAATAATCAATGGGTTTTCGCTTGTCAACGGATTCAACCTTGTCAACGGGTTTAGCCTGGTGAACGGGGATCCGACAACGAATGGCTTCAGCCTGGTGAATGCCGCAAATACCACCAATTTCTTTAGTACGACCAATGGCCTTAATCTGGTGAACGGATTCAGCCTGGTCAATGGCTTTAACCTGGTCAACGGGTTTAGCCTGGTCAACGGCTTTAACCTGGTCAATGGCTTCAGTCTGGTGAATGCCGATGGGACCACCAATGGCTTTAGCCTGGTAAACAGCGATCCCACCTCCGGAACCGGTGCGCCCGGAACAGCCGTGGACCAGCCCTTATTGCTGCTAAATGACGTGGATAGTTATTTGAGCAATGTGGAAGGAGTGCCCATTAAATTGAAGGCGATCACGGTCCTGACCGGGTTGCACGCCGGGCAGCACGCCATTGTGCCCCCCGCCGTCCTTTTTGACAATGAGCCCGGTGGGCAGTTCAAGAAGCAGAACTATAAGGTCTACACGAAGCCGACGCTTTATACGATCACCCCTGCGGCTCTGACGGTGACGACTTCCGACTTCCCAGCCCCGGGCGATACCCCGGTAGTTTACGGGGATTTCGGGGGCGAGGTACAGCCCGATTTCGGCTACGAGGCCATCGGACTGCAAAACGGTGATTCGAAGGAAGAGGTACTGGCCGGGATCAGGCTTTACGCAGACTGCACGGTTTGCCCTGAGGGCAAGTATCCGGCTAATTCGGTGGGCTATGACATCCTCGCCGACCTGTCTGCCCTTACTTCGGCTTCAGCGGGAAATTATACTATTGTGTTTACGACGGACCAAAACCTGATTGGCAAGTTCAGGGTCGACCCATTTGCCCTGACGCTGAAAGTCGATGACGGGGCCGAGATCACTTATGGGGCCGACGGACCGTTTGATTTTCCGTATACGCTGAGCACGGGGGATGCCGCCTGGACGGAAGCAGACCTGCCTTATGGGGAAACCCGCGTGGAAATTTTTGCCTCCCTGACCTTTGACCCGGCCACGGGTTGCCTCCTTCCGGATCCGCTTCTGGCTTCTGCAGTGCCTGTACAGGCCCCGAATTACGAGGTAACCTATCAGCCCGGAAGCCTGACGGTAAACCCGGCCCCCCTTGAGCTGCAGGTAGGGACGGAATTCATTTCCCTGGGCGATCCGATTCCTTCCAGTTTCGAGGTCATCGCCAATGGACTTGTGTGTTTCGATACGCCGCCAACGGGATTGACCTTTACCGTTTACGACGCCTCCGGCAACCCGGCGCAGGGTGCCCTGGCGGAGGGGCCTTATGGAGTTCGGGTAAACACTCCCATCCCGGGATTTGAAAATTATAGTATCACCCAGGTACCGGGCACCCTTTTCGTAAACCCGGAAGTGGGCTGTAATGACCGGATCAAGGCCGCAGACATTTGCCGTAGCCCGGCCAGCCTGCCGGATGATCCCCGGATCAACACCTTGGTACGCTTTACTTACATCAATTCCCTCGATGTCCCGATTTACGTGCCTTACGATACCAGGGAAAACAAGTTAAAGGGGAATGCAGTCTTTATCGGCGAGGCACCTTCCCTGTTTTTGCCCGGGACCCACACCTTTGAAATCTACACCGACGGGGGCAACCTGCAGTGGGAGATCATTACCCCGGGATGCAGCAGCGCCTCCAAGTCAGCCAATGGCTCCAATGCGAACCCCTGTGGGACCGCCTTCACCAGCAAGGTGGAGGAATTGGATTCCTTTACCCGGGAGGTCGAAGAGGATGCGCCAAAGGCTTACCCAAACCCGGCCACGGACTACCTCACCCTTTTTGTGGGCAATATGGAAGGCGCAGTGCGGGTTTCCGTCTTCGACGAAGTGGGCCGGCAACTGATGACCCGCGAGTACTCGGCGGCCGGGCAGGCGGAAGTCTACCTCGACCTCAGTGCCCTGAAACCGGGTATCCTGTTCATACGGACCGAAAACCAGGGGAACACCGAGGTGTTCCGGATTATCAGGCAATAAGAAAAATAACCAACCATTTCTTACATGCCGGGGGGCTGGACATCGTCCGGCCCCCTTTTTTTATGAGCCGTTCGCAGGAATAGTAGAAGGCAGGACGGGTTTTTAGTATCTTGGGAAAACTAAGCCTTACCATCCATGCACTTCAACCGAATACTGCTCCTTGTAATATGTTTCGCCTCCCTGTTGGCCTGTAAAGGGGAAAAACCGGAACCCTCCCTTATCGAAACCGGGAAGCCCCGGGCATATGGGGAGCCCCATCGCCCCCGGTTCCATTTTACCCCCCCGGCCCAATGGATGAACGACCCCAACGGCATGTTTTACCTCAATGGGGAATACCACCTGAGCTACCAGTACTACCCCGACAGTACGGTCTGGGGCCCCATGCACTGGGGCCATGCGGTTTCCAAAGACCTGGTGCGCTGGGAACACCTGCCCATCGCCCTGTACCCCGATTCCCTGGGATATATCTTTTCCGGAAGTGCCGTGGTGGATCATGACAACACTTCCGGCCTGGCTGCCGGGGATACCCCGGTGGTAGTGGCGGCCTTTACCCACCACGACCCCGTGGGGGAGCAGGCCGGGGCGAACGATTTCCAGAAGCAGAGCCTGGCCTTTAGCCCCGACGGGGGACGCACCTGGACCAAATACGCCGGAAACCCCGTGCTTGCCAATGAAACGGGCATTCGGGACTTCCGGGACCCCAAACTCATCTGGCATGAACCCACCGGGAAGTGGATCATGGCCCTGGCTGTGTACGACCGGGTACAGTTCTATGCCTCCCCCGACCTCAAGCAGTGGACCTATTTGTCGGAGTTCGGGATCCCGGGCGATACCCGCCTTTGGGAATGCCCCGACCTCTTTCCCCTGCTGGACCCCGAAACGGGCGAGACCCGCTGGGTTTTGCTGGTAAGTATACAGCAGGACGCCCCAAACGGGGGTACGGCCACTTCTTATTTCATTGGCGATTTTGACGGTACCCGCTTTCTCGCTGACCCCGACCGCCAGCAATGGCTCGACTGGGGGACCGACAACTACGCCTTCGTGACCTGGGATAACGCCCCGGTTTCCCCGGATCGTCGGATCGGCATCGGGTGGATGTCTAACTGGCAATATGCCCAGCAGGTGCCCACCGAAGCCTGGCGCTCGGCAATGACCGTGCCCCGTGTCCTAAGCCTGAGGCGGGAAGGGGAGGGGTATTTCCTGGCCTCCGCGCCGATTGGGGCCCTGGAGTCCCTCAGGGCGGAAGAAACCCGCCTGGGCAGGAGGGTTATCATTGGGGAACAGGAAATACAGGGCAGTTTCTCGCCCGACCGGTGCGAACTGCTCCTTCAGACCGACCTGGAACGGACCACGGCCAGTTTATTTGGGATCACCCTGACTAACCCCGGGGGCGACCGGTTGATCATCGGCCTGGACCGGGAGAACGGGCAGGTGTGGGTCGACCGGCGCAATTCCGGGCCAAAGGGCTTTTCGGATGCGTTCTTCGTGGGGCCCCATTCTGCCCCCCTGGATTTCGGGGAAGCCACGATGGACCTCAGGTTGCTGCTCGATGTGGCTTCCCTGGAACTGTTTGCCGGGGAGGGGAAGCTGAATTTCACGGAGGTGTTTTTTCCCTCCAGCCCCTTTCAGACCCTTACGGTTTGGGCCCAGGACGGGGAGTGGGTCCTCTCGGACGGCCGCGTGTATTCCCTTGGGGGGATTTGGGAAGAGGCCCAATAAGGGCCCGGCTTCCCCTGACATTCGTCATTCCCGCCCCGGCGGGTTTGGGGTACCTTTATCATTGGCATGGACTATTTGGAAAACATTTGGGTCAGGATTATCACTTTCCTCCGGGAAACCGGGGAACTTGCTGAATTCTCGGGAAGGTTCTTCAGGGAAGCCTTCCGCCCCCCCTTTGAATTCCGGGAGTTCCTGCGCCAGTGTTACCAAATGGGCAACCGTTCCCTGATGCTCGTGCTCATCACCGGGTTTATCATTGGCCTGGTACTGACCCTGCAATCGCGGCCCACCCTCATCGAATTCGGGGCGGAATCGTGGATGCCCAATATGGTGGGAATTTCCATCGTCAGGGAGATCGGGCCGGTGATTACGGCCCTGATCTGCGCGGGCAGGATCGCGTCGGGCATTGGGGCCGAACTGGGTTCCATGCGGGTGACCGAACAGATCGATGCCATGGAGGTGTCGGGCACCAATCCGTTCAATTACCTGGTGGTGACCCGGGTAATGGCCACTACCTTGATGCTGCCCCTGCTGGTCATTTTCGGTGACCTCATTGCCCTGTACGGGTCTGCCCTGGTTGAATATTTCAAAGGGGCCATGAGTTTTCGCCTGTATTTTAATTCGGTATTCGACGCCCTTTCCTTCGGGGATTTTATCCCGGCCACGGTTAAGTCGTTCTTTTTTGGTTTTGTAATCGGCCTGGTTGGCTGTTATAAGGGGTACTACTGTAAAAAAGGGACGGCGGGGGTCGGTAAAGCAGCAAACTCGGCGGTGGTGATGGCTTCCCTGCTGGTCTTTTTTGTGGATTTTATGGCCGTCTTCATCTCCGACATCTTTTACGAACTCTAAGGCATGGAAACAGGAAGGCCACATAGCCAGGCACCACAGAGGGAAACGCCCCCCAAAGCAGTGATCCGGATCCGGGACCTCCACAAGCGTTTCGGGGAGAACCACGTTTTGCGCGGCTTTGACCTCACCCTATACGAAAAGGAAAACCTGGTAGTGATGGGGAAATCCGGGTCGGGCAAATCGGTCATGATCAAATGCCTGGTAGGGCTTATGGAACCTGATGAAGGGATGGTGGAGGTCCTCGGGCAGGACCTCGCGACCCTCGACCGCCAGGAGCTCGACCGCCTTCGGTCCGACATTGGATTCCTCTTCCAGGGGAGTGCCCTTTACGATTCGATGACCGTGCGGGAAAACCTCGAGTTCCCCCTGCGTCGCCACCGCGAAAAACTCGGTCACTTTACCGATACGCTTCCCCTGGTTACCGAAGCCCTGGAAAGCGTGGGCCTGGCCCATGCCATCGACCTTATGCCGGAAGAGCTCTCCGGGGGGATGAAACGGCGGGTAGCCCTGGCCCGGGCCCTGATCCTCAAGCCCAAACTCATCCTGTACGACGAACCGACCAGCGGCCTTGACCCGATCACTTCCAAGGAAATCATCGGCCTGATGCGCAGCATCCAGGGCAAATACGGCACGGCTTCCCTGATCATTACCCACGATGTGGATTGTGCCCGGGTCATTGCGGAACGCATCCTGTTGCTGGTAGACGGGATAAACTATGCCGAGGGGAGCTATGGGGAACTCTCTCAGAGCACCGACCCCAAGGTGGAAGCATTTTTTAAAAAATAAGACATGGCAACAACAACTTCACAATATGTCCGACTTGGTTTTTTCGTGATCGCGGGAAGCCTGCTCCTTTTGGCAATGGCCTACCTGATTGGGAATGACCAGAACATTTTCAGGCCTACCTTCCGGATCACCTCGGTTTTCAAAAACGTCAACGGGCTGCAGGAGGGCAACAACGTCCGCTATTCGGGGATCAATGTGGGCACGGTGGAAGCCATCGTCATGGAGAACGATACCAGCATCCGCGTAACGATGGCTATCGGGGAAGACATGCTTAGGCACATCAAGGGCAATGCCATTGCCATGGTAGGGTCCGACGGGCTGGTGGGCAGCATGCTGATCAATATTTTGCCTGGGGAAGGGCCCGGGCAACCCATCAGGGATGGGGATGAAATATCCTCGTTCAGCCGCATCACCACCCAGGACATGCTCACCACCCTGAATGTTACCAATGAGAACGCCGCCCTGCTTACAGAAGACCTCCTGGAGGTCACCCGCGCCCTGCGCAAGGGTTCCGGGGTACTGGGCAAGCTGCTGAACGACAGCCTGCTTGCGGGGGACCTGAAGGAGAGTTTCCACAACCTTAAAATCAGCACGGACCAGTCGAGGCAGGCCGTGACCCGCCTCAACCACATGATCGGGCAATGGCGGCTGGAGGAGAGCGCCCTGACCCTGTTGATGGATGATCCCGCGTTTGCGGACCAACTCCGGGGGGTAGCGGCCCGACTCGACAGCTCGGGCCGGGAAATCAACGACCTTACCCAACGGCTTAATGGCCTGGTGGGAGGGTTGCAGGACGGTGAAGGTACCCTGGGGCTCCTACTGCGCGATACAGCAATGGCCGCAGAAATACGCCATGGGCTCAAACACCTCGATTCCGGGCTGGTTAAATTCGACCAGAATATGGAGGCCCTCCAGCATAACTTCCTGACCCGCGGGTATTTCCGAAAGCTCGAAAGGGAACGGGAAAGGGAGCGCAGGGCAGAAGAAAAGAACCGCTAGCATCCCAGGGTCGCGGCGAAACAGAAAACCGCCCCGAAAACTTCGGGGCGGCCCGCCAGCCCTGTGGGGTTACCTTAGGGCTGTACTCCGGATAAAAAAGGGACAATCGGATGCAAAACACTGACATGCAAATACCCCTTGTAGCATCCGACCATTAAAGGAAGTTGCCCTTGTCATCCAGTTTTATCCGTATTTTTTTATCCCCATTCTCCAGCGTGAGTTTGTAGGACTTTTCTACGCCTTTGGTTTGGTGATACTTCACCAAATAGGTGTCCTCACTCACGGTCCATCCGGGGAATCGATCCAAAACGGCATTGCTCACGCTTTCAGGGAGTTTGACGTTTTTGAACTTCTCAATCGTCCGGAGGATTTTTCCATCCTTGTCATAAGCGGCGAGGATTTTCCCATCGGGGATGAAAAAGCGGATTTGATAGAAATCATAATCGTCCTGGTAGTAATCGGAATCTTCCAGGTTAAACGCGGCCACTTTCCTTTCGAGCATTTCTACCGGGATGGCAGCGGGTTCTTCAGAGGCCACACTATTCAGGTATTTGTAATTGGTGGCATACAAAACAACTTCGGATAACTCTTCAGTTTTTATGACTTGCGCCATGATCGGGCTGGTCAACCCGAGAATCAACAGACCTAAAATGAAATTTTTCATACCTTCTGATTTTGGGTTAATAGGTTGCAGGCCCCTTCTCCAGGCCTTAGCGTAAAAGTAAATACCGCCTGTTCCCCTGACAATGACCTGTATCAGTGGAGCGGCAAGTGTTTCCCCTTCAAGTGTTCCCCCTTGTGGTTTAATGACCAACGTCATTTGGGGGGTGCAGCCATTTAGGTAGCTTGAGCCCCGTACGGCATGGGATCGCATTATGGCCAAAGCCAGATTACCCTAAGGGTTTTTATAGGGGTAGCGAAGGCCACCTATGGTAATGATTTTCCGCTACCGTGTTAAATGGAGGTTATGCTCACCGACAATGCCATAGAAATCCTCAGGGCCCGCTACCTGGCCAGGGATGAAGCCGGGAAGGTGGTGGAAACCCCTGCCCAATTGTTCAGGAGGGTGGCCAGGGCGGTTTCTATGGCGGAAGCGTGTGACCGCCCCCTTTGGGAGGAGCGTTTTTTCCGGCTTATGGAACAGGGGGAATTCCTGCCCAATTCCCCGACCCTGATGAATGCGGGCCTGCCGGAAGGGCAGCTCAGCGCCTGTTTTGTCCTCCCCGTGGGGGATACTATGGATGCCATTTTTGAGTGCCTCCGCCACACGGCCCTGATCCACCAGAGCGGAGGGGGTACCGGCTTCAATTTCTCATCCGTCCGACCCCGGGGGGACCGCACGGGCAGCGGTCCGGGAACGGCCTCGGGTCCCCTGGCGTTTATGCAGGTTTTCGACGAGGCCACCCGACAGGTACGGCAGGGGGGCAGGAGGCGGGGGGCCAATATGGGCATCCTGGAGTGCACCCATCCCGATGTTTTGGCCTTTGTCCGCAGCAAGGAAGACCCCTCCCAGTTGCAGAATTTCAACCTTTCCGTAGGAGTTTCGGACCAGTTTATGAAAGCGGTGGAACGGGGGAATCCCTGGGCCCTGTATAACCCAAGGGATGGAAAGCAATGGGGGGAGCTGCCCGCCCGGGAACTCTGGGGGGCTATCGGCCAGCAGGCCTGGAAGCGAGGCGATCCCGGCCTGCTTTTCCTTGATACGATCAATGCCGGGAACACCGTTCCCTCCCTGGGTCGGTTACAGGCCACCAACCCCTGCGGGGAGTTGCCCCTTTACCCCTATGAAAGCTGTAACCTGGGTTCGGTGAACCTCAGGGGCATGGTGCGGAAGGACCTGCAAGGACACCCCGGGGTCGACTGGGAAAGGCTGGGGGCCACCGTGCGTACGGGCCTTCGCTTCCTGGATAACGTGATCAGTGTGAACCGGTTCCTCCTGCCTCAGGTGCGGGAGGTGACCCTGGCCAACCGGAAAGTGGGCCTTGGGGTTATGGGGTGGGCCGAACTCCTGATCGAACTGGGGATCCCCTATGCGTCGGAGCAGGCCGTGGACCTGGCGCGCAACGTAATGGGCTTTATCAGGGAATGCAGTTATGAGGCCTCGGAGGAACTCGCCCGCGAGCGGGGTCCCTTCCCTAACTGGCCCGGGAGTGTATTTTACCCGAAGCGCCCCCTAAGGAATGCCACTTGCAACAGCGTGGCCCCTACCGGGAGCATTTCCGTTATTGCCGGCACGTCCTATTCCATAGAACCCCTTTATGCCCTCGCTTTTAAGCGGGTGGGAATCCTGGAGGGTGAAACACAATGGGAAACAAACCAGGTAGCGTACCGGTGGCTCCTGGAACGGGGGCTTTGGACCCCTGACCTGGAGCAACACCTGCGCGACAACGGTGGAGTGTCCGGATACCAGGGGATGGCCACCGGGGTACGGGAGCTCCTGGCAACCGCCCATGAAATCCCCTGGGAATACCACCTGGCCCACCAACAGGCCTTCCAGGAACACACCGACAATGCGGTCTCAAAGACGGTAAACCTCCCCCGGGAGACGCCGGAATCCATGGTTTCTGAGGTGTATTGGAGGGCCTGGGAACTCGGCCTCAAGGGGATTACGGTATACCGGGATGGTTCCCGGGAAGGACAGGTGTTGCAGCATTGCAGCCGCAGCGGCCCATGCGAGGGCTGAGCCGGGGATAGGTACCCCCGGACGGTTTCCAGGGTCAATACTGTATTTTACGGACTTCCCATTTGCCCGGGGTGGTTTCCACGGCGACCAACTGGTTGCCAAGCAGTTTCGCCCGGACAGGCGGGAGGGAATACCGCCTTTTTTTCATCAGGATGTCCTGTACCTCGCCAAGGGGCCATACGGCTTCTCCCTGCGGGTTCAGGACCACTTCCGTAAAGGAGTAGTCATAGATATTCAACTGGAAATTATTGGTGCCCCGGAAGGTCTTTTTCACATGGACCCCAATGGCATTTCCGTTTTGGAATTCCGTCAGGTTCAGGTATTCCGGCTCAATGGCGGTGCGGCCTTCCGTGTCGATGAACCCGTACACGGGGATCTCTTCTTCCCCAAGGGCCCGGATCATGCACCGCCCGTCCTGAAAGTGCGGGTAGGCTACAGCCCTGACCCCGAGGGCCTCCGGGTCCGGGGAGGCATTCCACACCAGGTCATCCCTGAAATCGATCACCAATTCCCCGTCGGTATTGATGAACCCCCACTGGTCTGCTTTGCGGACGGCGGCCAGGCCTTCATGGAAGGGGGCCACCTGGTCGAGGCCTTCGAGGAGGGGTTTGTTCAGGGTTTTCAGGGATTGTGCCTGTGCGTTCCACAGCAGGCCGGGGAGTAGTATTACCAGGAATAGGACGAGTCTTTTCATGGGTCTTCAATTTAGATTCGACAAATACGGTATACGGGCATCCTGCCCCGTTTCAGGACAGGATACCCGTAGTGTTCTCATTTTTTTGGTTCCCGTTCAGAACATCAAATTGGAGTAGATCATATGCTTCAGGTCCTTGGGAAGGGAATCCCGTATGTCCTCGAGTTCGCCGAGGGAAACCGTGTTTCTGAGGAAGGTAAACGTGAGCTGGATATATTTTTCCGCCAGATCGTCGTCGTACCCGAAATCATTCACCGCGGCTGCCCCGTCTTTTTCCCGGACCAGTTCTATGAATTCCTCCATGTGTTTGATTCGCGGGGGCCTGCGGCGGGTGGTCCAGCCGTTTACATAAATGGCTTTGAGGAACATGGGAAACTGGGCCACCATCTGCAGGGACTCTTCAAAAGGGATAATGTCCCTCAGCGCGTAAAGGGTTGAGGTTAGTACCCGGCCCCCTTTGTCGAGGTCTTCTCCAAACCCCATATGTGCTGTGTACTCCTTGATGAAGGTATGGCCTTCATTGGCGTACTGGTTGAAATTTAGTGCCATGGTCGTATGGTTTAAGGGTTGGCCATAAAGATCCCCTATTTCCCATGGACCCGAAATGACCTGGGTCAATTGCAGTTTGAAAACGAAAGGCAATAAGGGAATGCCCTTACCGGCAATACAGGGCAAGGGAAACCATCTCGGAAAAGGACCGTTCCCGCTGGGTGGCAGAAGTCCGCTCCCCGCTGATCAGGGAATCGGAGATGGTCAGGATCGACAGGGCGCGCACCCTGTGCCTGGAGGCCAGGGAATAGAGCCCGGCCGTTTCCATTTCCACACAGAGCACCCCGTAGTCGGTCCAGGCCTGGTAGGCCGGGTCGCTTTCAGGATAAAAGGTGTCTGTGGAAAGGATGTTCCCTGCGTGGAATGAAAGCCCAAGCGCACTGGCTCCCCCGATGGCTTTCTCAAGCAGGCGAAAGTCTGCTGTGGGTGCGAAAATGCCTTGAGGAAAGACCTCCTGGAGGATGGAGGAAGTGGTGGAAGCACTGACGGCGATGACCAGGTCGCGTAACCCGAGGTCCGGCTGCAGGGCGCCAGCCGTCCCAACCCGGATAATGGTTTTCACCCCGTAGTCGCGGATCAGCTCATTGTAATAGATCAGGGCCGAGGGAATCCCCATGCCGCTCCCCTGTACGGAGACTTTTTTCCCCTGGTAGGTACCCGTGAAACCCAGCATCCCCCTGATGCGGTTATAGCAGGTGACATCCTCCAGGAAGGTCTGTGCAATCCATTCCGCCCTCAGCGGATCGCCGGGCATCAGAACAAAGTCGGCGATTTCGCCAGGTTTTGCGCCTATGTGCAGACTCATAGCGGTTCAGGGTTATCGCCCTTGACGATTGCAGGCCCGGAGGACGTCCCGATTCGGGTGGCCCCGGCCTGCAGGAAAGTCCTGGCGGTTTGGGTATCTCGTATCCCGCCGGAGGCTTTCACCTGCATGGTTTCCCCGGCAATTTCTTTCATCAAAAGCACATCTTCCACCGTGGCCCCTGCGGGACCGAAACCCGTGGAGGTCTTTACAAAATCCCACCCCGACTCCAGGGCCAGCCGGCAGGCCAGGCGTTTTTCCTCCTCGTTGAGGTAACAGGTTTCCAGGATGAGTTTTAGGACAGCCTTTGGGGCGATTGCCCGAAGTTGGCGCAATTCTTCCGCGACCTTTTCGGGGGCCCCGGATTTGAGCCACCCGATGTTGACCACCATGTCCAGCTCCCCGGCCCCGTCCCCGAGGCAGGCTTCGGCCTCCCGGCATTTGGCCGGGGTTGATGAATTTCCATGGGGGAACCCAACCACCGCTGCCAGGCCGACCCCGCTCCCCTGCAGCATTTCCCGGGCCACCCCAAGCCAGCAGCCGCTTACGCATACCGCCCTGAAGTGGAATTCCAGGGCTTCGCGGCACAGGTTGCGGATGGCGGCCTCCGTAGCGGTGGGCGCAAGCAGGGTGTGGTCGATAAACCGGGCCAGGGATCTGTTGTGCGACGGGTCGGACATGCCGTAAAGATAATGATATTTGGGTGCACCACAGGGGTCATTGGGCGGAAAGGGAACTGACAGAAGTCATAGTAGGGCCCTTTGGCCCGGAGTACCTTTAAAAGGAACAATAACGAAGGACCCGAAATGAAAACGATCCTGATTCCCACCGATTTTTCCGATAACGCCTGGCACGCGATTGCCTATGCTATGAACTTTTTCAAGGATGAGCCCTGTACCTTTTACCTGCTGCATACCTATTCCCCGGCATTCTACCGGATGGATTACGTGTTCGGCGGGCCGAGTTTCAGCGCCATCCCCGACGTAGGGGTCGACATTTCGCTGATGGGCCTTGAAAAGACGCTCGAAGATATCAAAAAGGTTTACGACAATCCGCGCCACCAGTTTGAGCTTGTCTCCTCCTTCAACACCCTTACGGATGAGGTTGAGGACCTGGTCGGTTCCAGGGGGATCGACCTTGTGGTAATGGGTACCAAGGGGGCCAGCGGGGCCAAGGAACTTTTCCTGGGGTCCAATACCGTTTTTGTGATCCGCAAGGGCAAGGCCCCGGTTATGGCCATCCCCGAGCAGGTAAAATACCACCCGGTGCGCAATATCCTCTTTCCCAGTGATTACCTGAACCGTTACAAGCCGGAGGACCTCCTCCCTATACTGAAGATCGCCCGGATGCACCAGGCCCGGTTTACCCTTTTGCACGTCAACGAAGAAGGGGGGCTCACGTTGGAACAAAAAGACAACAAAGCCCACCTGGAGCGGCACCTTGAGGAATTGGAATACGAGACCGTGGAGCTCGAGGGCCAATTGATGCCGGATGCCGTTTTGGCCTATATCGAGGAACACCCGGTGGACCTTCTGGTGATGATGAACCGCAGGCACTCCTTCTTCGAGAGGCTCCTGTTGCGGCAGAATGTCGACCAAATTGGCTTCCACGTCAGGATCCCTTTCCTGGTGGTACCCGATACGTCCACAACCCGGTAATCGCTCAATGAGAAATGCCATGAAAACCATATTGTTGCCCACCGATTTTTCAAAGAATGCCTGGAATGCCCTGTTTACGGCCCTGAAACTCTACCACGACCAGCAGTGCCTGTTTGTGCTGCTCCACACCTTTGAACCGGAACTGGCCAACATCCTTGGCGATCGGGGTGAAAAGCGGCTGGGGACCATCTACCAGTCGCTGGAAGTGGAATCAGCAGCCAAAATGAAGGAAATCACCGATTACCTGGCGAAAAACCACCAAAACCCCAGGCACCGGTTCCAGGCCCTATGTCGCCCGGGCGACCTGATCGCCGTGGTACGGCAAAGGATGGAAGCCCACCCTGCCGATATGATTATTATGGGAACCCAGGGGGCCACGGGGGCTGAACGTGTCTTTTTAGGGAGCAATACGGTGCGCATGCTCAAAAACATACGGAACAAGCCCGTTATTGCCGTCCCGGAGTCCTACGACTTCCAGTGGCTGCGCAGTGTCATCTTCCCAACTGATTACATGCAGCACTATGAAGATTTCGAACTCCGGCCGCTGGTCGACCTTATCACCGACTGGAAGGCTACCCTGCACGTGGTCTATGCCGCCCGGGAATTTGCCCTGAAACCCAAACAGGAGTCCAACAAGGCCTTGCTCCGGACCCGTTTTAAAGGGCATGCCGTAAGGTTTTCAGAAATACCCCTCGACAAAACCCTGTCCAAAACCCTTACTGACCACAGCAATGCCCAAAAGGCGGACCTCCTGGCCCTGATGCATCACAAGCACTCGATCTTCGAAGGACTGGCCAAAGAAAAAGTGGTAAATCGAATCGCTTTTGACTCGAAAATACCACTTTTGATCCTGCCTCAATTCCTCTGAGACCGGCCAGGTTCAGAAGAACATCGTCTGCAGGTTTCGCTCATTGAAACTCAGCAGGGGCAACCGACTGCTGGAGGCCATTTTTTTGACCAGGTCCCCATGGAAAATTTTCTTGGCCGCCCCTTTTTCCATTCGGTCCAGCATGGCGATCATCCCGGCATGCCTGTTTTTGGAGTAATCCTTCAGGGAGTGGATGATGTTGTCGGATTCCAGTACCTCGTAATGGATTTTGTCGTAGTCGATTTTCTGGGCCACCATTTCCCTGAACCACTCCATCTGCGACTGTCCGGCGTATTCCTTGTCCATGGTCACGTGTACCACCCTGATGTGGGCATCCCACAGGCGGGCCAGGGCCACTACCTTTTCAAGGGCCCTTAAATCTTCCACCTCAAAATCGGTGGCATAGACCAGGTCGGTTACTTTCTCGAACCGATGGTCAGCGGGCACGGTCAGTACCGGGCAGGGGGCTTTGTCGATCAGCTTTTTTGCGGTACTGCCCATCACCAGTTCCCTCAGGAGGCTCTCCCCCCGCATCCCCACGACGATTAACCTGACATGCCAGTCGGTAGCTTTGGAGATAATCCCCGAAAGCACCGACATGTTTTCCACAGGTTCGAAAATGACTTCCCCGGGCTGCTCCATCTCCCCGGCATATTCCTCATAGAATTCGACGAGGCGGGTGCGTTCGTGCCGCGAAGTGTCTTTGCGCAGGTCCGGGAACGGGGTCTGGAGCTGGGTGCCCAATATGGTTGGAAGGTCATAGACATGGGTAATTACCAGCCGCATTCCCAGCATGTTACTCAGGGTATTGGCGTAACGCATGGCGCTAACAGAAGCCATGGAATAATCGGTTGCATAGAGTATTGATTTCATCTGGGTTAATTTTGAGATAGTTTCAATCGAATGCCATAAAGATATCCCCGGAAAGCGCGGCGGGAAATGATTTGGATCAGTCTTCCCTGGCAGCCTGGCGGGTGTTCCGGGCAGATTTTATCAGGATTTTCTCGCCCTTCACGGGGCCTTTGACCGGTGAAACCCCTAACTTTGCCACTTGCGGAAAATGAATCCTTTCTTCGATGAATAAAGCCATATATATCGCCACCATAGAAGCGAACAGCGGGAAGTCAATCGTTTCCCTGGGCCTTATGCACCTCCTGCTGGGCAGGATGGCCCGCGTTGGGTATTTCAGGCCGATTATCAATGATTATCCCGAAGGCCAGAAGGACAACCATATCCAAACCATCCTGTCGTACTTCAATATCCCCATGGAATACGAAGAGGCCTATGCCTGTACCCGTAGCGAAGTGGTTCTCAAGAGCAGCCGCGACCAGGAAGACGAGCTCCTGGATACGATTATCGGGAAATACAAGGCCATAGAAAGCCGGTTCGATTTTGTGCTGGTGGAAGGGACTGATTTTGTGGGCGAAGGCGCCATTATCGAATGGGATGTAAATGTGTTGATGGCCAAGAACCTCGGCATCCCCACCCTGATTATTTCCAGCGGGGTGGGCAAAACGCTGGAGGAACTGGTCAACAGCCTGGCTTTGGCCGTTGACTCCTTCAAGGACAAGGGCGTGGAGGTACTGATGGCGGTCGCCAACAAGGTACAGCCTGAAAACCGGGCCCTGATCCTCGAGCGCCTGGGCGAAGAACTTCCCGGGGGGGTGTTGCTGGGCGCCATACCCCTGAACCCTGTCCTGTCCAACCCGAGCATCCGGGAGATCGTTGCCGCGGTGGAGGGCAAGGTTCTTTTCGGGAAAGAGCACCTCGATAACCAGGCCGGGCACTTTGGGGTAGGGGCCATGCAACTGCGCAATTACCTGAACCACATGGGGCAGGATACCCTGGTGATTACCCCGGGCGACCGGGCCGACATTATCCTTGGGGCCCTGCAGGCCCATGTGTCCACGAACTATCCGTCCGTTTCCGGGATTGTCCTTACCGGCGGGCTCCTCCCGGAAGATACGATTATCCGCCTCATCGAGGGCCTCTCCGAGGTGGTTCCCATCATTTCCGTGGAAGGCGGCACCTTTTCGGTCACCAACCAGATCGGGGCGGTAAGGCCTCAGATCTATGCCGAAAACAGCCAGAAGATAGACGTGTCTATAAAGGATTTTGCGCGGTTTGTGGAAGAAGATGCCCTGGCCGACCGGCTGGTTACTTTCCGGGCAGAAGGCATCACCCCCAGGATGTTCCAGTACAACCTGCTCAAAAAGGCACAGGCAGACCAAAAACACATTGTCCTGCCCGAGGGCACCGATGAGCGGATCCTCAGGGCCTGCCGCGACCTGGTCCACTCCAGGGCTGCCCGGGTCACCCTTTTGGGCAACCCCGAGGAGATACGACAGAAGGTGGCCCTCCTGGGGCTGGACCTCGACCTTGGGCAGGTACAGGTGCTCAACCCTGCACATTCCCCCCGGTTTGAGGAGTATGCCCAGACCCTTTACGAACTGCGTAAACACAAGAACATGAGCCCGGCCACCGCCAGGGACCTCATGGAAGACGTTTCCTATTTCGGGACCATGATGGTGTACAAAGGCCATGCCGATGGCATGGTTTCCGGGGCAACCCATACCACCCAACACACCATCAGGCCGGCCCTGCAATTTGTCAAGACCCGGCCGGGGGTTTCCCTGGTTTCCTCGGTCTTCTTTATGCTGCTCCCCGACCGGGTAGTGGTTTTCGGGGATTGCGCCATCAACCCCAACCCCACGGCCGCGGAACTGGCCGAGATTGCCATCTCGTCGGCCGATACCACTATGGCTTTCGGGCTGGAAGCGCGTATTGCCATGCTTTCCTATTCCTCGGGAAGTTCCGGTCAGGGTGCAGACGTCGACCGGGTAAGGGAAGCCACCCGCCTGGTCCGCGAAAAACGCCCCGACCTGAAAATCGAGGGGCCTATCCAGTACGACGCGGCCGTGGACCTGAAAGTAGGGCGCAGCAAGCTGCCCGACTCCGAGGTTGCCGGACGGGCCACGGTTTTTGTCTTCCCTGACCTGAACACGGGGAACAACACCTACAAGGCTGTACAGCGGGAAACGGGCGCCCTGGCGATTGGCCCGGTACTGCAGGGGTTGAACAAACCGGTTAACGACCTGAGCCGGGGATGCACCGAAGAGGATATTTACAATACCGTGGTGATTACCGCTATCCAGGCCCAGGGACTTTAGGCGGTACCCAGGCAATTAACAAAGAGCTCATGCAAACCCAGATCCTCGTTTTGAATTCGGGAAGTTCCTCCCTGAAATTCCAGTTGCTCAACATGCCCGATGAAGCCTCGGTATGCCATGGAATAGCCGAGCGGATCGGCACCGGCGGTACCCTGCTCAAATTCAATTCCCCTGAAGGGGCCTGGCAGGAGGAACTGGGGGATGCGGGCCATCGGGAAGCCCTGCAGCGCATTGCCCAAGCCCTGGGGGAATTGCAGCCCGGCACCCTTGATGGGGCCAATGGGATTGCCGCCATTGGGCATCGCGTGGTGCACGGGGGTACCCGGTTTTCAGGTACCGTGGCCGCAGATGCGGAGGTCCTGGAGCAGATCCGCGAACTCTCCGACCTGGCCCCCCTGCACAACCCGCACAACCTGGAAGGGATCCTCCTGTCGGAAGCCTTTTTCCCCGAAGCCCTTCAGGTTGCCGTTTTCGATACGGCCTTTCACCGGACCATCCCCCTGAAGGCCCGGAAATACGCCCTGCCCGAAAACCTTTACAGACAGCACGGCATACAGGTGTACGGGTTCCACGGAACCAGCCACAAGTATGTGCACAGCCTGGTGGCTCCCCTGCTTCCGGAAGGCGCCAAGGTGGTAAGCCTCCACCTGGGCAACGGATGTAGCGCCACGGCGATCAGGGGAGGGCAGAGTATCGACCACAGCCTGGGCTTTACCCCTTCCAATGGCCTTATCATGGGGTCCCGGAGCGGCGATATCGACCATGGGATAATCTTCTACCTGGTAGAGGAACTGGGGTATTCCCTCGAAGATGTCAAGAAACTGTTGAACAGGGAGAGCGGCCTGCTCGGCCTAACCGGTTTCAGCGACTTCCGCGATATCCAACAGGGGGCAGCCCAGGGCGATGAGGCCTGCAGGCTGGCCCTTGAGATGGCTGCTTACCGGATCAAAAAATACATAGGGGCCTACGCGGCTGCGATGAACGGGTTGGATGCCGTCCTGTTTACCGCAGGGATTGGGGAACATTCCTCTGTGCTCCGCGAAGCGGTCTGTCGCGACCTCGACTTTCTGGGGGTTCGCCTCGACCTGCAGAAGAACGGGGAATCCGGTGGGCGGGTACATCCCATCCACGCCGCAGATTCCCGGGTACGGGTGTTCGTGGTCCGCACCGATGAGGAGTTGGCCATCGCCAGGGAGGCACTTCGGCTGTGGAGGGAGCGCCGGGGATGACCTGCAGGCCCTCGCCTAAGCGAGTTGCCGGCTTATGCCCAATTTCTGGCATAGCCGAAAACCATTAGCTTGAATTTTCGGAAGTCCCGGGTAAAGACTTCTATCTTTTTGCCCAGTTCCTGATGTTGATCCCGGTAGGTGCTGTCGGCAACGCCTTCCACTCCTTGTTCTATTTTGCTCAGCAAGCGTTCATGTTCCATGATTTCATCGGCCAGGTACTCGTAAAGCATTTCGTGGAGCCGGTCGAGGTTGCCAAGCATTTCACTGTAGTCGGCCCCTTCAAAGGTTGACTTTTCCTGCTTTCTGAGCAGGGAGGCAAAGAAGCGCGTTTCATCTTTCCAAAAGGCTATGGTTTCCAGCCACTGCCGGCTTTCCTTGTGCAGGCTTTCCAGGCTTTGTGGCAACAGGTAGTCGTTGGAGGTCGTTAATTTCTTGGTGCTCATGGTTGTTTTTTTTAATAAAGGTCTTACAAGCGTTCCTTCAGGGAGGTCTGCAGGATTTCACGCGTGCGGTCCATGATTTCTTCCACCCGGGCCACAGGCATTCCTTTGATCAGGGCCACGTCTTCGAGGGAGAACAGCTGTTCCGTAACCAGTTCAAAAATCGAGCGCATGGGCTGCGGCAGCCTGAAGAGGGTGGCATCGAGGTGGCCCTGGGCCCGCTCCCTGGAATCTTCCTTTTCCATAAGGGCCATCAGGTCCTCATGGGCATCGTCGAGGAAAATGTTTTTAAGCAGGTAGTGGTGGTCGCGGTAGGAAATATCATCCAACTCGTCCATCATCACCAGGTCGCCATCCCCGTCTGTGCTGAAGGCCTCGTCCATCCCTTCCCTTTCCGCTTTGGAATAATCGTCTATATTGTCGTACAGGTACGCTTCGAATTCTTCCTCCACCTCCATGTCGCTGAGGAGTTTTTCCGCCCGCTGGAAGATCCAGGAATGGAACTGGCCTTTGTCCCCCACCTCGTCGAGGTGGTCATAGACCTCCAGGATCAGTTGGTCAAAGAGGTCTTCGGGCCGGTATTTGTTATGTGAAATCACCCCTTTGGCAAGGGCGATGCGAAGGCCCCGGGTGAGATAGCGTTTGGCGCCCTGTAGGAGCTTCAACAACAACTCATTGAAGGCTTCGCGTTTGTCTTCTTCCCTCAGCCGCTTCAGGACCGGGTAATTCTCGTTGACAAACCGGTGGAATTCGGCCTGTCTTTTGTCGTAATGCAGGGTATTTTCCATGACGCCTTCATTTTTGGGGTTCACAGTACAAGGTCATCTTTTTACCCTCCAAAAAAAATGATCTGTATCAGTCCTTTTCGCCCCTGGCCCGGGGGCAGGAGCGGCCTTGCCGGAGAAATGCCGTAGGGCCCTAAAAACCCCGCGTAAATGACGCAGGTCATTTCCCTCCCGGAATGGAATTCCTAGTTTAGGGGTCTTAAAGGAATAGTAATTTTTAAAACCCAATAGCCATGAGAACAGATAGTGGAACCATTATGCTGGCCCTGTTGACAGGAGCAGCTATCGGAGCCGGGGTAGGAATCCTCTATGCCCCGGACAAAGGGTCCAAAACCCGGAAAAAAATCAAAAACAAAGTAGAGGAGACCAGCCATGACCTGGCTGAACGCCTTACCCACGCCAAGGACGAACTTACCCGTTCCGCAAGGGAAAAAAGGGATGAGTTCGAGCACAAGCTGGAAGATACCCTGAGCACGATGAGCTACAAGGCCGATGATATCATCGCCGGCCTGGAACATAAGCTGGAAGACCTTCGCAAGAAGAACGCCCAGTTTCAGAAGTAAGTTCCATGCAAGCCCCGGTCGTACAAGATGAGTTTGTAAAAGCTGCGGGGGAGGTTCAGAACTATGTGGAATCCAGTACGGATTACCTCAGGTTGAGGATGTTCAAAACCCTTATGCGCCTGGTAACTTCACTTGCGAAGTCACTGGTGATGGGGGTTTTGGCATTGCTGACCCTACTGTTCCTCTCCCTGGCAGCTTCCCTTTCCCTGGGTGAAAAACTGGGCGATTACCCCCAGGGTTTTCTCTGGGTAGGGGGCTTTTACCTGTTGGTGGCAGCTATGGCCTTCCTGTTGCGCCACCGCCTGGAAAGGACGGTACTCCGCCATTTTTCGGATTTGTATTTTGATGAATTGTAATCGCATGAAAAGGAAGTTTTCCTCTTTCGAAGAGATCGACGCGCAACTGGAGCTGCTCCGGGTGCAGCGGCAACTCAGTATGAACCGCTTAAGGCTTCAACTGAGGGAAAGCCCGGTGCAGATCGCGAGCAGCCTCTGGACGCAGGCCGTAAAGCCAGCCCTTACCAACGCGGCCATCGGCTGGCTCTTGCGACGCCTCAGGGGCATGCGCCAGAAATTGCGGCCTGAGCTGCCCCCGGCGGCTTAGCCGAAAGCAGCGATTTGTTCCAGCCGTTTGCGATCGAGGATGAGAATCCGGCGCGATTTCCCCATTCCAATGACCCCTTCTTCCTTGAGTTCCGAGAGCGTCCGGATCGCGGTTTCCGTAGCTGTGCCGACCATGCCCGCCAGATCTTCGCGGGCAATATCGATGCCTTCTTTTGTTTCGTTTTGAATCAGGCCAGCCCTTTGTAATTTGAGCAGGGCCCTGGCCAGCCGCTGCCTGACCGGCGAATAGGCCAGGTTCACCAGCTGCTGCTGGGCGTCGATCAGGTCGCTGGAAATCAACTCGATGAACTTCTGAGAAACTTCCCGGTTCTCCTCCAGCAGGTGTACGAAGTCTGCCTTGGGGATGCTGTAGATTTCGGAGGGTTCGATGATGGTGGCGGTCTCCAGGTAGGTGTTGTTGGGGTTCAGCATCGACAATTGCCCGACGAATTCCCCTTCCTGGCAGATCCCGGTGACCAGTTCCTTGCCCCCTTCGGTGGATTTGTAGGTCTTTACCAGCCCGCTTTTGAGGAAAAAGAGGTGGTGGGCGGCATTGCCTTCCATAAACAGGATTTCCCGGGGCTTGTAGTTTTTGGAGTAGTAGGTTTTTTCAATGGCTTCCCGGTTGAGGTAGGCCGAGGCCTCCTGCAAGAATTCATTGATCCCCCGCAGGTCCCTGCTGAATTCCCTCTGGAAGAATTCGTGCTTTTTGAGGCGTGTGGAGACAGCTTCCAGCAGTTCATGTTCTTCGAAGGGTTTGGTCAGGTAGTCGTCTGCCCCGAGGTTCATGCCTTTCCGCACATCGGTCCGGTCCGCTTTCGCCGAAAGGAAGATAAAGGGGATTTTGGCGGTCCGTTCTTCCCGCTGAAGGGTTTCCAGTACCTGGTATCCGTCGATACCCGGCATCATGATATCGCAGATAATCAGGTCCGGGGCCAGGTTTCTGGCCTTTTCAATCCCGGACGCCCCGTCGGGGCTGGTTACAACCTGGTAGTGCGCCAGTTCCAGCAAATCAGCGGTGTTTTCGCGTACGTCCTGGTTGTCTTCAATGATCAGAATTTTCTTCATCTGCCTTTTGGTTTAGGTGCACCGGCAGGTGCAGGTGGAAGGTACTCCCCTCATGGAGCCGGCTTTGGAAGGAAATCGTCCCTCCCATCAGTTCGGTATATTGTTTAACGATGTGCAGTCCAAGGCCGGTGCCCGGGATGTTAATGGCGTTCCCGGCGCGGAAGAACCGCTGGAACAGCTGGTCCTGCTCGGCTTCAGGGATGCCCATACCCTCGTCTTTCACGGAAATGGTCAGGGAATCGCCCTCGCAGTGGATATGGATAAAAATCACCTTGTCTTCCCGGGAATACTTGATGGCATTTGAAAGGAGGTTCAGCAGGATATGGCGCATGAGTTTCGGGTCGAGGGTTACCATCAGCGATCCCACGGCCACCTCCTCCACGAAATGCTGGCCTACCTTGAGGCTGCTTTCCAGTTCTTCCAGCACGGATCGGATGAGCTCCAGCAGGTCGAAACGGACCGGGTCGCAGCTCATTTTTCCTTCCTCCAGCTTGCTCAGCGACAGGAAGTCATTCAAGATGACCACCAGGTTCCTGACGTTGTTCTTGATTTGGTTCAGGTACCTTAGACGCTTTTCCTCCTTGCCGGGTTCATTCTGCTTTCCGATAAGGATGGCTGAGGAATGAATGGCGCTGAGCGGGGTGCGGAATTCATGGGATGCCATGGAGATAAAGCGCGATTTCAACTCGTTGAGTTCCTGCTCGATCTGCAGGGCCCTTAGCAGCTCCTTTTCCGCCTTTTTATGCTCGGTTATGTTGCTGAAGACCAACAGGGCGGAGCCCTTTCCTTCCCTCATGGGCAGGGGGGAGGAATTCACGTCGTAAATATTTTCCCCCACCTGGAATTCAAAGGAATGGTGCCGGCCCTCCAGGGTGTTCCCGATTTTTGAGGCCAGGTCCGATACCTGGGCCGGGGAGAGGCCGGGGGTATCGCTCAGGGACATGCCTTCGAAGTCCCAGCGGTCCAACGCCAGGCGGTCCAGCTCTTCCCCTTGCAGGTGCAGGTAACGGAGTGCCTGGTCGAAGACCATAATGACGCCTTTGGGGAAGTTCCTCGCAATGGCAGCAAAGAGTGATTCGCTGGCCAGGGCGCGGTCTTCTGCCTCCTGCGTGGTCCGTATTTGCTGTTCCAGGCTGAGGTTGGTTTTCAGCAATTGCTGTACGGTGGATTCTACTTCCCGGGTGCGCTCGGCGACGTCCCGCTCCAGGTTCTTGGCGTATTTTTCCAGTTTTTGCTGGCTCGCTTCCAGCCGCTGGCGGGTCAGGTGCCTCTCGATCGCTAACCCTGCCAGTTGCAGTGCATCCAGGATTAACTCTTCGTGCTCTTTGCCAGGCTTTCCGGGGGTTTTGCTGAAAAAAGTACAGGTGCCAAGCACCATTTTTTCGGAGGACAAAACCGGGTAGGACCAACTGCTGCGATACCCGGCTTCTTCAAGCGCTATCAGGAAGGGGCCGGGTTTCGGGATGTCCCGGAGGTCGCTGAGCCATACCGCTTTTTTGGTTAGGGTGGCCTCGCGACAGGGACGGCCGGAATCTTCCCGGAGGGAGACTTGTTGAAGGTGCCTTTCCAGGGAATGGGCCAACCCCTGGCTCCCGATGGGTTGGAGCATATCGGTTTCCGGGACCGTGAGGCACAGCTGCACCCCCAGGCGGGGAAGGCGGCTGCCCAGCAATTTCAGGATGGCGTTTGCACACTGCTCCAGGGGCAGGTCCTGGGTTATCGATTCCAGGATGTTGCGGACCAGGTCTTTGCGTTCCCCCTCGAAGATGAGCTCGCTGACGTCGTTCTGGACCCCGATAAAGTGGGTGGCCTTCCCGGTTTCGTCCAGGATGGGGGTTATGGTCAGTTCGTTCCAGAAGAGGCTTCCATCCTTGCGGTAGTTCCTGAGCACCACCCTTGAAGGGCCGCCTTCTTTCAAGGCTTTGCGGATGGTTTCAATCGCTGCCTGTTCCGTGTCGTCGCCCTGCAGGAAGCGGCAGTTTTTCCCAATGACCTCCTCCCTGGGATAGCCGGTAATTTTCGTAAAGGCCTCGTTGCAGTAGATTACCGGGTTGTCGGGTTGGCTGCCGTCGGAAATCAGGATCCCGTTCCCGGCGGCTTCCAGCGCCCGGTTTCTCAGGTCCAGCACCCTTTGGGTCGACCGGGCCCGGGTAATGTCGCGGGCCACCCCCAAAACCTGGCCGGTTCCGGCCGGGGCATATCGGATTTCAAAGCATCGGCGCCCCAGTTCAGAGTCGAGGGAGAATTCAAGGTTTGTTGTTTTTCCCTCTTCCATGCATTGCCGGATGCAGGTTTGCATAGGTTTCGCAATAGTTTCCGGAAAGCACTCCGAAACCAATTTTCCCTCCAGGGTTTCAGGGCTCCAGAAGGGGTCTTCCGTTTCCAGGGCTTTCACATCCAGAATTTTTCCCCTGGGGCCATGGATCAGGATCACGTCGGGGATGGCTTTCAGGATAGCCCGGTTCCTGGCTTCGCTGTCGAGGAGCTCCCGCTCCATGATCCTTTGTTCGGTAATATCTGCCCCTGAGCAGATAAGCCCCGTAATGGTTCCATCAGGATCCTTCAACAGGGCATTCCGCCAGCGGATCAACCGTTTTTTTCCCTTGCCGGTGCCCATGTGGCTTTCAAAATACTCGGTCAGTTCACTTCGCCCTTCCATAGTGCTCCTGAAGAGGATCCTGAGCCGTTTCCCCTCGGAGGGGCTCCCCAGGAACGAAAGCCAGTTCTTGCCCAGCAGCGCATCACGTGAATACCCGAGCACTTCACAAACTTTTTGGTTGACCAGGACGATTTCAAAGTTGGGCCGGATCACTGCGAACATAGACGCGGCCGAATCGAGATAACTCTGCAACCGTCTTTTTTCCCTGAGCAGGGCTTTCTGGCTGCGCACCTGCAGGGAGACATCCCGAACTATGGCCAGAACCCTAAGGTCATTCATGGGAACCAACCGGGCCTCATAAAATCGGGTTGCTCCGGCGGTAAGTGAGAAATCCAGTTGCTGCGGCTGTTTTATTTGCATCACCTGCTCCATGGCAGCATAAAACCGGTCCATTACCCGTGAAGGGAGGAATTGAGCCAGGGTACGTCCCTTAACCAGGGTTTCCCCTGAAAGGAATCCCGACCCCAGGGGGGGATAAAAATCCAGGAGGTTTCCGTGGAAATCCATCATGAGGATGGTATCCGGGATGGCCTCCAGCAGGGCATCTGTTTTAATTCTTTCTTCTTTCAGGAGCGCTTTCTGGCCCTGACCGGGAACGGCCCCGATTGCTTTCAGGAGCAGGAGCCATAGGCCCCGGGTTCCCGTGGCGTGTGCTTCCACCTGCAGTTGCATAAGCGCTGATCCCGGGGGTTGGCCCGGGTAGGGAAGGGTAAAGGGTTGATCCCCTTCCAGCTTTTCGCCGGGGATTCCCCCGGGGATGAATTCCGAAACTGCCCGGCCATCAAAGCCTTCAGGGGTGGTTCCGAAGAGCCTGGCCGCCGCAGGGTTCCCCATTCGGATCTGGCCCTTGCGGTCTATAAGCAGTACAGCTTCCCCCGTAGCCTGAAACAGGGGAAGCAAATGCGAGGGATGTACCTGGGTAGGGTCCATGTTCTTATCGTATACTTTTCGGGGTTGTTCGCTTAAGCGATACCCCGGGGCAGGGGCCATAGGTTTTCCTGACCGCTGAAACCGGCCTTTCCAAGGGTTATTGCCGGGCTGCCAGGGCCCTTTTACCGGCACCCTCAAAGGTAGTCGGTACGGGGCTTCCCATTTTATGACAACCGTCAGCTAAGGGGCAACGGATTTCCCTAAATTTAGGCATTTAATTCAGGATTTTCGTATACTCGCACCTATGAAGACAGCTTTAGTCCTTTCCGGCGGCGGATATCGGGGGATTGCCCACATTGGGGTGCTTCGGGCCCTTGAGGAATGGGGCCTGACCCCTGACCTCATTGCCGGCACCAGCGCAGGGGCCGTTATAGGGGCCCTCTATGCGCAGGGTACCACGACAGAGGAAATGCTCAAATTGTTCAAGGGGTTGCAATTGCTGAGTTTCAGCAATTACGCCTTTGGGAAACCCGGCTGGGTGGACCCTGAGAATTTCCGGGAGACCCTGAAAAAGCACCTCCCGGAGGATGACTTTTCTTCCCTCAAAATCCCAATGCGGGTTACGGCGACAAATATCCTGACGGGAGAACTTAAGGTTTTCACCGAAGGCCCATTGATCGCAACCCTGCTGGCATCCGCCGCGTTCCCTGGGGTTTTTGCGCCTGTGGAGATCGGGGAGGGCTACTATGTAGACGGGGGGGTCATGAACAACTTTCCCGCCGATCTGGTTCGTGACGACGCCGACGTGGTGATTGGGGTATATGTGAATCCCTTCGAACAAGTGGGCAAGGCAGATATCAAGCACTCCATTACAGTCCTGGAACGGGTCATAAAAATTAAGACGGCCACGGATTCTATCGCCAAGTTCGAGCTGTGCGACCTGCTGATCTATCCCAGGAAATTGCGCAAATTCAGCACTTTTATGGAGAAGGACCTCGATACCATATACGAGCTCGGGTATCGCGAAGCCCGAAAACAATTGAAGGATGCCCCCGAGGGGCTTCTTCCCGGGAAAAAGGAATAAAAAAGCCCCGTATCCGGGGATATCCACAAGGCATCCTCAGATACGGGGTCCCGGACCGAAGGGCTTTTCAGCCTACTTCAATCACTTTGGGAGGCCTCTTCTTGGCTTCCTCCCTTTTCATCAATTTAAAGCGCAGGATACCGTCGTTGTACCTGGCTTTAATTTCTTCCTCTTTAACGGTTTCAGGAAGTTGCAGGGATCTTTCGAAAGCGGAATAGTTAAATTCCCTACGGGTGTACTCCTCTTCTTTCTCCTCTTTGGTGAATTCTTTTTTGGCAGAAATGTTGAGGAATCCGTCTTCGATGGTCACCTCAAAGTCTTTTTTCGAGAACCCCGGTGCAGCCAGTTCTATTTCAAAATGGTCGTCGGTTTCCCTGATGTTTAGTGCTGGTTCCACGGTTTTTCCGTTCCAGAAGTCCGTTTCCATCAGCCCGCCTTTCCACATGCGGTCGTCGAAGAAGTTCTCCATATCAAAGAAGTCCCGGGTGATCAGGCTTCCGAATGGCCTTCTGTTAAACTTAACTAAGGTCATGATAAATGGGGTTTTTAAGGTTAGACAATAGGTTTTTTTGATCACCCCGAAGATATAAAGGCCTTTTGGCCAGGGAAATGATCCACGTCAGGACAGGGGGGAATTCAGTGGGAAACCGAAAAAATTTTGGTTAGGGTGGGTGATCCAGACCCGTCCCGCTGCTGCAATTGGAAAACCCGCCATTCGCTGGCGTGAACGGCCGGCATATCATTTCCTCCGGCCCAACTTCTGGATTACTTCCCCCGATAACTATCGGGGTCAGTGATCCAGACCGGTCCCGCTGCTGCAATTAGAAAACCCGCCCATTCGCTGGCGCGAACGGCCGGCGTATCATTTCCTCCGGCCCAACTTCTGGATTACTTCCCCCGATAACTATCGGGGTCAGTGATCCAGACCGGTCCCGCTGCTGCAATTAGAAAACGAAAACCCACAGGCCCATGCGGGCCTTGTGTTTTTTTCCATTTCTCCCTCATCTCCGAGTAAACTCGGATTCGGTTGAAATGGAAAAACCCACGGCTTTAGCCGTGGGTTTTCTGAGTGATGTGGGACATACTGGATTCGAACCAGTGACCTCTGCCCTGTCAAGGCAGCGCTCTAAACCAACTGAGCTAATATCCCGGAAAGGGAGCGCAAGATCGGAAAAATTGGCCGTTTATAAAAGCATTTTTTTTGGGGTTTGCGCCTGGTGGCTTCAGCCATTCTGTGTCGGGTCAGAGGTAGTCAAGCAGCCGCTCCAGGGCCATCCCTCGTGAGGCCTTGATCAGCAGGGTTGCCGGTCCTTGTATGGAATTTGCCTTCAGGTAATCGGCCAGGGCCTCAAAACTTTCAAAAGTGCGGAAAGGCGATTTTGTTGCGGAAAATTCCCTGCCCACCAGGTAGGCGTTTTCCAGGCCCAGTTCGAGGGCCAGGTCTGCGATTGCCTGGTGTTCCCTGCCTGCATCATCCCCCAGTTCGAACATATCACCCAGAATGGCCACTTTATTTGCTACGGGAAGGGAGGCCAGGTGCTCAAGGGCAGCCCCCATGCTGCTGGGGTTGGCATTGTAGGCGTCCAAAATGATCTCCAACCCTCCCCGGGTCAGCAATTGGGAACGGTTGTTTTGGGGCAGGTAGGTCTCTATGGCGTCCCTGACCAAAGGAAGGGGCACATTGAAATGATGCCCGATCAGGGCGGCAACGGCGCAATTGCTGAAGTTGTATCCCCCGCTCAGGCGAGACTGTATGCGGGTATCCTCCACCTTCAGGGTGACAAAAGGGGCAGCCCCCAGGTTTTCGACCCTGTAGTGGCCCGGATCGTGGGTGCTGAAGCCGGATTTGTTGGCGTAACCCTGCAATTTCTCGCACTGAATGGGGTCGTCTGCATTGAAGAAAACCGATTTGCCAGCGGAAATCAGGTAGTCGTACAATTCGCTTTTCCCCTTGATGACCCCCTGCACCCCGCCGAAGCCCTCAAGATGCGCTTTCCCGAAATTGGTGATATAGCCGTAGTCGGGTTCGGCCAGCCCGCTTAAAAAGGCGATTTCCTTTTGGTGGTTTGCGCCCATTTCCACCACTGCCATCTCGGTATCGGCCTGCAGGCGCAACAAGGTGAGGGGTACCCCGATATGGTTGTTCAGGTTCCCTGCCGTGGCCAGGGTGCGGTATTTGCGCCCGAGGACCGCGGCAATCAATTCTTTGGTAGTGGTCTTGCCGTTGCTTCCGGTAAGGGCAATCACCGTGGCCCTGCACTGCCTCCGGTGGTGGGTTCCCAGGTCCTGCAGGCATTTCAGGGCATCTGCCACCACGATCACCCTGTCGGACGGGGCCGGGGGCGCTTCGTCCACAATGGCATAGGCCGCCCCCTTGGCCAGGGCGTCTTCGGCAAAATGGTTCCCGTTGAAGTTTTCTCCTTTTAAGGCAAAGAACAGGCTGTCGGGTACGATATGCCTGCTGTCGGTGCTTATCCCGGGATGTTTCAGGAACAGGGTGTAAATCTCTTCAAGGCTCATGGCGCAAATAACGGCTATGGCGTAAATATAAAAAGCCCCGACCAGAAGTCGGGGCTTTTTACCGCGGGAGGGGAAATTTATTTCCTCACTTTTTTACCGCGTACCGTTTTGTTCTTGTCCTTGGACTTGGAGCCCACCCTGGACATGGCACAGCGGAACCCAATGTAGTCCGTGGCCATATACTGGGGCAGGTACCTTCTCTGGGCCGGGTCGAGCCAGTAGGCCCGGTCGCGCCAGGAACCGCCTTTGTAGACCCGTACTTCGTTATTGATCAGGGAGGTGCGGGAGTTGCTCTTGTCGTATTCCCTGACCAGGTTGCCCTCCTCATCGCGCTCGATCGTATGGCTGGGGGCATTGTACATTTTCCGCTCGTCTTCCTCATCGCTGAAGCGGTCGAAGAACCTGGAAGACCCGGGGTCCCCATCGCGGTATCCGCGGGCATCGCTCTCGGCGAAGTTCGTCCGCAGGTAGGTGTCTTCCTCATCAACGGGTATCATCTTTACTTCCCCTGGCATATTCACGGCCACAATCTTCCCGTTTGGCAGGGTATCGTAGACGATTTCGTCCTGCGGAAGCACTTTCACCTTGCCGTCTTCGCCTATGGCTTTTTTCATGAAGACGTTCCCCCTGAAGTAGTTGAAATCGCTGATTTCGTCATCCACTATGGGACGGTATACGTCCGCTACCCATTCGGCCACGTTGCCGGCCATGTCATACAGCCCGTGGTCGTTGGGCTTGTAGGATTTTACAGGGGCGGTAATATCGGCCCCGTCGTCGGACCATCCGGCAATCCCGCCGTAGTCTCCCTTGGCCTGCTTGAAGTTTGCGAGTTGGTCACCCCGGCCAACGCGCTGGCCGCTCCGGGTGTAATCGCCTTCCCAGGGATATTTTTTCCGTCCCCGGTAGTTGTTGTATTCCCTTGAACCCACAAGGGCCTGGGCGGCATATTCCCATTCGGTTTCCGTGGGGAGCCTGTATTCCGGCATGATGATCCCCGTACTCCTCTTGGCGAAAGTAGGCATGGAATCCTTTTGCATTTTTCCCATAAGGGTATCGATCTGCCCCCCGTAAACGGATTTCGGGTTATTCAGGTAGGCCTCCGTGCTGAAGGTTCCGCCTATTTCGCCGTTCATGGCGCGGTATTTTACATCTTCAGCCAGGTATCCTTCCCGTTCCAGCATGGCTTCGTTGACCCTGTCAGTACGCCATTCGGCAAATTGGGTAGCCTGTACCCAGTTGACCCCCACTACCGGATATTCGGCATAGGCGGGGTGCCTCAGGTAGTTATTGGTCATGGTTTCATTGAAGCCCAGGCGGTTCCTCCACACCAGGGTGTCGGGCAAAGCCCCTTCATAGATGTTGGTGTATCTCGGATCTTCCGGCGGGTAAACGCTTTTCAGGTAATCGAGGTATTCCAGGTACATCACGTTGGTCACCTCCGTTTCGTCCATATAAAAGGATTGAACGTGTTGGGTGGTTGCCGTGTTGTTCCAGTCGTGCATCACGTCATCCTGCACTTTTCCCTTGGTAAAGGTCCCGCCTTCAACAAACACAAGGCCCGGGGCGGTTTCCTGTTCCTTGAAATCCGAATTGTACTGGAACCCTCCTTCCTTGGCATTGATTTTCCAGCCGGTGGCCCGGGAAACATCCTTGGACCCCGAAGATTTCTTGCAACTCTGCATGCTCAGGGAACCTATGGCCAGGGCCGCGGCAACGAATGAGGTGATACGTCTTTGTTTCATTTGTATTTAGGACTTTGGTTTCGCTCCGGGCCCCGGGGGGCCTGGATTGCTTTTAGAACGATTGCTTTTCGGCTACTTAAACGGCTTAAAACCCATAATATTTTGTGGTCCGGTAAAAAATGCCGCCCTGGTTTCAGGGGGCAGAACCCGGGTGGTTTGCAATCATAACGGGGAATCCCGGCTTCTAGTATAAAATGGGCCCAAAATTAGGGAAGGGTTTGCCCGAAGGGTGTTTTTACTAGGCTTGTTACACAATGCATTACCTGCTCTGCTACCATGGTTTTCCTTTTTCTCTTAATAATTTATATACTATGGCATACCATCGTCAGGATAATGGCGTTACTCTACAATACGTCGGATAATTTTTAGTTATTGTGGTTTTAGTTCCATTTTTGAATTTTGAAACCATCTTTGAAGAAGTATGAAAAAAACAGTCATAATCCTTCTCCTGCTCGTTTCGGCCCGTACCCTGGCCCAGGAAGGAGACCGGGTCATCACCACAGCGGTGCCCTTTCTGACCATTGCCTCTGATGCCCGTTCCTCGGGGATGGGCGACCTGGGGGTCGCGACTTCCGTCGATGCCTTCTCCCAGCAGTGGAACCCGGCAAAGTTCGCTTTTGCGGAACGCAAAACGGGGATCGGGATCAGCTACACCCCCTATCTGGAGAGCATAATCACGGATATAGCCCTGCTTAACGGCAGTTTCTATAATAAGCTCAACGAGCGCAGTGCCTTTGCAGTTTCCATCCGGTATTTTACCCTTGGGGAGATTGAATTGCGGAACTCTTTCGAGGAAGCCGGGACCCTGGTCAAGCCGAATGAGCTGGCCATTGACGGGTCTTACGCCCTGAAGCTCAGCGACCGCTTTTCCATGGCCGTTGCCGGGCGCTTTATCAGTTCCAACCTGGAAATCCCCCAATTGGGGAACGCGGTGCAAAACGGGAATACCTTCGCGGTGGACATTGCCGGATATTATCGTGGGCCCGAAAAGGCCTATCAGAATTTTGACGGCCGGTGGACCTGGGGCTTCAATATCTCCAACCTGGGCCCCAAGATCAAGTATGATGACGGGGGACAGGAGAACTTCCTCCCGACCAACCTCGGCCTTGGCGGGGGATTCGATTTTATTTTCGACATGGACAATACCCTGTCCCTGAAGGCTGAATTCAACAAATTGCTGGTGCCCACCCCCCAGGATTTTAATGGGAATGGCATCCTCGACTCCGAGGACAACCAGGAATACCAGCAAATCGGCTTCCTCGAAGGGGTCTTTAAATCGTTCGGGGACGCGCCGGATGGCCTGAGCGAAGAGCTGCAAGAGGTTACCTGGGCCCTGGGTGCAGAGTATGTGTTCCGGGAAGCCTTTATGTTGAGGGCCGGATATTTCAATGAAAGTGAAGAGAAAGGCTTCCGGAAGTTTTTCAGCCTGGGGGCCGGCTTTAAGTACAACAATGCGCAGATAGACCTGTCGTACCTGTTTTCTACGGCCCAGGTCCGCAACCCCCTCGAGAATACCCTCCGGTTTTCTCTGACCTTCAACCTGGGGGAGCAATTTTACAACGATTAACCGGGCACTCCCGCTGTTTTAAAACCTGCCTGCCGGCGGGTTTTTTTCTGGCCGGTCGGCAGCTTTGCGTATCTTTAATCCATGGAAAAACGCAAAATCTCTTTTGAACTGGAGGTATACCCTGATGAGGACGGACTCTCCCCGGAAGACCGGGAGCTCCTCGTCAGGGCCAGGCAGGCCAGGGATGCAGCCTATGCCCCGTATTCGGGGTTCCAGGTGGGGGCTGCTGTCCGCATGGATTCAGGCCATATCCATTTGGGGAATAATCAGGAGAATGCATCCTTTCCTTCTGGGCTTTGTGCCGAAAGGGTGGCGGTTTTCCATGCCGCAGCCCTGTATCCGGGGGTTGGGATAAAGGCCATAGCCATAAGCGCTTCCGGGCGGACTAAACCCCTGAAAGTCCCGGC
Organism: Robiginitalea marina; assembly: GCF_024006985.1. Lineage (GTDB taxonomy): Bacteria > Bacteroidota > Bacteroidia > Flavobacteriales > Flavobacteriaceae > Robiginitalea > Robiginitalea marina. Next base: position 59,081 of record NZ_JAMXIB010000007.1, read on the forward strand.
GGCGCCTTGCGGGAATTGCCGGCAATCCCTCCTGGAATACGAGCAGCGGCAGGGGTATCCTATACGCCTGGTTTTACAGGGTCACGGGGGTATGGTGTATGTGTGCCCCTCCATAGCGGCCCTTTTGCCGCTGGGTTTTGACGGGAGCTTTCTTGCCTGACTTAAAGGCGGGCCACAACAGCCCCTCCCCTTTGGCCCCCATTTTTTTTTCCTGAATGATTTAATGTGTATTTTTGCTCCTCGACCCCGGGGGCTGGCCATCCTGCGCTATTCCCCGCAACCATTCAGACAGTAAAAAGGCCTTCATGAAAAAAGTCACCAAGGAAGTGTACCTTAAATGGTACGAGGACATGCTTTTCTGGCGCAAGTTTGAGGACAAGCTCGCCGCCGTATACATCCAGCAGAAAGTCAGGGGGTTCCTGCACCTCTACAACGGGCAGGAAGCTGTTTTGGCCGGGTCCCTGCACGCCATGGAAATTGGGAAAGACCGCATGATCACGGCCTACCGGAACCACGTACAGCCCATTGGCCTGGGGGTAGACCCCAGGAAGGTCATGGCGGAGCTCTACGGGAAGGTTACCGGGACCTCCAAAGGGATGGGGGGGTCCATGCACATTTTTTCCAAGGAACATCATTTTTATGGCGGACATGGCATCGTGGGGGGGCAAATCCCCCTGGGGGCGGGCCTCGCGTTTGCCGACAAGTATTTTGGCAGGGATGCCGTGACCCTTTGCTACATGGGTGACGGGGCCGTGCGGCAGGGAAGCCTTCACGAGGCGTTCAACCTGGCCATGCTTTGGCAGCTGCCCGTAGTGTTTATCTGCGAGAACAATGGATATGCCATGGGGACCTCCGTGGCCAGGACCTCCCATTCCACGGAAATCTGGAAACTCGGCCTGGGCTATGAAATGCCCTGCGGCCCGGTTGACGGCATGGACCCGGTGGCGGTGGCGCAGGAGCTGAGCAAGGCCATTGAGCGCGCCCGGAGCGGTGGAGGGCCGACCTTCCTGGAAGCCAAGACCTACCGGTACCGTGGGCATTCCATGTCGGACGCACAGCATTACCGGACCAAGGACGAAGTGGAAGAGTACAAGAAAATCGACCCGATCACCACGGTGAGGGAAACCATACTGGAAAAAAAATACGCTACCGAAGAGGAAATCCGCCAGATCGACAAGCGCGTGCAGGAGTTGGTTAAGGAATGTGAAGAGTTCGCAGAGAATTCCCCATACCCGCCCAAAGAGCAAATGTATGACACGGTTTACGAACAGGAAGACTATCCGTTCCTCGAACATAAATTATAATTAAAAGGCAAATGGCTGAGATTATCACAATGCCCAGGCTTAGCGATACCATGGAAGAAGGAACCGTGGCGAAATGGCTCAAGAAGGTAGGGGACACCGTAGAGGAAGGGGATATCCTTGCTGAAATCGAGACCGATAAGGCAACCATGGAGTTTGAATCGTTCCATTCCGGTACCCTGCTCCATATTGGGATACAGGAAGGGGAGGGTGCCCCGGTAGATTCCCTGCTGGCCATCATCGGGGAGAAAGGTGAGGATATCGCTTCCCTGCTCGGCGGAAAGCCGGCCGGGGAAACCCCTGCCCCGGTTGCCGCGGAGGAGCCGCCTGCCGCTCCCCCGGTACCGTCTTCCCCTGCCGGGCTCCCGGAAGGGGTGGAAATCATTACCATGCCCCGCCTGAGCGATACCATGGAGGAAGGAACTGTGGCTTCCTGGCTCAAAAAAGTCGGGGATAAAGTGGAAGAAGGAGATATCCTGGCCGAAATAGAGACCGATAAGGCGACCATGGAGTTCGAGTCATTTTACTCCGGGACGCTCCTGCACATCGGCATACAGGAAGGGGAGTCTGCTCCGGTGGATTCCGTGCTGGCAGTTATCGGGCCTGAGGGCACCGATGTGTCTGCGGTGCTCAACGCGGCCCCCGGAAAAGGAAAACCGGAGGCACAGCAAACCGAGCCAGAGCCTGCCAAACCTGATGGCCCTGTCGCGCAACCCGGGGAAGCCGCCCGGGAAACGGAAGGCGGGGACCGGATTTTTGTTTCGCCCCTCGCACGGAGAATGGCAGAGGAAAAGGGAATTGACCTTAGGCAGGTAACCGGTAGCGGGGACCATGGCCGGATCGTCAGGAGGGATATCGAGAATTTCACCCCTGCAAGGGAAACGGCAGCCCCTGCCCCTGCAGCCGTGTCTGAAGCCACCGGATCGTCCGTGGAGGCTTTTGTGCCTGCAGGCGAAGAACATGCCGAGGAAGTGAAGAACTCACAGATGCGCAAGGTCATCGCCCGCAGACTGGCCGAATCCAAGTTCAGTGCTCCCCACTACTACCTCACTATTGAAGTGGATATGGAACAGGCCATGGCCTCAAGGGCTCAGATCAACGAACTCCCCGACACGAAAGTGTCTTTTAACGATATGGTGGTCAAGGCCTGTGCCATGGCCCTGAGGAAACACCCGCAGGTCAATACCACCTGGAACAACGACACCACCCGGTATAACCGGCACATCCATGTCGGGGTGGCGGTCGCCGTTGAAGAAGGCCTGGTGGTTCCGGTATTGCGCTTTACCGACCAGATGACCCTTACCCAGATAGGGGCTGCCGTAAAGGACCTGGCGGGTCGTGCCCGGAACAAAAAACTGACCCCTGCCGAAATGGAGGGCAGTACCTTCACCGTCTCCAACCTGGGGATGTTCGGCATTCAGGAATTCACCTCCATCATCAACCAGCCCAATTCCGCCATCCTGTCCGTTGGCGCCATAGTGGAAAAGCCGGTGGTTAAGCAAGGGGAAATACGCATAGGGCATACCATGAAGGTCACCCTGGCCTGTGACCACCGTACGGTCGACGGGGCTACCGGGGCACAGTTCCTGCAAACCCTGAGGGCCTATCTCGAGTATCCGGTAACCATGCTCGCCTGATGTGGGCCGCCGAACTAAATCCAGGAAGGGACCGCGGATTTCGCGGTAAAGGCAAGGCAGGCCTTTTGGGCATAGCCCTTTTGGCCTTGGTTTTGGGGTCCTGCGGTGCCCTGAAATCATCGGGTACCGGATCCGACCGCCCGGGCCCTGAGGCTGTGGCGGGCAAACCGGCCGAGAGCGACTCCTCGCGGATCAGCACCATGATGCATTTTCTCGCTTCCGATGAACTACAGGGACGCGACACGGGTTCGGAAGGTATTGAACGTGCAGCGGCCTATCTCGAGGCAAAGATGCGGGAATTCGGCATAAGTCCCTACTTTCAGACCTACAGGGACACCCTCTCCAACAGCAAGGAAGTGGCCTATAATATTGTAGGGGTCCTGGAAGGTTCGGACCCGGAGCTGAAGGACGAATACCTGGTGATCGGGGCGCATTATGACCATATTGGCCTGCTGCCCCCGAAAGATGGGGATGCCATTGCAAACGGCGCCAATGACAATGCCAGTGGCACGTCCACAGTCCTGGAGCTGGCACGGATTTTGTCCGGGCAGGGGGCACCCCGCAGAAGCCTGATCTTTGCCTTTTTCAGTGCGGAAGAGCGGGGCCTGTTGGGTTCCCGCCATCTGGCCAGGGTGCTCAAGGAACGGGGCATAGACCTGTACGCCATGCTCAATTTCGAGATGACGGGGGTGCCGATGTCCGGCCGGGATTACCTGGTTTACCTCACCGGCTTCGAACGGTCAAACCTGGCCGGGATTTGCAATGCCTATGGCGGGGCAGACTTGGTGGGTTTCCTGGAGACTGCGCGGGAATACAACCTCTTCCAGCGGTCTGACAATTATGCTTTTTTCGAGGAGTTCAACGTTCCTTCCCATACCTTTTCCACCTTTGATTTTCAGAACTACGCCTACTACCACCAGGCCGGGGATGAGGCCTCACGGATGGATTTTGTCCACATGGCCGCCCTGGTAAACCGCATGGCCCCCGTAATCCGGAGTATTGCCGATGCCGGGGAGCGTGAAATCAAAGGGAATTGATATGGGAAAGGTAGTCATCACAGGCACTAGCCGCGGCATCGGCCTGGAACTCGTCAGGGAGTTCGCCACCGCCGGTCACCAGTTACTGGCGCTTTCGCGCAATGAGAAGCCGGTAACCGCCCTTGGCCTTTCCGGGGTTTCGGCATGGCCCTTCGACATTACCCTCGGGGAAGACCTGGAGCGTGCCGCCCTTTGGGTGGAGCAGCACTGGGGCGGGGTAGACCTGCTGATCCACAACGCCGGGGCGCTCCTGCTCAAACCTTTTTCGGAAACTTCCCCCCGCGATTTTGAGGCCCTTTACCGGGTCAATGTCTTTGGCGTAGCCGGGCTTACCAGGGCCCTGCTGCCCTGGATGGGGCGCGGCGGGCATGTGGTGATGATCAGTTCGATGGGCGGGGTACAGGGAAGCGCAAAATTCCCCGGCCTATCTGCCTACAGTTCCAGTAAAGGGGCATTGATTACCCTGGCTGAATTGCTTGCTGAAGAGTACAAAGAACAAGGGCCTGCGTTTAATGTGCTGGCACTGGGGGCAGTACAGACCGAAATGCTGGAAGCTGCTTTCCCGGGTTACAAGGCCCCGGTGAGCGCGGCGGAAATGGCCGCCTTTATCCGCGACTTTGCGCTCAAGGGCCATGCCTATTTCAACGGAAAGGTGCTTCCCGTAAGCAATTCCACCCCCTGAGACCTGCAGAGGCTTCGACAGGGAACCTTCGCCCGAAGGCGGGGCTGTGCTATGCAGCTTGCAGGCAGGCGTCCTAAATTTTCTACATTTGTGTCCATGAGCCAGGTGCTTCAGCGCTATTTACCGGAACAGGCTGTGGTTCCCTGTCAGGAAATCATACAGGCCTATGGGATCCACCTGAAAATCGTCAATGAACGGGTCACCCGCCATGGGGATTACCGCATCCTGCCCGGGGGCGGGCACCAGATCACGGTTAATGCCATGGGGAATAGATACCGCTTCCTCATTACCCTGATCCACGAATTCGCCCACTTGCTGGCCTTCGAGAAATACGGAAGGGCCATTAAGCCCCATGGCAGGGAGTGGAAACATACCTTCCAGTACCTCATGCTCCCCTTCCTGCGCCCCGAAATCTTCCCTTCATCCCTGTTGCCCTTGCTGGCGAGGCACTTCAAAAACCCCAAAGCCAGCAGCAGCACCGATACGGCCCTTTCCCTGGCCCTCAGGGAATTCGATGACCGTGCCAGGGGCATGCACTATGTATTCGAACTGCCGGAGGGAAGTACCTTCCGACTGTACAACGGAAGGATTTTCCGAAAAGGCCCCAGGAAAATCAAGCGCTTCCAGTGCCTGGAGCTGCATTCGGGCAAATGGTACCTGTTCCAACCCCAGGCTGAGGTCGAATGGGTTTCCGACCCTTTTTCCCCCCGCCATGAGTAATCGGTTTGCGGTCGGAAGCAGGTCACCCCTGTTGGCAGGGAGTACGTTTCCGGGCCCCTGCTTTGCGGGAAGTTCACTAAATTGGCCCTGTAAAGGCGTTGCGGGAGCGGCTGCCCGGCAAGCACCGGAACTACCCGGCGCGATAACCCCTTCACCCCGGAACCCGGGAAGTGGTATTTGGAAAGACATAACCCTTTAATCTTCATGCCTTGAACAACAATTATTACGCCGTATTGATGGCCGGGGGGGTCGGATCCCGGTTTTGGCCCGTAAGCACCGCGGAATACCCCAAACAATTCCATGACATGCTTGGGGCGGGGGCATCGCTGTTGCAGAAAACCTTCGGGAGGCTGGCCCGGTTTATCCCGCCCAGCCAGATCCTGGTGTTGACCAATGCCCGGTATACAGACCTGGTGCTGGAGCAGTTGCCCGACATCGACCCTTCCCAGGTGGTTTCGGAACCCGCCATGCGCAATACCGCCCCCTGTATCCTGTATGCCGCCCTGAAGATCCGGAAAATGAACCCGGAGGCGGTTATGGTGGTGGCCCCCAGCGACCACTGGATAGAAGATGAAGCAGCCTTCCAGGCCGATGTGCTCGAGTGTTTCGACGCCTGTAGCAAAGCCCCGGTACTCTGTACCCTGGGCATACAGCCCACTTTTCCGAACACCGGATTCGGGTATATCGAATTCCCGCCCGAAGGCCTGGGTTCGGCAGGGCTAAAGCCGGTACATCAGTTTCGGGAGAAGCCCGATTACGCTACGGCCAGGGGTTTCCTGGAGCAGGGGAACTTCCTGTGGAATGCCGGGATCTTTATGTGGAGCGTAGCTGCCATCGAAGCCGCTTTTGCGCGCTACCAGCCCGCCCAGTATGCTTTGTTCAAGAAGGGGTGGGAGGTATATAACACCCCGGGGGAAGCGGCATTCATTGAATCGCACTATCCGAAGGCCGAAAATATTTCCATAGATTATGCTATCTTGGAACCCTCCGATTCGGTTTTTGTGCTGCCTGCCCGCTTCGACTGGAATGACCTGGGCACCTGGGGTTCCCTCTACGAAAAGGTCCCAAAAGATGCAGGGGCAAATGCCGTGGTACGGGGCGGGGTGCTCGAAGCGGATACCCAGGGCAATATGATACGCCTGCCAGCTAAAAAAATTGCCGTAATACAAGGGTTAAAAGACTATATTGTAGTGGATACGGAACAGGCGCTGCTCATCATGCCCCGGGCCCGGGAACAGGAGATCAAGCAGTGGGTTAGCCGGGTTAAGGAAGCATTTGGGGAAGATTATATTTAGAAGGGAACATGGAACAAACCGATCGGGAGAATCCCGTTGCAGGGCCGCAAGGCAACGCTGACCAGAAGGAAGAGGTTAAAAGGAGCTTTAAGGGGTTTTTGGGCAGTAGTTATGCCTTCCTTCGCGATTTGCTCAGTATCCGCGCTGATACGGACCAGGAAGCCACCAAGAATGCGATTGTGGCCGATATCGCCTTCAAGGGACATACGACGTGGATCCTGATTTGTTCGATTTTCATCGCCTCGGTCGGCCTGAACGCGAATTCCACGGCCGTGGTCATCGGTGCCATGTTGATCTCCCCCCTCATGGGCCCTATCCTCGGCATAGGCATGTCCATTGCCATAAACGATATCTTTACCCTGCGGAGGTCGCTGAAGAATTTTGCCGTTATGGTGATTCTCAGTGTGTTGACTGCCTATCTGTTCTTTAATTTTTTTCCGCTCCGGGATGAGTCTTCTGAACTGCTCGCGCGCACGGCCCCGGATATTCGGGATGTATTGATCGCATTTTTCGGGGGCCTTGCACTGGTGATCGCCCGGGCGAAAAAGGGGACCATGGCCAGTGTCATTTACGGGGTGGCGATTGCCACTGCCCTCATGCCGCCCCTTTGTACCGTGGGCTTCGGCCTGGCCATCCGGAACTGGGAATACGCCGGGGGGGCCATGTACCTCTTTACCATTAATACCATCTTCATTGCCCTGGCCACCTTCCTGGTCCTGAAGATCCTGCGATTTCCGATGGTGCGGTACGCCAATTCCAAAAAACGGGCCTTTACCGCGCGTATTGCTTCCCTGGTGGCTTTGCTCGTGATGATCCCGGCGGGGTATACGTTTTATCAGGTCTTCAGGGAATCCCGCTTCACCAGCCAGGCGCGTCAGCTAGTCAACGAAACCATCGGGGTTTACCAGTTCCAGGGGAATGGTCGTTTTATGGATAACCTGACCCAAATCGAATACGAAAAGGACGGTGTTTCGACCATCGAAGTGGTCAGCATGGGCGATGAGCTCATCCCCGACAACATCATACAAACCTGGCAAACCCAGATGGCCCGGTATTCAGAGCTGGGGAATACCGAACTGAAGGTCGTACAGGGGGCGCGTGACGACAGTGAGCAAAAATTCCAGTACGTAAATGAGCTCTACGAGTCCAAGAAAGCCGAACTGCTCGACAAGGACCGGCGCATCCGCCTGCTGGAAGAGGAGCTATCCCTGGTCAGCAGCCTGGCCGAGGGGATGGTGCCCTTTGAGGAAATCTCGGCAGAGGCCCGGGTAAATTACGACGGACTGGCAGGGCTCGGATACGCCTATACCCTGCAGACCGATTTCAGCAAAACGGACACCATCCCGGTGTTTGAGGTCACATGGAAGGAGGATTTCCCGGATTCTGAGAAACAACAAGCCCTGGAAAAGGTCTCGGAGTGGCTAAGGGTACGCCTGAAAAACGATCGGGTCCGGGTTCGGGAAACCGGAGACTAGTCCCGTTCTTCAAGGTACATTTGACGAACCTTCTTGAAGAGTTCTGAAGAGTAAACAAAGTTGCTTACGGCCTCGTTGTCGGTACGGAAGATGTCCCGGTTCGTGCCTTCCCACTCTTTGATGCCATCCTTCAGGAATACAATCTTTTCACCGATCTCCATTACGGAGTTCATGTCGTGGGTATTGATAACCGTGGTAATATTGTATTCCCGGGTAATTTCCTGGATGAGGTTATCGATGAGGATGGCCGTCCTGGGGTCCAGGCCTGAGTTGGGTTCATCGCAAAACAGGTATTTCGGGTTCATCACAATGGCACGGGCTATGGCCACCCGCTTCTGCATCCCCCCGGAGATTTCGGCGGGGTATTTTTTATGGGCATCCGCCAGGTTGACCCGCCTGAGGACGAATTCCACCCGGTCCTGCATTTCGGAACGTGATTGGCGGGCAAACATCTCCAGGGGAAACATCACATTGCCTTCCACGGTCATGGAATCGAAAAGGGCGCTGCCCTGGAACACCATCCCCATTTCCTGCCTCAGGTCGCGCTGTTGTTCCGGGGTGAGCTGCGAGTAGATCTGCCCCTCGTAGCAAATGGTCCCGCTGTCGGGGATAATAAGCCCCAGCAGGCACTTCATGAACACCGTCTTCCCTGAGCCGCTCTGCCCGATGATCAGGTTGGTCTTCCCCTTTTCAAATACGGTGCTGATCCCCTTGAGTACCGGGCTTCCATCGAAGGCTTTATGCAGGTCTTTTACTTCTATCATGGCCTTTAACCGAGCATTAGTTGGGTGAGAACGTAATTCAGGATAATGATGACCACACTGGTCCAGACGAAGGACACCGTGGCTGCCTTACCCACCTCCAAAGCCCCGCCTTTCATGTAGTAGCCATGATAGGAGGGGACCGTGGCAATTACAAAGGCAAAGACCACCGATTTGATGAAGGAATAGGTCACGTGGTAGGGGATGAAATCGAGCTGTAGTCCTTCCACAAAATCGGCACTGGAGCTGAACCCCCCGAATACCCCGGCGATCCATCCCCCAAGAATACCGATATACATGGCGATGGCTACTGCAAAGGGGTAAAAAAACATGGCGACGATTTTGGGGAAAACCAGGTAATTCAGGGAATTGACCCCCATCACTTCCAGGGCATCGATTTGTTCGGTCACCCGCATGGTCCCAATACTCGAGGTAATATAAGACCCCACCTTGCCGGCCATGATGATGGAGGTAAATGTCGGGGCAAACTCCAGGATCACCGATTGCCGGGTGGCAAAACCAATCAGGTTCCTGGGGATCAGGGGGTTGCTGATGTTAAGGGCCGTTTGGATGGCAACTACCCCACCGATAAAAAAGGAAATGAAGATGATGATGCCCAGGGAGCCGAAGATAAGGTCATCGATTTCCTTGAGGATCAGGCTTTTCATGATGCGCCACTTGGTGGGTTTTTTAAACACCTCGCGGACCATGATGGCATAACTTCCAATAGAGGCCAGGTAATTCATGGGGTAATGGGTTGCGGTCGCATGGGTAAAAATAAGAATATTAAACTTCATTTAATCTCACCGGCTTTTCCAATGCACTGCTTATATGTAATTTTATGCCAGTTAATCCCTTCTCACATGAATTCCTTCAAGCCTTTCAGAAAACTTTTGTTGCCACTGGCCTTTATCGTTGCGGGTATTCCGGTCGTTTATGGCCAGGGGAATCAGCGGGAGCGCACAGCTTTGGGAAACTCTCCCGGGTTCCAGGACCCGCCCCGACTGGTAGTGGGTCTTGTGGTCGACCAGATGCGTTTTGACTACCTGAGCCGCTTCTGGAACCATTATGGGGAAGGGGGCTTCCGCCGCCTGGTAGGGGAGGGGTTCCTCTGCAGGGACCACCATTTCAATTATGCGCCTACCAGCACAGGCCCTGGACATGCTTCCGTCTACACGGGAACCACCCCTTCCGTGCATGGGATTATTGGGAACGACTGGTACGACCGGGAAACCGGAAAGGAAGTATATTGTGCCGGCGACCCCGACCGACAGGCCGTTGGAACCACCTCGGAGGCCGGGAAAATGTCCCCGCACCGGATGCTGGTCACCACCATTACCGACCAGTTGCGCCTGCACCACCAGTTGCGTTCCAAGGTGGTGGCGGTTGCTTTGAAAGACCGGGGCGCAACGCTGCCCGGAGGCCACCTGGCCAACGCCGCCTACTGGTTTGAAGGGGGCGAAGCGGGGAGGTGGATCAGCAGTTCCTTCTATATGGAAAACCTACCCGGGTGGGTGGAGGCGTTCAATGCGTCCGGGGCTGCCGCGCGCTATAAAACGGTTTGGGAACCGCTTAAGGAGATCAACACCTACGCGGAGAGCGGCCCGGACAATGTCCCCTATGAGGGCCTGTTTAAGGGGGAAGCCGCCCCGGTATTCCCCCACGACCTGCCTGCCTTATGGGAAGGGAACGGCCACTTCGATTTGCTTCGGCCCACCCCCTTTGGAAACAGCCTTACCCTCGATTTTGCGCTCCGGGCGGTAGAGGAGGAAGGCCTTGGGGCGGATATCATTACCGACTTCCTGGCGATCAGTTTTTCCAGCACCGACTATGTGGGCCATAAATTCGGGGTGAACTCCAGGGAGGTCCAGGACACCTACCTGAGGCTCGACCAGGACCTGGAGCGCCTGTTGATTTTCCTTGACCGAAACGTGGGGAAAGGGCAGTATACGGTATTCCTCACCTCGGACCATGGGGCGGGGCATGTACCTGCCTACCTGAAGGACCTTAAGGTCCCAGCCGGGTATCTGGAGATGGGGGAGATCCGGAAAAAATTCAACGAATTCCTCCGGTATACCTATGGGGATGCTGAAATTGTCCGCAATATTTCCAACAACCAGGTGTTCCTCGACCAAAAGGTGATCCGCAACCTCGACCTCGACCCCAGGGAAGTTGAAGAGGTCCTGGCAGGCGAATTGCTGGGCTACCCCGGGATACAGCAGGTTTACACGGGCACGCAGATGCGATCTGCCGACTATACCGAAGGTATCGCTGCCATCTTGCAGAACGGATACCACCAGAAGCGTTCCGGGGACCTCCTGCTGGTCACCGACCCGGCCACGACCAATTACACCCCCACGGGGTCTACCCACGGGTCACCCTGGATTTACGATACCCATGTCCCCCTGATTTTTTATGGAAAGGGGATTCGGCAGGGGGAATTGCTCCGGCGGACCCATATTCGCGATATTGCCCCGACCCTGGCGGTCTTACTGGGCACGGCGTTCCCCAGCGGGGCTACCGGCCTGCCCATTGCGGAAGCCCTGGACTAGCCTCCCGCGTACCTGCTGCCACCGCCAGTGGCGGGCATAGGCCCCTTCGGCCTTATTCAGCATGCGGTCCTGCCCGGTAAGCCATGCCTTCAGGTATCCGGCCATGGCCAGGAAGGGCAGGGCGGGGGCACGACGTTTCCAACCCATTTTGAAGCTGGCCACAAGGCTGAGGGCCCACCCGTAACGCAGGTTGTACAGGGCCCTTCCCTGCAGGGCCGCATTTTTCCGGGAGTATCCGCTTCCCGTGGGCCGCAGGTGCTTCACCTGCAGGTCGGGGAGGGTCCCGGTGCTGAACCCATGGTATCGGGCCAGCAAGGTGTCGGCGGTGTCCCAGCCGATATACGGCCTGAGCCCCCCGATAGCTTCAAAACACTTTCGGGAGTAGAGCTTTACGGGCCCCCTGACGTGTCCGGGGTTGGCAATGGGTTCGTAGGTCCATTTCCCCTGGTGTTCGATATAAAGTTCGCCGGAACACATCCCCAGGTCGGGGTCCTCCCGGAAGGCTTGCAGGATTTGCTCCAGGTACCGTGCAGGCAGGAGGATATCGGCATCGAATTTACCGATGAAATCAAACCCGTCCCATCCCATTTCCAGCCCGGCCCTGAAGGTTTCCACCACCTTGGGGCCCGGTTGGTGCGCCGGGGAGGATTTCCGTTCCAGCAGGCGGATCCACGGATATTGTTCCTGGTACCCCCGGACGATGCCGGAGGTATTGTCTGTGCAGTGGTCGCTGACGACCCGGAGCTCATCGGGGGTGCGGGTTTGAGCCGCAAAGGATTCCAGGCACCGGCCGATAAAGGCTTCCTCGTTATGGGCCGGTATGATGATCAGGATTTTATTCTCCCTGGGGGAAGCCATAATACATTCTTTAAAAGGCAGGTTGGGATGCCCTGCCGGTTACCCGGAACGCTCGGCGTAAACCAGGTAATACCTCGGGGTAAACCGCCTTAGCAGGGGCCGGACCCCAAACCGGGGTACCGGATGGGCCCACTGGAGGCTATCCTTGATTTCCCATCCCGATTTTTCGAGCAACCAGTCGAATTGCCATGGCTCAAATTCGTGGAAATGCCGGTCCCAGGGATCTGTTTTTGACCGGTATGCCGGGGCAAACCAGAGTTTTAGGGGTACGCTGGCCAGCAATTTTGCGGCGGGGATGGCCTGAAGGACGTTGAAGGGGGCCACCAGGTGTTCCAGGATCTCAAAGGCAGTGACCACCCCGGCTTCGGATTGCCTTACCAGGTCTAACTCCAGGTCGAGGTCTTCCCCCCCGGTATTGGCCACCTGGTAACCATGTTCCTGCATGATTTCGGAGAAGGGGTTCGGCACCCCGAGGTCCAGGATGGAAGCCCCCGGGCTTATATGTTTTTGGAGGAATTCCAGGGTCAGCCGATACCTCTTTTCCGGATAGTGTGCGTACATCCTATTGTTTTACTGGCCTGTACCCGCATACGGGCCTGGCCGTTATTCATCAGCCTCTGCATACGCCTCAATGGGGTCGCAGGTGCAAACCAGGTTGCGGTCGCCGTAAGCATCATCGACCCGACGTACCCCGGGCCAGAATTTGTTCTCCCCTACATAAGGGAGGGGGAAGGCAGCCTGTTGCCGGCTGTAGGGATACTCCCAGGCATCCGCAGTGACCATCTCCAGGGTATGGGGTGCATTTTTTAGCAACGGGTTTGGCTCGCTTTCAGAAGACCGGGCAATTTCTTCCCGGATAGACAGCAGGGCATCGCAGAAGCGATCCAGTTCTTCGAGACCCTCACTTTCCGTAGGCTCGATCATCATGGTGCCGGCCACGGGAAAAGAGACAGTCGGGGCATGGAAGCCGTAATCCATAAGCCTTTTGGCGATGTCAGTAACCTCCACCCCCTGCTTTTTGAAATCGCGGCAGTCTATGATCATTTCGTGGGCTGCCCTGCCCATCTCGCCCGTATACAGGACGGGATAGGCCTCCTGAAGGCGTTCTTTCAGGTAATTGGCATTCAGGATGGCTACCCGCGTGGCCTGGGTCAGGCCTTCGGCCCCCAGCATGCGGATATAGGCATAGGAAATCAGGCAAACCAGGGCGCTGCCCCAGGGCGCTGCCGAAATCGCTGGGATGGCAGAGTCCCCACCCGTGGGGACCACGGGGTTTCCTGGCAGGAATTTCGCCAATTGCGGGGCCACGCAGATAGGGCCCACCCCGGGACCGCCACCCCCGTGCGGGATGGCAAAGGTCTTGTGAAGGTTCAGGTGGCAGACGTCCGCCCCGATGGTCGCGGGGTTGGTCAGGCCCACCTGGGCATTCATATTGGCCCCATCCATATAGACCTGCCCGCCGTGCTCGTGGATCAGGCGGGTAACCCTGCGGATGGAGGACTCGAAAACCCCGTGCGTAGACGGGTAGGTCACCATAAGGGCAGCCAGGTTTTCGCTGTGCGCCCGTACCTTTTCCTCGAGGTCCGCCTCGTCGATATTCCCCTTCTCATCGGTTTTGGTGACCACCACCCGCATGCCTGCCATGACGGCGGAGGCGGGGTTGGTCCCATGGGCAGATGCCGGGATGATACAGACGTTGCGGTGGGTATCCCCCCGTGATTCGTGGTAGGCCCTGATGAGCATGAGCCCGGCATACTCGCCCTGCGCCCCGGAATTGGGCTGGAGGGAAGTGGCCGCGAACCCTGTAATTTCGGTCAGGTAGGCTTCCAGCTTGCGCAGCATTTTATGGTAGCCGGCGGCCTGGGCCACCGGTACAAATGGGTGGATGTTGCTCCATTCGGGCATGCTCAGGGGAAGCATTTCCGTGGCGGCGTTCAGCTTCATGGTACAGGAACCCAGGGAGATCATGGAATGGTTCAGGGCCAGGTCCCTTCGCTCCAGTTTTTTCAGGTAACGCATCAGTTCCGTTTCCGAATGGTAGCGGTTGAAGACGTCCTGCTGCATGAAGGCTGACTGCCTGTGTAGGCCTTCCGGGATGGCGGCCCGGTTACCCGGCCGGGCAGGGCCCTCGAAGGATTTGCCCATTGCCTGGGCGAACACCGAAAGGATGTCTTCAACATCCTGCATATCGGTGGTTTCATTCAGGGAAATACAGACTTCCCCTGCTGAGGGAAAGTGGAAATTCATCCCGGCGGCTTCTGCCAGCGCCCTGACCTTTTCAGCAGGGGCTTCCAGGCAAAGGGTGTCGAAAAAATGCTGGTTTTTCAAAGCGATCCCCATGGCCTCCAGGCCATCGGCCAGGGTCACCGCCAACTGGTGGATGCGGGTGGCGATTTTTTTGAGCCCGTCGGGCCCGTGGTACACCCCATAGGCCCCGGCCATTACGGCCAGCAGGACCTGGGCCGTGCAAATATTGGAGGTGGCTTTGTCCCTCTTAATGTGTTGTTCCCTGGTTTGCAGGGCCATGCGCATGGCCGGTTTGCCGTCCACGTCCCGGCTCATGCCGATGATGCGGCCGGGAATGCTTCGCTTGTATTCCTCGCGGGTGGCAAAATATGCGGCGTGGGGCCCGCCATACCCCATGGGGATCCCGAAGCGTTGCGTGGTCCCCACCACGACGTCAGCGCCGAATTCCCCCGGGGGGACCAGCAGGCAGAGGCTCATCAGGTCAGCAGCCACTGCGACTTTGAGGTCGAGGGCATGCGCTTTTTCGATAAAGCCGGCCAGGGGGTGTATCGCGCCGTCCCTGGAGGGATATTGCAACAGGGCCCCGTAAAAGGTATGATCCAGGCCTGCATCTTCGGGGTCACCCAGCACCAAATCTATCCCCAGGGGTTTCGACCGGGTTTCCAGCAATGCCAGGGTTTGGGGCATCACATCATGGGCCACAAAGAATTTCAGGGCACCGTTCTTCTTCTGATCGCGGCTCCTCAGGTCATAGAGCATGGTCATGGCTTCGGCCGCAGCGGTGCTTTCGTCCAGCAGGGAGGCGTTGGCCAGCTCCATCCCGGTCAGGTCGCAGACCATGGTTTGGAAGTTCAGCAGGGCCTCCAACCTGCCCTGGGCGATCTCTGCCTGGTAAGGGGTATAGGCGGTGTACCACCCCGGGTTTTCCAAAATGTTCCTTTTGATGACCGAGGGGGTGATACAGGGGTGGTAGCCCAGGCCGATAAAGGTCCTGAAGAGTTGGTTTTCCCCTGCAAGCTGGTGGATGTGCACCAGGTATTCATACTCCGTCATGGGGGCATCCAGCGCCATGGGCTTTTTCAGGCGGATATCGTCAGGGACCGTCTGGTCTATTAGTTGGTCCAGGTCCCTGACCCCTATGGTTTTAAGCATATGGGGCAGGTCAGAGGGGCGTATGCCTATATGCCTGGAGGCGAATTGGTCTGTATTCATGATGTGGCGGATTCAGCTTACAAGTGCACAAAATTAGCACTTAATTCCCGGATTCCCTCCTTTTTGGGAATACCCGTCCGCGGAAAGTTTTTAACCAAAAAAAAAGCTTATGAACACTTTCTATACCTTTGTTTTGTGCGCCTTCCCAAACTGCTTTTCGATGTGTATGTCAGGGCCAGCCTCCATGTCAGCCTGTCCCTGGTTTCCCTGGTCGCCTTTACCGGGGATGTCTTTGGGCTCCAGATTTCTTCGCATTATTATTGGGCTTTGTTTTTGGGTAGTGTAGCTGCTTACAACACCATCAAGTACGGGGTGGAAACCGGCAAGCACCTCCCCGGGCTGCCCGGGGGGGTCAGGCCGTTAATCACCGGAAGCCTGCTGGCCCTTTTCCTGGCCCTGTACCACCTGTTTTTCCTGCCCCCGGCTTACTGGTTCCTCCTGATGGCATGCGGGGCCATTTCGGCCCTGTATGCGGTACCCTTTCTGCCGGGGGTCCGGAACCTCAGGAGTTTTGGGTTGCTGAAGGTTTTCCTGGTCGCCTTGGTGTGGACCCTGGCCAGCCTTTGGATTCCCGCATGGGGAAGGCTGCAGGCCGGGATGTGGGATTTGCAGGTCGAGGGCTTCCAGCGAATACTGTGGATTTTCCTGCTGATGTTGCCCTTTGAGATACGGGACCTGCAGCGCGACCCCCCTTCCCTGCGCACTATTCCCCAGCGCTGGGGGGTCGCCGCCACCCGCCGCACAGGTTGGGCAGTCGCCCTGGTTTTTGTGCTGGCTACCTGGTTGAAGGATTCAACGGCCCCGGGGGAGTTGTTGTGCAAAGCGGTGACGGGTTTGCTGCTGGGGGCCGCCCTGGCCGGGGCTTCCGAACGCCAGGGAAAATATTACGCCTCTTTCTGGGTGGAAGGGATCCCGATTATCTCGTGGCTGCTGCTCAGGGGCCTCCAGGAACTTTGAAGGGGTAGGCACTACCGCGCCTGCCCAAGCCGCTGCTTCATGGCCTTTTTTTCCTCCTCCGAAAGCGTACTGGCTGCAGTGCGATCGAGGAGTCCGCTCAATTGGTTATTCTTCCGGCTGAATTCAATACAGGCCTTGCAATAGAGGGTATGGATGAAGTGCAGCCCCTTCTCGTAAAGGCTGGCCTCCCTGTACTGGGCTTTGGTGCAAATCGACTGTACCTTATCACATGAAATCATAGCTGTACTACGTTAACCACTGGCTGCCCAGGCATTCCATCAGCGCGGTCCGCGCCCGGTGGATGATCACCCATACGTTAGACGGGTTTACCCCCAGTTCCTTACAAATATCTTCCGTGTCCCACCCCTGTATGGACTTCAGGGTAAAGACCCTGGCGTGCCGTTCGGGCAGGCGGGAAAGGCAACGCTCGATGGCCAGGCCCAGTTCGGCGTTTTCAATGGCATCGTTTTCCCTCAGGCTTTCCGGGTCGGCCACCTGGCCTTCCAGCCACGACTCCTGCTCTTCCCCGCCGGTGCCAAAATCCATCCGCACTTCTGCCCTGCCTTTATGGGTATTTGCGCGCCGGTAATGGTCGATTACCTTGCGCTTCAGGATGGCCACCAGCCAGGTCCGTTCCGAGGCCCTGCCCTGGAAGTTCCCCATGGATTGCAGGCCGGCGATAAAGGTTTCCTGCACCAGGTCCCTGGCCAGCTCCTCATCGTTTACCCTGGTGAGCGCATAGCGGTAAAGGTAATCTGCGTAGCGGTCTACCCAGGTATCGGGGTGTAACTCCTGTTTTTCCATCCCTTCGGTTCGGTGCTAAATTAAAGGAATTTTAAAGATTAGTAGTACCTTTAAATTCCTTAGCACGTTGTCATGAAAAAGCTTGTTTTTTTGTTGCTCCTGAGCCTTTCGGTCCTTTCCTGCCAGGAAAAAACCCAGATGCCCATCACCGAATTCTCTGCCGCTGACCTGAAAGCAGGGGAATTGCTGGTCGATGTCAGGACCCCCGGGGAGTTCAGCCAGGGCCACCTGCCCGGGGCCTTGAACGTAGACTGGATGGCTGATGATTTTATCCGCCACTGGGATACCGTCTCCAGGGATCAGAAACTCTATCTCTATTGCCAGGCCGGGGTCCGAAGCGCCCATGCGGCCCGGGTGCTGGATTCCCTTGGGTTTCGGGTAGTGGACCTCACCGGGGGCTATGCCGAATACCTCAGGGCCCGGCCGCGGGAATAGTGGTCCCCGGGGCTTGCCCCTGGCGGCTTCAGGCCGGGCTGCCCAGCAGGCCTGCCCGCTCGAGCAGGGCGTCCAGTTCCGGTTCCCGACCCCGGAAGCGGATATAGAGTTCCATGGGGTCTTCCGTGCCCCCCCTGGAGAGGATATGCTTTTGGAACCGGTCCGCCACCTCCCGGTTGAAAATACCCCGTTCCCTGAAAAAGGCAAAGGCATCGGCATCGAGTACCTCCGCCCACTTATAGCTGTAATACCCTGCGGAATACCCGCCCTGGAAGATGTGTGAAAACGAAGGGCTCATGCAGGTTTCCGCAGGTTCCGGATAAAGCCTGCACCCTGCCATTGCGCTTTCTTCATGGGCCTTAACGTCGGAAACCCCTGTGGGGTCACCCCCGTGCCAGGCCATATCGAGCAGGGCAAAACTGACCTGGCGCACCGTGGCCATCCCTTCCTGGAAGTTGGAAGTCGCCCTGATTTTCTCCACCAGTTCCCCGGGGATGACTTCCCCGGTTTGGTAATGGCGCGCAAATAGGCGGAGGGCTTCCGGTTCATAACACCAGTTTTCCATGATTTGGCTGGGCAGTTCAACAAAATCCCAGTAAACGGAAGTGCCTGAAAGCCCTGGGAAGGTGGTATCGGCCAGCATGCCATGCAGGGCATGGCCAAACTCGTGGAAAAGGGTGGTCACTTCGTCGAAGGTCAGCAGGGAGGGCAGGGTCTGGGTCGGCCTTGTAAAGTTGCACACGATGGAAACATGTGGCCGTTCGCTTTCCCCCCCTTTGCGGAACTGTGGCTTGTAGGACGTCATCCACGCCCCTGCCCGTTTTCCGGGCCTTGGGTGGAAATCGGCGTAGAACAGGGCCGTGAAGGTCCCCTGCCCATCAAACACCCTGAAAACCTGTACTTCCCCGTGATAGGTTTCTATGGTCGGATCCGCTTCAAATCGCAGGCCGAAAAGGTTCCCGGCGACCTGAAACATCCCCTGCAGCACCCGGTCGAGCTCGAAATAGGGTTTTAGCTGCTCTTCATCCAGGTCGAATTTGTCCTGCTTTAGTTTTTCGGAATAGAAGGCGCTATCCCACTTTTCCAGTTGGCCCAGCCCGTCCCGTCCCAGCGCATAGGCCTGCAATTCATCCAGTTCCCGGTGTGCTGCGGGAAGCGCCTTGTCGAGGAGTTCCTTCAGGAAGGCCGTGACCTGGGCCGGGGATTTTGCCATCCGCTCCTCCAGGACGAAATGGGCGTGGTTTTCGTAACCGAGCAACCGGGCCCGTTCGAACCGCAACCGGGCGATGCGCAGCAGGATTTCCCGGTTGTCGAGGGCATCGCCATGAAACCCTTTGCTGCCGAAAGCCAGGGCCATTTTTTTGCGTAGTTCCCGGTTTTCTGCGTATTTCATGAAGGGCAGGTAACTCGGGTAGTCCAGGGTGAAAACCCAACCCTCTTTCCCGCGGCTTTGTGCCAGATCCCTGGCCGCTTCCCGCTGGGCCCCGGGAAGGCCTTCCAGGTCCCCGGGATCTGTGAGGTGGAGTTCAAATTTCTGGGTTTCTTCCAGCACATGTTCCCCAAAGGTGAGTTTGAGCCCGGCGAGTTCCGCATCGATTTCCCGAAGGCGTTGTTTATCCTTTTCGGAAAGCATGGCCCCGTTGCGGCTGAAGTGCCTGAACTTTCGTTCCAGCAACATGGCCTCCTCTGCGTTAAGGGCCTTTCGGTCGACATGTTCATAGACCTCCCGGATCCTTTTGAAAAGCGATTCGTTCAGGGTGATGTCATTGGCAAAGGCCGCCAGCATGGGGGAGATCTCCTGGGCGAGGCCCTGGATTTCCCTGTTGGTTTCTGCAGAATTCAGGTTGAAGAAGATACTGGTGATCCGCTCAAGGGTATACCCGGCGTAGTCCAGGGCGGCTACCGTATTCTCAAAGGAAGGGGGTTCCGGGTTTTCGGCAATGGCATCGATCTCCGCCCTGGCCTGTGCCAGGGCCTCGACGAAGGCCGGTTTGAAATGCGCAGTTTCCAGTTTGGAAAAGGGGGCGCTGTCAAAAGGCTGTAACAAGGGGTTTTCCATGGACTCCTTTACGTTTTGTTGTCGGAACAGGTAGGTGATTCCGGGTTCAGGACCGGTATTTTTCCCGCGTCTCGCGGGCTCCCTGAGAAACTTTCTCCTGCAGGCCGGTTTTAAAGGCCACGATCTTTTTCAGGAGTGCAGGGTCATGGCTGGCGAGGATCTGGGCGGCGAGGATGCCTGCATTCCTGGCCCCGTTCAGGGCCACGGTGGCCACGGGCACCCCCGCGGGCATTTGGAGGATCGACAGGACGGAATCCCACCCGTCTATGGAGTTGCTGCTTTTTACCGGGACCCCGATTACCGGCAGGGGCGAATAGGCCGCCAGCATTCCGGGGAGGTGGGCCGCGCCCCCTGCCCCGGCAATGATTACGGATATGCCGCTCAGGTGGGCGGTTTTTCCGAATTCGGCCAGTTTATCAGGGGTCCTGTGGGCCGATACGATATCCACGAAGGTTTCGATCCCGAAAGTTTGCAGTACCTCTATAGCTTCCTGCATAACGGGAAGGTCGCTGGTACTGCCCATAACCACGGCTACTTTACTCATGATCTTGTTTTTTTGATACCACCTCAATGCGTTGTTTAACCTCGGCCGCCCGTTCCCTGGCCCGGTCGATGGAGGGGTCCACAATGGTCACATGCCCCATTTTCCGGAACGGCCGGGTTTCTTTTTTTCCATAGATATGCGGGGTCACGCCGGGCATGGCGAGGATGTCCTCCAGCCCCTGGTAGTGTACCGGGCCCCTGTACCCTTCGGCCCCGACCAGGTTTACCATAACGGCGGTTACCTTGCTATCGGTCTGGCCCAGCGGCAGCCCGAGGATGGCCCTCAGGTGTTGTTCAAACTGGTTGGTAAAGCTGCCCTCAATACTGTAATGCCCGCTGTTGTGCGGCCTTGGGGCAATTTCGTTGACCAGGATTTCATCTTCCTGAGTTCGGAAGAGCTCTACCGCCAGCAGGCCCACATGGCCCAGGCTTTCCGATACCTGCAGGGCCACTTCCCTGGCCTTTTGGGCAACCCCTTCAGGGATTCGCGCCGGGCAAAGGACGTATTCCACCTGGTTGGCCTCGGGGTGGAATTCCATTTCCACCACGGGGTAGGTCCGGGTCTGGCCCAGGGAGTTCCGCGCCACGATAACAGCCAGTTCATTTTTGAACGGCACCAGTTCTTCCGCAATGCATTCCACATTGGGCAATCCCCGGAGGTCCTCTGCGTTGCGCACGATTTTCACCCCCTGTCCATCATAGCCGAATTGCGCGCTTTTCCACACAAAGGGAAAGGCGATCCCTCCGTTGCGAAGGCTGTCTGAAATTTCGCTCGTGTAGGCGTACCGGCTGAAAGGGGCGGTCGGGATGCCCGCGTCCCTGTAAAAAAGCTTCTGGCGGGCCTTGTTCTGGATGACCTGCAGCACCCCGGGTTGCGGATACACCCTTACGCCGCTTGCTTCCAGGTCTTCGAGGGCCCTGGCATTCACATTTTCAATTTCTATGGTAAGCAGGTCGGCATCCCTGCCGAAATCCATCACGGCCTGGTAGTCCATAAGGTCACCCTGTATGAAGGTATTGCAGGCGAGGCGGGCCGGGGCCTCTGCCGAGGGATCCATTACCCGGGTCCGGATGTCCCATTTCCTCGTTTCATAGAGGAGCATTTTTCCAAGCTGTCCCCCTCCCAGGATCCCCAGTGTAAAATCGGATGAAAAATAGCTCATAACCTTGCGACCCGTAGGTCCTGTTTGGGCAAAAATACCACTAAATATCAGAAAGCACAGGGCCTGCCTGAAAAAGAAAAATCAAAACACTATCTTCGCACCCTAAGCAGGTATGGAAAAATCTATCAGCCTTTTAGGGAAGCGTTTTGTGCCTTTTTTAAGCGAAGGGGAGATCCTGGAAGCCGTACAAAAGGTGGCTGACCAGGTGGCCCGGGACTATAGGGAACAGACCCCTATTTTTGTCGGGGTCCTGAACGGGGCCTTTATGTTTGTTTCCGACTTTCTGAAGCGTTATCCCTACCCATGCGAGGTCACCTTTGTAAAGCTCAGTTCTTACCGCGGGCTCACCTCCACCGGTATTGTCGAGACCCTGCTCGACCTGCCCGACGATCTCGAAGGCCGGCATGTGATCATCCTGGAAGATATCGTGGATACGGGCCGGACGCTGAAGGAACTGGTCCATATGTTTTCCAACAAGAACGTGAAGGATTTCAGGATTGCCGCCCTTTTCTACAAATCGGAAGTCTATAACGGGGAGTACCCGATTGACTACTTTGGGATGGAAATCCCCGATAAATTTATCGTGGGGTATGGCCTGGACTACCGGGAACAGGGGCGGAACCTGCGCAATGTATACCAAGTAAACCCACAAGCCATGATCAACCTGGTTTTATTCGGCAAACCTGGGGCCGGAAAGGGGACCCAGGCGGCTTTTTTAAAGGAAAAGTACGGCCTTATCCATATATCCACCGGGGATGTTTTCCGGTACAACATCAAAAATGGGACGGAACTGGGGAAACTCGCCCAGGACTTTATGGACCGGGGGGAACTGGTGCCCGATGAAGTAACCATTAAAATGCTCCGCGACGAGGTGGAACGCAACCCGGAGGCCTCAGGGTTCATTTTTGACGGCTTCCCCAGGACCACGGCCCAGGCCGAGGCCCTGGACCACCTGCTCGAAAGCAAGGACATGCGCATCGATGCCACCATTGCCCTGGAAGCGGACGAGGAAGTCCTCACGGCCAGGCTCCTGGAGCGCGGCAAGGTCAGCGGGCGGACCGATGACCAGGATGCCGAAAAAATCCGGTATCGCTTTGAGGAATACAACCGCAAAACAGCCCCCCTGATTTCCTTTTACCAGGCCCAGGGAAAATTCCACAGCATCAACGGGGTGGGCGACATTAAGCAGATCACCGACCGGCTTTCCCGTATTATCGACGAGCTCTGAACGGGTTCGCGGCCTGGCCTGAGGGCCAAAAACCTTAACCAATGACTGAAGGCAACTTTGTCGATTATGTGAAGGTGCACCTTTCCTCTGGCAAAGGAGGGGCGGGCTCCGCCCACCTCAGGCGCGAGAAATTCGTGCCCAAGGGGGGGCCGGATGGCGGCGATGGCGGTAGGGGTGGCCACGTTATTATCCGGGGCAATGAGAACCTGTGGACCCTGCTCGGGTTCAAGTTCCAGAAGCATTTCAAGGCAGGGCACGGGGAAAACGGGGGGCGTCAACGCAGTACCGGTGCCGATGGGGAGGACGTGGTGCTGGAGGTACCCCTGGGCACGGTAGTCAAAGACGCCGAATCCGGAGCGGTCCTGTTTGAGATCACGGAGAACGGGCAGGAGGTAATTGCCGCAAGGGGCGGGCTTGGAGGCCGTGGGAACTGGCACTTCAGGACGGCGACCAACCAGACCCCCCGTTATGCACAGCCCGGTTTGCCGGGAGAAGAAATCAACCTTATCCTTGAACTGAAGGTCCTGGCCGATGTGGGGCTGGTTGGATTTCCCAATGCAGGCAAATCCACGCTCCTGTCCGTGATTACCTCGGCAAAGCCCAAGATTGCCGACTACCCCTTCACCACGCTAAAACCCAACCTCGGGATCGTCCAATACCGGGATTTCAAAAGTTTTGTGGTAGCCGATATCCCGGGGATTATTGAAGGCGCTTCCGAAGGGAAGGGGCTCGGCCATTACTTTCTGCGGCATATCGAACGCAATTCGGTGCTGCTTTTCCTGGTGCCGGCCGATAGCCCCGATATTGCCGGCGAATACCGGATCCTACTGGAGGAATTGCGAAAGTTCAACCCGGAATTGATGGACAAGCAACGCCTGCTGGCGGTCTCCAAATGCGATATGCTCGACCAGGAGCTCATTGAGGAGGTGCGCCGGGGCCTGTCGCGGGATCTGCCCGGAACGAAGCCGGTCTTTTTTTCATCGGTTTCCGGCCTGGGCCTCACTACCCTGAAGGATAGCCTTTGGCAACTTTTGAACGAATAATTCCCCTTGCGTTTCCGCAACACTTTCCGTTTGCTTAATTTTAGGAAAAAGGGTTCCATGAAAGGGTTCTGTGCGGTGATTATTTTGGCCTTTCTGGCTGCCTGTGCCCCGGTGCGCGTGCAATACGATTACGAGCCCGGTACCGTTTTTGCCAACTATAGCACCTATGCCCTGGTGGAAGGGTTGCAATCGGGACTGAGCGAACTGGACGAGCGAAGGCTCCTGGAGGCCGTGGACCGGGAATTGCGGAGCAAGGGCTTCACCCTCTCGGAGGATGCCGGGTTGCTGCTTGACATCCAAAGCAATATCTACCAGGATCCGAACCAGAGTTCCGTCGGTTTCGGCCTTGGGGGCACCGGGAGGAATGTGGGGGGCGGCGTGTCGGTGGGGGTCCCCCTGTCGGCGGGGCAGCTGCAGAGGGAAATCCGTTTTGAACTGATCGACCCCCGCCGGGGGCGTACCCTATGGCAGGCTTTCAGTCAGGACCGCTTTGATGAAATGGCGACCCCCCTGCAGCGGGAGGAACGATTTGCGCAGATCGCCGCCAGGGTTTTTGGCGGTTTCCCCCCGGAAAAGTAAGCATACCGCCTGCGTTCTGAGCCTCCATGCCCAGAGCAGCCCCCCAACCAACCCCGTAACTTTTTACTTTCCTTTATAGCCTGCCTGGCGGAAACCAGCGTGGCCATACCATTCAGTGCCCCCCTGCGACCGTTCATCATATTTTCCTTTCAGGCCCTTCCCCCCGATCCTATTTTTGATAAGAAATTCAAATCAATCAACAAAAAACACCTATGGTAGCCCTTGTAAAATTAGTGATTAGCCTTATTGTGGGGATATTCCTTTAAAGGCAGCGTATTCCGATAACTCTAAATCAACGATGTCATGAAAACAGAAAGTGGAATTTGTAAATTAAACAACGACAAATCACCCGGGGAAATACGGTGGAAGGCAGTTTTGGTTACCCTCGGGGTCGTGGTGGTTTTTGGGACCCTCGGGTTTTTCTTTGGGAGGATGCTGTATTGGTTCTTTAATTCCTAAGGGCCCACCCTCCCGCCCGGGAATCAAATAACATCTTTTCCCTGTAACCCCCAATCAGGATGAAAAAACATTTTTCCCGGCGGAGTGCCGACATGCGGCTTTCCCGACCTGGAAGGTTTCTGAGCCTGAAATAGTGCGCTATCAGGTACCATGGGAAATTGCACTCCTCTGACTGAAAAAAGGTATGTTTGAAAATAATACATGGAAAGATGCTCCAATCTGAAAGAAGAAGGAACCGGGCCTTCTGGCTCCTCCAGTTTGGGGGGTGGGGCTTTATCAATTTGGTCCCCTTCCTGGCCCTGAAAGACACCGGGCACCATTTCTTCCTTTTTTCCATAGTCTCCGGCATCACAATGGGGATCCTGACCACCACCCTTCTGAGGGTTTACCTGCGGAAGCGGATTACCTTTGATCGCTTTCGGTGGAAGGAAGCCCTATGGATTGCGGGCGCCATCACCTTCGGGTCATTCCTGTATGGCTTTCTGAATTTTGTCGCGGGCTTTTTTTACGCCAAGTGGGTGCCCGTGGACAACCAGGTGGTAAAGGCCTTTCTGGAGAACTACAACAGCTTCTGGCTGATTATCATCAACTCCTACTTCCTTATTACGGGCTGGGTTTTACTTTACCTGTCCATTAAGTTGCTTTTGAAGCTCAACCGCGACCGCCTGGAACGCCTCGAACTCAATGCCTCCCTGAAGCAGGCCCAGCTCAATACCCTTAAGGGGCAGATCAACCCGCATTTTATGTTCAACAGCCTGAACAACATCCGCGGGTTAATGCTCGAGGATGTGGAGCGTTCGCGCGAGATGCTGACCAAACTCTCTGAAATGTTGCGGTATTCCCTTACCCAGAATGACACCAATGCCATAGCGCTCTGCGACGAAATCGAGATGGTGGAACATTACGTGGACCTTTCGAGGATTCAGCTGGAAGACCGGTTGCGGTTTACCAGGGAAATCGACCCCCGCACCCTGGAGGTGCGCATCCCGCCAATGGTGGTGCAGTTACTGGTGGAGAATGCCGTAAAACACGGAATTTCCAATCGCATCGGAGGCGGGGAGATCCGGCTGAAAACCGAATTGCTAAACGGGGAATTGCTGATTGAAGTTGCCAATACGGGGACTTTCAAGGTGGGTGGAGATAGCACACAGGTGGGCCTTAACAACATCAGGCAGCGCCTGAAGCTTTTGTACGGGCCCGGGGCATTTTTCAGGTTATATCAAAACGGAGCGGAAGTGGTGGCCGAAATCAAAATCCCCCTCACATGAAGAAGATAGCTGCATTCATTGTGGAAGATTCCCGGTTGGCCAGAAAAGAGATGCGGGAATTGCTGCGGGCACACCCGGAAATCGAGGTGGTCGGGGAAGCCGAAACGGTCGATCAGGCCTTTGCAGCCATCAAGGCCCTTAAACCGGAACTATTGTTTCTCGACATCCACATGCCGGAAAAAACCGGTTTTGATTTGCTGGAAATGCTCGATGAGGTGCCCACGACCATCTTTACCACTGCCTATGACGAATTTGCCATTAAGGCATTCGAGTACAATACCCTGGATTATTTGCTGAAGCCCATAAGCCCTTCCAGACTGGCGCACGCCCTCGGGAAGGTGGAAGCCCGAAGGGCCGATCGAAGTCAGGTTTCGCGCGATACCCGGCTTAACGGGGACAGTCAGATCTTCATCCGGGACGGGGAACGTTGCTGGCTCGTCAGCATCGGGGACATTTACCTTTTTGAGACCGTCGGGAATTATACCCGCGTCTTTTTTGAAACGGAACAACCCCTGCTGTATAAATCCCTGAATCAAATCGAGGAAAAGCTCCCGGAAACCTCTTTTTTCAGGGCGAACCGGCAACAAATTGTCAATATTGGCTATGTCCGGGAAGTCATTCCCTGGTTTAATGGCAAACTTAAACTCCGCCTGCCCAATATGGCTGAGGTGGAGGTTTCCCGCAGGCAATCCACTGAATTTCGCAACCGGATGAGCCTCTAAGCCTGTCCCAAACCTTTAATACGACCGCAATAGCCCCCCATCGAGGGGGATGGCCGCCCCCGTCAGGTAGGCAGCCTGGTCCGAGGCCAGGAAGGCTGCCAGATAGCCGTATTCCTCCGGACGGCCCAACCGGCGCACGGGGACCTGTTGTATAAGGGTTTTTGTTACTTCGGCAGGGGAAACCCCCAGGGTTTCCGCCTTTTTATCGTTGAGCTGCTGCAGGCGCTCCGTATCGAAATACCCGGTGAGCACAGAGTTTACGGTTATCCCCATTGGGCCCACATCCCCCGCCAGGGTTTTCGCCCAACTGACCACGGCAGCCCGGATACTATTGGAAAGGGCCAGGTACCCAAGGGGCTCCCTGACGGAAACCGAGGCGATGTTGATAATGCGCCCCCAGCCCTGCTGTTGCATATGTGGAAGGGCCTGCAACGTGGTGTACACGGCAGATTTAAACAGGAGGTCAAAGGCCTGCTGGTAGTCGTCCACCGATTTTTCGAGGGTCGTGCCGGCAGGCGGGCCCTGGGTATTGTTCACCAGGATGTCCACCGGGTTTTTCCTTAGGTAGGCCCCTATTTGTTCCTGGTACCTCTGCAGGTCGGTGTAATCGAGGGCCAGCCAGTTATGCGCTTTCCCCGTGGAGGCTTCCCATTCCCGGGCCAGGGCTTCCAGCCGTTTTTCATCCCGGGCTACCAACGTCACCCGCGCACCGCTCTCGGCCAGTTGCCGTGCCACGGCTTTTCCAATCCCCTTGCTGCTCCCCCCGACCAGGGCGTGTTTTCCTTCCAGTGAAATCTGCATCGCTCGCTGTTTTTGTGGGTTACCGGTACGCTTCCCTTACGGGACTGAAGACATCCATCAGGCGACACGGAGTCAATGCCTTCCCGCTATGGGTGGCCATGGAGGGGATCAACACAAGGTCCCCCGGGCCATAGACGCGGGAAACCCCCTCCAGGGTAAATTCAAACTGCCCTTCCATCACGTGCATGATCTGTTCGTGTTCATGGTGGTGGGGAGGGACTTCCGCCCCGCATTCCACCTCCCAGAAAACCAGGCTCATTTTCGAGCCGTGTACCATCTTTCCATGTAATCCGGGGAGTATTTCTTTGGGGGGAATCTGTTCCAGGGTAAAATCCATCGGTTTTGGCGCTTGTGTTACCGGTTAAAAATACGCCATTCCCGCCAATTACCCAGCTTCCCTGCCCTGGTTTGGACCGCAGACTATCCGTATCTTTGCACGGATACCGATCACAGATGCAGCTACATTTTATTGCCATCGGGGGAAGCGCCATGCACAACCTGGCCCTGGCCCTCCACGACAAAGGATATGCCATAAGCGGCAGCGACGACGTCATCTTTGAGCCCTCCAGGAGCCGCCTGAAGGAGGCCGGCCTGCTTCCCGAAGCCGAGGGATGGTTCCCCGAAAAAATCCATCCCGGCCTCGATGCGGTGGTTTTGGGCATGCATGCCAAGGCCGACAACCCGGAACTGCAGCGGGCAGGGGAGCTCGGCATCCGGGTCTATTCCTACCCCGAATTCCTGTACGAGCAATCCAGGGGGAAGACCCGTGTGGTTATCGGGGGTAGCCATGGCAAAACGACCATTACCTCCATGATCCTCCACGTGATGGCGTATTGGAACCGCCCCGTCGATTTTATGGTGGGCGCCCAGTTGGAGGGTTTCGACCGCATGGTTCGCCTGACGGAGGACAACGAGTTCATCGTCCTGGAAGGGGATGAGTACCTGTCTTCCCCCCTGGACCCGACCCCCAAATTCCACCACTACCAGCCAAACATTGCCCTGCTCAGCGGGATTGCCTGGGACCATATCAATGTATTCCCAACCTTCGAATCGTACCGCGAACAGTTCCTTAAATTCCTCCATACCCTTGTTCCGGGGGGCAGCATTACCTACAATGCCGACGATGAAGGGCTCCGCGAAATCGTGGAAACCCTGGAGGCCCCGGTGCGGAAATTTCCCTACACGGTTCCGGCCTACAGGGTCGAAGGCGGTCAAACCTTGCTCGAAACCCCTGAGGGGGACCTCCCTTTGCAGGTATTCGGCCGGCACAACCTGAGCAACCTGGCGGGCGCCAAATGGATCTGCCAGCAAATGGGGGTAGATGAAGCGGAGTTCTATGAGGCCATGGCTACGTTTTCCGGGGCTGACAAGCGCCTGCAACTGCTGGCAAAAGGACCGCAGGGCTACGTCTTCAAAGATTTTGCGCATTCCCCGAGTAAGGTCAGGGCCACCACGGACGCGGTTAAGGAGCAATTTCCCGGGCACCGGGTGCTGGCCTGCCTGGAGTTACATACCTACAGCAGCCTGAACGCAGGGTTTTTGAAGCACTACAGCAATTGCCTTGATGCAGCGGATGCCGCCCTGGCCTTTTATGTGCCTGAATCCCTTGCCATCAAGGGCCTGGATCCCATAAGCCCCGAAGACATCAGGGAAGCTTTCGGGCGGCCAGACCTTGAGGTCTTCACCCACACCAACGCCCTTCAGGATTACCTGTCTTCGATTCCCCTGGAGCAAACCGTGGTCTTGCTGATGAGCAGCGGCAATTACGGGGGGCTCAACCTGGAGCGCCTGACCTCGAGGTTCTCCTGAACCTCTGCTGGAGCCCCGCTTTTTCCTACACCCCAAACTGTTTTAGATGGTGGTCGAGGTGCTTATATTGCATTTTTCCCCACTGTTCCCGGGTCATTACCCCGAAAATCGGGTGGGGGTTCCACTCAGGACGCCCTTCCAGGCGATGGAAAGCTTCCACCATTTCCCTGAGTTTTGGCAATTCCTCTTTGAGGTCCCTGGGTTCGCTGGCTTTGGCAAAGGGGGAGGTGGGCAGGTTCTTGCGATAGGGGCGGTCATTGTACAGGCCTTTCTTAAACAGCCAGATAATAAGGGGGTTTGGTTTCTTTTTGGGAGGTTTGTTCTCAATGCCCACCTTCAGTGGAATCTGGCAGTGCCAGGCCATTTGCCCAACGGTCATACGCCCCCACTGGGGGGGTATCCCGTCTTCCAGCTTGTCGAGCCTGCTCAGGATTTCACTGCAGGTATCGGATTCAAACAAGGATTTCATAAAGTGGAATTTCTCCCTAAAATACAACTTTTCAAGAGCTCCCGCTGGGAGATTGCATCCTTTTTGGGTACTTAGTATCCCTATGAAAAGGAAATCCAACAGCCTTCCGATAAAGCGCTGGGGGGAAGCTGACCGGCCCCGGGAACGGTTGCTTTCCAAAGGGTCGGGGAGCCTTTCGGACGCTGAGTTGCTGGCGTTGTTACTGGGATCGGGCTCCCTGGGTGAAAATGCCCTCGACCTCGCACGACGGATTTTGGGGGAGGCCGCCGGGGGCTGGAAAGGGCTTGGCCGGATGGGGGCGGACCGGCTCATGGCGTTCGACGGGGTGGGCCCCGGGAAGGCCGTGCGGGTGGCGGCTGCCATGGAGGTGGCCAGGCGGTATGCCGTTTCTTCACCCCCAATGGGCAGCCCGATCCGCCAGAGCCGCGATGCCTTCGAACAGGTCAGGCCCCTTTTTGCCGACCTGATGCACGAGGAATTCTGGGTGCTGTACCTGAACAACGCCAACCGCACCCGGTTGTGCTTCCAGGTGAGCAAAGGGGGGCTCACGGGTACCCTGGTCGATGTCCGGATCATCCTTAAAAAGGCCCTTGAACTGGGCGCTGTGGGCCTGATCCTGGCCCATAACCACCCCTCCGGCAACCTGCGCCCCAGCAATGCCGACCTGCAGATTACCCGGAAGGCAAAGAAGGCTGCTGCCATGATGGACATCCGGCTTTTGGACCATTTGATTGTACATGGCGGGGAATATCTTAGTTTTGCGGATGAACAGTTGTTATAACCCCAGCGCCCTGTGCTCCTGATCTATACCCATAAAGTCAGCCCGAGGTTTACGTATATCGCCCGGCAACTCTTTACCCGTATCCTGGGCATTGAGGTGGGCTTCAGCAGCAAGGTGGAGGATTTCATCAAACATAAGGGCCCCAAGATCACCTACACGCGGCAACCCCTGCAAAACGAATTTTTTGTGCGCAGCCACGAGCTGCTCTTCCAACAGGGCATAGGGGAGGTCGATATTCAGGTAGGCGACTGGGAGGGCCTTCCGTGCTTTTTCCGCACCGGGGAGCGGAGCAACCTGCCCTATGATATTTTTGCGGCATCATTTTACCTTATAAGCCGGTATGAGGAGTACCTGCCCCATGTGAAGGATTTGCACGGGCGTTTCCCGCCCAGGGAGAGCCTGGCCTTTGCCCATGGTTTCCTGCGGTTGCCCCTGGTGGACCTCTGGGCCCAAAAGCTCCTGGAAAAACTCCGGGAACGGTTTCCGGAACTCCGGGGCAGGGGGGAAGCCTACCGCTTCCGCCCGGTTGTGGATGTCACCACCTCCCATTGCTATGCCCACCGGGGGTTCTTCCGGGGGATGGCAGGTTTGCTCTTCGACCTCTCCCGGTTTCGCCTCAAAAGGGTATGGGAGCGGTTGCGGGTTTGGGTAAAGCCTTCCCTGGACCCCTATGACAACTATAACCGACTTATCGGCCTTGACCAGAAGTATGGGGCACGGACCCAGTTTTTTTTCCAGTTCGCCGAGTATTCCACCTATGACAAGAATGTCTCTCCCTACAATAACGCGTTCCGGTACCTGATTAAGTCCGTAGCCGATTATTGCACGGTCTCCCTTGCCGTTTCCTATACGGCGTTCCAGGATGTGGAGACCCTGAAGGAAGAAAAGAGGAGGCTTTCCGAGGTCCTCCACAGGCCGATTCACGCCTCCCGCCTGCGCTATAACCGGGTGGAGGTGCCCTATACCTACCGCAACCTTATCGAAGCTGAGTTCACGGAAGACTTTACCATGGGCTATACCCACGAGATCGGCTTCCGGGCCAGTACCTGTACCCCTTTCTTTTTTTACGATATTGCCCTGGAGGCACAACAACCTATAAAGGTGCATCCTTTTGCCTTCCACGATTATGCCCTGCTGGCCTATTCCTCCCCCAGGGTCCTCTGGGAGGATCTGGACCGCATCCACGCCCAGGTCAAAAGCGTGGGCGGGCAGTTGATCCCCGTATTTTCGAACGAACTCCTTGGGGGGGAACAGCAAACCGACTGGCTCGGGTTGTATGAGGAGGTCTTAAAGCGCTACCATGCTTAAGCAGCCGATCAGCGATGTGTTCTTTGACCTGGACCACACCCTCTGGGATTTTGAACGCAATTCTGCCCTCACCTATGACGGCCTGTTCCGACAACACGGCATAGGCGTTGGGCTGGAAGAGTTCCTAAGGCATTACGTGCCCCTGAACCTTTGGTTTTGGAAACAGTACAGGGAAGGGAGAATCAGCCAGGAAACCCTGCGGTACGAGCGCCTGAAGACCGCCTTTGACCGGTTGGGTTACCCGGTTTCCGATTCCCAAATCGGCCAGCTCTCCAGGGGATATCTGGAAGGGCTTACCACGCATACCCACCTGGTTCCGTATTGCCTGGAAGTCCTCGAATACCTGAGTGGTCGCTACCGCCTGCACATCATCACAAACGGCTTTGAGGAGGTGCAATCCAGAAAGTTGAAGAACAGTAAAATAGAGCATTATTTCAGGGAGGTGGTCAACGCCGACCGCGCCGGGGCAAAAAAACCGGATCCGCGAATTTTCAGGGTGGCCCTGGAGGCGGCCGGCATCGATCCTCAGCAAGGCGTGATGATTGGCGATAGTACCGAAGCAGATATCCTCGGGGCCCGGGCGGTTGGTCTGCAGGCTTTGCATTACAATGTCCATGGTGAGGCCGGCCATGCGTTTTGCCCCATTATTTATGATTTACGGGAAATAAAAACCTTTCTTTAGAGTTATTAAGGGAAAGACCTGGTCTGCCGGAAGTCTCACAGGCAGGGTCCAGACCTGACCGCTATGAAGAAGCTGGGATTATTAACCGGGGTATTCCTCTTGTGCTGCCTCTCTTCCTGTGTGGAACAACAGAATTTCGAGCAGTACGATGAGGTGGCTGTAACCCCATTGCTGGAAGCGGCCCTGCTGTACCTGGAAACGCCGGAATCGGAAATAAACCGGCAAACCTCCCCCTCCTTTGTCAGCACCACATTTGATTTTGAAGCCTTCTCGGAACAATTTGTTGCCGAAGGGATCCTGGAAGGGTCCCTGATCTACCAGCTGGAGAATACCACCAGCAAGCCCCTGCAGATTACCCTGGAATTCCTCGATGCCTCCGGGCAGGTCCTGGATACCGAAACCTTCCTGATGGATCCGGCCCCCACGGCCATCCTGAACCGGGAGGTGGTATACGGACCCGCTGGGAAGCCCCTCGAAATCCTCACCAACACCACGGCCCTGAGGGTCAGCGGTACCAACCTGGGCGACCAGACCAGTGTCTCCGGGGAGCCTGAACCCCGATTTGTGCTGCGATCGACGGCCAAATTCCGGATTTCCCTGACATGAAACTCTGGCTGCGCTGTTTCCTGGCCTTCTTTGCGGGCCTGACTCCTTTAATGGGGCAGCACCGCCCGCTCCTGTATGATTTTACGGAAATCCCCCAATCCCTGCTGCTTAACCCGGGAGCGGCCCATGAATCGCAATGGTACGCAGGGGTACCCTTGTTATCAGGGGTTTCGCTCAGGGCCGGAAGCAGTGGGATAACCGTGCAGGACCTCTTTGCCGATGACGGCCTTGACATCAACGACAAGATCCGCGAGCGAGCCATAAACGGGCTGCAGCCCGGGGATGAGGTTTCAGCGACCCTGCAAATGGAGTTGCTCAGCGGCGGCTTTCGGGGCAAACGCCGACCGGATGATTTTTATTCTTTTGGGGTGTACACCGAAGTCGATGCCATCAACTATTGGCCCCGGGACCTCGCCATCCTGGCCTGGGAAGGGAATGCGGACCAGCTTGGCCGGCGGTTCAACCTGGGCCACCTGAAAACCAGGGGTGAAATGCTCAATGTGTTTCATTTCGGGATTAACCGGAAGGTAAGCGAGCGGCTGATCCTGGGGGTACGGGCCAAGATCTTTTCCGGAATCTTCCAGTTTCAATCGACCCGGAACCGCGGGTATTTTGTAACCACACAGGGGGAAAATAACCTCCTGGCCAATACGCTGTCTTCCCAGATGGGCTTGCAGTCCTCGGGCCTGGAAGGCTTGAGGAGGGAATTAAGCGCCGATGGGGCCGACCAGGGGGCCGTACTTCAGGACTTTCTGGTGCGCAGGGGTTTTTTCGGGGGCGACCTCGGCTTTGGGGCCGACCTGGGTTTTACCTATACCCTCAAGCCCCGGCTGGTGCTGACCGGGAGCCTGCTCGACCTGGGCTTTATGGTGCACGCCTCGGATGTGAGGAATTTTACCCTGGAGGGCACGGCCACCTCCGAAGGGGTGGAGATCATCCTGCCCGATTCCCTCGCCGACCCCGATGCGGATTTCTGGCAGGACCTGGTCGACGAGATCGAGGCGCTGGTCCCCTTTGAAGAGGATGCCAAAACCTATGTTGCCTTGCGTCCCACAAAACTCTATGCTTCCCTCCGGTACAACCTTGGCGGTACCCCACCGCCAAAGGGTCCGTGCGACTGCGATTACCGCACCTCCCGCCCCCTGAAGGAGCAACCCTACAGCAGCGCCTTCGGGGCCCAGCTTTTTATGGTGAACCGCCCCAGGGGGCCGCAAGCGGCCCTTACCGCTTTTTACCAGAAACGCTTTGGCAATGCCCTGGCCATAAAGGCCTCCTACACTGCAGACAAATTTTCCCTGACCAATATCGGGCTGGGGTTCAACCTGCAGGCGGGCCCCCTGGAACTATACGTGCTGGCCGACAATTTGCTGGCCTACCGCAACCTGGCCAACGCCCATACGGCTTCTTTACAGTTCGGCCTAAATATCCTATCTTGGGGCAGGAATTGAATCAAAAACAGCCGTTTTGAAAAAGACCCTGCTCCTTGTAGTCTTACTGTTTCCCCTGCTTAAGGCCGGTGCCCAGCTCAACCGCTACAAGTATATTGTAGTGCCCCTGCAATTTGAGGCATTCAGGCAGCCGAACCAGCACCAGACCAGTACGCTGGTCAAGCACCTTTTTGTTCAGGAGGGTTTTACAGCTGTCTATGACAATGCCCTCCCGGAAGACCTGCTCGCCCAACCCTGCCTTGGGCTTCGTACGCGCCTGGAAGACGAATCTTCCCTTTTCCAGACGAAGGTAAGGCTGGTCCTGATGGATTGCCAGGGCCGGGTGGTTTTCGAGACCCAGGAAGGAAAAAGCCGGGAAAAAGATTATAAGCTGTCGTACCGGGAGGCCATTTCCGAGGCCTTCTCCTCCCTGCAGGGGATCGCCTACGCCTATACCCCCCCCGAAGAGAAGCGCGAAACCGTGGAAGTGGTTGCCGGCGTCAGGGAGACCCCAGCTCCTGTAGGGGATGCCCTGGAAGTACCCCCCTCGCCTGAAGTGGTTGTGGCCGTTGTGCCGGTGCCCTCTCAGGAAACGCCTGAAATAGGGGAGGAGGCCGAACTCCTGTACGCGCAACCCGTGGAAAACGGGTACCAACTGGTAGATAGCCTCCCGAGCGTGCGAATGAAATTGCTCAATACCTCCCGCCCGGATACCTTTATCGCCATGGTCGACGGGGTAGCCCAGGGGATGGTCTATAACAAGGAGGGGCAGTGGTGGCACGAATTTTACCTCGAGGGCAGGCCCCAGTTGCGCAAACTCCGCATCAAATTCTAGGGGTTGTACTTGTCCTTCCAGCGGCTTTTCAAGAAGTCCCGCAGGGCCACTTCCCGGGGGTTGTTCCCAGACCGGTAAAAATCGGTGCCTGACAGGGCATCGGGCAGGAATTCCATAGGGGCGAAATTGCCCGGATAATCATGGGCATACGCATAGGCCTCCCCGTATCCCAACTCTTTCATCAGTTGCGTTGGCGCATTGCGAAGGGGTAGGGGGACGGAAAGGTCGCCGCTGTTTCGCACTTCCTGCTGCGCCTTTTTAATCGCTGCGTAGGAACTGTTGCTCTTAGGGGAGGTGGCCAGGTAAATGGCACACTGGCTGAGCAGGATCCGGGCCTCGGGGTACCCTATGGCCTGCACCGCCTGGAAGGTGGAATTGGCAATCACCAGGGCGGTGGGGTTGGCCAGGCCTATATCTTCGGAAGCCGCAATCAGCATCCGCCGGGCAATAAAGGTCACATCCTCCCCGCCTTCCACCATGCGAGCCAGCCAGTAGACCGCCGCATTGGGATCGCTGCCCCGGATGGATTTGATAAAGGCCGAAACGATGTCGTAATGTTGCTCCCCCGCCTTGTCGTACCGAAGCGGCTGTTGCTGCACGAGTTCACTTACCTTTTGGTCGTTAATGGCCACCTCATCCCCTAGTGCGGACCCAACCACCAGCTCGAAAATATTCAGCAATTTCCTGCCGTCGCCCCCCGACAGGCGCAGGAGCATGTCGGTTTGCTCCAGGGCGATATTCTTTTCGCGAAGCCAGGGGTCCTCTTCCATGGCCCTGTGGAGGAGAGCCTCCAGGTCCTCCCGTCCGAGAGGCTTCAGGGTATAGACCTGGCAACGGGAAAGCAGGGCCGGGATCACTTCGAAACTCGGGTTTTCGGTGGTGGCCCCGATCAGGGTCACCCACCCTTTTTCAACAGCGCCCAGCAGGGAGTCCTGCTGCGATTTGCTGAAGCGGTGGATTTCGTCTATAAAGAGGATGGGGTTTTTTGAAGTAAATAAGCCCCCGCTTTGCCGGGCTTTGTCCAGTACTTCCCGCACCTCCCGAACCCCGCTGTTGATGGCACTGAGGGTATGGAACGGCCTGCCGCTTTGCTCGGCAATGATCTGCGCCAGGCTGGTCTTTCCCGTTCCGGGAGGGCCCCAGAATATCAGGGAAGGCAGGTTTCCCCGCTCGATCTGGCGGATCAGGGCTCCTTCAGGGCCCACCAGGTGCTCCTGGCTGATGAATTCGCTCAGCTTCCTGGGGCGGATGCGTTCGGCCAATGGTTCGTTCATACCGTAAAAATACTATAAATCCCACGTCGGCTTGTGCAAGTGGCATCGAAATCCCTTGGAGGTTTCCCAGGGTTCGTGCTACCTTGCAGGTATGCGCGAAACGCCCCCTTACCGGTATACGGATGCGGTAGTCCTGGTGCCGCTGTTCCTGGTATTGCTCATCTGGGGGGTGTTTTCCCTGGAAATGCGCCTTGGGGTTAACTGGAACGACTGGGGCATTTATCCCCGGACCCTGAGGGGGCTGAGGGGAATTGTCACCTCCCCCTGGATCCACGGTTCCGTGGGGCACCTGTATAACAATTCAATCCCCCTGGTCATTTTAAGTGCTGCCCTTTTCTATTTTTACCGGGACCTGGCCTGGAAGACCCTGCTGTGGGGAATCCTCCTGACGGGCATCCTCACCTGGGCCATCGGACGGCCGTCTTACCACATCGGGGCGAGCGGCCTCATTTACGTCTTGGTGAGTTTTATCTTCTTCAAGGGGGTTTTTACAAAATACTACCGCCTGGTAGCCCTTTCCCTGGTGGTGGTCTTTATCTACGGGAGCATGCTCTGGTATATCTTTCCCATCGAAGACGGGATTTCCTGGGAAGGGCACCTGGGGGGCTTTATGAGCGGGCTCTTTTTAGCCCTTGTCCTGAAGGCTTCCATCCCGGCTGAGCCAAAGTATCCATGGGAGGCGGAGGATTACCGGGAGGAAGATGACCCCTTTATGCAGCATTTCGACAAGGATGGGAATTTTATTGAAAAAAAGCCGGAAGATGCTCCCTCCCCGTCGCAACAGGTCAGGGTGCGCTACCATTACCGCGAAGGCGATAAGGCCGATCAGGATTGACCAGCAGTCCGCTGCCGGAGGGTTTCATAGAGGAACACGCCGCAGGCCACCGAAACGTTCAGGGACCCGATACTGCCTTCCATGGGCAGCCTCACGATATGGTCTGCTATTTTGAGGACGGTTGCAGACACCCCCTTTTCCTCTGACCCCATAACGAGCGCGGTCCCCTGGCGCAGGTCGGTTTGGAACAGGGAATCGCTGCCTTTTTCACTGGCGGCAACCACCTGTATCCCACTGGCCTGCAGGTAATATACCGCATCCTTGAGGTGGCCTGCCCGGGCCAGGGGTACCCGGTAAACGGCGCCTGCAGAGGTTTTGACCGTATCTGCCGTAACCGGGGCACTGCCCTGGGCCGGCAAAATGACCCCGTCAGCCCCTGTGCATTCGGCAGTGCGGATGATGGCCCCCAGGTTGCGCACGTCCGACACCCCGTCGAGCAGCAGGAAAAGCGGATTCTCTTTCCGGGCGACCACCTGGTCGATCAGGGCCTGGTAATCCATCAGGCTTACCGGGGAAACCGTGGCCGCCACCCCCTGGTGGTTCTTGTTGCGGAAGCGGGCAAAGCGCTCGGGAGGTACCACGCTGGTACGTACCCCTTCTTTTTTCGCAAGCGCCTGCAAATCGCGGGCCAGGGCCCCCTGAAGGCCTTTCTGGATAAAAATGCGGTCGATGGCCTTGCCGGCCTGAAGGGCTTCCAGTACCGTCCGTATGCCGTAAATCGTGTTTTCCTGGTCCATACGCGTCCAAAGGTACATCAAAATCCCCGTTGTTCTTGAAGGACTGGTACCGGCCTTAAGCTGCCAGACAGGCCCCTCATGCCCTCTGTTCGCAAGAGGGGTTCACAAAGCCCGGGTATTGCAGCGGGTGGGCGGTAACCGGACGCACACCTCCGGGGGTCCGAAGGTGTGCGGGGTTTTGCCTGAGGGCGTAAAGCCGGAACCTCAGCAACTTTGGGTCATCAATTGGAATTTTGTAAAACGGCCTGAATTTCGGGAGCATCCTTTGAATAGTGGTACCCGCGCCAGATGAACCCGGGTCGGTTGTACCGCCACACGACTTCCTGGTCGCGGGTCACTTCCCAGAATCCCTGGTCGCCTTCCGTAATCAGGATGTTGTTGTTAGGAAGGACCACAGCCCCCGAAACCTTGCCGGAATACAGGTCCGGGTCTGTAAAGCTCCAGAGGATCTGGGGCTCATTGTCTGCATTGGGGACCAGGGTGTATTCGGCAGGGAGTTGGAGTTCGTATACCGAAGACTGGTTGATGTCATTCCCGTTGGAAAAGATCAGGAGCTTCCCCTGGTCCGCCCCCTGGAGGAGGTTCGGGAAATGCTGGTTATGGAACAACCTGGTGCCGGCTGGGTTTTCATATGCCTGAGGGTTCCCAAAGCGGTAGATCAGGTCGCCTCCCTTGCCATAACGGCCACCGGTATGGCCGGCAGCTTCTTCCGTGGTAGTGCTGTGGTCGATAACCCAAACTTCGGAATAGTAATTCACGCTGATGAAGATGACGTCATTTACAGCGTCGTAGGCAATGGCATTGGCATGCATATGGTCGCCTTTTGCTTCGGGCCAGCCGCCGTTCTTTGGTATATAGTTGATGTCTATGAGTTCCGGGTGCTCCGAAACGACCCCGTAGTTGGCTTTATCCGGGTCGTAGTCCTGAACGGAGTGGTCCCAGGAATGCCATTCCCAGACGATCTGGTTGGTTTTCGGGTCCACTTCAATCACGGCTTCCGGATAGAGGTCTGAATCCAGCATAAAGCCCTCCGCGATCGATTGCTCGGCAGTCCGCTTTTCCCATACCAGGGCGATTACGTTCCCATTGGGGAGCATTTCCACATCGTGGTGCGTTTCCGCTTCGGGGGTGGAATAGACAAAATCCCAGATCACCGTCCCATCGGCCGACAACAACTGCAAGCGGCCGCCCATTCCGCCAAAACGGATTTGCGGGCTATCCGATTCCAGGGAAGCCAGCACGCGGCCATCGGGAAGCAGTACAACGTCGTTCCCTATATTGTTGGTCAGGGACCATTCGTGGATCAGGACCCCTTGTTTGTCGATGATATATACCCGGTTTTCCTTGGCGTCGTTGACCAGGATATAGCTGTCGTCCACCAGCCCGGGGTTAAAGAATTCCACCTGGCCAATCCCCTGAACCTCATCCTGTGGGTCATCCCCGGGATCTGTTGGGGTTTCGGGGGTATTCGGGTTTTCCTGTTCCTGGGAATCCGTCCCGTCTACCGGATCTGCAAGGGTATCCTCGGAGCAGGAGGCCAAAAGGGCCGAAACCAACATGGCCAGCCCAAAAAGTACGCGTAACTTTTTCATACTTCTATTTTTATCATACATATCGACGGATTCCCATCCGCCAGCATTTTACGACTGCCCGTCGAGGTGTTGCAGGATTTGAATGAGGTCCTGCTCATTGTCCAAATCCAGTTTTTGCTCTTTAATCAAGGCCTTTAGCGTTTCTTTCTTTCCGGGCTCCAGTTGGTACAGGGCACTTTTTTTCGGAACGAACTCATCTATCCGGTCTATGCCCTTTTTCTGAAGATAATATTCCTCGAAGTGGGTAAAGCGACTTGGGGTGGCCTTTACAAAGGAGTTGGCCGCCTTGCTGCCCTCGGTGTATTTTACATGGATCCGTTTGTAGAGGTCGTAGGTTTCCCCGTCAAAGAGGTGGGTCAGGTAACCGTTCAGGGTATTTCCCTTCTGATCGATGAAGGTCTGGAAGCTCATCGGCCGGCCATCCCTGAAAATACGGATGTTTTTATCGCGGCTCAGCCCGCGCACCCCTTCCTGCATCAGGGATTCTTTGATTTCTATCTCTTCGTTCAGGGCGTTGTACCGGTAGAAAATATTACCCATATTTTCATCCTTGTAAAAGAGTTGTGTGGGCTTGAATACATCAGAAACATAGGGTGATCCCTGGAACTCTTCCCAGTTGATGTTTCGTTTTTCATTGGCATCGCTTATCGGGCCCAGCAGCGAGGCAATGGCACCGGCCGTGGCACCCTGGGCCGCCCCGCCCCCGGAAAGGTTGGTGGGGATTTGCCCTGAGGTCTGGGCGGAAGTCGCCAGGCTAGAGATCAAAAGTACATTCAGTGTAATTAATCGGTAATTCATAAGCTTATTTTTTTCTAAAAATACATATTATTTGGAGGAAACGATTTCCCCCGGAACACTTTTTATGGCCTGCCGATAGAGCAGGGTCCTGTCATCATTGCGCCCGGCCAGAATCCAGAGGTTCCCGTCTTCCCGATACCCAAGCACGGATTTTACGTTCCCCCTAAGGTAGAGGCCGGTGGTACTATGGGGGGCCGGGCGGTAGGTGCCATCGCCGTTGGACAA
Organism: Robiginitalea marina; assembly: GCF_024006985.1. GTDB lineage: Bacteria > Bacteroidota > Bacteroidia > Flavobacteriales > Flavobacteriaceae > Robiginitalea > Robiginitalea marina. The sequence continues at coordinate 100,297 of NZ_JAMXIB010000007.1, forward strand.
CAGGGTTGTGCCCGACAGGGCGTCCAGTCGGGGGGTTTCCACCTCGGTTTCGTAGATGTTTCCGGCCAGGATCAGGTCTTCCAGGCCATCAGCGTTTAGGTCTTCCGCAATTACGCCAAAAACCGGGGCCATCTGTGCCTCTGCAGGCAGGGCGATGGGGGTGAACCGGCCGTTCCCGCGGTTGAGCAGGAGGTAGGAGGTAAAGCTGTTCACTTCCTTTTCATAACTCTCTGCCAAAGAGTTTCCATAGACCTCTTCCAGGCTGGCGCTGGCAAATTCGCTGTAACTCGGGAATTTTTCCGCAATAAAGGGCATTTGCTGGGAAGAGCATTCCCGTCCGCGTACCGGCACATACTGTCCCTGGTATTTCTTGCTGAGCACCACATCCAGGGTCCCGTTGTTGTCGAAATCCGTGGCAAAGACCTTAAAGGGCTTTTCAGGGCTGGCGTTGAATTTGAGGTTGTGGCCGACATTCCCCAAAACATAATCGGGTAACCCGTCCCCATTGGCATCGGTAGGGTGTATGGAAAACCACCATCCGCTCATCGGGACCCCCATTTCCGTGGCATCCATCAGCACATAACCCTCCGGGGTGTTCCTGAAGAAACCGACCCCGGTCCATTCCCCTACCGCGATCAGGTCCGTGCGTCCATCCCCGTCAAAGTCGGTGGGCAACAGGCTGTTTATGATTCCAAAATCAGCCAGGCCGGGGGCCTTTTCGGCGGTAACGTCGTACAGGATGCCCCCCCGGTTTTCCAAAAGGGCTGAAGGGGCGGAACGCGGGTAGTTACGGGCCAGGATGCGGTTGCCCACTACCAGGTCGGTATCGCCGTCCTGGTCGAAATCGACCGGGGTTACGGCCTTTCCACTGAAGGGGAGGCTTCCTGCCAGGGCCCCGGGGGCCCTTTGAAAATTCCCTTTTCCATCATTGATATAAACCCGGTCCTGGTAGAGGGAAGACCCCTGTTCAAAGGCATTGCCCCCGCTCACCACATACAGGTCCAGGTCCCCGTCGGAATCCAGGTCGAAAAAGGCCGATTCCATATCTTCATAGGCGCTGTCCTGGGTAAAGGCCGGGATGGCCACCTGTTCAAACCCTTTCGGTTTTTTCAGCAGGAGGGTTCCCGGTTGCCCCGAGGCCCCGCCCATGTAAATGTCGTCCCTGCCGTCTCCGTTTACATCCCCTGTGCTGAGGTATGGCCCAAAGTTCGACTGTTTGTAGGGCAGCAGGATTTCGGTGGAAAAATCGTCATACGGGTTTTCCCGATGGCTGGCCAGGATTCCCATATTTTGGGCGTCAACGGGCTCAAACAGGGTTTTTGGAGGCCCGGGGACAGGGGAGGGGAGGCCATCGTTTATAGAGACCTTCAGGGTCTGGTTGGCTTCCACGTCTTTTAGCACAAGGCGTTTTCCGCCGGGCCATTCAATTTTCAGGCTGTCTGCCTTCATGGCCTTCCCCAGCCCGAAGTGCGCCACCGGCTCATGGGCGGAGCGATACCCGCGTACCCTGCGGGCCTCTACAAATTGCGCAATGCTGTCATGGTAAAGGGTTACTTTCGGAAAGGCTTCGGAAGTTGCCCCCTCGGCGAGTACTTTCAGGTAATTCCCCCGCCCCTGTTCCACGGAAAGGTTCCTATATACAAAGGCATTTTCATCCATATTGTTCACCACCAGGTCAAGGTCGCCATCCCCATCAAGGTCACCCATGGCCGCCCCGTTGCTGAAGGTCAGGTCGCCCAGGCCCCAGGCCTGGCCGTGCTCTTCAAAGGACAGGCCGCCCAGGTTTTCGTAAAGCAGGTTCGGCAGTTTCTCCGAGGGCATGCTCTCGTACAGTTCCTTTTTCACCGACAGGGGAACGTTATCCCCGTATTTCTGGCGGGCCTGGTAGACCCTTTGCTGCAGGTCGTTATCCAGGGCATAGCGACGGTACCCATTGGTTACGTGGATGTCTTTGTCGGCATCCAGGTCAAAATCGGACATGAGCACCGACCAGCTCCAATCGGTGCTGGCCATCCCTGTTTGCTGGGCAACATTGCTGAAATAGCCCTGCCCCATGTTCAACTGAAGGGAGTTGTACATATACTGGTAGTGGTACCCGGCGGTTTGGGTCAGGTAATTGAACCTTGGTACATTCATGGAGGCCATCAGGGTCTTGGAGCGGTAATGGTCGCTGGATGCCATGTCGAGCACAAAAATGTCCTGAAGGGTATCGTTGTTGATGTCAGCGATATCGATCCCCATGCCGTAAAATGAAATCTGCTGGGTATGCGATTTAATTTCATCCCGGAAAGTCCCGTCACCCTGGTTGATAAACAGGGCGTCGGGCAGGTAATAGTCGCTGGCGATGTAAATGTCGGGCCTTCCGTCATTGTTGAGGTCGCTTACAGACAGCCCAAGGCCAAAGATCGGCCTCAGGATTCCGGCCTCCCGGGTAACATCGGTAAATTTGTCGCCGTCGTTGCGGTACAGGTGGGAGCTGTTGAAATAAGGGGCGTCGGGGTTTTGTTCCAATAGGCGGGCAAGCATAATGGGGTCTGCCCCATAATATTCGCTCTCATTCATCACGATGCAATCCAGGTCGCCATCCCCGTCGTAGTCGAAAAATGCCGACTGGGTGCTGATACCCATATCGGCCAGACCGTAGGCTTCTGCCACCTCGCTGAAGGTACCGTCATGCTGGTTCAGGAAAAGGAGGTTTTTCCGATCCAACCGCGGGTTTGGCCCGCCCTGGGACACATAGATATCGAGCCAGCCATCTGCATTGATGTCGGCAAAAGTCACCCCATTGGACCACTGTTTGCCCTGGTTGATCCCCGCTTCCCGGGAAACGTCCCGGAATTTCATCCCGCCTTCATTCAGGAATAATTTGTTGGCCACCTGGTTGCCGGTGAAAAACAGGTCGGGCATGCCGTCATTATTCAGGTCGGCAATACCGGCCCCGGCCCCATTGTAGAAATAGTCAAAATCGAAGAGGTTTTCCAGGGAGGCCAGATTTTCTTCTATGGTGTTTTCGAAATAGATTCCGGTCGCTTCCGGGGAGACTTTTTCGAAAACCGGGAGTTTTGCCTGGGGTATCTCCTGCGCTTCCCCGGCCTGTTTGTCAGTACATGCAGCGGAAAAAAGGCTCAGCAGGCCCAAAAGGGCAGGCACGGGCCAGGATAGCCTGGTGCAGCGGCTTTTGGTGGCGTGTGTTCCCGACAATGGCGTACGCATTTAAATTCATTTTAAGGGCTGTAAAGGTAAACATTTCAGGTTGAAGGCGCCGTCGGCAACCTTGTTAAAAAAGAAAAGGCCCAAACCGGGGTTTGGGCCTTTCGTATCTGAAAAACTACGTTCTAGTAGTTCAGGATGCAGTAGTTGATCAATTCCACATTGGCTACCGGTGCGGTAGTGTAGGCCGTTTGGGAAGCCACCACATTGCCGGTGGCCGCAGTCACTACATACCCCACTTCGCTATCCCAGTCTCCTGAGCGGTATACCAGGGAAACCACCTGGGCGCCACTGGGTACAGTAACGGTTTGTGTTCCGGCGGAACCAGCAGCCAGCAGGACCTCGGTAACCGTGCCGTCCACGCTGAACAACAGGGCAGCTCCGTTCCATCCATCTCCGTAGGCATCGGTCATTTCGAATGTCCAGTCGCCAGGGGTGGGTGCCGTTGGCGGGCAAACCACATTGGCTACATACAGGAAGGGGGAGGCAAAGAACGACCCGGTAAGGGTAGCCGAGTTGTCGGCCCTGGAGAACCGGCGCCCGTCGGTGAGCACGAGTTCAAAACGGACCTCAAACTGGTCGCCCCCATCCACGTCGGAATCAGCCAGCCCTAAGGTGGAGAGCAATTCCGGGAGGGTGATCTCATAGGTAAACCTCGGCAGCCCGAACTCCCCAATAGTGAAGGTAGAGCTGTCGATGGTCTCGGCGAGGACCTGGTCGCGGTCGTTATCCGGGCCGCCATTGTCGGTGTTGTCGCGGAAGCCGACATAGACTTCCACAAAATCCACCAGCTGCCCGTCTTCCTGATCCTGCACTTCAAATACTGCGCCGAAGGAAGAGGAGGCCTGGCCGATCGGGATTTCATCGGAAAGGATGCTTACCGTCCGAAGGACAGCCCCCCGGGTGGTATCGTCGAAGACCGTGTCGATGACATTATCCCCTTCCGCACAGGCGGTGAACAACAGGGCTGCCCCGCCTATCAGAGTTGTTAAGAATTTATTGCTAAATAGTTTCATGTTTTTCTCCTTTTGGTTTGCAAATTAAATCAGTAGCAGGTTGGGCATCCCCCTGTGTTCCAGAAAACAGGCTGTGCCTGGTCGTTTTTCTGGCTCAGGTTGGGGTTGGTCACCACTTCGTTCTGCGGATACAGGAACGACAGCGGGAAGGGTCCGGGGTTCAACTCCCAGTTCGGGAACAGGGTATTCGGGAACCCGGTTTTCCGGTAGTAGGTCCAGGCTTCGCTGGCCCCGCCGTAAAGGGTGGAAAAGTACTGCTCGGCAAAGATGTTCTCTTTGTCTTCTGCAGAACCTGCATTGAATGCATTTACAATGCCATCGATATAGGCCGTAACATCAGCTGCGGTAGGTGCGAAGGAAAAGTCAGCCCCGCCATCCAGCGCCCCGAAGGATTGTACGGTGGCGATGGATTTCTGCAGACCGGCACGCATGAAATTGGCTTTGTCAGCATCTGAAGTGGCCATGTAACCCCTCCAGAAATCCACGTAAGAAGACATGATGAAGGGCTCAATACCGGCTCCTCCGCCTCCCAGTCCGAGGCCAACCCCGTCAAAACCGTTATCGTCGAAACGTCCACCGGCAGGGTACACCCCAACGGCAGTCCTCAGGAAGTTGTCAGGAGGAGTACCCTCGTTGTTTCCGTGGGTACGTCCCCAGTATCCATTGGGAACTGCACAGTAGGTAAACCCTCCGTCGATGAAGTGCTGTGGCGGAACGGCCAGGGAACAGGCCAGGGCTTCTTCGTTGGGTGCTCCATCCGCCCCGGGGGTGGATGAAACCTGACGGTAGAAGTAGTACCGGATCCTTGGGTCGTTGTTTTCAAGCATGGTTTCCATGATCCAGTTAGACTGGTAGATGTTTGCTCCGGAAGGCGTGTAATCCGATGCGTAATCCGGGTGACGGTCATCTGGCTGCAACTCACTGGTGCCGTAGCGTACGAAGAAATCGTCTTCGGGGCTGGAGATAAAGTTGCCCCCGGCGATCACCTGGTTGAAGGCCGCGGCGTTATCCGTGGTGTAATAAGCCTTCAGGCGCAGGGTGTTGACCAGTTTCCTCCATTTGGAAACGTCCTCGTTGTAAAACAGGTCGGTTACCCCGATGGTATTCGGGTTAGCGGCCAGCAGGCTCTCGGCTTCGTCCAGCAGGTTCAGGGCGGCGTTGTATACCTCCTGTCCGCTGTCGAGGACCGGGGCCGGGAATTCAGCAGGCTGTCCGGCCTGGCTGAAGGCAGCCTCCCCTACAAAATCCACCAACAGCATCAGCTGGTGGGCATACAGGGTCTTGGTTACTGCAACGTGGAAGTTCAAGTTTAAGTCCGGGTCCGCGTTGAGGGCCTCCAGGTTCTGGAGGTTGGTCAGGATACCTACCCCAACCCCATCGCCAAGGCCGTTGCCCCCGCTACTGTAGGTGCGGGACCAAACCCCGTTCAGAACGGAGCCGGGATAGTTGTTGAAATAGTTCCGGCCGAACATGTAGTCGATCCGGGTCAGTTCTGCAGACAGGTTGGAAAAAACCTGCATGTTGGTTCCGTACGCCAGTTGCACGGCTACGAGCAACAGGTTGGGATCCGCCTGGTTTGATGCCAGATCGTTGGGACTTATCCTCAAGTCCAGATCTGTCGTCTCGCAGGAGTTCAGAAGCGCCCCTGCAATAAAGACAATCGAAATATATTTTATCAGTCTTTTCATAATAGCTATATCATTAACAATTTTTATTAGAAGGACGCTTTGATACTTACTCCATAGCGACGGGAACTCGGGCCATTAATGAAGTCAAATCCGCGGCCGTTTCCAATCCCCACACCCTGTACGTTGGGGTCGAAGTTGGCCCCGTCAGGCATGTTGTAGGCATCAAACCACAGGTTGAAACCTTGAGCCGTTACGCTCAGGGCACCAAATGGGGTCTTGTCCAGGAACTTCTTCGGGAAGTTGTATCCCAGTGAAATCTCCTGCAGGCGGATTACAGAAGCATCGTAGATACGGGTTTCTGTCGGTCCGAAGAGGATGTTGTTGAAGAAGTACGTGGAGTTGTTGATCTGGATGTTGTTCGGCTCCCCGGTGCTCTGGCGAACGCCTGGCAGGATGAACGTGTTTTCCCGATCGGCGGTCTCTACGATGAGACCCCGTCCAAGCAATACTGCGGTGGTACTGGAGAGGATGTCTCCTCCCTTCACATGGCTGATCTGGAAGTTCAGGTTCCAGTTTTTGAACCGCAGGGTGTTGATGAAGTTCATGGTGTAGTCGGGAATCGCATCCCCGATGATCGGCACATTGCCGTCTGCATCCTGCTCCACGATCACGTAATCCCCACCGTCGTTGACCAGGAAGTTTCCATCGGCGTCCCTGCCGATGGCAGTACCTACGATAGTTCCAAGGGATTTGCCTTTGATGGCGGCATTGGATCCGCGGAAGAGTCCACCTCCTTCAGCCAAACTACCGGCATAGGCGATGAAGTCCTGATCCTGCTCGGTCACCTCCTCATTGTTGGTGAAGAAGTTCACCCGGGAGTTCCAGCTGAATTTCTCACCCCGGAAGATGTCGATGCCCAGGTCAGCCTCAAATCCTTTGTTCTGGATTTCCCCGATGTTGTTCTGGGTAAAGCTGAATCCGGTGGAGGGAGACAGGGGCTCGGTTACGATAAGGTCATTGGTGACCCGGTTAAAGTAGGTCGCATCCAGGCTGATCCGGTTCTGCCAGAAGCGGGCTTCGATACCAGCTTCGTATTCCTCCAGAAGCTCAGGCTTCAGGTCGGGGTTGGCGCGGAAGTTGTCAACCTGGTTAACTGTCAGCAGGCCTCCGGAGAATGGGTCGGTAAACCGCTGCGTGGTTTGTTCGATTACGTTAACAGTCGGGTACCCGGTTGGGAAGGTGGCGGAAGTACCGTAGCTGGCACGCAGCTTCAGGTAGTTCAGTCCGTTTTCGCTCCTCATCCCGTCGAAAGCGGCGGTAGGCAGGAAGGAAACACTCACCCCAGGATACGTCTTGCTGTTGTTCTCTGAACTCAGGTTGGAAACCCAGTCGGTACGGGCCGATACGTTCAGGAAGAGGTAGTCGTCGTAGTCCAGGGTGGCCTGTCCGAGAATCCCCACAATGTTGCGCTTCTGTGAGAACTGGATGGGGCGCTGGTTTTCATAGTTGAAGTGGCGCTTAACCCCGAATACGATCTGGCCGGTACTGGCAACCCCTGACTGGTCAAAGAAATCCTGACGGGAGGTAGCACCAACCGTGAAGGTCATTCCCAGTTTTTCAGAGAGGTCGTAGTTCCCGTTCAGCGACAGGAAGTGGTCCCAGATGGTATTGTTGTTGTCATACGTCTGGTAGAACCCGAAGATGGCCTGGGTGAATTCCACCCCACCTTTGTTCGAGCCGTTGATGTTGCGCTCATTGTAGAAATCCAGACCGGTCCTCCAGTTGAGGTTCAGGTTGTCATTCAGGGCGTAGGACAACGAAGCATTCCAGTTGACCCGGTTGGTCAGCTGGCGGTAGGTGACGTTCTTGGCCGTCCACCGCGGGTTGATGATGTCGTTACCACTCCGGTAGTATACGCTGGAGCCGTCGATGGGGTTTTCGAAGGGAAGTCCCATCAGGTCTACCGAGCGCGGGGTGAAGAGCACGTTTCCATACACGGAAAGACCGTCCGTTCCGTTACCCCTTGAAGAGGCAATCGGGGGGGTGCGGTAATCGGTGCGGGAATAGTTCATGGTCGCCTGTACGGTAAAGCGGTTGGTCAGCTGTGAGCGGCCCCCCACGGAGATGTTGAACCGGTTCAGCGAGTTCCCTGGGGTAAACCCTTTATCGTCCAGGTATCCCATGTTCACGTTAAAGGTAGTCAGGCCGTCTTCTGAGCTTCCAGCGATGTTCACGTTGGTGTTGCTCACAGAACCCGGGCGGAAGAATTCCTCAACGGAATCATAGGGGCGCCATGGGTAACGGGCATCCTGCAACTCCGGGAAAGCGGCCCGTGTCTTGGCTACCGCAGTAGTGGAGTACGGGTGGGCCAGGGTACCATTGTCATCAATGGCCGGCTGGCGTCCCCATCCGGATACCCCATCCCTTTTGAAGCTGGGTCCCCAGTTGGAGAAGAACCATCCGAAAGACTGGTCGAAACCAACCCCGAAATCGTCCTGGTAATCCGGGACGGATGCCATCTCGTTGGTAAAGAACGACTGGTTGATGGTAATCTCGGTTTTCTTGGCGCCAGTTGAGGCGGCACCGGCCTTGGTGGTGATCAGGATCACCCCGTTCTTACCCTGCGTCCCGTAGAGGGTAGCTGCGGCCAGACCTTTCAGCACCTCGATGCTCGCGATGTTGTTCGGGTCCAGATCCAAAAAGCGGGAAGACCCGGTGTTCCCGGTGATAAAGCTTCCGGGGCTGTTGGTATCGTTGCTGAATGGAACCCCATCTACGATGAAGAGGGCCTGGTTGCTACCACTGAAGGAGCTCAGACCGCGTACCGTGATGTTGGTACCGGATCCGGACATCCCCCCGGCAGCGGTAATCTGTACCCCGGAGGCCTTTCCGGAGAGCACCCGGGCGACGTCCCCCTCGGCGCGTTGCTCCAGGGCCTCTGCGCCTACCGAGGAAACGGCGTATCCAAGGGCTTTCTTCTCCCTCTTGATACCTTGCGCCGTTACCACGACTTCTTCAAGGGCCTGGGCATCCTCCGACATTTGGACATTGATCACGTTGCCCGCACCGACTGTCCTCCGCTCGTCCCTTTGACCTATATAGGTAAAAAGGAGTACCTGACCGGCACTTGCCTGGATCTGGTAGTTTCCGTCGAAGTCGGTTTGGGTACCCGTGGTGGTGCCCTCAACAACAATGTTAACTCCAGGCAACGGGAGGCCATCCTGATCGGTGACCGTACCTGAAATCGTCTTTACTTGTGCAAACGAAATCTGCACAACAAACGCCAGTAGCAGCGTCAAGATTCCATTCAATTTTGTTCTCATTGTTTAATTATTTGAATTAGCTAACTGCGAAAATCTTAATTTCATGTTAATAATCCAAAATTATTTTAATAAAACTTTAAGCCGGGTTGCAGTTATTCTGCATATCCGGTAATCTGGCAGGGATTTTATGAAATTGGCAGCCCTTTGGTTGAAGGATTGCGAAACTGTCAATCCCTTTTGGCTGCGCGAGTCAGGGCAGGTTCGGCTGCCCAAATGCCGTTTGGTTTCGGTCCGGGTCCCGTCGGGAACGCAATATTGGCTGTTCGGGCCTTTTCGGTATGAGCCGGGAATTCACGGTAGATTCCCCCGTTGGTTTTGGTCTCCAAACAGGTTATATATATTAAGGTATGCCACAATCCCTGAAAAGGGATGCCGCCCGCTTCTTTCCGCTGCAGAAAGGAGTGTCTGTTTGCAGGCACCGGGCCAGGGGGCCCTGTGGCGCCGGTGGCGTTTGCTGGCGGTAAGGGGAAATCCTCAAAAAAATCCTGTAAAATTAATCCGGGCCGGTTTGAATTATAGGGAATAATTGCTACATTTGCCGACCCTTAACACGGGGTAGAAATTATTTAACAGTTTTATGCCAACAATTTCACAATTAGTACGAAAAGGAAGGGCCACAATTACCAAGAAGAGTAAATCGGCTGCTTTGGATTCGTGTCCCCAACGGCGGGGAGTTTGTACCAGGGTGTATACCACCACCCCCAAGAAGCCTAATTCCGCCATGCGGAAGGTGGCCCGGGTACGGCTTACCAACGGGAAAGAGGTGAACGCCTACATTCCCGGTGAAGGACACAACCTCCAGGAGCACTCGATAGTATTGGTTAGAGGCGGAAGGGTGAAAGATTTGCCGGGTGTCAGGTACCACATCGTAAGGGGTGCCCTCGACACGGCTGGTGTTGCCGGAAGGACGCAGCGCAGGTCTAAATACGGTGCAAAGCGCCCTAAGAAATAGGTTTCACTAGTTAAGCAGTAGCAATGAGAAAAAGACAGGCAAAAAAACGGCCGCTGTTGCCGGATCCAAGATACAACGATCAGTTGGTGACCCGGTTTGTGAATATGATGATGTGGGACGGGAAGAAGTCCGTGGCGTTCAAGATTTTTTACGATGCCATGGATATCGTGGAGCAGAAAAAAACGGATGAGGAGAAATCGGCCCTTGAGCTTTGGAAAGATGCCCTTTCGAATGTAATGCCCCACGTGGAGGTGCGCAGCCGCCGGGTTGGGGGGGCTACCTTCCAGATCCCGATGCAGATCCGTCCGGACCGCAAGATATCAACAGCCATGAAGTGGCTGATCAATTATTCCAGGAAACGGAATGAAAAATCCATGGCCCAACGGCTCGCTGCAGAGGTAATCGCTGCGGCCAAGGAAGAGGGTGCTGCTGTGAAAAAGCGGGTGGATACCCACAAAATGGCCGAGGCCAACAAGGCGTTTTCTCACTTCAGATTCTAATAAGGACATGGCCAGAGATTTAAAATATACAAGGAATATAGGGATTGCGGCGCATATTGATGCCGGGAAGACCACCACTACCGAGCGTATCCTTTTCTACACAGGGGTAAGCCACAAGATTGGGGAAGTCCACGACGGCGCTGCCACCATGGACTGGATGGAGCAGGAGCAGGAGCGGGGGATCACCATCACCTCCGCAGCCACTACCTGTACCTGGAATTTCCCCCTGAAGAACGGGCAGCCCATTGAGGACACCAAGCCCTACCACTTTAATATTATCGATACCCCCGGCCACGTTGACTTTACCGTGGAGGTGAACCGTTCGCTCCGCGTACTGGACGGACTGGTATTCCTCTTCAGCGCCGTAGACGGGGTAGAACCACAATCAGAGACCAACTGGCGCCTTGCTGACAATTACAAGGTACCCCGTATGGGCTTTGTCAATAAAATGGACCGTCAGGGATCTAACTTCCTGGGGGTTTGCCAGCAGGTCCGCGACATGCTGAAATCCAATGCGGTGCCCATCGTATTGCCGATCGGGGACGAAGCCGATTTCAAAGGCGTGGTGGACCTGGTCAAGAACCGGGCCATCGTTTGGCACGAAGACAACATGGGTTCCACCTTCGATGTGGTGGACATCCCTGCCGAGATGGAGGATGAGGTGAAGCAGTACCGCGCCGAGCTGATCGAAGCCGTTGCCGAGTACGACGATAAGCTCATGGAGAAATTCTTCGAAGATGAAGATTCCATCACCGAAGACGAGGTACACGCTGCATTGCGCGCTGCCGTAATGGATATGAGCATCATCCCCATGATCTGCGGGTCGTCTTTCAAGAATAAAGGAGTACAATTCCTCCTGGATGCGGTTTGCCGCTACCTGCCCTCCCCCCTCGATAAAGAGGCGATTGTGGGCACCGATCCGAAGACCGAAAAAGAAACCACCCGGAAACCGGATCCGTCAGCACCTTTTTCCGCCCTGGCCTTCAAGATTGCCACCGACCCCTTTGTTGGGCGCCTGGCTTTCTTCCGCTGCTACTCCGGGAAGCTCGATGCCGGCTCCTATGTGTTGAATACCCGTTCGGGCAACAAGGAACGGATTTCGCGGATTTACCAGATGCACTCCAACAAGCAGAATGCCATTGAGTCCATTTCTGCCGGAGACATCGGGGCTGCCGTGGGCTTCAAGGATATCAAGACAGGGGATACCCTCTGCGATGAAAAACACCCCATCGTGCTCGAAAGCATGGTGTTCCCCGATCCGGTTATCGGTATCGCCGTGGAGCCCAAGACCAAAGCCGATGTGGACAAGCTGGGGATGGCCCTCTCCAAACTGGCAGAGGAAGACCCGACCTTCCAGGTGAAGACGGACGAAGCCAGCGGACAAACCATTATCTCCGGGATGGGCGAGTTGCACCTCGACATCATCGTTGACCGGTTGCGTCGCGAATTCAAGGTGGAGGTAAACCAGGGGCAACCCCAGGTGGAATACAAAGAGGCCATTACCGGCAGCTTCAACCACAGGGAAGTCTACAAGAAGCAAACAGGTGGTCGTGGAAAATTCGCCGACATCATCTTTACCATGGAGCCTGCCGAGGAAGGCAAGCAAGGCCTGGAGTTTGCCAACGAAATCAAAGGGGGGAATATCCCCAAGGAATATGTTCCTTCTATCGAGAAAGGTTTCCGGGAAGCCATGAAGAATGGCCCCCTGGCCGGGTTCGAGATGGACAGCATGAAAGTGACCCTCAAGGATGGTTCCTTCCACCCTGTGGATTCGGATTCCCTCTCCTTCGAGTTGGCGGCCAGGATCGGCTACAAGTCCGCAGCTAAAAACTGCCGCCCGGTGCTTATGGAGCCCATCATGAAGCTCGAGGTGCTTACCCCCGAGGAAAACATGGGCGACATTGTGGGTGACCTCAACCGCCGTCGCGGGCAGGTAAACAACATGTCGGACCGTGCCGGGGCCAAAGTCATCAAGGCGGAAGTGCCTTTGTCGGAAATGTTCGGTTACGTCACCTCGCTCCGCACCCTGTCTTCAGGCCGGGCCACGTCGACCATGGAGTTCTCCCACTATGCGGAAACCCCTACGAACATCGCTGAAGAGATCATTAAAGCAACTAAAGGCGTAACTGCCTAATTCGCGCAAAGCATGAGTCAGAAGATCAGAATAAAACTCAAGTCGTACGACCACAACCTGGTAGACAAGTCTGCCGAGAAGATCGTCAAAACGGTAAAAACCACCGGCGCGGTAGTCACCGGACCCATTCCGCTGCCCACCCACAAGAAGATTTTCACCGTGTTGCGTTCGCCCCACGTGAATAAGAAATCCCGGGAGCAGTTTGAACTGAGTTCGTACAAGCGCTTGTTGGATATCTACAGCTCTTCCTCCAAAACCATCGATGCGCTGATGAAGCTTGAGCTTCCCAGCGGGGTGGAGGTCGAGATCAAGGTGTGACGCCCCCGGGGTGCTGCACCCTCCTCCGCTCGCGGAGGGGATTTGAATAAAAAGACCGGAAGGCAGGGCCTTCCTCGACATGTCCGGAGCTGCGTGCAAAGGAAAAACGGCAACAAAAATACATTCGGGGTCGAATTATTTTTGACCCTGTTTTTTTGTCGAGAGGAAAATATTTTAAGTGTGTAATCTGGCAAGGGATGCCGGTTCGGGGAAAACGGTTTTGAACCGCTTCCCGGAATCCAAGCTCCGGAGCCTAAAGTTTAATTTAAATAGCAATCATGTCTGGGTTAATTGGAAAGAAAATTGGCATGACCAGCATCTTTGACGAGAATGGGAAGAACATCCCCTGCACCGTCCTGGAAGTAGGTCCATGCGTGGTTACCCAAGTCAGAACCGAAGAGGTGGACGGGTACAATGCCCTTCAGCTCGGTTTCGATGACAAGGCAGAAAAGCGTGCCAACAAGGCCGAACATGGCCACTTTAAAAAGGCCGGCGCTTCGCCCAAGAAAAAAGTCGTTGAATTCCGGGGTTTTACTGAAGGAAGTTACAAACTGGGGGACGTCATCAACGTCGAGCTCTTCCGCGAGGGGGAATTCGTCGATGTGGCGGGCACCTCGAAAGGGAAAGGTTTCCAGGGGGTGGTTAAACGGCACGGCTTCGGCGGGGTCGGACAGTCCACCCACGGACAGCACAACCGCCTGAGGGCACCGGGATCCATCGGGGCCGCGTCCTATCCGGCGCGGGTATTCAAAGGCCTCAAGATGGCGGGCCGAATGGGAGGGGAGCGCGTTTCCGTCCAGAACCTCCGGGTTTTGAAAGTGGTTCCCGAAAAGAACCTCCTGGTTTTAAAGGGATGTGTTCCCGGTCACAAGAACGCTTATTTAACCATTGAGAAGTGATGAAGGTTGCAGTAATTGATAGCAAGGGAAAGGAAACCGGCCGCAAAGTGGAACTTTCGGACGATGTTTTCCAGATAGAGCCGAACGGGCACGCCATTTACCTGGATGTGAAGCAGTACCTCGCCCACCAGCGGCAGGGGACCCATAAGGCCAAGGAGCGGAATGAGATTTCCGGGAGTACCCGCAAGCTGAAAAAGCAGAAGGGTACCGGTACGGCCCGTGCAGGGAGCATCAAGTCACCCCTGTTTCGCGGCGGAGGCCGGGTCTTTGGTCCCAGGACCAAGGATTACACCCAGAAGCTTAACAAAAACGTCAAGCGGCTGGCGCGGAAATCGGCCCTCAGCCTGAAGTCTAGGGAGAACGCCATCGTGGTGCTGGAGGACTTTGTTTTGGAGCAACCCAGGACCAGGGATTTTGTGGCTGTCCTGAAAGCCCTCGGGCTGGAAAACAAAAAGTCCCTCTTTGTGTTGGGCGATATAAATAATAACTTATATTTGTCGTCGCGCAATTTGGAACGGTCGGAAGTCATAACTAATTCAGAAATAAGCACTTACAAAATAATGAACGCCAATCAGGTCGTGTTGTTGGAGAGTGCTTTGGAAGGAATTGAGACCAATTTAAAGAAATAGGAAATCATGGGTGTGTTGATAAAACCGATCATTACGGAGAAGATGACCTCAGATAGCGAGTTGTTTAACCGCTATGGTTTCCTCGTGGATCCTGCTGCCAACAAGCTGCAAATCAAGGAAGCCGTGGAGGCGACCTATGGGGTTTCTGTAACCGGCGTGCGCACGATCAACTACGGTCCTTCCCGCAAGACCCGCTTTACCAAGACCGGGGTTCAGCACGGGAAGTCCGGCGCCTTCAAGAAGGCCATCGTAGATGTGCAGGAGGGTGATGTTATTGATTTTTACAGTAATCTTTAAAGACACGGCATGTCAGTCAGAAAGTTAAAACCGATTACTCCCGGGCAGCGTTTCAAAGTGGTGAATGGCTTTGACGCCATCACTACCGCCTCCCCGGAAAAGAGCCTGCTGGCTCCCCTGAAGAAATCAGGGGGGAGGAACAGCCAGGGAAAAATGACCATGCGCTATAAAGGTGGGGGCCACAAGCGCCGCTACCGGATCATTGATTTCAAGCGGGACAAGCAGGATGTATTGGCCGAGGTCATGTCGATTGAATACGATCCGAACCGCACGGCATTTATCGCGCTGGTAGCCTATACCGATGGGGAAAAGCGGTACATTATTGCTCCCAACGGACTGCAGGTGGGCCAGAAAATCCAGGCCGGTGCAGGGGCTGCCCCGGAAATCGGGAATGCCCTGCCGCTGTCGGATATTCCGCTGGGGACGATCATTTCCTGTATCGAGCTGCGGCCCGGGCAGGGAGCCGTTCTGGCGCGCAGTGCCGGGACCTTTGCCCAATTGATGGCCCGTGATGGCAAGTACGCCACCATTAAGCTGCCTTCCGGGGAAACCCGGATGATCCTGGTCAAATGCCTGGCTACCGTAGGCGCGGTATCCAATTCAGACCACCAGCTCATCGTTTCCGGGAAAGCCGGTCGCAGCCGTTGGCTGGGACGCAGGCCGCGTACCCGTCCGGTAGCCATGAACCCTGTTGATCACCCGATGGGTGGTGGGGAAGGCCGTGCTTCCGGAGGTCACCCGAGGTCAAGGAAGGGTATTCCCGCCAAGGGATACCGTACCCGTTCCCGGACCAAGGACAGCAACCGATACATTGTAGAACGTAGAAAGAAATAAAAAGAAAGACACATGGCACGTTCCCTAAAAAAAGGACCTTACGTTCACTACAGTCTTGACAAAAAAGTTCAGCAGAACCTGGAGTCCGGAAAGAAAACGGTAATCAAAACCTGGTCCAGGGCCTCTATGATAACCCCTGATTTCGTGGGACAGACCATAGCAGTGCACAACGGAAAACAGTTTGTGCCGGTTTACGTAACCGAAAACATGGTAGGCCACAAATTGGGAGAATTTTCTCCTACCCGGACCTTCCGGGGGCATGCCGGGGCCAAAAATAAAGGTAAAAAATAAGCGCTATGGGAGTTCGCAAAAAACAGATGGCTGAGAGGCTAAAGGAAGAAAAGAGTCAGTTGGTGTTCGCCAGGCTGAATGACTGCCCTACCTCCCCCAGGAAAATGAGGCTGGTAGCCGACCTGGTGCGTGGCGAGGAAGTCGAGAAGGCCCTGGCCATCCTGAAGTTCAATACCAAGGAGGCTTCCCGCCGCCTTGAAAAGCTCCTGCTTTCCGCTATTGCCAACTGGCAGGCTAAGAATGAGGACGCCGACGTGGAAGCGGCTGAGCTCTTTGTAAAGGAGATTCGGGTAGACGGTGGGCGGATGCTCAAGCGCCTGCGACCCGCTCCCCAGGGAAGGGCGCATAGAATCAGGAAACGTTCCAACCATGTAACCCTGGTTTTGGGATCCAGAAACAACGCAGAAAGTCAGAGCTAAAAAGATTATGGGACAAAAAACAAATCCAATAGGGAATCGTCTGGGAATTATCCGGGGCTGGGAGTCTAACTGGTACGGTGGGGATGATTACGGAGATAAACTCGCCGAGGACGAAAAAATCCGGAAGTACATCCACGCCCGTCTGGCCAAGGCCAGCGTTTCCAGGGTGATTATCGAGCGGACCCTGAAACTGATTACGGTGACCATCACCACTGCCCGCCCGGGGATCATTATCGGGAAAGGGGGCCAGGAGGTGGATAAGCTTAAGGAAGAGCTTAAGAAAATCACTGATAAGGAAGTCCAGATCAACATCTTTGAGATCAAGAGGCCGGAATTGGATGCCAACCTGGTAGCAGCAAGTATCGCCCGCCAGATCGAAAGCCGGATTTCGTACCGCCGCGCCATCAAAATGGCGATTGCAGCGGCCATTAGGATGAATGCCGAAGGGATTAAGGTGATGATTTCGGGCCGTCTGAACGGGGCCGAAATGGCGCGCTCAGAGAGTTATAAGGAAGGGCGCATCCCGCTGTCCACCTTCAGGGCCGATATTGACTATGCCCTTCATGAAGCCCACACCACCTATGGAAGGCTCGGAGTAAAGGTATGGATTATGAAAGGGGAGGTGTACGGAAAAAGGGAACTCTCCCCCCTGGTCGGAATGGGCAAGGGAAGTACACCCAATACAGGCAGCGCTGATGCTGCCGGAAAGAAACGTCGCAGAAAGTAAAATAAAGAAGCGTACAGAAGATGTTACAGCCAAAAAGAACCAAGTTTCGGAAGACCCAGACGGGCCGCATGAAGGGCATCTCCCAGAGGGGGCATCAGCTTTCCAATGGAATGTTCGGGATCAAGTCGCTTGATTCATGCTTTATTACGGCCCGCCAGATCGAGGCAGCCCGTATTGCAGCGACCCGGTATATGAAACGCCAGGGTCAGCTCTGGATCAAGATTTTCCCGGATAAGCCCATTACCAAGAAACCCCTGGAGGTGCGGATGGGTAAAGGAAAGGGAGCTCCTGAATACTGGGTGGCTATCGTAAAGCCCGGCCGTGTGATGTTTGAGGTGGCCGGAGTGCCCATGGACATCGCCCAGGAAGCCCTTCGCCTGGCAGCCCAGAAATTGCCGGTGAAAACAAAATTTATTGTGGCCAGGGATTACGATCCCTCTTAGAAATAACGGATCATGAAACAGTCAGAAATCAAAGAAATGGCCACTGAGGAGCTCAAGGAGAAAGTGGTCGCCCTGAAAAAGCAGTTCGAGGACCTGAAAATGGCCCACGCGGTTACGCCCCTCGAGAACCCGCTCCAGCTTCGCAAGGCGAGAAGGACAGTAGCAAGGCTGGCAACGGAAATAACAAAAAGGGAAAACCAATAATTGGTGTTGCTTTATGGAAAATAGGAATTTAAGAAAGGAACGGATTGGCGTGGTGACCAGTAACAAGATGGAGAAATCCATTGTGGTTTCTGAGGTCATGCGGGTAAAGCACCCTATGTACGGAAAGTTCGTACTGAAGACCAAAAAGTATGTTGCTCACGACGAGACCAATGATTGCAATATCGGGGATACCGTGCGCATCATGGAAACGCGCCCGTTGAGCAAGACCAAGTGTTGGAGGTTGGTAGAAATCCTTGAAAGAGCCAAATAATCATGGTACAGCAAGAATCGAGACTCAAAGTAGCAGATAACACCGGGGCAAAGGAAGTTTTGACCATACGTGTGTTGGGGGGAACCAAAAGGCGTTATGCCTCCCTGGGCGACAAGATCGTGGTGAGCGTCAAAGAGGCCACCCCGAACGGTACCATTAAAAAGGGCGCCGTATCCACAGCCGTGGTGGTGCGCACCAAAAAGGAAGTCCGCCGCCCGGATGGTTCATACATCCGGTTTGACGACAATGCCTGTGTATTGTTGAACCCGCAGGGAGAAATGCGCGGCACCCGGGTGTTCGGCCCTGTGGCCCGCGAACTCCGGGAAAAGCAATTCATGAAAATCGTTTCCTTGGCTCCCGAGGTACTTTAAAGATTTAGAGAGATGAAGATAAGGATCAAATCAGGAGATACTGTTCGGGTTACCGCCGGAGACCATAAAGGAAGCGAAGGCAAAGTGGTCCGGATCCTCCGGGACAAGAACAAGGCTATTGTGGAAGGGGTCAACGTGGTATCCAAGCACGAGAAGCCAAGCGCCCAGAACCCCCAGGGGGGGATTGTGAAGAAGGAAGCCCCTATCCATGTTTCCAACCTGTCGCTGATCGACCCGAAATCCGGTGAGGTTACCCGGGTGGGGTATGAGGTCAGGGACGGCAAGAAAGTAAGGGTTTCTAAAAAATCCAATGAAGTAATTTAGTTATGGCCTACGTACCGAGATTAAAAAAGGAATACCACGAGCGCGTTATCGACGCGCTGCGGGAGGAGTTTGGCTACAAAAATATCATGCAGGTGCCCAGGCTCCAGAAAATCGTCGTCAGCCGCGGCGTAGGGGCTGCGGTGGCTGATAAGAAGCTCATCGACCACGCTGTGGACGAACTCACCATGATCACCGGACAGAAGGCGGTGTCTACCATTTCCAAAAAGGACGTGGCGGCCTTTAAGCTCCGCAAGGGGATGCCCATCGGTGCCAAGGTGACCCTCAGGGGAGAGCGGATGTACGAATTCATGGATCGCCTGGTTACCAGTGCGCTTCCCAGGGTTCGCGATTTCCAGGGCATAAAGGCCAGCGGTTTTGATGGCAGGGGGAACTACAACCTCGGGGTTACCGAGCAGATTATCTTCCCCGAGATCAATATTGACAAGATCAACCGGATCAACGGGATGGACATCACCTTCGTGACCTCTGCAACGACCGATACAGAGGCAAAATCACTGTTAAGCGAAATGGGGTTACCCTTTAAAAAGAAGTAGTATGGCTAAAGAATCAATGAAGGCCCGTGAACGCAAAAGGGCAAAACTGGTAGCAAAATACGCAGCGAAGCGCAAGGCCCTGAAAGAGGCCGGCGACTATGAAGCATTGCAAAAGCTGCCCAAGAATGCTTCCCCGGTTCGCGTTCACAACCGTTGCAAGCTTACCGGACGGCCCAAAGGATACATGCGTACCTTCGGAATTTCAAGGGTAATGTTCCGCGAGATGGCCAATCAGGGACTGATTCCCGGAGTGAAAAAAGCAAGTTGGTAACCTCTTAAATTACAGGAAAAGATGTTTACAGATCCGATCGCAGATTATTTGACCCGCATCCGCAATGCAAGCCGGGCGGGGCACCGGGTGGTGGAAATTCCTGCTTCCAAACTGAAGAAGGAGATTACCAAAATCCTGTTTGACCAGGGATATATCCTTAGCTACAAGTTTGAGGAAAACGACGCCCAGGGATCTATCAAGATCGCCCTGAAGTATGACAAGGTTACCAAGGAACCGGTAATCCGTCAGATTCAGCGCATGAGTACCCCCGGACTTCGTAAATATGCAGGCTCCCAGGACCTGCCCCGGGTGCTTAACGGGCTTGGAATTGCCATCGTCTCCACCTCCCACGGGGTGATGACCAGCAAACAGGCCAGGAAGGAAAATGTGGGTGGAGAGGTTCTCTGCTACGTGTATTAATGCAAGTATAAAGAATCAGCAGCATGTCTAGAATAGGTAAAAATCCGGTCGCCATCCCTGAGGGAGTAACGGTAACCGTTGCCGACAACATGATCACGGTAAAGGGAAAGCTCGGGGAACTCCAGCAGGAATTTTCCGATGTGGATGTTACCGTAGCCGATGGGGAAGTAACAGTGAACCGCCATACTGAAAGCAAGGAACACAAGGCCAAGCATGGCCTTTACCGCTCCCTGGTCTCCAACATGATCAAGGGGGTCACGGTAGGGTGGACCAAGGAACTGGAACTGGTAGGGGTCGGATACCGGGCCAGCAACCAGGGGCAGAAGCTGGATCTCGCCCTGGGGATGTCGCACAATATCGTCCTGGAAATCGCCCCGGAGGTAAAAGTGGAAACTACGGCCGAAAAGGGAAAGAACCCGACTATAAAACTGACTTCCCACGACAAACAGCTGGTGGGACAGGTGGCTGCCAAAATTCGCTCTTTCCGCAAGCCTGAGCCTTACAAAGGGAAAGGGATCAAGTTCCGCGGCGAACTTATACGCAGAAAAGCAGGTAAATCAGCTTAATTATTAGGTATTATGGGACTATCGAAGTCTGAAAAGAGAAACAAGATCAGAAGACGCATCCGCAAGGTTTCCTTCGGAACCCCGGAAAGGCCCCGCCTGTCGGTTTTCCGCAGCAATAAGGAAATCTATGCCCAGATCATAGATGATACCACCGGAAAAACACTGGTGGCAGCCTCTTCCCGTGACAAGGACCTGAGTGCGTCCAAGGGGACCAAATCGGAAATCGCTTCTGAGGTGGGCAAGGTGCTGGCCAAAAAGGCCCAGTCGGCCGGTGTGGAGGCGGTAGCCTTCGACCGTGGCGGCTATCAGTACCACGGCAGGGTTAAATCCCTGGCTGACGGAGCAAGAGAAGGCGGACTAAAATTTTAAAACGAGTTATGTACGGGAAATATAAGAATGTGGAGACTGTAAAACCGGGAGGTCTGGAACTGAAAGACCGACTGGTAGCTGTTCAACGGGTTACCAAGGTGACCAAGGGAGGCCGCGCTTTCGGGTTCTCCGCCATTGTGGTGGTTGGGGACGAAAACGGGGTCGTGGGCCACGGGCTTGGGAAATCCAAGGAAGTAGCCACTGCCATTGCAAAGGCCGTTGAGGACGCCAAGAAGAACCTGGTGCGCATCCCCTTGAATCACGGGACGCTGCCCCACGAGCAGAAGGGCAAGTACGGAGGTGCACGGGTATACGTGCAACCCGCCTCGCACGGTACCGGGGTGATCGCCGGGGGAGCCGTCCGCGCCGTCCTCGAAGCTGTGGGCGTACAGGATGTACTGTCCAAGTCGCAGGGGTCTTCCAACCCGCACAACGTGGTGAAGGCTACCTTCGACGCCCTGTTGCAGTTGAGGGATGCCAATACAGTCGCCAGGCAACGGGGTATTTCCCTGGAAAAGGTTTACAACGGATAAGGATACAGGACCATGGCAAAAATTCGAGTTAAGCAAGTCAAGAGCAGCATCAAGCGCCCGAAGAATCAGAAATTGACCCTCGAGGCACTTGGGTTGCGCGGAATAGGACAGGAAGTGGAACACGAGACCACCCCCAGTATCCTTGGAATGATCAACAAAGTACAACACCTGGTTTCTACGGAAGAAGCTTAAAATAAAGGCAGTATGGATTTATCGAATTTAAAACCGGCAAAAGGTTCCGTTCACAAAAGCGGCAAGACCGTTGGGCGCGGGCAGGGCTCCGGAAAAGGAGGTACTGCCACCCGTGGGCACAAGGGTGCCAAGTCCCGCTCCGGGTATTCCAAGAAAATTGGCTTCGAGGGAGGGCAGATGCCCCTTCAGCGCCGGGTGCCCAAGTTTGGGTTCAATAACATCAACCGGAAGGAATATCGCGGGATCAACCTCGACACCCTTCAGGAACTGGTAGACAATGGGGCAGTTAAGCAGGAGCTCAACCACGATCAAATGGTGGAACTGCGCCTGGCACACAAGAATGACCTGGTTAAAATCATGGGAAGGGGTGAGCTGAAAGCGCCCCTGAAAGTAACCGCACACAAATTTACGGCCACCGCCAAGGCTGCCATCGAGGCTGCCGGAGGTGAGGCCATCGCTTTATAAGCCCAGGCTTTATGAAGAAATTTTTTGAGATCATATCCAATATCTGGAAGATTGAAGAGCTGAAAACCCGGATCATCGTGACCCTGGGACTGCTGCTGGTGTACCGGTTTGGGGCACAGGTGGTGCTTCCCGGGATCGATACCACCCAGCTCGCCCAACTCTCTTCCAATACGGAACAGGGAATCCTTGGGATCCTCAATGCGTTTACCGGGGGGGCTTTTGCCAATGCCTCGGTTTTTGCCCTGGGGATTATGCCCTATATCTCGGCATCCATCGTGGTGCAGCTTATGGGGATTGCCATTCCGTACCTTCAAAAGCTTGACAAAGAAGGGGAAAGCGGACGCAAGACCAAGACTCAGATCACCCGCTGGCTCACCATTGCCATCTGTATTGTGCAGGCGCCGGCGTACCTGTACAGCCTGGGGGCCCTAGGGGTACCCGACAGCGCGTTCCTGCTGGGCAAGGGCCTGAATTTTGTGATCCCTTCCGTAATCATATTGGTCACCGGGTGTGTGTTCGCCATGTGGCTCGGGGAGCGGATCACCGACAAGGGTATCGGAAACGGGATCTCCCTGCTTATTATGATCGGGATCATCGCCACCCTCCCGCAGGCTTTCGTTCAGGAAGCAGCTTCCCGCCTGAATGGGAACGGCGGTCCGATGCTGATCCTGGTGGAACTGATCCTCTGGTTTGTGGTGATCCTGGCCAGTGTGTTGCTGGTTATGGCCACCCGCAGGGTTCCGGTGCAATACGCCCGTCGTACGGCCTCCGGGGGATATGAAAAAAATATCATGGGGTCGCGTCAGTACATTCCCCTGAAGCTGAATGCTTCCGGGGTGATGCCCATCATTTTTGCCCAGGCGATCATGTTTGCCCCGGGCTTGTTGGGAAGGACCTTCAACAGCACGGCCGTCGGACAGTGGATGGAGGTGCAGTTCCAGGATATTTTCGGCCTGGCGTACAACATTTTGTTCGCGTTGCTGATCATCATCTTTACCTATTTCTATACGGCCATAACCGTGCCCACCAACAAGATGGCCGATGACCTGAAACGCAGCGGTGGGTTTATCCCGGGGATAAGGCCCGGAAAGGAGACCGGGGAATTCCTGGATCGGGTTATGTCGCATATCACGCTGCCGGGTTCTGTTTTCCTGGCGATCCTGGCGGTTTTTCCCGCCATTGTGGTCAAATTGATCAACATTCAGCCGAACTGGGCCCTGTTTTACGGGGGTACCTCCCTGCTGATCATGGTGGGGGTGGCCATAGACACGGTGCAACAGGTGAATGCCTACCTGTTGAATCGCCACTATGACGGGTTGATGAAAACGGGTAAAAACAGAAAAGTAGCATAATCATATGGCCAAGCAAGCTGCTATAGAACAAGACGGGACCATCATTGAGGCGCTATCCAATGCGATGTTCCGCGTAGAGCTGGAAAACGGGCACGTGGTGACCGCGCACATCTCCGGAAAGATGCGCATGCACTACATCAAATTGCTGCCCGGAGACAAGGTGAAGCTTGAAATGAGCCCATACGACTTATCCAAGGCGAGAATAACTTACAGATACTAAGAAACCGGAACCGATGAAAGTAAGAGCTTCCATAAAGAAAAGAAGTGCCGATTGCAAAATTGTACGCCGCAAGGGAAGGCTGTACGTGATCAACAAAAAGAATCCTAGATATAAACAAAGACAGGGGTAGTTATGGCAAGAATTGCAGGTGTTGACATACCAAAACAGAAAAGAGGCGTCATAGCCCTTACCTATATTTTCGGTATCGGAAAGAGCCGGGCCCAGGAAATCCTGGACAAGGCCGGGGTAAACCAGGACGCCAAGGTTTCCGACTGGACCGATGATGAAATCGGGCGTATCCGCGAGGTGGTTTCCGGGTATACGATCGAAGGGGAGCTCAGGTCAGAGACCCAACTGAACATCAAGCGGCTGATGGACATCGGCTGTTACCGCGGGATCCGCCACCGTATCGGGCTTCCGCTTCGGGGCCAGCGTACCAAGAATAATTCCAGGACCCGTAAAGGAAAGCGTAAGACGGTAGCAAACAAGAAGAAAGCCACCAAGTAATAATAGCACAGGGCAGTGCGGGGGCATAGGCTTGCCGGAAACGGAAACCCGGGCCTTCCTTCCCCACGGACCCTCACGGATAGTTAGAGAAATATGGCAAAAACAGGTTCAAAAGCAGCAAAGACCACCAAAAAGCGGAAAGTCGCGGTGGAATCTACGGGGGAGGCCCATATCACGGCTTCTTTCAACAACATCATCATCTCCCTGACCAATAAGAAGGGCGATGTGATTTCCTGGGCTTCAGCCGGGAAAATGGGATTCCGCGGTTCCAAGAAGAACACCCCCTATGCGGCCCAGGTGGCGGCGGAGGAATGTTCCAAGACCGCCCACGAAGCCGGACTCCGCAAGGTAAAGGTATATGTGAAGGGCCCCGGGAACGGAAGGGAATCCGCTATCCGGACCATCCATAATGCCGGGATCGAGGTAACGGAGATCATCGACGTGACCCCGCTGCCGCACAACGGTTGCCGCCCGCCCAAAAGGCGTCGCGTCTGACGATTGTTCAATTATTTTTTCACTGGGGGCGTAGTTACGGTTATCGAAGGATTCGCCTTAATTCATACCCACGCCTTCAAAACTTTAGAAAATGGCAAGATATACAGGACCAAAAACAAAAATAGCCCGGAAATTCGGAGAGGCTATCTTCGGGGATGACAAATCCTTCGAGAAAAAGAACTATCCCCCCGGGATGCACGGAAACACCCGTCGCCGCGGGAAGAAATCGGAATACGCCGTACAGCTGGAAGAGAAGCAGAAGGCGAAATACACTTACGGGATCCTCGAGCGCCAGTTCCGCAACCTTTTTGAAAGGGCGAACCGGAGCAAAGGCGTAACCGGGGAGGTATTGCTGCAGCTTTGCGAGTCCCGTCTCGACAACGTGGTGTACCGCATGGGGGTTGCCCCCTCTCGCCGCGCTGCCCGTCAACTGGTGAGCCATCGGCACATTACCGTGAATGGCGAACTGGTCAACATCCCGTCTTACTCCCTAAAAGCAGGCGATGTGGTCGGTGTCCGCGAAAAATCCAAGTCCCTGCAGAGTATTGAGGACTCCCTCGCTTCCAACAGCGCGGTATACGAGTGGATCAGCTGGAATTCCGACAAAAAGGAAGGGACCTTCGTGGCCATTCCCGAGCGGATCCAGATTCCTGAGAACATCAAGGAGCAACTGATAGTCGAGTTATACTCTAAATAATACAACACAGATCCGATTATGGCATTATTAAATTTTCAGCGGCCCGATAAAGTTATAATGATTGACTCCACCGATTTCGAGGGGAAATTTGAATTCCGTCCCCTGGAACCCGGTTATGGGCTCACTGTCGGGAATGCGCTCAGAAGGGTATTGCTTGCTTCCCTTGAGGGGTTTGCCATCACTTCGGTGCGTATGGACAAGGTAGAACATGAATTTTCGGTAATCGAGGGTGTTGTTGAGGATGTAACCGAGATTATCCTGAACCTGAAACAGGTTCGTTTCAAGCGCCAGATCGACGACGTGAATGAGGAAACCGTTTCGGTATCCGTGAGTGGTAAGGATCAGATGAAAGCCGGGGATTTCCAGAAATTCATTTCCGGTTTCCAGATCCTCAATCCCGACCTGGTGATTTGCAATATGGATCCGAAAGTGAGCCTGAACATGGAAATCATCATTGAAAAGGGTCGCGGGTATGTTCCGGCTGAGGAAAACAAAAAGGCCAATTCCCCCCTGGGGACGATTGCGGTCGATTCTATTTTCACCCCGGTTCGGAATGTGAAGTACAGCATAGAGAACTACCGGGTGGAGCAGAAGACCGACTACGAGAAGCTGGTATTTGAGGTTTCCACCGATGGTTCGATCCACCCGAAGCAGGCCCTTACAGAGGCGGCCAAGGTACTGATCCACCATTTTATGCTGTTTTCCGACGAGCGTATTACCCTGGAGGCTGATGAAATCGCACAGACCGAAACCTATGATGAGGAGTCCCTCCACATGCGCCAGCTGCTCAAGACCAAGCTGGTGGATATGGACCTCTCCGTCAGGGCGTTGAATTGCCTGAAAGCCGCGGAGGTGGATACCCTGGGTGACCTGGTGGCCTTCAACAAGAACGACCTGATGAAGTTCCGCAACTTCGGCAAAAAGTCGCTTACGGAGCTCGAGGAGCTGGTCATCAACAAGGGACTGAGCTTTGGGATGGATTTGTCAAAGTATAAACTGGATAAAGATTAAGCAGGGCCGCAGTTTACACGCCCCGCGAAACTACACTAAGAGATGAGACACGGAAAGAAAGTCAACCACCTGGGAAGGAAGGCAGCGCACAGAAGGTCAATGATGGCCAATATGGCCTGTTCGCTCATAGAACACAAAAGGATCAATACTACCCTGGCCAAGGCCAAGGCCCTGAAACAGTTCGTTGAGCCCTTGCTGACCCGGTCAAAGGCAGAGAACAACCAAACCGCCGAAAAAGGGACCCATAACCGCAGGATTGCCTTCAGCAACCTCAGGAGCAAGGAAGCCGTTACAGAACTCTTCAGTACGGTAGCCGAGAAGATCGGGGACAGGCCGGGAGGTTATACCCGCATTATTAAATTGGGTAACCGTTTGGGGGACAACGCCGAAATGGCCATGATTGAACTGGTAGACTTCAACGAAATCTACAACGCCGGCAAAGCCAAGAAAAAGACCACCCGCAGGAGCCGTCGTTCCAAGGGCAAATCGGAGGAAGCTGCCCCGGCGGCCCCAGGGAAACCGGCCAAAGCCGCCCCGGAGGAAACCGTAGAGGCAGTTGCTGAAGCCGAAGCCGTTACTGTGGAGGAAACCGGTGTTGAAGAAGCCGGGGTTGAAGAGACCCAGGCCGAAGCTGCTCCCCAGGAGTCAGAGGATGAAGTAAAAAAGGATGATGCGGAAGCCTGAAACGCGCGTTGTCAAAAGTTATAAACAAGAAAAGGATAGTCCGGAAAGGCTATCCTTTTTTTTATGTTATTTTGTTTTACAGGAAACCAACAGGGAAGTTGCATTATGAAGTATCAGGCCAAAAGGAAAGCATTGATTTTACTGGCAGACGGGACCATTTTTTACGGGAAATCCGTTGGGAATAAAGAAGGCACAGCCTTCGGGGAGGTTTGTTTCAATACCGGGATGACCGGTTACCAGGAAATTTTTACCGACCCCTCCTACTACGGCCAGCTGATGGTGACCACCAATGCCCATATCGGGAATTACGGCACCCGGGAGGATGAGTCGGAATCGGATGGGGTAAAGATCGCCGGGCTCATTTGCAAGAACTTCAGCTATACCTACAGCCGGCCCGATGCGGATGCCAGCCTGCAGGAATTCCTGGAGGCCCATAACCTCTTCGCCATTTCCGATGTGGACACCCGCGCCCTGGTCAGCTATATCCGCGACAATGGGGCCATGAATGCCGTAATTTCAACCCGGGTCGATGAAATCGATGCCCTGAAGGAAGCCCTGCGGCAGGTCCCCGGTATGGAAGGCCTTGAACTCGCCTCCAGCGTTTCCACCCGCGAGCCCTATTTCGTGGGGGACCCGGATGCCCCTATCCGCATTGCAGCCCTCGATATCGGGATCAAGCAAAATATCCTGAGGAACCTGGCCAAGCGGGGCGGGTATGTGCAGGTTTTTCCCCATGACACCCCTTTCGAAACCATGGAGGCCTGGCAGCCCGACGGGTATTTCATCTCCAATGGCCCGGGGGACCCCGAGCCGTTGAAGGGCCCCGTAGCTGCAGCACAAAAGATTATTGAATCGGGGAAACCCCTTTTCGGCATTTGCCTGGGCCACCAGGTGATTGCCCTGGCCAACGGGGTGAGCACGTACAAGATGCACCATGGCCACCGCGGCATCAACCACCCGGTCATGAACCTCCTCACGGGGAAAGGGGAAATCACCTCCCAGAACCACGGGTTTGCCATTAACCGCGAAGAGACGGAGGCCCACCCTGAACTTGAAATCACCCACGTGCACCTTAACGACCAGACCGTTGCCGGGATCCGTATGAAAAACAAAAGGGTTTTTTCGGTCCAGTACCACCCGGAAGCCAGCCCCGGGCCGCACGATGCCGAATACCTGTTTGACCAGTTTTTTGAACAAATCCGGCAGGCGGTTTCCGCCGGTGCCGTAAGCTGATAAAAACCCCTTTAAGGGATATAATAACAATCCACTAACGAGAAATTGACCATTATGAGTACAATACTTGATGTACATGCCCGACAAATTTTTGACTCCAGGGGAAACCCGACCATAGAGGTGGACGTGCTGACTGAGAACGGGGTGCTTGGAAGGGCTGCGGTTCCTTCCGGGGCTTCCACAGGGGAGCACGAGGCCATGGAGCTCCGGGATGGCGGCAGCGATTATCTGGGCAAGGGCGTCCAAAAGGCGGTAAAGAATGTAAACACCGTAATCGCCGAAGCCATAAGGGGGATGCTGGTGTTTGAGCAAAACAGGATCGACCAGGCCATGATCGACCTTGACGGGACCCCGAACAAATCCAACCTGGGGGCCAATGCCATTTTAGGGGTATCCCTTGCGGTGGCCAGGGCAGCGGCTGATGAAATGGGCCTGTCCCTGTTCCGGTATGTGGGAGGGGTTAGTGCCAATACCCTGCCCGTGCCGATGATGAACATCATCAATGGGGGGTCCCATTCCGATGCCCCCATAGCGTTCCAGGAATTCATGATCATGCCAGTCAGGGCCAAAAGTTTTACCCACGCCCTTAAAATGGGGACGGAAATCTTCCACCACTTAAAAAAAGTATTGCACCAAAGGGGGCTGAGCACAGCCGTTGGCGATGAAGGGGGGTTTGCCCCGGTCCTGGAAGGTACCGAGGACGCCCTGGAGACCATTGCCAAAGCTGTGGAGCAGGCCGGCTACAAGATGGGAGAGGAGATCATGATCGCCCTGGATTGCGCTGCCGCGGAATTCTATGTAGACGGAAAATACGATTACACCAAGTTTGAGGGCAGTAAGGGGGCCGTCAGGACTTCCGCCGAGCAGGCCGACTACCTGGCGGAACTCTGCGCCAAATACCCGATTATCTCCATTGAGGACGGGATGGATGAAAACGACTGGGAAGGCTGGAAATTGCTGACCCGGAAGGTAGGGGACAGGGTACAGTTGGTGGGGGACGACCTTTTTGTGACCAACGTGCAACGGCTCTCCCGGGGGATCAACGAGGGGATTGCCAACTCCATCCTGATCAAGGTAAACCAGATCGGTACCCTCACGGAAACCATCGCCGCTGTGAATATGGCCAAAAATGCAGGGTATACCACAGTGATGTCGCACCGGTCGGGGGAAACCGAAGACAACACCATTGCCGACCTGGCGGTGGCCCTGAACACCGGGCAGATCAAAACGGGTTCTGCCTCGCGCAGCGACCGGATGGCCAAATACAACCAATTGCTCCGCATTGAGGAGGAACTGGGTTCCGTGGCTTTTTTCCCGGGGGTGGGCGCCTTTAAGGTGACCTTTTAATTTATTTATTTTTTAACGGCAAAAAGACCCTGATTCCGGGGTCTTTTTTTATTTTTCCCATCCCCGGGAAGTTGAGGGGAATGGAGCTAAGACTATGGAAAAAGGCAGGAGATTTTTGTTCGTGGCAGCGGAGAACGATGCCCTTCCCGAATGCAAGGCCGGGGGTATGGGAGATGTGGTGCGCGATGTGCCGAGGGAGATCGCGGCAAGGGGTGATGTCGCCCTGGTGGTGGTGCCGTCGTACGGGCGGTTGCACCAGGGGGGCAGGCGGGTCGCCGGCCTCAGGTTTTCCCTGAGGGGAAAACCCTATGAGGCGGAGCTCTATGCCGTGGCCCCGAAAAGGGAGGTTGCAGGGGTTTCGCATTTCGTGATCCACCACCCGGAAATCACTGCCGGGGAGATTGCCCATATGTACCACCACGACCCTGAAGAACCCTTCTATACCGATACCATCAAATTCACCATCTTCTGCACCGCGGTGGCGTCAGCGCTCCGGCAGGGGTGTTTTGGCGCCATCCAGATCATGCACCTGCACGACTGGCACAGTAGCCTGCTGCTTTTCCTAAGGGCATTCCACCCCGATTTTCAAGAGCTCAGGGGGATACGCATCGTCTACAGCATCCATAACCTGGCCATTCAGGGGATCAGGCCGTTTTCGGGGAATTATTCCTCCCTGGAAACCTGGTTTCCGGGGCTGCCCTATGACCAGGCTGCATTGCAGGATCCCCGCTATTCCGATTGCATGAACCTCATGGCCCTGGGCATCCGCCTTTCGGATGCCGTCCATACCGTATCGCCCAGTTACAAGGAAGACATTTTAAAACCCAGCCGGCCGCCTGAGTTCATAGGGGGGGAAGGCCTCGAGGCCGACCTGGTGCGGGCAAAAAAGGAGAAGCGGCTTTTCGGGATTCTGAACGGGTGCAATTACAAAAATATCCGAACTGCCGAGAAGGGAACCCTCTTCCCCAACACGGTCAGGGCCATTTTCCGGTGGCTGCAAATGGAGGATAAAAAATACAAGGCAGATTTCCTGGCCCATACCGGGGAAAAGGTGATCGGCCTGATGGACACCCCGCCCAAAATGGTCTGCTCCAGCGTAGCCCGCCTCACAGAACAGAAATACTACTTTTTCAGGCGCTCGCCCGAATCCCTGGAATATATCCTGGAAAAACTGGACCGCCTGGGGGGGATATACATGCTCTTGGGGACCGGGGCCCCGGAATACGAGGATTTTTTCAGAAAATTCAGCTACCGGTACCCGAATTTTATTTTCACCAATGCCCAGGATGAGGACCTGATCGATTCCATGTACCTGGAAACCGACCTGTACCTCATGCCGAGCCTGTTCGAGCCCTGCGGGATCAGCCAGATGCTCGCCATGCGCAACGGCAACCCTTGCCTGGCACACGCCACGGGGGGGCTCAAGGATACCATCCGGCACGGGGAGACGGGGTTCCTGTTTGGCGGCGCCACCTATGGGGAGAAAATCGAAAACCTGCAGCTTGTTTTTGACCAGGCGGTTTCCCTGTTTTTCGAGGATGAGGCAGCCTGGAAAAGGATGAAGGCCCTGGCCAGCAAAGAGCGGTTTACCTGGAAGAAATCCGTGGACCGGTATTACCGCGATTTATATGCGCTCAAGCAGGGCTGAAAACCCCGCCCCGGCATTGTTAAGAAAGGTATAAATGCCCTCCCCAAATTGTTAACATGGGGGCTTTTTCCTATTTTTACGAGACGTTACAAATCCAAAGCAAATACAAAACATGTCTGATAAAGCGAGCTTAACATACGGAGGGAAAACCTATGAATTCCCCGTAGTGGAAGGGACTGAGAATGAGTTGGCCATCGATATCAAAGCCCTGAGGTCGGCCACGGGACTGATTACCCTCGACCCGGGCTTTAAGAATACCGGGTCCTGCGAAAGCGCCATCACCTTCCTGGACGGGGAAAAAGGGATCCTCCGGTATCGTGGCTACGCCATCGAAGAGCTTGCGGAAAAAGCTGATTTCCTCGAGGTCGCTTACCTGCTTATTTTCGGGGAACTCCCCAACGCCCAGCAACTGGAAAAATTCCATTCCGACATCAAGGCCGAGTCGCACGTGGATGAGGAAATGAAGAAGATCCTCGACGGCTTCCCCAAGTCGGCCCACCCGATGGGGGTCCTTTCATCCCTGACCAGTGCCCTGATTGCCTTTAACCCGTCATCGGTAAACGTGAGTTCGGAACAGGCCATGTACCACGCCATCGTGCGCCTGCTGGCCAAGTTCCCCGTCCTGGTGGCCTGGACCCTTCGCAAGAAGATGGGCCTGCCCCTGGATTACGGGGATGACTCCCTGGGGTATGTGGAAAACATCCACAAGATGATGTTCAAGAAGCCCAACCGGGAATATACCAAGAACCCGGTGGCCATCGAGGCGCTGGATAAGCTCCTGATCCTCCACGCAGACCACGAACAGAACTGTTCCACCTCCACGGTGCGGATGGTGGGTTCTTCCCATGCCGGCTTGTTTGCCTCCATTTCCGCCGGGATATCGGCCTTATGGGGCCCCCTGCACGGCGGGGCGAATATGGCGGTGCTCGATATGCTGGAAGCCATTTCGGCCGACGGGGGCGATACCAAAAAATACATGGCGAAAGCAAAAGACAAGGACGATCCTTTCCGGTTGATGGGCTTTGGCCACAGGGTATACAAGAATTTTGACCCCAGGGCGAAGATCATCAAAAAGGCTGCGGACGAGGTCCTTTCCAGCCTCGGGGTGGAAGACCCCATCCTGGAAGTGGCCCGGGGCCTGGAACGGGAAGCCCTGGAAGACCCGTACTTTGTGGAGCGGAAACTCTACCCCAATGTGGACTTCTACTCCGGCATCATTTACCGGGCCCTCGGGATCCCGGTGGATATGTTTACCGTGATGTTTGCCCTGGGCCGCCTCCCCGGGTGGATTGCCCAGTATCGCGAAATGCGCCTGAACGGGGAGCCCATTGGCCGGCCCCGCCAGGTCTATGTGGGGGCAAACCACAGGCCCTTCAAAGCGCTCAGCGCGCGATAACCCCGGGGCATTTTCCAGGGTACAAGGATTCCCGCCCGGGGGTCCTTTTTTGTATATTGCCGTAGCCAATACAGGGTTTTATGCTCGAATTACGAATCACCGATGAAACGTCGCGCCTGCGGGCGGTGGTGCTGGGCACGGCTGAAAGTTGCGGCCCGGTCCCCCGTCCCGAAGAGGCCTATGATCCGAAATCCCTGGAACATATCCTGGCCGGGACCTATCCCAGGGAAGCCGATATGGTTGCCGAAATGGAAGCCTTCGCCGGGGTACTTCAAAAATACGGGGTGAAGGTATTCCGCCCCGAGGTGATTGAGGATTGCAACCAGATTTTTTCCAGGGACATCGCCTTTGTGATCGATGACAAACTGGTAAAGGCCAATATCCTGCCTGACCGCGAGAGGGAGTTCGATGCCATCATGCATGTGCTGGACCAGATAGACAGGGAGCAGGTACTGGTCCCCCCGCCGGAGGTCCATGTGGAGGGGGGCGACGTAATGCCCTGGAATGAGTACCTGTTTGTGGGGACCTACAGCGGGGCCGATTACGCCCGGTATATTACCGCCCGCACGAACAGGGCGGCGGTAGAATACCTCAAAAGGCAATTCCCCCGGAAAAAGGTGAAGTCTTTTGAGCTGCGAAAATCCAACACCAACGCCCGGGAGAATGCCCTCCACCTCGATTGCTGCTTTCAGCCCGTGGGAAAGGACATGGCCATCCTGCACAGGAACGGGTTCCTGGTGGAGGAGGAGTACCAGTGGCTCGTGGATTTTTTCGGACGGGACAAAATCTTCGAGATCGACCAGGAGGAGATGTACCAGATGTTCAGCAACGTTTTTTCGATCTCCCCCGGGGTCGTGGTCTCGGAACGCTCTTTTACCCGCCTCAATGGGTGGCTGCGCGAACAGGGCTTCACCGTGGAAGAAGTACCCTATGCCGAAATCGGCAAGCAGGAGGGCCTGTTGCGGTGCAGCACCCTGCCCCTGGTTCGGGGGTAACCCCCATGAAATCAGATTGCCCCCGAAGGGCTCGGGAGCCTCGGACATCTTTCCCTGCGGGTTAAAAAAGGGGGGTAAATCCCGGTTAAGATAGTCCCGGAATTCGCTACATTTGCGCCAAATTTACCCCGCTACCATGCAAATCACCAATACCCTTTTGATGGTCCGTCCGGTACAGTTCCGGATGAACGAGCAGACGGCCGTCAACAACTTTTTTCAGGAAGACCTCGACTTGCGAAATTCCGAAATCAACCGGAAGGCCCAGGAGGAATTTGACGCCTTCGTGGAGGTGCTTCGTGGGGCAGGGGTGGAGGTCATTGTGGTGGAAGACCGGTTGGAGACGGACACCCCGGACTCCATTTTCCCCAACAACTGGGTTTCCTTCCATGAAGACGGCACCGTGGTGCTCTACCCCATGTATGCGGAGAACCGCAGGAAGGAGCGCCGCGAAGACATCCTGGATTTGCTCGAGCAAAAGGGGTTTGAAATCGGGCACGTCATGGATTATACCGCAGCGGAGCAGGATGGGCTGTTCCTTGAAGGCACCGGGAGCATCCTGATGGACCGAATCCACCAAAAGGCGTACTGCGCCCTCTCCGACCGGGCCGATGAAGGCCTCTTTATTGAATTTTGTGAAGACTTCGAGGTGACCCCGGTCATCTTTACCGCCTACCAGTCCGTAGACGGGACGCGGCTGCCGATCTACCACACCAATGTTATGATGTGTATTGCGGAGACTTTCGCGGTGATTTGCCTCGATACCATTGACGACCGGAAGGAACGGAAAAACGTCCTGGACCACCTTCGGGCCGATGGCCGCGAAGTCATAGAGATCTCGGAGGCGCAAATGCATTCTTTTGCCGGCAACATGCTGCAGGTGCTGGGAAGGGACGGCGAGCGGCTGCTGGTGATGAGCGCGGCGGCACACGCTTCGCTCACCCCCGGGCAGATAAGCCGTATCGGGAAGACCTCGCGCATCGTTTCCAGCCCCCTGGATACCATCGAAGCCTGCGGGGGTGGCAGTGCCCGCTGTATGATGGCGGAGGTGTTTTTGCCCAGGATCAGGGGGTAGCCTCCTTTTTGAGATACCCGCTTAGGGGAAGGTTAAGCCCTTTTCGATCGGAAATCACCATGCCATTGCCCTTATAGGATAGCATCAGGTCATAATGCTCATATTCTTCGGGAATCATGACAGCCATGGATGTTCCGGTTCCCAGGAATTTTATGGCCAGGTCCTGGTTATGGGCATTTTGCTTGATCAGGTACCACTCAAAATCTTCCTGCCTGTCGTCCTGCACATCCCCCCAGGCTCCATTGCTGTATCGTTTGGCGTGGTAACGCACTTTACTGCCCTTGAAAACAGCTACTGCCGGACGCTGGATCGCGATTCGTGCTGCAACCTCGTGCCGGGGTTGACCTCCCCATTGCTGCGACAGGGTGAAATAGCCCGGGCGCTTGCGGCCCCTGTGATCCAACAGCCCGTCAAAGGTGACCAGATCGGCTTCCCACTGGTCCTGCCAGGAGCGAACAACAAAATGGGGCGGATCCCAACCCGACATCGCAGCAACGGGTGCATCGGCAATAAAACAGGCAATACCCTCATTTTGCAAGCGAAGCAATGAAGCCTGCAAAGGCTCGTTGGTTGCGGCAATAATCCCCAGGGCGTCGATGGGCAGTACATTTTGTTGAATGAAGTCGATATATCCAGTCCTTTCGGACGGGATAACATCGGCGAACAAAAGGCGATCAGGATCTTTCTCCTTTATGGAGCGGCATACCCCGGAAAACCATTCCAGAAATGCTTCCTGCTGGAGGTCCAATTCCGGACGAGGTATGTTTTCCGACAACCTGGACCAGGTCGGGTTACCCAGGTTCCAGGCAAGGATATGTTTGTTTTCCCTGTGGCGTTCTATGGTTTGGAGCATTTGTTGTTTTAGGTCTTCAAGTGCCTCCTGGTCACCGTGAAAATCAAGGTTTTCGGGGATCCAGAAACTATAGATCACCCGAAGTCCTGCTTCCCGGGATAGTTGTAGCAAGTTATGGTCATAAATGGTTGGGCCCTGGATTCGCAGTGTATTGATACCGGCCTTTTTCATCTGGTCAAAGTCGGTTTGGAGGGTATTGCGGGTAAGGCTGTAATAGCTTCGGGTCCAATCCTGCCCTTTTTTATAGTTCACCCCTCTGATCGGTTCTTCAGGCATGGGCAGGGCCCTGTAGGGTGGCCCGGGTTTTTTCTGGCTCCTTTCAGGGCCATAGGAAACTTCCCGGTAAAAGTCCTTTTCGGAGGTGTGTTCCGGCAGCTCCAGGGGTCCGGTCCAGTCGAGGAATTGCCCTGTATAGCCCGCTCCCCGGGGAATGTTGCCGTCCCATTGGCTGTGAAAGACTATCCAGGCCTTTACGGCAGGAAAGTCGTGCTTTATGCTTTCATAGGCATCGGACAACCATTCCTTTCGATCCCCACCTGAATTCAGGCTCCCCATTTCTGCAATCATAACCGGCAGCTGAGCCCACCTGCCAAACGACTCATGGAAAGGTTGGTAGAGGGCATCAAAGGAATACCATCCCCCATCCGGGTTCAGGCTGCCGTAATTGAGGCCTGTTACCCCAATCCAGTCTACATACGCTTCCCCCGGGAAATAGCGTTCCACTTGTCCGGGCCGGTAAGGGTTCCATACCCAGATGACGTTTTCTGCCCCCTGGGCGGCAAAACGACGATGCACATAGCGCCAGGCTTCAACAAATTCCCCGGGGGTATTTCCCCCCGACGCTGACCAGGGATAGGCCGGATTATCAAATTCATGGGCGAATCGTAGGAAGACCGGGGCCCTGTACGAACCGAGCCGGGTTGCAATATGGTCGATGTAGCCATCAAAAACCCCATTCAGGATGGCGGCAAAGACACCCCGGTTTTCCCTGAGCCCGGGTATGGAATCGGTTGAACGGAAGGAACTGGTCCAGGGTTCCCAGGTAATTAAGGGCCAACTGCCTTTGCCATAGATCTGCCGAATCAGGCTGTCTGGCATCTCCTGCAACGCCCCATCGCCCCAGGCCAGATAGAGTGAGATCAAATCGAAATCAACCTGTTGCTCGTTTTCCAGCGCACGGATCGCCTCCAGGTCGGGGATCCCCCCGGGGCTGTTGGGATAGAATATTCCTGAATAGTAAGGGCCGGCCTGCGTGACCTCATGGACGGGTATGCCCTCCCATTGGTGAAGGAAAAAGCGGTCAAGGAGGTACCCTGTGGAAATCGCAGTGAGGAGTAGTACGGGGAGGGCCGCTTTCCGGGTAATGAAGAAGATCCGGGTCGCCAGGATTTGTGCGGCCCATTTGACGCGAACCAAAAAATGGACCATCTCCCCGGCCAGGTACGTGCGAAGAATTTTATTGGCATTGGTCACCCGCGTGGCCAGATATACCCCGAAAAACATAAATATGGCATTGAGCAGGGCAAATCCTGCCATAACCAGGGAAAAGGGCGTGAGGTCTCTCTGCAGTCCGTATATTATGGCAAAAATGCTCAGAAGGCCCATAAGAATATTGGGTACGACAATTCGCAGGTTGGTTCGGGCCTCGCCTTCTTTTGGAGTGGGCAGGTAAGGGACTTTCTTGTTGAAAATCGAAAAGACAAATCCCAGGAGGTGTACCCACCAGGTATTGATTTGGAGCAAACCGCCTATAAGGTGGAACCCCCTTTCTTCCTTTTCCATTACCCACTTCTGTATATAAGCCCGGATTAACAGGCTAGACATGGCTATGGGTAGCATAGCGATCAAAAAAAGGAATATGTTACCCGTCCAGGGGGTTTTGGACAATAGAAGGGAAAGGATGGGGATGGCGAAACTCAGCAGGTAAATGAAGCCGACCAGGAAATGCAGGGGCAGGAGGGCGTAATGGATTTTCTGGCGCCAGGAAAATTGCCTGAAAAGCCTGGGATAAACCCGGAAAAGGAGTTCAAAGGACCCGCGCGACCATTTGAGTTGTTGTTTAAAAAACGCTCCCAGGGTATCCGGGGCGAGGCCGCGGGCGAGAATTTTCGGGACATAAACAGATTTCCATCCCCGGGCATGGAGTTGCATGGCCGTATGCATGTCTTCCGCCAGGCCGGGGGCGTGCCCTCCGATACTGTCGAGGGCTTTGCGGCGGAAGGTGCAATTGGCGCCAATAGCGTTTACCGTCCCGTAGGAATTCATGGTCATCATCATGGGGCCGTAAAACTGGTAGGTTTGCTCGGCGGCTCCCCTGGCCACCAGGCTGTGGCGGTTGTTGGAGTAGGATTGTACAACCTGTACAAAGCCCACTTCCGGATCGGTGAAATGCGGCAATACCCAGTCCAGAAAATCAGGTGAGGGCACATGGTCCGGGTCGAGGATAAGGCAGATTTCCCCTGTGGCCTGCCGCAGCGCATTGTTGATGTTTCCTGCCTTTGCGTCCTTTCGGTTATTTCGGGTAACATGAATTACCCCCAGCGCTTTGCAGCGATTTTTCAAATATGGGTCATTGGCTTCATCGCAGAGGTAAGTGGTGTGCGGGTACCGGATTTTCTGGATGGCCAGCAGGGTGTTTTCCACCATTTCGAGGGGTTCCCCGGGGAAATAGGTCGTAAAGATGTCAACTTGGAAACGGACCTCATCTGCAGGGGGCCGGGGGACGGAAATATCTATATAGTGGTACCACAAATAGAGGTTCCTTAGCATGCCATATCCGAAAATAATTCCCAACAGGGAAAAAATGAGCGCATCTCCGCGATACGTGGGCTGGAACAACCAATAACCAAAGTGAGCCACCGATAGCACCCCGAGCAGGACCATGCCGCGGATCACCCGGCGCTCGTTCCGGCTAGGCTGCTCAATCAAATGGTTATTCTGCATCTCCCGGGTTTAGAATATAAAAAGGGATGTTGGTGGTGGCGACATTTCCCAGGGTATCCCCAACGTAGAGATACAATCGGTAGGGACCTTCTTCCAAAGGAGTATTAAACCGAACCTCATCCCTGGAAGTTTGGCTGAATGCGGTTGGGATCACGGGCATGGGCTGTTGCAATTCCCGGATTTTGTAGTACCAGTTCTCGGGACGGATTTCCCACTCATATAGCAGCCCGGAGGGCTCTGGAGGCGACAAGGAGACAGATGCCGTTACTTCTTGGGAAGGGGGGAGGGTAATGCTCTGGCCTGCCCCCATTGCTTCAAGCAGCATGTAATTTATGCGGGGTCCTGTATAGGTTTTTGGGGTTCCTCCCAAACATCCCTCAAATTGGGAAACTATTTCTGTAGCCCTGCCATCGGGGAGGTGGGTGCTGAACCAGGTAGGCGTCCTTTCCTCTTTCTGTCCCCAGTAAAAAATAAAATTACCCAGCAGGCGCGGTTCTTCCCAGGATTGGATCAGGCGGAACCGCTCCAGGTATTGTTCCGCTTTCTTGGTGCTGGTTTGTTCCACAGGAGCCCCCCAATCGGTATTAACCTCAGCCTCCCAAGGGCCGTTTATACCCCATTCGGAAATCATAAAGGGGCCGTCCCACAACCAGGACATCGAGTCCAGGCGCTCCCTGAGGGTACTAATATGGCCAAATAGGTTAATGGACAGGAAGTCAAGACCCGGACTGCGATGGTACAGGCTCAGGATCAGCCTCCTTGAGGGCCCGGCAAGGGTAGTGGTGACGGGATGATCCGGATCCAACTCGTGGATCAGGGAGATCCAATCATTAAACTGCCGTACATAGCGCTTCCCTTTAAAATATTCCGGATAATTGACTTCGTTTCCCAGGATCCAGAACAAGAGGGCCGGGTGGTTTCGATGTTCTTTGACCACCGCGGCTATGCCATGGTTTATTGCATCCGGGCCACCGGGACCTCCCGGGGTATCTTCATCCGGGCTATAGGAGGGGACAGGGATCTCAACGGCCACCATCAGGCCCAGGGAAGCTGCCTTATCGAGTTTGTGCTTGAGGGAGGTAGTGTCGTATATCCGAAGGGTATTGCCCCCAGCCTCCTGGAAGGCTTCCCAAAAGGAATCCCCAACGCAGGCCCCTTTTACCGGGAAGGGCACCCCGTCTTTAAAGAGTTGGAACCCCGATTCGGTGTGAGCAACAAATACTTTTTTTGAGGTAATCTCAGGCCCTGGATCGGAGCAGCTCATCCCGGATAAAAGCCCCAGCAGGATCCAGATTCCGACCAACAGCTTCTTAACCCCGATAAAACGCGT
Source organism: Robiginitalea marina (assembly GCF_024006985.1). GTDB lineage: Bacteria > Bacteroidota > Bacteroidia > Flavobacteriales > Flavobacteriaceae > Robiginitalea > Robiginitalea marina. The sequence goes on from NZ_JAMXIB010000007.1 coordinate 140,240, forward strand.
CATTCAGCAGCATTTAAGGCTAAATTATAACAATTCAAAAATGCCCGTTGCGGATCCCCGTATAATTTTATTGGGGGATAAGGGGAGGTGCTACCCGACATTCGCAATCCTGCGGATCATCCCTTCAAAGATGAAATAGTGGAACGGTAGTACACTATACCAGTACAGCCTTCCTGCAAGGCCCCTGGGGCGGAAGGTCGCCTGCTGGTGGAGTATGTTGTCGTGGTCGAGGCGGAATTCGAGCCAGGCTTCCCCGGGCAGGCGCATTTCGGCAAACAGCAACAGGCGTCCTTTTTTCCGGTCGGCCAGCAGGACCCTCCAGAAATCGAGGGAATCCCCCGTATAGATCTTGTCGGGGTGGGTCCGGCCCCGCCTGAGGCCCACGCCCCCGGCCAGTTTATCCATCACCCCCCTGATCCGCCAAAGCCAGTTCCCGTAATACCAACCCTTTTCCCCCCCGATGCTCCAGATCCGGTCGAGCACGGCTTCCCGGTCGGTGACCCGTACCTGTTTCCGGTCGGTCAGTACCCCGTATTTGGGCACCTGGATGTGCCGCTCCAGGCTCTCGTCAAAGCGGCCACTGACCATACTGTCCTTCCAGCTGCTCACCACCAGGTTTTGTTCGATTTTCTTGAAAGCCATGTCGATGGCCTCCTCATAAGTGTGTGTATGGATGCCCAGCAGCTGCTGCAGGCGGTTGTCACGGGCCACAACCTCCATTTTCATGCTGTCTACCAGGTTAATGGCCAGTTTATATGAGGTTGAGGTCACGAAGTACAGCCAGTAAGAAGACAGTTTCGGGGTCATTACCGGGACCGTGAAGATCCAGTTGCGGAAGCCCCTCACCTTTGCGTACCCCTTCAGCATGTCCTTGTAGGTGAGTACGTCGGGCCCGCCAATATCGAAGGACTGGTTAAAGGTGTCTTCCCTTCCCAGTACCCCGGTCAGGAACTGGATCACATCCCTCACGGCAATGGGCTGGGTTTTGGTGAGCACCCATTTCGGGGTGATCATCACGGGCAGTTTTTCGCACAGGTCCCTGATGATTTCAAAGGACGAACTCCCTGACCCTACGATAATCCCGGCCCTCAGGACGGTCAGGGCAAAGGGCCCCTGGTAGAGGATATCCTCCACGTTTTTTCGGGAACTCAGGTGCCTTGACAATTCCTCATCATTCACGATCCCGCTCAGGTAGATGACCTGCCGGGGCCGGGCCTGTTCCATGTATGCATTGAAGTGGTGGGCTGCCCGGGCCTCCCTGACGTCAAAATCGGTGGTGGAGGAACTCATGGAATGGATCAGGAAGTAGGCAACGTCAAAATCGCCCATGAATACCCCTGGTCGGGGTTCTTCCAGGAAATCGACCTCCACCACTTCAATCTGTTTCCGGGTTTCCGGGTCTATGGACAGCCGTTTTTCATCGCGGACGGCACAAACCAGGTGGTGTCCCTCCTGCAGGAGTTGGGGCAACAGGCGCATTCCGATATAGCCATTGGCCCCGGTAAGCAGGATTTTGAGGGGTTTGCCTTGTGGCTTTTGGGTGTTCATCAGTCTTTTGGGATCAGGAACTGGCCGGGTGGTCGGGCGTTTGGTCTGCCCTGTGGCCCAGTAGTTTTGTGAAGAATTTCTGGATGGCTTTGGTGTCGGACCGTACTTTTACGAAATGGTGGTCCATATAAACGGTGTAAGTGGCCAGGTCGCCTTTGTAAAGGGTAAGCTTGTAATAGGGGATCACCAACGCATAGGTTTCGAGCAGCGAACGGAACCTGAGGACGATGCCGCCGGGTCGCAATTCAATATTGCAGGCGTCGAGGTTGTTGTCGAGCAACAGCAGGTTGCGGATCTCCAGGCTGGCCCCGGTGATAAAGAGTTTGGGGGAACCAATCCCCTTCATCGCCCAGCGCTCCTTCAAGGTAAAGGGCTTGCCCACCAGGTGGTCTATTTTCCGGGTCACCTCGGGGTTGTTGTAGGATACGTTAACCAGCATGGCCCGGCAGTTGGGTTGAAACAAAAAACCGGCACGGGAAACCGCGCCCAGGCAGGTGGAGGAGCATAGCTTTTCTTGTAAAGGTAGCTATTTCGCCCCAAACCCTGAAACCCCTGCCGCCCTGGGCGGAATACGCCTTAATTTTAGTATTTTTGCCCCTTCAAACCCCAACACTATGCAACTCGAAACCCTCATCAGCGAAAAGGTAATCGAGGCGGTAACCCACCTGTACGGCCAGACCCTGGAAGCAGTGGAACTCCAGCCCACCCGCAAGGAGTTTGAGGGCGATATTACGGTGGTGGTGTATCCTATGCTCAAATGGCTCCGGGGAAATCCGGAAGCCATCGGCAATGCCATTGGGGCGCACCTGGTGCGGGAGGTAGAAGAAATTGCCGGCTACAATACCATCAAGGGCTTTTTGAACCTCGAGGTGAGCGATGCGCACTACCTGGCCTTTTTCAACAAGGCCCGCAGCGACGCGCGATACGGGTTGAAACCCCCGGATTCAGCCGGGGCCATCATGGTCGAATACTCGTCCCCCAACACCAACAAGCCCCTCCACCTGGGGCATATCAGGAATATCCTCCTCGGGGATTCCGTTTCCGAAATCCTGAAGGCAGCCGGCCACAAGGTATACCGGACCCAGATCATCAACGACCGGGGAATCCATATCTGCAAGAGCATGCTGGCCTGGCAGCGCTATGGCAAAGGGGAAACCCCTGAGAGCAGCGGGTTGAAGGGCGATAAGCTGGTCGGGAATTATTATGTGGCCTTTGACCGGGCCTACAAAGACGAAGTACTGGACCTGGTGTCAAAGGGGATGTCCGAGGACCAGGCCGCGAAAGAAGCCCCCAGCCTGAAGGAAGCCCAGGAACTTTTGAGGCGGTGGGAGGCCGGGGATGCCGAAGTGGTGGCCCTGTGGGAGATGATGAATGGCTGGGTATACGAGGGTTTTGAACGTACTTACCGAAGTCTTGGGGTGGCCTTTGACCGGCTGTATTATGAAAGCGATACTTACCTGCTTGGGAAGGACGTGGTGGCCGAGGGCCTGGAGAAGGGGGTGTTTTACCGGAAGGACGATGGCAGCGTGTGGATTGACCTGACCGATGAGGGCCTGGATGAAAAGATTGTGCTGCGGGCCGACGGGACGGCGGTATACATGACCCAGGATATCGGGACGGCCATACAGCGGGTCTCGGATTACCCGGATATTACCGGGATGGTCTACACGGTAGGCAACGAGCAGGACTACCATTTTAAGGTCCTTTTCCTGATCCTGAAAAAACTCGGTTATGCCTGGGCAGGGAACCTGTACCACCTCAGTTACGGGATGGTGGACCTCCCGAGCGGCAAGATGAAGAGCCGGGAAGGCACCGTGGTGGATGCCGATGACCTGATCGCCGAAATGGACCAGACCGCAAAGGAACTTTCCATGGAACTCGGGAAGCTGGACGGCTTTACCGAAGCCGAAAAAAAATCGCTCTTCCACACCATAGGGATGGGGGCCCTGAAGTACTACATCCTGAAAGTGGACCCCCGCAAGCGGATGCTGTTCAACCCGGAAGAGTCGGTGGATTTCCAGGGGAATACCGGGCCCTTTATCCAGTATACCTATGCCCGCATCCAGTCGATCCTCCGCAAGGCCGACTTCGATTTTTCGCGGGACCTCTCCCCAGGGCAGCCCGGCCCCTTCCACCCCAAGGAAAAACAGCTCCTAAAGGACCTGGAGCAGTTCCCCGCGGTGGTGGGACAGGCCGCGGAGCAGTACAGCCCGGCCCTGGTGGCCAATTATGTCTATGACCTGGTCAAGGACTTCAATTCTTTCTATCAGCAGGTAAGTATCCTCGGTGAACCCGACCTGATGCGCCGGACGTTTCGGGTGCAGCTCACCCAAAAGGTAGGGGAGGTGGTGAAAACCGGGGCAGCCCTGCTGGGCATAGGGGTCCCGGAGCGGATGTAGTAAACCGCGGTGAGGGATTGTTAATCCAGTCCGGCTTCGATCAGTCCCAAGATGGTGGTAATCTCCCTCCTGAGGGGGGCGTAATGGACCGTTTCCATGTTTTTTGCATCCAGCATAAAAAGCAGGAAATTGTTTTCAAATTCCCGGGATTTAAGCAGGTCGAGGTTGCTGTACAGCGGATCGTCCGGGTTCAGGCGCAACTCCGGGTCGACCTGGCTATACACCGCAATGGTCCTTATGCTGCCTTCCGGTCCGCGCAGCAGGTCCGTGGTGTGTTGCCGCTGGAGGCGGAGATTTTCTTCCTGCCGGCGAACGCTCTCCAGAAAGGATTCCCAGGAGGTCAGGTGTCGCCGGAGCATTGGGTGGGTCAGGGTTTCCAGGCGCCCTGAATTGATGAGTTCCTTGAGGAGGGAATTGTTCGGGTTGTAGACGATTTCGTAAGTGAGGGCCCTAATGAGCATTTTGGAGAGGACCGCCTCCTCCCCAATGGAGGCCCCGGGAATCCGCTGCAGCAGGTCTTCAGCCGTTTGGTAGGATTTCCGGTTAACCGCCATGAGGGTATCGAGCTTGCTCAGGCTTGCCTGAAACTCCTCTTTCAGCCCGGAGAGGTAAAACTGTTCCCGCTTCACTTCCTGACGCTCCTGGTTCCAGTTGTCGATCCATAGGGCGGCCAGGATCCCCATGACGATGAGCAGGACTTCCCCCAGGGCATAAAGGCCGTAACGGCCAAAGGATTGATTCTGCAGGAGGTTCCTGCGCAGTCGGCGCATCAGGGTGAACATTTCCTTCCTTTTTTGTGCATTTCCAGGGTTTTTAACCGCACCCGTTTAGCACTGGGTACCCGTAAAAGTACCTTTTTTCAGGGGTATTGCAAAAAGCAGGTCTCCGGGTGGCCGGGCCATTGAAAAAGAAAAGGCCCCCCCATCCGGGGAGGCCCTTCCTCAACCATCAAAAAAATTAGGGTAACCTTTTTAATCGTTGGACGCCTGTACGGCTAGGTTGTAGATCACCAGCCCGAAGCCGATCTTGTTCACGGCATCTCCAATGTTGTAGATCACATCCATGTTGAGGCCTGTAAACCATCCTTCATACCATCCAGGGGTACCCGCCATGTAGCCGATGGGGTAGATGGCCCAGCCCACCAGTACGAACCAGCAAAGCGTTTTGTGGGCTTTCAGCACTGCTCCCCCGGCCGTTTGGGCGAGTTTCTTCGCCTCCCCGAACCAGATGATGTACACGATGGCGAAATAGGCCAGCCCGGAGATCAGCCCCCAAAGCCAGGCCTGGTCGCGTTGTACGGCTTCCCCGAAATACCCGGTGACCAACATGATCACTGAAAGAAGGATCAGGTTCCACATCAGGGATTTTTTCGCCCCGGCCACGCGCAGGATCAGGAAGAACTCGACGCACATCAGGGGTACGGTCAGCACCCAGTCCACATAACGGAAGAAGGTCGGGGACTCCATGTTGGCCGCCCAGTAATCGCGCATGTACCAGTAGTGTACCGCTGCGATAAAGGTGATCAGCCCGGAAACCAGGATGGAAACGCGCCACTTCTTGTCGAACTGGTTCATCGACAGGAAGAAGAAGGCAGCCGCTGCCATCATGGCCATGCACCCTACGAAGAAGGTGAAACCTACATAATCGTCAGTAGCCATGCGGGCCACCCACGAAAAATTTGTCATAAGACTTTCCATAATAATTAGTTTTTTTAGTTCTGTTTAAGTAAATTTAAAAATTATTAAACATAAATGTTTAAATAAAATCATAAAATTTTAAACAAAATGAACTCAAAAGGGTTGGAAATTCTGGATTTGAAAAATGCCATGCTGGTCTCCACGTTTTTTTTCCTTTGGCTGGCGGTGTATTTTTCAGATCGCGTGGAAGAAACCCTGGGCTTTTTGCTCATTTTCAGTTTCGGGATCCTGCATGGCTCCAATGACCTGGAACTGCTTAAGCGAAAGGCCTCCTTCGGCCGGGGTAGCCGTTCCCATATGGGCCTGTTGCTGGCCTATATCGGTTTTGTACTCGCTATGGCGTTGTTGTTTTCCTGGATCCCCCTGGCCACTTTAGCCCTTTTTGTCCTGATCAGTGCCTACCATTTTGGCGAACAGCACTGGGTCCGGCGTATTGGTATCAATGGTTTCCTTCAGAAGGGTATCTACCTGAGTTATGGCCTGCTGGTGCTTTCCCTGCTTTTCCAGGCGCATCCGCAGGAAGTGGTGGAAATCATCCGTCAGATCAGCGGAAGGGAAATCCCGGCCGGGTATTTTGGCTGGAGCAGCCTGTTTTTTTTACTGGTCTTCCTGGCTTCAGCCTTATGGAATTTCTATTGGACCCAGGCCTACCGATATCTGCTTTATGAGGTTTTCCTGCTCGGGGTATTCTTTGTGGTATTCCATACCGCCTCGCTGCTATGGGCCTTCGCCATTTATTTCGTGGTCTGGCACTCCATTCCTTCCCTGGCGGACCAGATCCGGATCCTATACGGGCAATTCTCCCTCCACAACGGAAAGAAATACCTGAAGGCTTCGCTGGTATACTGGCTGGGTGCCCTGGCCACCCTGGGCCTGGCCTTCCTGTATTTCAGCAATGGGGATTACGGGCTGCTACCGCTGTTTTTTTCCTTCCTCGCCGCGATTACCTTTCCGCATGTCCTGGTTATCGCCCGGCTCTATAAGGGCTAAAAGGCCAGTCGGAAGCTAGCGTTGGGCGTGAGGCCCAGGGAGCGGCTCTCCACTTTTTCCACTTCTTCGAGTTCGTTCAGGCGGTAATAGGTATTCAACAGGTTACTGCGGCCGGTGAGGTTCAGCACCGAAGCCCCCAGGGTGGCCCTGACCGTTTCGGACAGGCGGAAACCGTAGGTCACTGAGGCATCTGCCCTCAGGTAGTCGGGCAGGCGGCTGCTATTGGGGGGGAGGAAATTTATACGGCTGGGGAAAACGGAGGTGTCCACATCGTCCGGGGCGGGCCGTGGGGCCGTAAAAGGCCTGCCAGTTCGGTAATTCAGGCCAACGCCCACCTTGAGCCGGTCACGCGTGTAATTGACCCCCACGGTAAGGGTATGGCGGATATCCAGGTTGTTTGGGAAGGTTGGGGGCTGCAGGGCCTCAAAAGTATATTCATTGTCGTTGAAGGCGTAACTCAGCCAGGTACTCCAGTCCGGGGTTTTATAGTTTATCAGGGCTTCCAACCCATAAATCCGGTAACTTCCCAGTTCCCCGGCGAACTGGTCCTGGTTCTGGAACCCCTGGGTATCGGTGCTGATCCCTTCCACATCCTTTGAAAATCCTTCCAGGCTGGCCAGCCAGTGACCCCGGTCATAATACAGGCCCAGGGATGCCTGGCGGCTGGTGGCCACTGGAAGCGACTCCCCGTCGGACAAAATCCAGCGCCTTTTTTCAATCCCGAGGAAGTTTTGTTCCAGGTCGACGATCTGGTGGGTTGCCTGGTTTTTGAATTCCCCCAGGGCCACCAGGGTCAGGTGTTCCGTAAGCCCGTACTGCACGCTAAGGCGCGGTTCCACAATAAAATCGCTGAAATCTTCCGGGTTCCGGAGGTAGTTGCCCCGAACCCCGCCCGTTGCGGTCAGCCGTCTGCCGGGGCCCCGGTAGGTCCATTCCGAAAACAGGGCGTGGGTGTACAGCAGGTTCTTTATCCGGCTTCGGAAGGGCGGCTGGTTTACCTCTGTGGTATTGGTCACCCCGGTTTCCAGGAACTGGTAACCCGCCTGCCAGGTGAGCAGGTCACTGAACCGGTAGGCAAGGTGTGCCTTCAGGGCATTTTCGCTAACCTGGTTTAGCTGGAAGAGTTCCTGCCCGCTGCTCCCCGTGCGGATCCTGGAATCCAGGTCGTACCGGGTATGGTAGGTGACCAGCTCCGTCGACATGGCCTCATTCCATTGGCTTTTCAGCCTGGCCCCCAGTGCGAGGTTGGTTTGGTCGAGCAGGCTTCGGTTCTGGCTGTCGTCCGCAGCCAGGGTTTCTTCATAGGTAAGGTCGTTGTCTATGTAGAGGAAATTCAGGCGGACTTGATGGCGGTCGCTGAGGTCATAGAGGAGTTTTCCGCTGAAATCGTAAAAATAAAAGGTTTCGTCCCGTTGAGAAATCCGTTCAGAGGGGTTGTCGGTGGCCAGGGAGATCTGTGTGTCCTGGAAGGCGCGGTCGGAAAACTGGGTGTAGGTGGGGGTGTTCAATACGTCGGTAACCGACCTTCGCGCCGAGAACTGGAAGGCCATCCGGTCCGACAGGGGCAGGTGGGCATAGGCGTCCCCGCTGATCAGGTTGAATCCCCCGCCCCCAAAATAGGTGCGTTCCACCTGGTCATGGGTATGCATGCTGATGATCCCGCTCAGGCCATCGCCATACTGGGCGGGGGAGCCATTTTTAATCAGGTCGACTCGATCGGTCAGGTAGGGGTTGAAGGCGGAGATCAGGCCGAAGAAGTGCCCTGACTGGTACATTTTCACCCCGTCCCAAAGTAGGAGGTTCTGGTCGTTGGTCCCCCCGCGGATGTTGATGTCCGATACGGTTTCATCGATGCTTTTGATCCCGGGGAGGGCCTGGATAATCTGCAGCACGTCGGGTTCGGTCAGCCCGGGCAGCAGGCCGAATTCCCCGGGGGCCATACTGATATTGCCATCGGGTTCCCTGGCGATCCCCGTGGTGAGGAACTTGTATACCACCACCTCCTGGAGTTCCTGGTAATCCACGCTCAGGGATACTTCGGCGCAGGGTTCCTTTCGGGCCAATTCCGCGGCCTTCACATATTGCGGACGAAACCCCAGGTACTGTATTTTGAGGGTGGCTTCCCTGGGCACCGCATCGAGTGCGAAGTGCCCCGCTGCATCACTAATCGTGGCCAGGGACTGCCCGGGCACCTCGATGGAGGCCCCTTCCAGCGGATTTTTGAGGTTGTCGAAGACGCGGCCGCATAGTTGGAGGAAGGCGTCAGCGGAGATACTGAAATAGCGCTCGCTGAGCCTTTCAACTTTCAGGCCGGTTTGCCGGCGGATCCCCTCGAGCAACTCCTCAAGGGAACCTTGGGGGTCAAGCCGAACGGAAACAGCCTCAATGTCCTGGTCTGCGTAGGAAAATTTGATTTCGTAGCGCGCTTCCAACCGAGAAAGCAGGGCGGATAATTCCATGGACTCCGGCCCCTGCCCCCCAACCTGCGCCATTACCCCGCCCTGGAGGCCGAGCCAAAGGAGCAGGAATGCCAGTAAGGTTCTACGGGGTGTCCTGGGCATAGAGAAGCACTTTGTCCCCTTCCCGGGTATACCCGAGTTGTAGGGGCGCACTTATACTCTTTAACGCCAAATCCAAATTTGTGTTGCTGAAAGTGCCGGTAAACAATACGCCCGTGTCCACCCCCCGGGTTTCCACCCTTATACTGTGCTGACGCTCAAGCTCTTCAAGGATAAAGGACAGCGGGAGGCTGCGAAAGGAACTTTCGTCCTCCATCCAGGAAGGTCGTGCACCTGCCGCAACCTCAAAGGTTTTGAAAGACCCCCCGGCCACCTGGTATCCCTGGCCTGCGGCGAGTTCCAGGGAGGTGCCCTGGTGATCGACGCGTACCCGGCCTTCGAAACAGGTGACGGAGAAGATATCGCCCCGCTGGAGCACATTGAACTGGGTACCCAGGACGGTAACCTTCCCGGCATCAGTTTCCACGGTAAAGGTTTGTCCTTTGGCTACTTTGAAAAAAGCCTCTCCCTTCAGGCTCACAAGGCGGCGGTTTTCCCATGATTTATCGCGGTAAGAGACCTCCGAACCAGCGTTCAGGATTACTTCGGAGGCATCCGGCAGCACTACCTCGGATCGCTGGGCCAATCCGGCCTGTATGGAAGTCTCGAGGGAATTGACGTAGAAATAACCAATCCCCAGGAGGACCACAACGGCGGCGGCAACCTTCCAGAGCTGGCGGTAGGCCTTCAGGGCCACAACTTTTCCTACGGAGGGCCTTCGCCCTTCTTTTGCTTGTTCAAGGGCCTGTTCCACATCGAATTCGGGCCCCTGAAGGCGGGTCGAAACCTCGGCGATTTTGCGGTAGGTTTTGTATTCCGGGGATTCCCGGAAAACCTTCAGCTCCTCATCCGAAAGGTCACCATTCAGCCATTTTGCCAGGTAATTTTCTTTCATTGGGGTTACCTTTATTTACTTATAAACAACCGGGCAGTAAAAAACCCTACCCCGTTCCCAAATATTTCTCATTAGGGGTCAGAAAAGGCCGGAAATCGTTCCCTCCCGGTCGATCGAAATCCGCTCCGAGGCCGGGCTGGACGGCAGGCCGGGCATCCTGAGGATGTTCCCTGCGATAGGGATTATGAACCCGGCCCCCGTGGCGATTTCAAGCTCCCGTATATGGATGTCGAAATTTTCGGGCCTGCCCAGTTTCTTTTCGTCATCGCTGAGGCTTTTTTGCGTTTTAGCCATGCAAACGGGAAGGTTCCCGTAACCCAGATCTTCAAACCTCCTGAGTTGGCGGCTGGCCACGTTGGAAAGGATGACGTTTTCTGCCCCGTATATGGTGCGGCAGATCTTTTCCATTTTTTGGCGCGGCGAATCTTCCAGGGCGTAGGTAGGGGTAAAGGTCGCAGTACACCCCTCGGCAGCTTCTGCCACCTTCCGGGCCAGTGCCTCGCAGCCCTTTCCGCCTTCCGCCCACCCATTGCTGATGGCCACGGGGACCCCGAGGGCTTCGCAATGCTCGATCAACAGGCGTTTTTCCGCCTCGGTATCCCTGTCGAAATTGTTGATGGCCACCACCACGGGCAGGCCAAAACTTTTGAGGCTGGAAAGGTGGCGCTCCAGGTTGGGCAGGCCGGCTTTCAGGGCTGCCGTATCTTCCAGGGTGAGTTCGTTCAGCGGCTTTCCACCGTGGTATTTCAGGGCCCTGATGGTGGCGACCAGTACGATGGCGCTGGGGGACAGCCCTGCTGCCCGGCATTTGATGTTTAAAAACTTTTCTGCCCCCAGGTCGGCCCCGAAGCCGGCCTCAGTAACCACATAATCGGCAAGGCTGAGCCCCATTTTAGTCCCCAGCACGGTATTGGTACCCTGGGCGATATTGGCAAAAGGACCCCCGTGGATGATGGCTGGATTCCCCTCCAGGGTCTGCACCAGGTTAGGTTTTATGGCGTCTTTCAGCAGCACCGCCATGGCACCTTCTGCCTTCAGGTCCCGCGCATAGACGGGTTTTCCTTCAAAGGTATCCCCGATGTAAATCTGCCCGCAGCGTTGCTGAAGGTCTTCAATATCCTGGCTCAGGCACAGGATGGCCATGATCTCGGAAGCGGCGGTGATATTGAACCCGGCTTCCCTGGGAACCCCGCCTGCCTTTCCCCCCAGGCCGCTGATGATGTTGCGAAGGGCCCGGTCGTTCATGTCCATACAGCGTTTCCATAGCACCGTACGGGGGTCAATACCGAGGTTCCCCTGTTTGGCCTGGATGTTATTGTCAATCAGGGCGGCCAACAGGTTGTTGGCTTTTTCCACCGCGCTGAAATCGCCGGTAAAATGCAGGTTGATATCCACCATGGGGATTACCTGGCTCCTCCCGCCCCCGGCAGCCCCTCCTTTGATCCCGAATACCGGCCCCAGGCTGGGTTCCCGGATGACGGTCATCGCTTTTTTCCCTATATGGTTGAGCCCGTCACCAAGGCCTATGGATACGGTGGTTTTTCCTTCCCCGGCAGGAGTAGGGGTAATGGCCGTCACCAGAACCAGTTTGCCCTGTGAAATCTTTTTGGGGTCTATCAGCGAAAGGGGAAGCTTGGCCTTGTTGGTTCCGTAATATTCCAGCAGGTCTTCCGGAATATTGAGTTTGGCGGCGATGTCTCGAATGGGTTTGGGGGGTACGCTCAGGGAGATTTCCAGGTCGGTCATGGATTCGGAATGTTTTACCGGGGAAGGTACTAAATTTCCCCAGAAAATGGGGGGAGGTTAGGGGTGTTTCCCCGGAGTCCGGCCCGAAGCGCTGGCCAGGAAAGGCTTCATGGGGGTTCTGGTCGGACCCCGGCAGGGGCGTCGGGGTCAGGCCAACTGCTGCAGGTGTTTCTCCATCTGATTCCTGTAGTGGGCATACATCAGGAAATACAGGGGCATCCCCAGGAAAAGGAAAACCATCGGGTTCCCCTCGGAATGGGAGCGGTCAAGGCACCTGTAAAAATGTGACTGGCTTAACAGGGAGAGGAAGATAAAGCCCAGCAATCCGGCAAAAATCCCCAGCAACAGGGAAGAGATCACCCAATTGGGTTCCAGGGTGTAGGAAGTGAGGATAAGCAGTACCAACACTCCATAGGCCCCAAAGGCATATTTGGAGTGTTTCCTGAAGCGAAGGTAGTGTTTCAGGGCTGTTTCGAAGGATCCCTGGCGGAGGTACCCCAGGCGCCTGAGGATTTGCTGGTCCAGACCCCTTTTTTCAAGGATGTCCCGTGCCCTGTCCCTTACCTGTTCTGAATAGCCCAGGATTTGGTACTTCCTGACCAGTTCCAGGAGCTGGGCGTTGTCCAGGGCATGTAAATTTGTATCCGCTGGCGGTTGCATGGGTTGGTTGGTTTTCCCTCGTTTATCGGTTTAACTCACTAAGGGGAAGGAGGGTTAGCACCTTCCGTAATTTTCAGGGATTGCTCCCAAATGCGGGGTTAAATTACCCAAAGGCAGGCGGGCGACAGGGAAAAACCTGATCAATGGCAGATTTTGACGACCTAACGCCCGGATCGGCAGCAATGGTGTCATTCATCGGACGCGGGCAGGGGAAGGCTTTCAAACACCTCCTTAAGGCCCTCGAAATGTGAGGGTTTAGGGGCATTATAGTTTCGGTAGCCCGTAGTGTTGTCGATGATCAGGAAATGCGGGAACCCGCCCCGGACAGTGGAATCCGCTGCGCGCAATTCCTGCCAAACCTTTGCTTCAAAATCGCGGTCCATCATGTAGTGCCACCCCGTGAGGTCCAGTTCCCGGATGGCGTTTTTCCAGAGTTGTTCCGCGTTGGGGTGCCGCGTCCGGTGGGAGAGGTACAGCAAATCCACCTTCCTGCCATTGAGGTATTCCTTTACTGCGGGTAGCTCGCGGATTTCCTTCAGGCAAAAAGGACAGGTACTGAACCAGAGGTCCACATACAGGATTTTCCCCCTCAGTTCGGGGGCGGAAAGGAGGGCATCCAGGTCCTCATACTCCCCTTGGAGGAAGCGAATGTCGGCATTACCGTCAAAGGAGGTATCCCTGAAGTATTTGAAGGCGAAGGCCAGGCTGCCTGCCAGGGCAATGACCGCAGCGAGGCGCAGGAGTTTTTTACGTTTGGGGGCCATGCTGTTATAAGAATAGTCAGGGTTAAAGGTATACAGGGCCGCAGGGTTCGAAAAAAAAAATCGATCAGCGGATTGCCGGGTTCGTTATTGGGACGCCCTGGCCCGCAGGATGCCAAAAGCAGGGACGGGAAAAGTATATCCGGGGCCGGGAAAGATCAGATGCCATCGATCTGTTCCCGGAGGGACTTCAGGGCCAGGTGCATCCGCTTTTCGATGGCCTTCACGCTCACCCCTTCCATTTCAGCAATCTCGCTGTATTTTTTCCCATCGATCCGGTTTAGCAGGAAGGTAGTGCGCTGGTTTTCGGGTAACCCGGCCAGGGCATGCTCCAGCTTGTCTTTAAACTCCCGTTCCTCCAGGAGGAATTCGGGGTCCTGGCGGGTGGTATTCCCGGTTTCGGGCCGATGCTTCAATCGCACTTTTTCAGCCTTTATAACATTCAGGTACAGGTTGTTGGCTACCGTATAGACAAAGGATTTGGCCTTTTCCGGGGTAACCCGGGCACAATTCTCCCAAAGCTTTACGAAGGCCTCCTGAACGGCGTCCCGCGCCTTTTCTTCATTCCCAAACTTATAATAGATGTAGTTGAATACCGTTTTGGAATGGGTGCGGAACAGCTGGCTGTAAATTTGGTCGTCGCAGACGTTGTCCATGCGCAAAGGGATGATGTGGGGCCGGTTAAGGAACCAAAGATATTTTAAAATTTTTTAGAAATCGGGTAGGGTAAAAACGAATCAGGTTGTTTTAGGGGTATACCGTGATAAAAACCAAATTGTTATGAAAAAGTTTATCAACCTTAGTTTCAGTTCCCTGCTCCTTGCGGGGGCGTTGTTTTTAGGCTCTTGCCAGGAGGAATTTGAAGACATCAATACCTCCGATGCGCAGGGCGAATCCATTCAGGCTACTTCAGCCACAGCCATAAAGATTGAGAAGACGGCTTCCAAAGACGGCTCCTTTGACAACATTGTGGATGGTGCCAGTTGTATTGCCCTTAATTTTCCCTATACCGTTGAGGTAAACGGGCTGGAAATCATCATCGATTCCAAAGAGGACCTGCGCCTTATAGAAGAAATCTTCGATGAGTTTGACGACGATGACGATGACCTTCAGATCCGTTTCCCGATTACCATCACCTTTTCTGACTATTCCGAAGTCACCATTAACAGCAACGAGGAATTGGCGGAACTGGCCCGGCAATGTGTGGAAGGAGGAGATGATGACGACATTGAGTGCATCGATTTCGTGTATCCGATCACCCTGTTCAGTTTCGACGTGAACCAGCAGCAAACCGGCCGGGTAACGGTAAACAGCGACCGGGAACTGCGGCTATTCTTTAAGGAACTGGACGATGATGATTTTGTGAGCATCGAATACCCGATTACCCTGAAACGCTTCGACGGAACGGAAATCCGCGTAAGCAGCAATGCCGAACTGGCCGCCGCCCTGGAAGCAGCTGAAGATGCCTGCGACGAGGATGACGATGATGACTATAACGACGATGATTTTGACGAGGACCGTTTGGAAAACCTGCTGACCGAGTGCCCGTGGGTGGTGCTTTCCGTGGAGCGGAATGCGATAGACCAGACAGCCCAGTATGAGGCCTACCTGATGACCTTTACCGAAGACGGAAAAGTGCGGGTGCGCGACCGGCAGGGCAACATCCTGATCGGCGATTGGGACCTGGATTCCGATGACGGCTACGTGGAACTGGACCTGCAGTTTGACACCCTGGTTGATTTCAGCCTGGAATGGAAAGTCTACGAGATTGAACAGGGCAAGATCAAGCTCTTCAGCGGGGACGGCAACCGGATCACCATGAAGCTCAACTGCGATGGTGGAACGGCTGACCCTGATACCCTTCGGGAAATCCTGGGGGAATGCAACTGGATCATCAAGAAGGTGAAAAACCAGGGCGAGGAGATCCAACGACTGCTCGGCTTTGAATTCGATTTCATGGCTGAAGGAGTGGTTACCCTAAGCGATGCCAGCAGCACCATACAGGGCAGCTGGGAGGTTGCCGTGGGCTCAGAGGGAGGGCTGGTACTGGCCATTACCATGGGTGACGAGCCCGGGGTGAGTTTCGAATGGCCCCTGCGCGATCTGGCACAAAACCGCCTGCGCTTTGAGGTGGAGGAGATTGGGTATGAACTCGTCCTGGAGCGCGTATGTACCTCAAATGAAACCGATGGGGATGTCGTGGAGATCATGAATACCCTGATGGCCGGCGACTGGGTGGTAGCCCAGTATTCCGATGACGGCAACGATGAAACTGCCGGTTACAATGGGTATGACTTTACCTTTGGGATGGAAAATGCACTCACTGTAAGCACCAATATGGACCCCGTCAAAAACGGTACCTGGAGGGTAATCCGCGATAGTGACGGGCACCTGGAGGTGTACCTGAACCTCGGCGATGAAGGGGATGTGTTTTCGGAGCTGACCGATGACTGGGATGTGGTTTCCATTACCGAAACCCGCCTGGAAATGAAGGACATAAGCGGAGACGGGACCCAGGACATCCTTGTATTTGAACGTAAATAAAACCTGCGAAACACTATTTAACTTTATAACACCTGCTTATACTATGAAAACCCTTTTGAAACCTTTTGTCCTGGCCCTGTTCGCAATGAGTGTCGCATCCTGTGATTCAGACGAAGATACCCCGAACAACCCGTCTGATATCAATGCCACGGAGCTGCAATCCATGGCCCAGGAAGGACAGTGGCGCATTACGTACTTCTTCGATACCGATAAGGAAGAGACCAGCGATTTTAACGGCTATGTCTTTACCTTTGGAGCCGATGGCGTCGTGTTGGCAAGCAACGGTACTACGGAAATTACCGGTACCTGGTCCGTTACTGATTCTGATGACGACCCTTTTGACGACAGCCCTGATGATTCGGACGATGTGGATTTTAACCTGTTTTTTTCTGCCCCTGCAGAATTTGCGGAACTCACCGACGATTGGGACATTATCGAGTACAGCGCAAACAGGATCAAATTGATCGATGTCAGCGGCGGGAATGGAGGGACGGATTACCTGACCTTCGAGAAGAATTAAGGAAACTTTTTTTTGCCCCCGAAAGAAAAGGGTGGCTTCCCGGGTGGAAGCCGCCTTTTTTGATTTAATCTGATTTAAAGGGAGGATATTGCGGGGAGGTTTTATTCCTTCTAACAGGGGGACAGCCCCCACCCCGTCGAACAAGATACCCGGGATCGCTGCAAAAAGGAATCAGTCCTGAATTTGGGTTTCACGCCGGATTATAATTGTGAATACCCCAAAGGCCTCAGGAACACCCGGGTAATATCGTTCATCGCATTGGCGTATTCCTGGAGTTGGGTGATCCGCTGCCACTCGGGATGTGGCCCGAACCTGGACCAGGCTTCTTTGTGTCCTGCTTCGTCCTTAAAGGCCAGCAGGTAGGTCAGGCAAGGCATCTGGTGCCCGGAAATGTTCTCCCCGAAAAACACCAGGGGCAGGCCCACTTCCTCGAAAATTTTAAACTCGCTGTCATTGAACATTTTTACCTTCCTCCTCAGGGCATCCTCATTATGGCTTTCATAGATCCGCAGTTCAAACAACCCGGAGTCCGCAGCGGGTTTTACCAGGTCCGGAAACCCCGAAACGGAACGGATAAAACTGCTTTCGTACCGGGTATAGGGAATCTTTGCCTCTGACGCTTCCATATAGGGTCTTGCGGCCGCCAGGTATTCGCTATCTTCCCTGAGGGCATCCGTTACGGTTCCATAAGCCTCCAGGCTGTCATAAGCCATAAGGAGGTAGAGCTTTTTGGGAAGGGCCTCTCCGGCCTCTTCAAAAACTCCCACATGGGCGACTCCATGCCGGTTAAGGCCCGGGATCAGGGCTTTCTCCAGATAGGTGTGCAATACTTCTGCCGGTTTAAAAAAATCGAGTTCATAAACCCGGAGTTCATAGATTTTGGATTGTCCGAAGGACGGGAAGGTCATCAACCCAAAAAAGAGGAATAAAAGAAACCTTGGAAACATAGGGTGCATTTTAGTGTTCTATCGGGCAAAATACGACTAAATAAACAGATGGGGCAGTTTCCTGCGGGAATGGCATTATGGGCTTACCCGGACCTGGCAGGCCTATGGGCCCGGAATTTAAAAAGGCGTAAAACCGCATCATAACTTACCTGAAATTTTTTGCGGTTGCCCAGGGCCACTGACCCTTCCAAACCCTTCTCCAATCCGGCACGGATGCTTACCTTTGCACTACCTGAAACTGAGGAAGCATATGTTTGACAACTTAAGCGAAAAACTGGACAAGGCGCTGCACGTGCTGAGGGGGCATGGGCAGATTACGGAAATCAACGTTGCGGAAACCACCAAGGAGATCCGGCGCGCCCTCCTCGATGCGGACGTCAATTTCAAGATCGCCAAGGAATTTACCAACAAGGTAAAGGAAAAGGCGATTGGGCAAAACGTGCTCACCACCCTGCAACCCGGGCAGCTGATGGTGAAGATCGTAAAGGATGAATTAACCGAACTCATGGGCGGCGATGCGGAAGGGATCAACCTTTCGGGCAACCCGGCGGTAATTCTGATGAGCGGCTTACAGGGTTCCGGTAAAACCACCTTCTCGGGAAAACTGGCCAATTTCCTCAAGCGGAAAAAAAGCAAGAACCCCCTGCTGGTGGCCTGTGATGTATATCGCCCTGCGGCCATCGATCAGTTGCATGTGGTCGGGGACCAGATAGGCATTCCCGTTTATTCCGATAAAGAGAACAATAACCCTGTTTCCCTTGCCCTTGCGGGGGTGGCACATGCCAGGGCCAATGGCCACAATGTGGTGATTATAGATACGGCGGGCCGCCTGGCGGTGGACCAGGCCATGATGACCGAGATAGCCAACATCCGGGATGCGGTTAAGCCCCAGGAGGTGCTCTTTGTGGTGGATGCCATGACCGGGCAGGACGCTGTCAATACTGCCAGGGCCTTTAACGAAGTACTGGATTTCGACGGGGTGGTGCTTACCAAACTCGACGGCGATACCCGGGGCGGGGCCGCGATTTCGATTAAATCGGTAGTCAATAAGCCCATCAAGTTTATCGGGACCGGGGAAAAGATGGATGCCATAGACGTCTTCCACCCTTCCCGGATGGCAGACCGCATCCTGGGGATGGGGGATGTCATTTCCCTTGTGGAACGCGCCCAGGAGCAGTTTGATGAGGAGCAGGCGCGTAAAATCCAGAAAAAGATTGCCAAAAACGCCTTTGGATTTGACGACTTCTTAAGCCAGATCCAGCAGATAAAGAAGATGGGGAGTATGAAGGACCTGATAGGGATGATGCCCGGGGCCGGAAAGGCCCTGAAAGGGATGGATATTGACGATGACGCCTTTAAGCATATCGAAGCCATCATCTATTCCATGACGCCCGATGAGCGGGCCAACCCTGCCAAACTGGATGCCCGGCGCAAAAAGCGCATTGCCGGCGGCAGCGGCACCAGCCTGCAGGAAGTGAACCAGTTGCTCAAACAGTTCGAGCAGATGAGCAAAATGATGAAAATGATGCAGGGCGGGGGCGGCAAGAAGATGATGCAAATGATGCAACAAATGAGGCCCTGACGGATGGCCGCACAGTATAGATCTCAAATTCCAGGGTTATGATCCTCCTCGACGGTAAAAAAATCTCCAACCAAATCAAGGACGAAATCGCGGGCGAAGTGGCCCGCATGAAGGACCGGGGGGAAAAGGTGCCCCACCTTGCCGCAGTGCTGGTGGGCAACGACGGGGCCAGCCTCACGTATGTAGGCAGTAAGGTGCGGGCATGCCAGAGGATCGGTTTCGAATCTACCCTGAAGCACCTGCCGGAAGATACCCCTGAAGAAGAGTTGCTCCGACTGGTGCAGGAACTCAATGCCGACCCGGATATTGACGGCTATATCGTGCAGCTGCCCCTCCCGAAACACATCGATGAGGAAAAGGTCCTCATGGCTGTTCATCCGGACAAGGACGTGGACGGGTTCCACCCGGCCAACTTCGGCAAAATGGCCCTGGAGATGGAAACCTTTATTTCCGCCACCCCTTTTGGGATCATGGAATTGCTAAAAAGGTACGGGGTGGAGACAGAAGGAAAGCACGCAGTGGTTATTGGCCGGAGCAACATTGTGGGGAGGCCCATCAGCATTTTGCTGAGCCAGAAAGGGAAAACCGCCAATGCCACGGTAACCCTCACCCACAGCCGTACCCGCGACCTCGCCGGCCTGACCCGGCAGGCCGACATCGTGGTATCGGCACTAGGGGTCCCCAAATTCCTCAAGGCCGATATGGTCAAAGAGGGGGCGGTCATCATCGATGTGGGGATTACCCGGGTTTCGGACCCGGATGCAGAAAAGGGATATGTGATCTGCGGAGACGTCGATTTCGGGGAGGTCAGCAAAAAAGCCTCCTACATTACCCCCGTACCCGGGGGGGTGGGCCCCATGACCATTGCCATGCTGCTTAAGAATACCCTGCTGGCGCGGGAACGCCACCGCAAAAGCTGAAGCTACTGTTGGTTTTCCGTGGGGTTCAGGGTGTCGAACTCCGGATCCCCTTCATCATTCCGGCAACTACTGCACCAGAGAATCAGGCCGATCAGGATTGCTGCATAATGCCATCGTTTCATAGTGGTATGTTTTGGGTGGTCCGTGTATACACCTAACGAAACCCCCGTTGTTTTGGTATATTTTATCGATGAACCGCAACCCGTGGCGGGTCCGTTGGGGTATCCTTTTTTTTTGGCGCCTGTTGGGGGGCAACCCAAAAAGCGCTATCTTTTTAAAAAAAACAATGGGAAAAGCCTTTTGGGCCACCTGTATGGGCGCCCTTTTCCTCGGATGTGCCCCGGGACCCGGGGAAGGGCCCGAATTTGCCATTACGGTATCCTTTCCGGAATCGGCAGGGGAATCGCCCCTCGATGGGAGGTTGCTGCTCCTGCTTTCCGATGATCCCTCGGCGGAACCGCGGTTCCAGGTCGATACCGGCCTGAATACCCAGCTTGTCTTCGGGATGGATGTGGAGGCCATGGCTCCCGGCCGCGAAATCCGCTTCGACCAGATGGCCCCGGGGTTCCCTTATGAGCGCCTTGCAGGGGTGCCCCCCGGGGAATACCAGGTACAGGCCCTATTGCACGTATATGAAACGTTCAACCTGTCTACCGGGCATACTGTAAAGCTGCCCATGGATGACGGGGAGGGGCAGCAATGGAACCGCTCGCCGGGCAACCTCTACAGCCAGCCCGTGAAGGTGACGGTAACGGAAACCGGCTTGAAGGGGCTCGACCTGGTCATGGACCAGAAGATACCGCCCATCGAGCCGCCGGAAGACACCCCCTGGATAAAACACGTGAAGATTCGCTCGGAACGGCTGTCAAAATTCTGGGGTAGGGACATGTACCTGGGCGCGCACGTCCTTTTGCCCAAAGATTTCGAGGCGCATCCCGAAGCCCGCTATCCCCTGATGGTGTTCCACGGGCATTTCCCTTCCGATTTCGGCGGATTCCGCACCACCCCTCCCGATCCTGGCCTGGAGCCGGACTATTCAGAGCGATTCGGGGTGGCCGGATACAATATCCTGCAGCAACAAGAGGCCTATGACTTTTACCAACGCTGGATTTCCCCGGAGTTCCCCCGGTTCCTGATTATTGAAATCCAGCACCCCACCCCGTATTACGATGATTCCTATGCCGTGAATTCCGCCAGCCAGGGCCCTTACGGGGATGCGATCATGTATGAATTGATCCCATATATCGAAGCGCAGTTCCGGGGCCTTGGGGAAGGGTGGGCCCGCTTCCTCTACGGGGGCTCTACCGGGGGCTGGGAAGCTCTGGCCGTGCAGGTCAACTATCCTGAAGAGTTCAACGGCTGCTTTGCGGCCTGCCCCGACCCCATCGATTTCAGGGCATACGGGCTGGTCAACATTTATGAAGACGAGAATGCCTATACCTACCCCAGCCGGCATAAGCCCCTGGAAGTCCCCGCCCATCGCGATTACCTGGGCCAAATACAGACTACGGTGCGGGAATACAACCAGCTCGAACTGGTCCTGGGCGAGAAGAGCCGCTCGGGCCAGCAATGGGATATCTGGGAGGCAACCTATTCCCCCCAGGGACCGGACGGGTATCCGCAGCGCCTCTGGGACAAACGCACCGGCGACATCGACCATAAGGTGGCAGAATACTGGAAGGAGAACTTCGACCTCAGGTATATCCTTGAGCGTGACTGGGACAAACTGGGACCTAAACTCCGGGGGAAAATCCATATCTATTGCGGCGACATGGACAACTATTACCTGAACAATGCCGTCTATCTCATGGAGGACTTCCTGGAAAAGACCACAGACCCCTATTATGAAGGGGAAGTACTGTACGGGGACCGTGCCGAGCATTGCTGGAACGGGGACCCTGAATTGCCGAACCATATCAGTAGGCTGCGTTACAACAGCATGTATGTCCCCAAAATCATGGAGCGGATCGCACGGTCTGCACCCGCCGGGGCAGACCTGAGCAGCTGGCGTTACCGTTGACCTTCCGAACCCTTTAATTTGTAAAAGTGAAATCTGTTACCAACCAGTTTGCATGGGTCGCTTTCGGGATGCTGGCCATTGCCATCGGGCTGTATCCGTTGTTATACTGGGTGGGGCCAGTGGAAGAGGGGCTGCTGGCTACCAAAAGTGAAGCCCTGCTCAGTAATCCTGCCTGGAATATAGCGTTTTACGGCCATGTTTCCTTCGGGGGCCTGGCCCTGCTGACCGGGTGGACCCAGTTTAGCCGGGAACTCCGCAGGCGCCGCCTTTCCGTACACCGACGTATGGGAAAAATTTATGTTGCCTCGGCCCTCACAAGCGGGGCCTGCGGGATTTACCTGGCCTTTTTTGCCACCGGGGGATGGGTTGCCGGCCTGGGGTTTTTCCTTTTGGGGACAGCCTGGATTTTCTTCACCGTGCGGGCTTATGCCGCAGCAAGGGCCAGGGACCTCGACCAGCACGAAGCTTTTATGATATACAGCTTTGCCGCCTGTTTCGCCGCGGTAACCCTCAGGATTTGGCTTCCTTTGCTGTCGATTGGCTTTGGCGATTTTGTGGTCGCCTACCAGGTCGTGGCCTGGCTTTGCTGGGTCCCCAACCTGATATTTGCTTATTTTTGGGTGCGCAGCAAGGGCCTTTTATTGGGATAATAACCTATGGGAACCCCCGACATGAATTTTATCCGGACGGATTCAGGCCACCCCGATTTCAGGGAACTCGTGGAGGCCCTCGATGCAGAGCTTCGGGAGCGGGACGGAGAAGAACACACGTTTTACAAGGCGTTTAACGGAATCGCCGCCCTGGACCGTTGTGTGGTGGGCTACCTGGCAGGCAAGCCGGTTTGCTGCGGGGCCCTCAAGGGATTCGACCCGGTGACCCTGGAGGTAAAGCGCATGTACACCCGAACTGAGGCCAGGGGCCTGGGCATGGCGGGCAGGGTACTCCGGGAACTGGAAAACTGGGCGGCGGAATCGGGTTTTACGCGTTGTGTGTTGGAAACGGGCAGGCGCCAACCCGAAGCGATCGGGCTGTACACAAGGCACGGCTTCAGGCGAATTGAAAATTACGGACCCTATGCCGGGGTGGCCAATAGCCTGTGCTTTGAAAAATCCCTTCGGGGGGAATAATAAATTGATATAAAAATACCAGGAATGAGATACCGAAAATTTGGAAAGACCGGGTGGGAAGTCAGTGAAATCGGCTATGGCATGTGGGGTATGGCGGGTTGGGAAGGCTCAGATGACAGCCAGTCGGAACGCTCGCTCGACCTGGCCGTGGAACAGGGGGTTAATTTTTTCGATACCGCCTGGGGATATGGGGAGGGGCACAGCGAAACCCTCCTGGGCAGGCTGGTTCGAAGGCATCCCGATACGAAACTTTATACCGCCAGCAAGATCCCGCCTAAGAATTTCCGGTGGCCTGCCAGGGCGGAATACACTATGGAAAATTCCTATCCGGGTTCTCATATCCGGGAATTTACGGAAAAGACCCTCAGGAACCTTGGACTGGAGCAGATTGACCTGATGCAGTTCCATACCTGGGACGACAGCTGGGCCCCCCTGCAGGAGTGGCAGCGGGTGGTGGAAGACCTCAAAAAAGAGGGGAAAGTAGCCGCCATGGGCATCAGTATGAACCGCTGGGAGCCGGAGAATGGGTTGGAAGCCCTGAAAACCGGCCTTTTGGACGCTGTGCAGGTGATTTATAACATTTTTGACCAGGCCCCGGAGGATGCGCTTTTCCCGTTTTGTGATATGCATGGCATCGGGGTAATCGCCCGGGTACCTTTTGATGAGGGGACCCTTACGGGGAATATTACCCGAAATACGACCTTCCCGGAAGGGGACTGGAGGGCCACGTATTTTGTACCGGAGAACCTGGAAGCCAGCGCAGACCGGGCCGACCGCCTGCGCCCCCTGGTCCCTGAGGGGATGAGCATGGCCGAAATGGCGCTCCGCTTTATTTTGGCCAGTAAGTCGGTGGGCACGGTGATCCCGGGGATGCGCAAGCAACGGAACGTGTTGGCCAATACCGCCACCAGCGATGGGGAATTGCTGCCCGGGCCCTTGATGGAGGCCCTACGCCGTCACAGGTGGGACCGCACCCCGACGTCCTGGTCACAATGAGAATTCGTACCAAACCATGAAATCCAAAGAACCATGAAACCGCAACGCATACTGGCACAGGCCCTTGCCGGAGGGCTCATTTACCTTGTGATCTCCCTGGTCCTGGAGCGCAGTTTTTCTGCGGAAGCGTTCAGGGCAGAGGGGGTGGAAGCCCTCATCTTCGCCCTGGTTTACGGCCTGGGGCTCTGGGTGTACTACCGGTTTATTAAGAAAACGGACTGACCTATTTGGCAAAAAGCTGGTCTATGTTCTTGAATGCCTTGAACTCCAGGGCATTGCCGGCAGGATCCAGGAAGAACATGGTCGCCTGCTCCCCGACCTCCCCCTTGAAGCGGATGTAGGGTTCAATTACGAATGAAACCCCTTTTTTTTCCAGGGTTTTCGAAAAAGTCTGGAAGGTATCCCAGGGGAGTACAACCCCGTAATGGGGTACGGGCACATGCTTCCCGTCCACAGGGTTGGTATGGAGGGCCTCCTCCGATTTGGGCTTGTAGTGGATGACCACCTGGTGCCCGAAGAGGTTGAAATCGACCCACTGGTCGCTGCTGCGGCCTTCTTCACAACCGAGGACCTCCCGGTAAAAGGTGCGGCACTGCTCCAGGTTATGTACCGGGATGGCCACATGGAATGGGGTAAGGGTTTGCATTTTGGTATCCTTCTAAATCTAGGTGAGAGTTAAATGTACAAAATTAGGGGGCACCTCCGTGTAGCTGAAACTTCAACTTTTCAGGAAATCGACGATTTTTCGGTTCACCTCCTCCTGGTGCATCGAATGGCCCAACCCTTCGGTGGGGACCAGCAGGCTGTCCTTCCAGGCCTGGTGGACTTTCCGGGAAGCGTGAAAGGGGGCTATGCGGTCGAGTTTGTCGTGGAGCAGCAAGCCTTTCCGGGTATTCCCTTCCACAAAACGGGGGGTGGCAAATTCATGCATATGGAAGCCGAATTCTTTATGGATCAGGGCGTCAAAGGCCCGTAAAACCCGGTTGTTGAACCCAAGCATTTTCTGGTAGGAAAGCACGATCTCCTCAAATTCCGCCGGGGAACCGATGGTTACGATTTTCTCGACGGAATTCTCAGGGTGCCGGTGGGCGTGGTACAGGGCGGTCATCCCCCCCACGGAATGCCCGATGATGTATCTGGGCTCAAAGGTTTCCACCATGTGCTGCACACATTCCGCGTACAGGGGCACATGCAGGATTTTTCCGGTGGAATACCCGTGGGCGGGGGCGTCAAAGGCTATGATGTGGAACCCGGCTTCCCTGAGGATGCCGATGAGGTTCCTCCACCGGAAGGTGTTGCTTTCCCATCCATGGATCAGCAGAACCCGGGGCCCTGGTCCCGTCCACTGGTAGGTTTGGATTTGGTGTCCTGATACGGCTTCGAGGCTGTGCTTCGCCCCTTCGAGGAAATCTTTTTGCATCGGTTGCACCCGTCCTTTCCGCACCTTGGCAAAGGTCTGGAAGGCCAGTGCTGCGGCCCTGTCAGGGCTCAGCAGCGCCACCAGGTTAAAGTAGGTTCCATAGGCTTTCGCGAAAAGGGTTTTCAGGAAGGCACGGAATTCGTTCATCTCGCTTTTTTGGGGTCCCAAGATACGCGAAGTGGCTCAATCGGCCATGGGGGTCCCCTCTAGGAATTCCAGGTTTTTTCTGGCAATCCTCAGCGGCCTCAGGGCATTCCTGTTTTTGGAGGAATGGGATTCCATGCGGCCGAGGATGGTCCGCAATTCGGAAATGGCGTCGAGGATATAAGGCCCTTTGTTCAGCATCACGCATTCCGAGCGGACCGAAAGGGCCGCATCGCTGATTTCCGCCCGGGTGGCAATCCCTTTTTTGGCCAGGGTGTCCAGGACCTGGGTCGCCCAGATGACGGGCACATGGGCCGCTTCGCACAGCCACAGGATCTCGTTCTGCACTTCTGAAATCCGGTTGAAGCCGATTTCCACGGCCAGGTCCCCCCGGGCAATCATCACGCCGATCCGGTTGTGCTTCATCCCCTCCAGCAGGATCATGGGCAGCCGGTTGAAGGCATTTTGGTTCTCGATTTTGAATACCACCCCCGGCTTGGCCTCCTCCAGGGAATCAAGGCGCTCGTACAAGTTGGCGACATCTGCCTCGCTGTTGACGAAGGAATACCCCAGCAGGTCTGCATGCCGGGCGACGAAAGGCAGGGTTTCGAGGTCCCTGTCGGTAAGGGAGGGTAGCTTGAGTACCGTGTCGGGGATGTTCATCCCCTTGTCGGGTTTTAACCGGGATTTAAAGGTTTTCACAATCTTCACCACGGCCGTCTCCCCGCCGGATTCCGTGACGATAGCGTGGATCATCCCATCGTCGAGAAATACCTGGTCCCCGGGCTGCAGGGCATCGATGACCCCGGGGATACTCAATTGGACAGGCACCGGAAGCTGCCCGTCTTCAGCGGCCCGGGCCTTATCAAAAGCATTGCGGTCTACCGGGGCTTTGTGGAGGGCGAAGGTTCCCCCTTCCCTGATCGGCAGGGATTTAACGCCCTCAGGGAAGTTGATACGCAGTTTCGGGCCGGCCAGGTCCATGTAGATCCTCAGGTCCTTCCCCGTCTTCCGGGAGGCTTCCCGGATGTTCTCCACCATGGCCAGCCACATGCCTTCCTCGCCGTGGGAGAGGTTGACCCGGGCAATGGTCATCCCATTGGAGGCCATTTTTTCGATCAGCTGGAGATCGTCCGCTGCCTCTTCCGGCATGGTGACCATGACCTCGTGGGTGTTGAAGCTTGGTGGCCGGTTGAACAGCAGGTTGCTGTGCGTCCGTATCAGGTATTTGCTGTGCTCGTAACCGATGATGCTCGGTTCCTTGCGTTTGGGCCAGGGTTTGTTCTCCAGCAGGTGCAGCAGGTGAAGTACGCGGTGCAAATTGGTTAGCACATATCCCTCGGCCGAACGCAGGGACGAAATCCCGAGGTCTGAGAGCGGATCATGGAGCTTTCTAAGGTCGTGATCCCTGAGCACCAGGTAACGGATAAGATTCCTGGAACTGGGCCTGAAATCAGGGTGAACCGTCTTTGAAATGGCTTCGGAAAGGGGTTCAAGCCTGAGAATCTCATCATAGATGGCTTTCAGTTTGGTGATCAGGGTTTCGGTTTTCATGAATTCTCGGTATTGCTGACCGCTTCTTTTCTATTAAGAACCATATGGTGAAAAGTATAAAACTACTTCCGGGTCAGTGTTACCAAATCGTAAAGCCTGCCACTTACTCCCAGGCCACCATCATGTACTTGATACGGGCTTCCCCGGGGATCTGGATGGCTTCAATCGGCTGGTTGGAGTACCGGATTGCCCCGGGCAGTTCCTCCCTTGAAATAGTGAAGTACACCGGGCTGTTTTTCAGCAAGATCAGCACGTTGCTGGGCGAACTCACGACTTTTCGAATCTCATAGGCTTTCGTTATATCGCCGAAAGTTGATTGCAGGCCAACGCCTTCCGGGGTTTTGAAACGGGGGTCGCGGATCCGGATATTTTCCACCCCCTTCAGGGTGTCGGCGCCGGGGGAGAGGGTAAGCAGGTGCCGGCCTCCTTTTTCGAAGACTTCTATCTTGCCGTTTATCCCCAGGTTCAGCCGCGTGGTATCGCGTACCAGGGAATCGGAGCGGTAGATGCTATCGAGTTGGGAGAGCCTGTGGGTGCGCATCAGTTTCCCCACCCGCTCGGGGCCCACCAGGAAATGTTCTTCCTTTTCCCCGCTGCATTGGAGCAACAGCGTGGCGGCAATCAGCAACAGCAGTTTCTGTTTCATGGTCTTGACAGGAATTTATGGGATACCGGGGAGTTATTTGCGCATTACTTTGTTGAGGATCCCCATCACCCCGCGGATAAAGGTTGCACTGGTGAGGACTTTGACCAATGGGTCCTGCCGCTGGTAACCCCCGGAGCGACTTCGGCTTTTCGGTGTACGCTCCTTTTCGGCCTGTTTTTCGGCCTCGGCTTCTGCCCTTGATATTTTTTCATCCAGGATTTCGTAGGCGCTTTCCCGGTCCACAACCTGGTTGTACTTGCCGGCCAGTCGGGAAGCCCGGAGCAGCTGCCCGAGTTCCGCTTCCGTAAGGATATCCATACGGCTCATGGGGGCACGCATCAGGGTCGCCGCCAGGGGGGTGGGGCGTCCCTTTTCATCCAGTACGGTCACCAGGGCTTCCCCAATGCCGAGGGAGGTCAACACCTCGTCGGTGTCGTAATACTCCGATACCGGGTAATTCTCGGCAGTCAGTTTGATGGCCTTGCGGTCGCGGGCGGTAAAGGCCCGCAGGGCGTGCTGTATTTTCAGGCCCAACTGGGCCAGGACCTCATTGGGGATATCGGTGGGGTTCTGCGTCACAAAATAAACCCCAACCCCTTTGGAACGGATAAGCTTCACGATGCTCTCGATCTGGCCCAGGAGGGCCCGGGAGGCTTCCTTGAAAATCAGGTGGGCTTCATCGATGAAGAGGACCAGTTCGGGCTGGTCGGCATCGCCCTGTTCGGGAAAGCTGCTGTAGATTTCAGCCAGCAGGCTGAGCATGAAGGTGGAGAAGAGCTTGGGCCGGTCCTGCAGGTCCGTGAGGCGCAGGATGCTGATAACCCCGCGCCCTTCCGGGTCCAGGCGGGTCAGGTCGGCCACATCGAACGATTTTTCGCCGAAAAAGAGCTCGGCCCCCTGCTGTTCCAGTTCGATGATCTTTCGCAGGATGGTGCCGGTGGAAGCCGTGGAAATTCGTCCATAGGCTTCCGAGAATTCTTTTTTCCCCTCGCCCGTGGCGTATTGCAGGACTTTTTTGAAATCCTTAAGGTCCAGCAAGGGTAGCTTATGGTCATCGCAGTATTTGAAGGCCACGGCCACGATGCCCTCCTGGGCTTCCGAAAGGTCTAGGATCCTGGAAAGGAGCACCGGGCCGAATTCGGAAACCGTGGCCCGGAGGCGCACCCCTTCCTGTTCGGAAAGGCTGAGGATTTCCACCGGAAAACTTTTGGGCTCGAAGGGAATCCCGATCTGGGAATGCCGTTCGTCAATTTTCGGATGTCCGGGGCCCGGTTGCGCCAGCCCGCTCAGGTCCCCTTTCAGGTCCATCAGCATTACGGGGATTCCTTTTTCAGACAGGTTTTCGGCCAGTACCTGAAGCGATTTTGTCTTGCCGGTTCCGGTTGCCCCGGCAATCAGGCCGTGGCGGTTGAGGGTTTTCAGGGGGACTTTCACAAGTGCCCCGGGAAGGGCCCTGCCTTCCAGCATGGCGGCTCCCAGCACGATGGAATCCCCTTTGAATGCGTACCCCTTTTCGATATGGGCGCGAAACGCTTCCTCCTGGCTCATGGTCACGGATTTGTCGTAAAAATAGCGGAATTCCCCCGAATACTAAAGTACATCGTTTCTTTCCCCCCGGGTGGTGTGCGGCCCTTTCTTTCCTATCTTTGCCCCATGAAGGTAAAAGCAGATCCGAAGCTCGTTCAAAAGGGGTTGATGCTTCCGCTGATGGAAGCGTTTTATACCATCCAGGGCGAAGGCTACCATAAGGGCACCGCGGCCTATTTTATCAGGGTTGGGGGCTGCGACGTGGGGTGCCATTGGTGCGATGTCAAGGAGAGCTGGGATGCGGAAACCCACCCGCCCACAGCCATAGGTGAGATCGTGGAGGAAGCTGCCCGGCATTCCGATACCATTGTCGTCACCGGGGGGGAGCCCCTCACCTGGGACATGGGCCCGCTCACTGAGGCTTTGAAGGAGAAGGGGATGAAAATCCATATCGAGACCTCCGGGGCCTACCCCATGACCGGGCACTGGGACTGGGTTTGCCTTTCCCCAAAGAAGAACAAGCTCCCGGTAGGGGATATTTACGGGCGGGCCGATGAGCTCAAGGTAATTGTCTACAACCGGCACGACCTCAAATTTGCTGAGGAACAGGCGGCCCGGGTCAGGCCCGGATGTCTGCTCTACCTGCAACCGGAGTGGAGTGTGCGGGAGAAGGTGACCCCCTTTATCGTGGACTACGTGATGGCCCACCCGAAATGGCGGGTTTCCCTGCAGACCCACAAGTACCTCAACATCCCTTAAAATTTCCGCGAAAAGGGGAACCGGGTTTACCGACCCCCGATGGCCTGCAAGTCCCTCAGGCATTCTGCGTCCAGGGACGGAAGGCTTTCCAGCCCTTTCGCGCTGCGTTTTTCCATGATTGCCCGGTATCCGGAACCGAATTCCAGTTCGGCCCGCATCAGGCAGTCCTCAACGTTACAATGGTTGGGAAAAGAGTTGTCTTCATGCGGGTTGACCTCAGGGGTACCCAGGTCGACCAACCCAAAAAGGTGTCCGAATTCATGGGTCATGGTGGTGGTTTCCACATCCGACAGGGTGATCACCACACTTCGCGAAGCCAGGGTGCGCAAAGTGCTTTCATGGATCACCATAGAAGTGTTCCGGTAAACCGCCCCGAGGGTAACCAGGCCTTCCACCGGGTCGTCCCCGTCTGAAGGGGCGTCGGCAAAATAGATATAGAATGCCAGGGTCCGCCCGTCGTTATACAGGGTGCGGTTTTCCGCTTCCAGGGTGGCGATTTCCTGTAGCGTCAGGGTTTGCTCCCCGGGGGAGGGCAGGGAGCGGTAGATGAAGGTGATATCTTCCTTAAAAGTGCGCTCCAGCAGGAAGGTCCGGAGGTTGTCCATTGCCGTGGTGGTGGGCCGGAACCCTTCCACATACGCTATTTCAATTTGAATCCGGTCGAAGTTTTCATTGGTCAGGATATCCGTACCACTGCTACCCGCGCTCAGCAGGTTTGCAGACCGGTCTATTGGATCGGGAGTATCAGGGTCGGTTCCCGAATCCTTTGCGCAGTTGGTCAGGGTAAGTGCCCAGAACAGCACAGCCCAAAGATGGAAGTAATTACGAATGCTTTTCATTTTCCTTAAATTTATAAACGCCTCACGCCCTGTTCTCGTATGCCGGTCGACTCAGGCGGGCCAAATAATCGAAATGGGCTCCGGTTTCCAGGAGTTCTGCCTCCAGGCCCGCAAGGGCCGCTTCTTCTTCCAGTGTCCGGAAATCCACGAAAAGCCAGGGGAACGATTCCCCCTCTTGTTTCCCGTACGACCACCGGTAGGTCACTTCCCCGTAATAGGAAACGCTCCCGGGGACCCAGACCCCACCATCCTCATCTGCTTCAAACATATAAATGATGTCGGTGGAGTCGAGCAGGATCTGCCCGCCAGGCCTCAGCAACCCGGCCAGGTGTTTCAGCAGGGCCCGAAGGCCTGCCAGGTCGCCCGCAATCCCGATCCCGTTCATCAATAACAACAGGGTGTCAAAATCCCCTACCCTGAAATCCAGGATATTTTCACAGGCCGTTTCATGTACCCCCCTCTGGCGCGCTACATCAATGGCCAGGGGGCTGTGGTCCAGGCCGAGGCACGCAAGGCCCTGCTCCTGGAGGTACAGGCTGTGGCTCCCCGCCCCGCAGCCGATATCGAGCACTTTGCCCCGGCAGTGTTCCAGCGCCTTTTGTTCCAGGGGTGGCATCTGGGGGTGTCCGCGGAAAAAATACGATACGGGCACCTCTTCATCATCCCCTAGGGAACCATGGCTCCAAAGGGCTTCAGGGGCTTGCCCCCGGTAATAATCCATCAAAGCCTTTCCCAAAAGGTCCATGGGTTGTATTTTTGATTCGGCCCCCATTAAGTGGATGCAGGGCAAAGATACGCAAACCCCTGGCGCATATGTCTGAAAACCTGGAGAAACTCCCGCAGCAGGCGGCTCAAAAGCACCCCGAGAACCGGGCCTTTTTCCTCAAGCTCCGCAAAAAGCCCCCCCGGGACCTCGATACCCTTATGGAGGTCCTGCACCGGGAGGAATTCGAACGGACCGACTGCCTGCAATGTGCGAACTGCTGCAGGACCACGGGCCCCCTTTTCACGGAGGCAGACATCCGCCGCATCGCGCGCCACCTGCGGATGAAACCCCAGGAATTCACGGAGGCCTACCTGAGGTTCGACGAGGAGGGCGATTGGGTGCTGCAGACGCTTCCCTGCCCTTTCCTGGGCCATGATAATTATTGCCATATCTATGAATCCCGGCCGAAAGCCTGCAGGGAATACCCACATACCAACCGGCGGAAATTCCACCAAATCCATGCGTTGACCCTGAAAAATACCGCCATTTGCCCGGCGGCCTTCCGGATCGTGGAGGAAATGAAGCGGCGCCTGCCGGAGTATCGATAAAGCCTTAGGACATCCTACCCAAAATTGATATTTTTGAAACTATGGAAAACCTGGTAGCCTATTTTGAGAACATTCCCTCTGCCCACCGGAGCCTCCTGTTGGTGCTGGGGATCACTTTTTTCTGGATCCTGGAGGGGGCGGTCCCCCTGTTTCGGTTCACCTATCGGAAATGGCGCCATGCCCTGCCCAACTTTTTCTTTACCCTCACCACCATTGTGATCAATTTCTCCCTGGCCTTCCTGCTGTTGCGCACTAGCGACTGGGTACGCGACAATGATTTCGGGGTGATCAACTGGCTCCCGGAGATGCCCCTTTGGGCTTACGTGCTGCTGGGGGTCCTGTTGCTGGATTTTTTCGGGGCCTATCTGGCCCATTTTGTGGAGCACAAGGTAAAGCCCCTGTGGATGGTCCATCTCGTCCACCACACCGACCATGAAGTAGATACCACCACGGCCAACCGCCACCATCCTTTCGAAAGCCTGGTGCGCTTTTTCTTTACCCTTATGGGGGTGTTTTTGGTCGGGACCCCAATCGGCATTGTCATGCTTTACCAGTCCCTATCCCTCCTGTCGACCCAGTTCACCCACGCCAATATCCGGTTGCCCCGAAAGGTGGACCGGGCCCTGAGCTGGGTCCTGGTGTCGCCCGATATGCATAAGGTGCACCACCATTACATGCTGCCCTACACGGATTCTAACTACGGGAATATTTTTTCGATCTGGGATCGCCTGTTTGGGACCTATCTGGAACTCGACCGGGAAGCGATTGTCTATGGGGTCGACACCTTCCCCGACCGGGAAGAGAATGCCAGCCTTCAGGGCCTCCTCAGGCAGCCCTTCCACAAGTACCGCAAGCCCACTACCCAGGGGCCCCCGCCTCAGTCGTAAAGGAGGTACCCTTTGCGGATATTTTTAAAGGCTTCCAGGCCTTCCTGCCATCCGGCCCTTATTTGATCGGCGTCCCAACCGGCTTCGATCTGTTTCTGAAGTGCTGCCGTGCCCGCATGGCGCGTAAACCCGCCCGGGTTGAAGAATTCGGATCCTTTTTCCCGGTATGCATAAGCCTCGAGCAACCACTGCAGATCTACGGCATCAGGGGGTGTAACCCCGCTGAGGTCCCTTCCGTAACAGGTTTGTCCCTGGTGTTTGGGCTGGGAAGCCCCGGGCATGGGTTCAGGGATATAGGTGTAGTCAAAATGTTGGGGTAGCAAAAAGGGGGCCCCGAAACTCTGAAACTGCCGGCGGGTACCCCGGCCGGCATTGATGTGGGTCCCCTCGAAAAGGCCGAGGCTGGGATACCACCGCGCCGCATGGGTATTGGGCAGGTTGGGCGAAGGGGCGATGGGGAGTTCATAAGGCACTTCCCGGTCATACCCCAGCAGGGGGACCACGGTCAGGTCTGCCTTGAGGCCGCCTTCCAGCCATCCTTCTTCATTGATCATCCGCGCGTATTCCCCCATAGTCATGCCGTAGACCAGGGGTATTTCCGTCATCCCCAGAAAACTGCGGTGTTCCGGCTCCATGACGGGCCCGTCCACATAGTGGGCATTCGGATTCGGCCGGTCGAGTACCAGCACGGGGATGCCGGCTTCCGCACAGGCTTCCATGACCAGTTGCAGGGTGGCGATATAGGTGTAGAACCGGACCCCCACGTCCTGGATGTCGAAAACTACCAGATCAAGGCCACCCAGTTGGTCGGCCCCGGGTTTTCGATATTTTCCGTACAGGGAGATCACCGGCAGGCCGGTAGCAGGGTCCCGGCCGTCCTGTACCTTTTCCCCGGCATCGGCCAACCCCCGGAACCCGTGTTCGGGGGCGAACACTTTTTTAAGGGAAAGGCCCGCACCCAGAAGGCTGTCGGCAAGGTGTACCCATCCGCCCCCGGCTCTCTCAGGGGTAAAAACCACCGAGGTCTGGTTTGCAACCAGGGCAAAGTCCTTCCCTTCCAGGAGGGGGAAATAGATTTCGGTGCGGTTGGCGGCTATCCGCAAGGGGGTAGCGGGGGCGTGGTCCACCCCGGTGCGGGAAGGGCTGTTACCTTCGGAGGAACTTCTGCAGGCCAGCAGGCAGACCACAAGTACAAATACCGTATTTTTGAGGGCAGCTAACGCAGACATACGTTGAATTTTGAGTGGTACATCGCCAGGCGGTTGATTGGGAGCAGGGAGCATAAAAGTAGCATTTCCGCGCCGATAATTAAAATAGCCATTGCGGCTATTGCCCTGGGGTTGCTGATGATGCTGGTGGCCCTGGCCACGGGGGTGGGGCTCCGTTATAAGATCAGGGAAAAAGTGGCCGCCTTTAATGGCCACATCCAGATCTATAACTACGACAACAACCTTTCGGAGGTGTCGGTGATCCCGGTGAGCACAAAGCAGGAATTCTACCCGGAATTCAAACTCGTGGAGGGGGTGCGCCATATCCAGGCGGTGGCTACCAAGGCGGGGATCATCCGCACGGAAGACACTTTTGAAGGGTTTATCGCCAAAGGCGTGGGCCCCGATTATGACTGGGACGCCTTTGAGGAGTTCCTGGTGGCTGGCCGCCTCCCGGACTACCGGGGAGAACTCAACACCGAAACCCTCGTTTCCAGGCACATGGCCGACCGGTTGGGCCTGGGGGTCGACAGTGTATACAATTGCTTTTTCCTGAAGGACGAAGACCCTTCCCGCATGCCAAACCAACGGCGATTCAGGGTGGTGGGAATCTACGACAGCGGGTTCGAGGAATTTGATGCCACCTATATTTTTACGGACCTGCGCCACATCCAGCGGATGAACAACTGGGAAGCCGACCAGGTTGGCAATTTCGAGGTCTTCCTGGATGATTTTGACCAGATTGGGGTTAAAGGCGATCAGATCTACGGCAAGACCCTTTCCACCCTCGATACCCAGACCATCCAAAACAAATATTACCAGATTTTTGAATGGATCGGCCTTTTTGATTTCAACATTGCCCTGATTATCGGGATCATGATTTTGGTGGGGGGCATCAACATGATTACGGCCCTTCTGGTGCTCATTTTGGAGCGCACCCCCATGATCGGAATCCTGAAAGCCCTGGGGGCCCGAGACTGGAGCATCCGCAAGGTGTTCCTGTATAATGCGGCCTATCTGATCGGCCTTGGGCTGCTTTGGGGAAATGCCCTGGGGCTTGGACTGCTCGCCCTACAATGGAAATACCGGATCTTTAAATTCCCTAACCCGGAAGAGTACTACATGGACTATATCCCGGTATATATGGACCTTCCGACCCTGCTCGCCCTAAACCTGGGGGTGCTGGGGCTTTGCCTGGCCATGTTGCTCATCCCGTCATGGATCATCACCCGGATTAGCCCGGTGCGGGCGATCCGTTTCGAGTAGGGACTGCCGGATATCACCGGGGCATTTGTATCTTTGGGCCGTCATGGAATACGCCTCAAACATCCTGGAGACCATAGGGAACACCCCCCTGGTGAAAATCAACCGGATCACCCAGGGCCTGCCCTGTCTGGTCCTGGCTAAATACGAGACTTTTAACCCCGGAAATTCCGTTAAGGACCGCATGGCCCTCAAAATGGTGGAAGATGCGGAAGCCCGCGGGGTCCTCAGGCCCGGGGGGACTATCGTGGAGGGGACTTCGGGGAATACGGGCATGGGCCTGGCCCTTGTGGCGATCATAAAAGGATATCACATGATCTGCGTGATCAGCGACAAGCAATCCAAAGAAAAAATGGATATCCTAAGGGCCATGGGCTGCCAGGTACACGTTTGCCCTACCGACGTGGCCCCGGACGACCCCCGCAGCTATTATTCCACCGCGCGGCGCCTTGCCTCTGAAATCCCGGGGGCCTGGTATGTGAACCAATACGATAACCCGGCCAATACCCAGGCCCATTTTGAAAGTACCGGCCCCGAGATCTGGGAGCAGACTGACGGCAAGGTCACGCATTTCGTGGTGGGGGTGGGTACCGGGGGAACCATTTCAGGGGTAGGCCGGTACCTGAAATCGAAAAACCCGGCGATAAAGGTTTGGGGCGTGGACACCTATGGTTCCGTCTTTAAAAAGTACCATGAAACCGGCATTTTTGATGAAAACGAAATCTACCCCTATCTCACGGAAGGGATTGGGGAGGACATCCTCCCGGCCAACGTGGATTTCGGGATTATCGACGGGTTTACCAAAGTAACCGACCGGGATGCGGCCCTCTACACGCGCCGCCTGGCCCGGGAGGAGGGCATGTTCCTGGGCAATTCGGCCGGGGCCGCCATAAAAGGGGTGTTGCAACTGGCCCCGCACTTCGGTCCCGACGATGTGGTGGTGGTCCTCTTCCACGACCATGGAAGCCGGTATGTCGGCAAAATCTTTAACGATGACTGGATGCGCGCCCAGGGTTTCCTGGAGGGCGAATCCCAATCGAAATAAAGCCCGGCCATTGCAGGCTAAAGCACCGGCCTGTGGCCAGTGGCCTGGCCTGCCCATTGCAGGGTAGGGGCTCCAAAACCTTTACGAGGGCATGCAATATCACCTTTTTATTCCTACATTTATCCTAATCGATACCGGATATGCTTAAAAGTTTTTTGAATCGTTTTGGTTGGATGAACGTATTGCTACTGCTGGTGGTTTTTTCCATCATCGTGGTCTCGGAGATGCGCTTTTTGCAGGGGGAAAAGCTGGAGGCGATTTTTATCGGCCTTTGGGCCCCTACCATCCTTGGGTTTATGAATTTCCTGAAATACCGAAAGTAGCATGGATTTCGTCCTTATCTACTCTATCTTCGTGGGCGCCATTTTCCTCTTCTGGTTGCTGTTTATGCTACGGATGTACCATAAAATGAACGAGAAGGAATAAGGGGGGATACCCCTTTATCCTCAAGCGTAATCCCTGCCTTCTGCCACAGGGATCTCCGTGTACCTGTCGGGGTTTTTCAAGAGGTACGCCTGCAGGATGCGCGCGGTATCCGGATAGGCGTGTTGCGGGTTGATGGCTGCTTCCAAATCTTCCGGGCCTTGCAGGCTGGCCTCCGCAGGGAGGAAGCCAAACCCCCGGTACGTTCCGTTTTCGATCCAGACCAGGGCCTGTTCATCCGGGCTTCGCCCCCTTTCCCTGATCAGTACATGGCCCGCAGCACTTCGATTTAGGGCGTCCAGGGCCTGCCCCACCTTCAGGTTATACCCAGCCGGCGTTTCCAGGCCGCGACAGACCCCGTCGCAGGATGGCACCCGGAAATGCCCGCAGTGGGAGGCCCCGGGTTGCAGGTGGCAGTACCGGGCACACAGGCGGTATTCGGCGCAAAGCTGCTCCAGGAAAAGCCGGGCATCGGCCTGGCTATAGAAAACCTTCAGGGCCTGCTGTCCTTTTCGGACGCGGTTGATAGCCAGGTTCCTGACCCCGGCCTGGTCGGTGTAGGCAAAAAGCCCGAAAGAAGGCCGGCCGCCCTTCTGGGCGCGGTTGAAGGCCGGGTAGTGCTTTTTAATCGCTGCTGATTCCATGAGCAGGGCGAGGAGTTCCGAGCCTGAGTGCTCAAAATCGATGCCGGCAGTTTCCCGGCACAGGCGCATCTCCCGCTCGGAGGTATCGTAGAAATGCCCGAGCACCCTTTTTTTAAGGTTTATGGCCTTTCCCACATAGAGGATGTCCCCGGCATGGCCCCGGAAATAATACACGCCGGGTGCTTCCGGGAGCCTTTCGAACGATTCCCTGGGCAGGTGGGGGGGAAGGGTGGCCTCCCGGGAACGGGCATTGAGGAACCTCCCAATGGTTTCCGGCCCCTGGGGCAGGGCCAGGATTTTGCGCAACAACAAGGCGGTGGCACGGGCGTCTCCTTCCGCCCGGTGCCGGTTTTCCAGGGGGATGCCCAGGCTGCTGCACAGTTTGCCCAGGCTGTAAGACGCCAGCCCCGGGAATACCTTGCGCGATAAGCGGACCGTGCAGAGCTTTTTGCGATCGAAGGGGATACCGGCCCGGCGGAACTCCTGTTGCACGATGGGGTAATCGAAGTTGACAGAATGCGCGATAAAAACCCTGCCTTCCGTCATGGCAGCGATCCTTGGGGCGAGTTCAGAAAAAAGGGGGGCCTGCCGCACCATGGCGGTGGTGATTCCTGTAAGGCCCGTGATAAAGGGCGGGATCGCGCACTGCGGGTTCACCAGGCTGCTGAAGGAATCCGTAATAGTGTCCCCGTCCAGGTTGAAAAGGGCAATCTCGGTAATCCGGTTCCCGTGGATCCCGTTCCCGGTGGTTTCGATGTCGACAACCGTATACAACGCTCAGGATTTTCCTTTAAAAGTACAAAAAACCAGCCGGTGGCACCTTTACGGGTGCGTTCAGGGCCCCTAAACCCCCAGGGTTTCGCCAGGCCCCACCCAGGCCTGTGCACCGGGCAGGCGTATATGGATTTTTCCCGGGTTCTCCGGTGCCCCATGCACCCTGATGCCGTTTGGGGAAAGGACCACTTCGAGCCGGCACCCGCGCACCTTCAGTGCGAAGCGAAGGGTTTTCCAATGGGCGGGAAGCGCGGGTGAAAAGGCTACCCCGGCATCCGTAAGTTCGAACCCGGCAAAGCCCCGGACGATAATTATCCATACCCCTCCGGCTGCGGCCGTATGGATACCCCCCAGGAAGGACCCCCCGCTCATTACCTTCTTGCTGGCATTGTAAAGGTCAATGGTGGCCGATTCCAGGAAATACCGGTAAGCTTCCTCGTGGTGTCCGGCCTTGCAGGCCACCAGGGCATGGACGCTGGGGCTCAGGGATGAGCCGTGTTCCGTCCGGGGTTCGTAATATTCGTAATTGGCCGTGAGGACCTCTTTCGGGAATCCATCGAGCATGGCCAGCAACTGGATCACATCCGCCTGCTTAAGCACCTGGGTATGTACGGCGATCCCATTGGGCCAACCCCAGTATTCCCCGGGGTCGATCAGGCGTTTGCGCAGCGCATCGGGCCTGATATCCTCCAGGCCAAAATACCCGTCGAATTGCTCTATGACCCCGGTTTCAGGGTCGGGGGCAGGCAGGTAGAGGCGGTCCGCAATATCATTCCAGTCTTCCCGGGCCCGGGCGGGGATGCCGGTTTTTTCGAGCAGGGCAGCGAGCCGTCCCGGGTGTTCCTCCTTCATGCGGTCGAATACCTGGCAGGCCTTCACCAGGGAAAACTGCGAAAGGTAATTGGTGTAGGCGTTGTTGTCCACATTTTCGTGGTACTCGTCGGGCCCCAAAACCCGGAGGATTTCATACCGGTTTTTGTCCATTTTGAAATGCACGCGGGAGACCAGGAACTGGGCTACCTCAAAAAGGACCTCAGCCCCCTGTTCCAGCATAAACTCCCAGTTACCACTGGCCTGGTAGTACAGCCAGATCCCGTACACCACATCGGGGGAGATATGGATCTGCCAGCAGTTGAAATGGTTTCGGATGGGGCGGCCCGTCAGCACATCGGTAAAGAAAAAATCCGGGAAAAGCTCATCCCCGGTTTTCCCGCTGGTCCAGGCATAGAATGCGCCATAATACCCCAATTTTCGGGCTTTTCGGCGGGCCCCGTCGAGGGTGTCATACCGGTAGGCCACCAGGCGGTGGGCGATCTCCTGGTGGGTAAAGGCAAACATGGGCAGGTTATAGGTCTCCTGGTCCCAGAAGGCTGCCCCCTGGTACACCTGGCAGGAAAGCCCCCGGGCCCCGACGGGCAGGTTCGCGTGCGTAGGGGTGGCGATATAGGACTGGTACAGGTTGAAGCGGGCCAGCACCTGGGCTTCCGGGTCCCCTTCGATCTGGAGGTCAGCCCCGTCCCAAAAGGCCTCCCAGGGCTTGCTGTGGGCAGTCCAGAGGGCTTCGTATCCCTGATCAAGGGCATCCGATACCTCCTCCCGTGCGCTTCTCAGGGGTTCTTCCACCTCATTGCTGTGGGTTATACCCACCACTTTTTCAAAAACCACATCTTCCCCGGCTTCCATCCGAAAGCGGAAGATCCTGAAAATGCTTTTGCCTTCAGTGGAGGTCCACACCTTTTCCGGGGTTTTCCCTTCCAGGCGGATGCCTTCCACCACGGCAATCGAAATCCCCGTTTCCCGGGTTTCCAGCGATAGGGCCAACAGCCCGTTGGCAAATTCCAGGGGGATGCACTGGCTGAAATGCTCTCCCCCAAGGCTCCAGACGTCTCCCGAAATCCCGGTTTTCAATTCCACCACCCCATTGGCAAGGGCCTTGAAGCGGTATCGCTGGACCAGGAGGTGCGGGTTGTGGGAACTGGCGAATTTTCGGCTTTCCCATGCGATTTTTTGCCCGTTTTGCCCTTCCCAGACCACGCTCCGGGTATTCACCCCATAACGAAGGTCCAGCTGGTGGCGGTAGTCCCTTATGGATGCGGGGTTCAGGGAACAGGGCTCCCCATCGACCCGGAGGGCGGTATAAAGCCCATTGGGCACATTGCACAACTCGCTCATGGAGCTTCCTTCCGCCTGGTCCCAGGTGTCTGTGACAATGCAGGCCACATATTCGTCAGGCCCCCAGTCTTCGAAGGTGCCCCGGTAACCCAGGTATCCGTTCCCGATCATGAAGTTGCTGCCCGTGGTTACCACCTGGGCAGGGTCAAAGGATTTTTCGATGACTTCCCATCCCGTTTCGGTCCGCAGGTTGTTTTTCAGGTCCATAACGATTAAAAGTATTGCAGGCGTAAACCCCGGGCGCTCCTTCCCGATTGGCCGGGGGGACTAAAATACGGGAATTGGGAGAAAGTTTCCAGGGGTTTTCCCCTTCGGAAGGATTGTAGCGACGTTTACGGCCTGCCCTTGTCGCGACTTCACGGGTATTTTGGCAGGCCCTTCCCGGTTGGGGGAGCCTAATGGGCAGGACTTCTGAAATTTGGCCTGGGCAGGCCATACGCGAGATCGGGTGCGAATGCCCGGGAAGTAGTATCCGGGCCCCAAATAGGCATGAAACCTGGTCATGCAAACCCCGGGGCAGGAAACGAAATTTCTTTCTGTAAAATTCGGATAGCGCTATAAATTAGATTCTTATACCTAATGTCAGAAGAGGTTTACAAGAATGACCCGTACATGTTTTTTATCGATAAATCCCCTGAGCACAACAAATTTTACCCGCGCCTT
This sequence comes from Robiginitalea marina, assembly GCF_024006985.1. Classification (GTDB taxonomy): domain Bacteria; phylum Bacteroidota; class Bacteroidia; order Flavobacteriales; family Flavobacteriaceae; genus Robiginitalea; species Robiginitalea marina. The sequence goes on from NZ_JAMXIB010000007.1 coordinate 181,432, forward strand.
TTAACATAAAATTTCATTTTTGTGATCCCTGTGAGGAACTTTTGTCAGGTCCACAGCAGGGATTCGCCCCATATCCAGCCTTTACCGCCGCCTGCTTGTGCACGGTTATTAACCACCAAACCGAATGCACATGCAAAAAATTACACCTGGAAAATCCCTGTTTTGGGTATTCTTTACTTTTTTGTCCCTAACGCTTTCTGCCGGCCCGCTTCCCGTTGAGGAAGACTGCGAACTGGAATGTTCCATAAAAGGCACCGATGTCTGTTGCACCGGGGAAGCCACGGGTAAGGCAGAAGTGACCATTATTGGGGGTCAGGCCCCTTTCACCTATGAATGGAGCAACGGCATGGACGACACAGACGGCAAGGTCGAAGGCCTTGTCGCCGGCACCTATACGGTAGTCGTAACCGATTGCCACGGTACCCGGACCACCTGTTCAGTGACAATAGCGGAACCAGCCCCCCTGGGGTGTTCCGTAACCCTGGAGCAAGACGCCACTTCCACGACTAGCCAGGATGGTTTTGCCACGGTAGAGGTGAGCGGGGGAACGGCGCCCTTTACCTATCTCTGGGATAATGGGGAGACGACCCAAACCGCGACTCATTTGGGTCAGGGCACCCATATGGTCACCGTGAAAGACTCGGCCGGGTGTAAAACCACCTGCAAGGTAACTATAGGATGTGATACGCCTTCTCCTTTGAGCTGCCAGGCGCAGGGCACAGATGTAAGCTGCAATGGAGGGGAAGACGGATCGGCCACGGTGACTCCGAGCGGGGGAGTGGGAGAATACACGTTCCTTTGGAGTGACGGTCAGAC
>NZ_JAMXIB010000008.1 GCF_024006985.1 Robiginitalea marina
TCAGCGCCGGGGGACACCCTGACCTGTTGAAAAAAAAAGATCCCGCCGGGGGCGGGATAAATTCGATCGGCCGTATCCCCGGCTCAGCGCCGGGGATACGGGATCTCATTTATTTGCTCAGGTACATCTTCCGCCTGGAGTAGAGGTTGTAGAAGGCATCGTCTTTCAGGTTTTTGATAAAAAGGATGCTCTCGCCCGTGCTCTTCATTTCCGGCCCCAGGTTCTTGTTGACCTTCGGGAATTTATTGAAGCTGAATACAGGCTGCTTGATGGCAAACCCTTCGAGCTGCGGGTTAAAGGTGAAGTCTTTGAGTTTGTTGTGGCCCAGCATGACCTTGGTTGCGTAGTTCACGTAGGGCTCCCCGTAGGCTTTCGCAATAAAGGGTACCGTACGGGACGCGCGCGGGTTAGCCTCGATGATATACACCTGGTCGCCCTTGATGGCGAACTGTATATTGATCAGCCCCACCGTGTTGAGGGCAAGGGCGATCTTCTTGGTGTGGTCCCTGATCTGCTGTATGACGAATTCACCCAGGTTGAACGGGGGCAGGGTGGCATTCGAATCCCCGGAGTGGACCCCACAGGGTTCGATATGTTCCATAATCCCGATGATATAAACCTCTTCCCCGTCGCAAATGGCATCGGCTTCTGCCTCAATGGCCCCATCCAGGTAATGGTCGAGCAGGAGCTTATTGTTGGGGATGTTCCGAAGCAGGTCCACCACATGGGCTTCCAGCTCTTCCTTGTTGATGACGATTTTCATCCCCTGTCCCCCGAGCACGTAGGAGGGGCGCACCAAAAGGGGGAATTTGAGTTTTTCAGCCAGTTTCAGGGCTTCATCGGCGCTTTCGGCCACCCCGAACTCCGGGTAGGGGATGCCGTTGTCTTTCAACAGGGTTGAAAAACTTCCGCGGTCCTCTGCCAGGTCGAGGGACTGGAAGGTGGTGCCCATGATCCGGATCCCGTATTTGTCGAGCTTTTCGGCCAGTTTCAGGGCTGTCTGCCCCCCGAGCTGCACGATTACCCCTTCCGGTTTTTCATGGAGGATAATGTCGTAGATGTGTTCCCAGAAGACGGGTTCAAAATAAAGTTTGTCGGCCGTATCAAAATCGGTGGATACGGTTTCCGGGTTGCAGTTGATCATGATGGTTTCATAACCGCATTCCGCAGCGGCCAGTACCCCGTGTACACAACAGTAGTCGAATTCGATCCCCTGCCCGATCCGGTTGGGCCCCGAGCCAAGCACCACGATCTTTTTGCGGTCGGTCACCTCGCTGTCGTTGGCCACAAAGCGCTCTTTGGACGGCGTTTCTATTTCCTCCTCGAAGGTGGAATAGTAATAGGGCGTCATGGCCCGGAACTCTGCCGCACAGGTATCTACCAGCTTATACACCCGCCTGATCCCCATGGCCATGCGCTTGCTGTGTACCTCGCTTTCCCAGCACTCCAGCATGTGGGCGATCTGCCGGTCGGCAAACCCCTTCTGCTTGGCCTCCAGCAGCAGCTCTTTCGGGAGGGTCTCCACATTGTACCGGCTGATTTCCTTTTCCAGCTGGTACAATTCTTCATACTGGCGAAGGAACCACATGTCGATGCGGGTGATCTCATGGATGCGGCTAAGGGGAATGCCCAGTTGAATGGCATCGTAGATGACAAAGACCCGGTCCCAGCTGGCGTAAGTCAACTTCTGGATAATCTGGTCGTAGTCGGTGTAACTTTTCCCGTCGGCCCCCAACCCGTTTCGCTTGATCTCAAGCGACTGGGTGGCCTTGTGCAGGGCTTCCTGGAAGGAGCGCCCGATCCCCATAACCTCGCCTACCGATTTCATCTGCAGGCCAAGGGTGCGGTCGGCCCCCTCGAATTTGTCAAAATTCCACCTGGGGATCTTCACGATCACATAATCCAGCGTAGGTTCGAACAGGGCGGAAGTAGATTGGGTAATCTGGTTTTTGAGTTCATCCAGGGTATACCCTATGGCCAGCTTGGCCGCCACCTTGGCAATGGGATACCCCGTTGCCTTGGAAGCCAGGGCCGATGACCTGGAAACCCTGGGGTTGATCTCAATGGCGATGATTTCCTCTTCCTGGTCGGGGCTCACGGCAAATTGCACATTGCAACCCCCGGCAAAATCCCCGATGCTGCGCATCATTTTAATGGCCATGTCGCGCATGCGCTGGAAGGTCCGGTCGGAGAGGGTCATGGCCGGAGCCACCGTGATGGAATCCCCGGTGTGTATGCCCATTGGGTCCATGTTTTCGATGGTACAGATAATGACCACATTGTCGTTCTTGTCGCGGAGCAACTCCAACTCGTACTCCTTCCAACCCATCATGGCCTTGTCGATCATCACCTCGTGGATCGGGGAAATTTCCAGGCCACGGCTCAGCAATTCATCGAAATCTTCAGGACGGTAAACTATGGAAGCCCCGGCCCCTCCAAGGGTATAGCTGGCACGGATCACCAGGGGAAAACCAAATTCCTGGGCAATTTCCTTCCCTTTAAGAAAAGAGGTGGCCGTTGCCTGCGGGGCCATCTTCACCCCAATGCGCGTCATAAGTTCCCGGAATTTTTCGCGGTCTTCGGTAATGTTGATGGCGTCGATATCGACCCCGATGATCTTGATCCCAAATTCTTCCCAGATCCCCTTTTCCCCCGCCTCGATACAGAGGTTCAGGGCAGTCTGACCCCCCATGGTCGGAAGGACCGCGTCGATTTCCGGGTGCTTTTGGAGCACTTCTGCAATCGACCGGGTGGTCAGGGGGAGCAGGTACACATGGTCGGCCATCGAAGGGTCGGTCATGATGGTAGCCGGGTTGCTGTTGATCAGGACCGTCTTGATGCCGTCTTCCCGCAGCGACCGGAGTGCCTGAGACCCAGAGTAGTCAAACTCGCAGGCCTGACCGATGATGATGGGGCCGGAACCAATTATCAGTACGGAGTGTATGTCTTTGCGTTTGGGCATTTGGGGTGGAATTTGAAATTTCTGGATAAAAAAAAGGTGTTACTTTCAGCAAGTAACACCTGGATTATTTGTACAATGGGTATCCCATTACTTTTTGTGCCTCGGCTCGGAAGATACGCTTATTTTTTTACGTCCCTTAGCTCTTCTGCGCGCCAAAACCTTTCTGCCGTTGGCAGAGGCCATACGCTCACGGAACCCGTGCTTGTTCCTACGTTTTCTTTTCGAGGGCTGGAATGTTCTCTTCATGGATTGTGGTTTAACCGGTGTACGGTTGAGGCCCTGTGGCCGTGCAAAAATCTGGGCGCAAATATACAAAGAGTTTTCGCATTCCCAAACCCAAATAAATTTTTTTAGCATTGTTTTTACTACTTTTGCACCGGATCCTCCAGGAGCATTTCCCATGCAGAAAGTTTTGGCCATTCTTTGCGTTTTTGTCGGTTTTCAGGGCGCGGTATATTCCCAGGTAATGCTGGAATACCGGCTCAGGGAAGGAGACGTTTTCACCTTTGAACAACAGGCAGAACAACGGGTCTCCCAGACCCTGGAAGAAACCACCCAGGTGCTCACCAACCGCATTTCCGGGATTCTGCAGTACAGGGTCCTTAAAGTGAGGGAAAAGGGCTATTTGCTGGAGTTCCTGTTCAGAGACCTCGTTTTCCAGATCGAAGACGGGCAGGGCGGCATACTCCTCGACGTCCATGCGTCCGAACCTCAGAACGGGGATGCCCAGTCGATGGTCTTCAACGCCCTGCTGAACGTGCCCGTACAGATGGAAATTGACCGCAAGGGAAAAATCCTGCAGGTCAGCGGGGGCGACAGCCTGGTTTCCCAGGTTATCCAAAAATCAGGCGTGCCGGAAGGGTTTGCCCGGACGGTGATGCGCAAGTCCCTGGAGCAGGAATACGGCTCTGAGGCCCTTGCGCGCAGTTATGAACAAATGACCTACCTGTATTCCGGGACCCCGGTCCAGGTTGGGGACCAGTGGCGCAATGCCTTTGGAGGGAAATTGCAGGCGAAAAATCTCTGGAGGCTCGACAGCCTTACCACGGACCGCGCTTCCATCAGCGGGAAGGCCGAGGTGACCATGCGGGTGGAAGAACCCTCCATGACCATGGAACTGACCGGGAAACAGGAAAGCACCCTTTCAACAGACCGCCACAGCGGTTTCATACTTGAAATGCGGGTAACCAACCAGGCCAGGGGAATATCCACCCTCTCCCAGACAGGGCCCCTGGAGGTCCCTACCGTGGTAACGTCCAATGTAGTGTACCGTTTAATAGACCAGAAACATGTTCAATAAAAACATCAAGCTTGCCCTTGCCATTGCTATAGTGGCCTTTGCAGGGTACCAGTTCGCGGAAGGCGAAATTGGCAACGGAATCTTCCTGATCCTGCTGTCCCTTATCTTCGTTTTCCTCTATTTCCGAAATGAGATTATCCTCCTGTCTTTTTTGCGGATGAGGAAACAGGACCTGGAAGGGACCGAGAAATGGCTTCAGAAGATAAAAAATCCGGAAAGCGCGCTGACTACCAAGCAACAGGGGTATTACAACTATCTCTACGGCATCATCTTCTCCCAGAAGAACCTGACCCAGGCCGAGAAATACTTTCGCAAAGCCCTTAAATTAGGGCTGAACATGGATTACGATGTGGCCATGGCGAAACTGAGCCTGGCGGGAATCGCCATGCAGAAACGCAGGAAACGGGAAGCGGTTACCCTGCTGCAGGAGGCCAAAAAGCTGGATAAAAACAACATGCTGGGGGAGCAGATCAAGATGATGCAGCAGCAATTGAAACGCATCTAAGCAGGTTCCCTGGCCGTACCTGCGGCACCCTGTTACGGATGGAATGCATTCTTCATAGCCGATAATCTGACCGCAGGCAGGTACTCCCGGGTCTTTAAGCTGCCTGACGACTACGACCGTAAACCCCGCTGAAGGAAACGTAATTTTTGCTATGCGGGGTATTCCAATGGCAATGGAGGCCATTGAAGCATGCGACCCCCAGGCCATCCACGCAGAAAATGGACCGGAGTTTCTCTCCCGGGTGTTTTTGAACTACTGCCACCCGGAGGATCTCCGGATCAAATACATCCCGCATGTAAAGCCAGGTCAGAACAACGACATAGAGCGGTTTACAGGACCTGTCATGAGGATATCCCCGGGGCGTATTTGTGCCGGGGAATCCAAAAAGCCGACCCGGAGACGTAAGGTCCGCAGAAGCGGGGAACAGGTTCCCTCTTCAAAAATTCTTTCGCAGGAAAGATACAGGGGAATATCCTGAAAAATCTTCCGGGGAGCATGCCCCTCAAAACATCTTTTTGTTTAATTTAACACTGCGCGGAAAGAGGGAAGCCTTCAGAAAGGGAGGAGCCTTCTCAACGGCCTGAATCCAGTGGCAGGAAAAAGTAATGCTTCCAATACCCATTAAGATGAAAATAAATGCAGTTTATTTAGTGCTTTTGTGGCTCGTCCCACTGGTAGGTGGCATTGATAACCAAGGGAAAAGGAACATTGCCTCAAATAGCGAGGATTATATCAAAGTAACATTTAACGGCACAGAGTTCCTCTTCAATGAAAAAGATTACCTGCAGGCCTTCACCGGAATCATGCCCGATGGCAGGCACTTTTTATCCATTAACGGCAGTATTCCCGAAGACAGTTCGGGTTCTTCCGAAGCCGTTTCAATCCTGATTTACTCTCAGGATGAAATTAGGGCAGGGATCTACGGTGATGGGGGATTTGTGGAGTTTGGACCCTTTGGAAATTTGTTTGTGGGACCGGAGTTAGGGTTTATCTCTCAAACAAATTCTTTGTTAACGGCCACAGATCCAAACAACCCGCAATCCACAGTAAACATTCTTGAGTTGAATGAAACGGGCGTTAGAGCTACATTTTCAGGGACGGTAATCAACCCAATGGATAGAAGCTCTCACAGCATTAGCAATGGGGAGTTATTTGTTGCGTTTTAAATCCACACCATTATCAGAACACCTGTTTTAAGTCTGTTACTTTTACTTTCTTTTACAAGTATATCGTGCCGGCAAACGGCAGAGAAATACACCGAATCGGTAGAAGAGAAGGTCAATAATTTTGAAAAGTCACCCGGCGATGGGGTATGGCGGGAGGAACTCCATAAAATAACGCCATTTACCACAACACAACTCATCTCTAAATTGCCCCGGAATATATCGGGAGTACCCCTAAGAAGCGCTTCAGAATCTGGAATGCAAATGGTTACAGCAACCTACAGTAACGATACGGAATCAACAGATGAAAGCAAAGTTATTACCGTTACCATTACAGACGGTGCGGGTACAAACGGACAAGGGCATATAAACGCGGTTTATAGAATGCTTGCACAGGACATGGATTTAAAGACATCTAATGGGTGGACTAAAACCTATACCCTAAGCCATTTGAGAATTATGGTGAAGGAAGAACAGGACAAGGAAATAACGCTGTCCGAAGTAGAGTATATCAAAAATAAGCGCTACCACGTTCGATTAAATGGCAGGAACATAAACAGTGACGAATTGCTTAAAATTATGAATGATTTTGAAAAAACTGATTTTTAATGTGCTGATAGTGTATAAGATATTGATTTAAAACCATCCGTTATTCGTTCTTGTAATAACATTGCTTTGGTCCTGTAAAGTAGAAACCAAGGCTGACTTGAGGTCAACACCCAAGCTTCCCCTCCCCCACCCGGCTTCAATTTACCCGGAATACCTGCATTCCACCATCAGGCCCTGAACCTACTGTCCGCGTAACGAGGGTTTAAACCAGGCCGGCGGTAAAGAATGTAAACGAAAATTAATTGCCCCCCTGCTTATGTCCCGAAACGGGCCTTTAGGGCATGCTCTACCCTGAAAAGGAGGACACCGATCATCAGGCACATCACCACAATCGCCAGAAAAGCAGCCCATCCGGGATGCATTGGGAACTGAAGGCCGGCCAGGCCCAGCACCAGCTGTATCCCTCCGACCCAAACCATACCGCGTGCGGCATAGGTTTGCGCAAAATCCCAGCATTCCTGGCTTTTCATGGAACGGGCCGTTCGATACCCGTAGAGCCAGTTGATGTTCTTTGGGGGGTATTTCCAGAGGATGGTGCCTGAAATTGCGAAAATCACCCCGGTAAGCACCAGGGTTAGCGTCCAGGGGTTGGTCAGAAGCGCTTCCATATCCATGCCGTTAGAGTTGCCCAAGATGAAAGTTGCCCGAAGGGCCCCAAAGCCTCCCGACGATCAGGGCCCAACCCGGTAATAGCCCTTCATCGGGATATCGAGCTGGTATACCTTCCGGGAGGCGTTATTCAGGTGGGGTTCCCTGAGCCAGGGATTATGGCGCTTGAGGATCTTGTAATTGATGCCATACTGGGTCGCAAACTCTGCAAAATTGGCCACCGGGGTATCGACCTCAACCTGGAAGGTGGGGACATTTTTGTACAGGTGCTCCTCTTCCATCATAAAACCGTATTTGTCGGGGTTGGAAAGGATTTCCTTGATGGCCAGGATGCGGAAGAGGTACCGGCCGGTTTCCTGCCCGAGCAACAAATCGTAGTAGCCGCCGGCCTGCTGGACCGACATGAAGCGATCGATCGCACCAGTACCCGCATTATAGGCCGCGGCCGCCAGGGTCCAGCTTCCGTATTTCTCTTTGTATTTCTTCAGGTAACGGCAGGCCACCTCGGTCGATTTTTCGAGGTGGTACCGCTCATCCACATTTTCATTGATCTCCAGGCCATATTCCTTTCCCGTGGCCTTCATAATCTGCCAAAAGCCGGTGGCCCCTGCAGGGGAAACCACGTTTTGCAGGCCGCTCTCAGCCACTGCAAGGTATTTGAAATCATCAGGGATGCCGTTTTTGGCCAGGATAGGCTCAATAACCGGGAAATACTGGTGTGACCGCTTCATCAGCAGCAGGGCATTGGACTGCCAGTAGGTGTTGACAAGGAACTCCCGGTCAATCCGCTCCAGTACCTCGGGGTCGTCCTGGGGCACCGGTTCCCCGGCAAAATTGAGATCGTCCGGGATCGCGATGGCCGATATCTGATACGTCGGGCTAACCCGCAATTCCGGGTCAGTAGCCGGCCCTGAAGCAGCCGGTGATTCGGGCGGTTCCAATCCCTGCTGTACGGCAAAAATGAGGGTGCTGACCACGAACAGGAACCCAAGAAACATCAGGCTGTTTTTCAGAAATCGCATAAGACAGGGCTTAAAAGTTTGTATTCAAAGGTATTAAAAGGAACTATCATCCTGCAAAATTATTGCAGGGAGGTGTTCATTTAGCCATCGGTGGCGGTGAAGGATCATGGTATGGGTACCCCCGGGCACCGCAATACACGAACCGATGTGGGCCATGGGGAATACGGAATCCTTATCGCCATGGATATGGACCAGGCCGGGAATGGGGGTATCGCGTTCCCAATGGACGATGCGGTCAAGGGCCCAGTCGAGGTAGGTTTTGTCGCGCACGGCCAGATACCGCTCGTAAAGCTGCAACCGCTTTTTGACCGGATCGCCAAAGGCCAGCCGCGCCAAAACTTCCACATTGCTGATGATACCTGTGGGGAGGAGTTTGTACAGGCGGGTATACCGGGCTACCAGGAGCCGCCGGGGCATTTCCAGGCGCGACTTGATGCTCGAAATAATAATGGTTTTGCGGGGCTGCAGGTAGCCGGCCATTTCCTGTGCCAGCATCCCTCCAAAAGACACCCCTACCAGCACCGGATTGGGGTGGGTTACCTTTTTAGCCATCTCTGCGGCATACTCGCTGAGGGTCATCCCCGGCCGCGGAATAAACCACTTCAGCAGGTGGACTTCGAACTCGGCAGGGGGAAGGTGGATGAATTCAAAAATCTCGGGGCTGGCGGCAAGGCCGGGGATCAGATATACGTGGATCTTATTAGGGGTATCCGGGTTCAAAACACGCTAAATCTTAGTTTTTTAGCATTTTTTTTAGTACTTTAGCATTCTGTTTTGGTTGTTCTTTAAAACTTCCAGAAAAGCGATCTTTTTACAGGCTCAGCTCCGATGGCATAGATCGCATTTTTTTCATCTGAAACCAAATTAAATCAAACTATATGAGTGATCTGGCCATCAAGGACAACAGCTTTCTGCGCCAATTTGAAATTCGCGTAGACGGGGAGCTGGCAAAAATCGAGTACTCCTCACAGGAGCGCAAGGTATTCCTCACCAAATTAGTGATCCCGGAAGCCATCGACCGGGAAGGTTTCAAAGAAGAGTTCATCAAGGCCGTACTGCACCACATCCAGGAACAAAACCTGCGCGTAGTTCCGACAAGCCCGCAAATTGCGGGGTTCCTGCGAAAAAATCGCCAGTACAAGGAAATGCTGCCTATAGGCATCCGGATATAAACAGCACCCCTTACGGCAATCCCAGTATCCCGGCCACAGTGCCGGGTTTTTTATTTCGGGGATCCCCCTCAGGGGCCAAACGCACCAACCCATCGGAGTCTATCCTGTCAAGAACTACCCGGTGCAGGGTGTTGACCAGGGCAGGGTCCCAGGGGGCCTTTACCTTCACGTAGTTTTCCGTAAAGCCATGGATATAGCCCTTTTTATTTTCCCCTTCAAATAGTACCATCCTGGGCAGGCCGAGTTGGCTTTCGTAAAACGCCCTCCGCTTCTTTTCCGAAAGGCCCCGCAGCAGGGTGCTCCTGCGGGCCCGCTGCTTCGCGGAAACCACCCCGTCCATGGCAGCAGCAGGGGTATTGGGCCGCTCCGAGTAGGGGAAAACATGGAGGTAGGCGATGTCGAGCCCGTGAAGGAATTCATAGGTTTCCATGAACGCTTCCTCCCCTTCCCCGGGAAATCCGACGATGACGTCCACCCCGATACAGGCATGGGGCATCCGTTCCCGGATGCGGGAGACCCGTTCGGCATACAATTCCCTCAAATAGCGCCGGCGCATGCGCCTGAGGATTTGGTTGCTGCCGCTCTGCAGGGGGATGTGGAAATGGGGTACGAAACTGTTGCTGCAAGCGACAAAGTCAATGATGTCGTTGGTAAGCAGGTTGGGCTCAATGGAAGAAATGCGCAGCCGGTGGATGCCTTCCACGGTATCCAGGGCCTGGATGAGCTCCAGGAAAGTGTGCTCATGCTTTTTGTTCCCGAACTCCCCCTTTCCGTAATCCCCAATATTTACCCCAGTAAGCACGATTTCCCGGATGCCCTGCCCGGCGATCTCAGCGGCATTCCGCAATACATTCTCCATGGTGTCGCTGCGGGAAATCCCCCGGGCAAGGGGAATGGTACAATAAGTACACTTATAGTCGCACCCGTCCTGCACCTTCAGGAAAGCCCGGGTACGGTCCCCGATGGCATAGCTGCCCACGTAAAAATCTGCCTGATCGATCTCACAGGAATGCACCTGCCCGGTTTCCTGTTTGCCCAGGCCCTGCAGGTACTGCCCCAGGTTGAATTTCTCGGTGGCCCCGAGGACAAGGTCCACCCCTGGTATGGCGGCAATCTCCCCCGGCTGGAGCTGGGCATAACAGCCCACCACGGCCACGAGCCCTTCCGGGTTTGCCTTTTGCGCCTGCCGGAGCGCGGTCCGGAACTTCCGGTCGGCATTCTCCGTCACGGAACAGGTATTGATGACATACAGGTCCGCAGCCTCCGAAAAATCCACTTTCCGGAACCCGTCTTTTTCAAGGTCCCGGGCAATGGTGGAAGTTTCCGTAAAATTGAGCTTGCACCCCAGGGTGTGATAAGCCACCTTTCGTTCCATACCCGTTTTAAGCGGTTTTTTAAGGCCGCAAAGATACCAAAAATCAGCAGAAAGCCAGTGCCTTGCAGAAAGAGGGCGCGACCGGCATCAGGATTTCCGGTACTTCCGGCTTTGTTCAAACACCTGCAGGAAGATCTCCTCATCTTCCCGGGTAAATTCCTGTCCCCGGCGCTCCATGGCCACCCGGGCCGCTTCAAAAGCTTTTTCCGGGAAGTAGGTGCTAAACCCGGATGTCCCGCCCCAACTGAAGCTGGGGATGAAATTCCGCGGGAACCCGGCCGCAAAAATATTGCAGCTGACCCCAACGACGGTCCCTGTGTTGAACATGGTATTGATCGCCGATTTGCTGTGGTCGCCCATGACCAGGCCGCAGAATTGCAAGCCGGTTTGGTCAAAACCACCACTCTGGTAATTCCAGAGCCGCACCCTGGCGTAATTGTTCTTCAGGTTGGAATTGTTGGTGTCAGCCCCAAGGTTGCACCATTCCCCCAAAACGGAGTTCCCCAGGAACCCGTCGTGGCCCTTGTTGGAGTACCCGAACAGGACTGCATTGTTGACTTCTCCCCCTATTTTGCACCAGGGGCCTGCCGTGGTGGGCCCGTAAATCTTTGCCCCCATCTTTACCACCCCATGCGCGCCGAGGGCAAACCCGCCCCTTATTAAACTCCCTTCCATGACCGTGGCACCCTGCCCGATGTAGATGGGGCCTTCTGAGGCGTTCAGGATGCTGAACTCCACGCTGGCGCCTTCCTCCAGGAAGATGTGTTCGGGGTGAACCGCCCGGTTCGAGGCCGGGAGGGGCATCGATTCACGGCCCCGGGTAAGCCTTTCAAAATCCTGTTCCAGGGCCGGGCCGTTGATGGAAAAAATATCCCAGGTATTGCGCAACTCCAGAACGTCCCCAGGGTAGGCGATGCGCCCCAGGCCCTCAAGCTGTCCCTCCTCCAAAGGCTCCGGGCTGCGATAGGCAAGCAGGCCGGGAGGCCCGAAAAGGGCTTCGCCTTTTTTCAGGTTCTGCACCGCCTGCACCAGGTGGGCATCGGGAAGCAGCGAGCCTTTGATAAACAGGTTGTCGGTACCGGCCTCCATGGGAAATTTCCCGCTGAGGTAGGCTACCGTCGAAAATGAAACGGGGGCACCCAGGTCGTGGGCCCACTTTTCCTGCAAGGTAAGGATGCCGGTGCGCAAGGCGCCCACGGGGCGGGTGTAGGTAAGGGGAAGGAGGGCTTCGCGCCGGTCACCGTCAAAAAGGATATAATGCATGGCAGGCCATTTTAGGACAAAGGTAACAATTCACCGTATTCCTTCCCGGCCTGCCAAATACCGCGGAAAAGAGGCCAAAAAAAAAGGGCAATACCCCAGGGGGTACTGCCCAATATGCGTGTAAGGACAAAAAAGTGGCGGTTGCCCCTTAGTCCTTTTTGAACTTCTGGTATTTGTTTTTGAATTTGTCGATCCGGCCTGCGGTATCGACCAGTTTGGCTTTCCCGGTGTAATACGGGTGTGAGGTCCTGGAAATTTCCAGTTTCACCAGGGGGTATTCCACCCCATCCACTTCAAGGGTCTCTCTGGTATCTGCCGTGGATTTGGTGATGAAGACATCCTCATTGGACATGTCCTTGAACGCTACCAGCCTGTAATTTTCGGGGTGAATGCCTTTTTTCATGGGTAATACGATTAATTCCTGCAATTTTTCAAGGGTGCAAATGTAAGGAATTTTTATTTTAAATCCTTAGGACCCCAGCCGAAAAAAATGAAATTAAATCCATATTTTGGTGTAACGTTTCCCCCTGGGAATAAACCAATAGCCACCAAACCTTAAATATAGATAGTATGGAATCCACTGCACCCAAAACCGGTAAATTTTCCCTTAACTACGGACTGATCCTCGGGGGTCTGGGGGTCGTCTTCGGGATAATGCTGTTTATCAGCGATGCCCATACCTCCCAAAGCCCGGTCAATTCCATTGTGAGTATAGCCATGATGATCGGGGTGATCTTCTGGGGGATCATCAGCTTCAGAAAAGCCAATGAGGGCTTCCTCACTGTTGGACAGGCCTTGAAACTTGGGGCCGGGATCGCCTTGATCGCCGGGGTACTTACGATCCTTTGGACCCTGGTCCTCACCAATGTCCTCGATCCGGATTTCCCGTCCAAAGTCATGGACGCCCGGCTGGCCGAAGCGGCTTCCGACCCTAACCTGACCCCGGAAATCATCCAGCAGCAGAAGGAAATGGGCCTTAAATTCTGGTGGGTGGGCTACCCTGTGATCCTGATCGTCAATATCCTGTTGGGATTGCTCATCGGCCTTGTGGGAGGCCTGATCTTCAAGAAGGCGCGTCCGGAGTATTAATCCCAAAAGCCTACCTTTGGGGAGGAAAAAGCCATACCCCTTGATGCACCTGTCCATCGTCATCCCCCTGCTGAACGAGGAGGAATCCCTCGGAGAACTCTACCATTGGATTGCAGATGTCATGCAATCCAATGGTTTTTCGTATGAGGTCCTGTTCATCGACGACGGCAGTACCGATAACAGTTGGGGGATTATCCGGGAGCTCGCTGCCACCCACCCTGAAGTTCGCGGGATACGGTTCCGGAAAAATTTCGGGAAATCCCAGGCCCTGCACGCCGGGTTCAGGGCGGCAAGGGGGGAGGTAGTGATCACCATGGATGCCGATTTGCAGGACAACCCCGAGGAAATCCCGGAAATGGTGGGGATGGTCAGGGAAAAGGGCTACGACATGGTCTCGGGCTGGAAGAAAAAGCGGTATGATTCCCTGCTGATGAAAAACCTGCCGTCCAAGTTGTTTAACTGGGCGGCCCGAAAAACCTCGGGGGTGCGCCTTCACGACTTTAATTGCGGCCTGAAGGCCTTCCGCAGGGAAGTCATCGAGAATATAGAGGTTTCCGGGGAGATGCACCGGTACATCCCGGTATTGGCCAAGAATGCAGGCTTCGGGAATGTCGGGGAACAGGTGGTACGCCACCAGGCCAGGAAATACGGGAAAACAAAATTTGGGGCAGACCGTTTTATCAAAGGGTTCCTCGACCTGATCACCATTTGGTTTGTTTCCAAATTCGGCAAGCGACCCATGCACCTTTTCGGGGCCCTGGGGGTGCTCATGTTTGTAATCGGGTTTGGCTTTGCCCTCTACCTGGGAATCGACAAATTGTTCCTGAACCCAACTGGCCGGCTGCTGGCCCAGCGTCCGGAATTTTTCATCTCCCTTACTGCCATGGTTATCGGGACGCAAATGTTCCTGGCCGGGTTTTTGGGGGAAATGATCCTCAGGGTAAAAAAGAACCAGGAGCGATATACCATCCAGGAAACCCTGAATCTCGACAAACCCCTGACAGGGGCCGTTCATGAAGTCACGGGTTAGGCACGCCTGCTGGGGTCCTGCCCTGTCCCCTTTTTAGATTTTCTGATGTAACTTTGCCAAAAAACCACCCATGCCCATCGACCCTTCCATCCTGGAGGCTGCCCAAAGCTGGCTGACCGATTTTTTCGACCCGGCGGTAAAGGCGGATATCAGGGAACTGATCGAAAAAAACCCGGAAGAACTTACCGACCGTTTTTACAAAACGCTTGAATTTGGAACCGGCGGCATGAGGGGGATCATGGGGACGGGCACCAACCGGATCAACAAATACACCCTCGGGAAAAGTACCCAGGGCCTGAGCGATTACCTCCGGGAGGTATATGGGCCCGATGGCCTGAAGGTCGTCATCGCCTATGACTGCAGGCACAACAGCCAGTCCCTGGCCCGCACGGTGGCCGAGGTATTTTCCGCCAACGGGATCGGGGTCTTTTTGTTTTCAGAGCTGCGCACCACCCCTGAGCTTTCTTTTGCCGTGCGGCACCTCGGATGCCATGCGGGGATCGTCCTGACCGCGTCCCATAACCCGCCCGAATACAATGGGTATAAGGTTTACTGGACCGACGGGGGGCAAATCGTACCCCCCCAGGACCAGGAGATCATTGACCGGATCAACCGCCTCCGGTACGAGGATATCCGGTTTGAAGCCCGGCAGGAGCTGATCACTGCCATTGACCGGGAAGTCGACGAGGCCTTTATAAACGCCTGCGTGCAGCACGGGAGTTTCGATGCCCCGGGGCGGGAAGCCCTCTCCATAGTGTTTACCTCCCTGCACGGGACGTCCATAACCGCCATCCCCGAGGTCCTCAGGCGGGCCGGCTATACCGGGGTTACCATCATCGAAAGCCAGGCTACCCCTGACGGGAGCTTCCCTACCGTAAAATCCCCCAACCCGGAGGAACCCGAAGCCCTGAAAATCGCCCTGGAAAAAGGCGCGGAAATTGGGGCCGATATCGTTATTGGCACAGACCCCGACAGCGACCGGCTTGGGATTGCCGTGCGGAATGCCGAAGGGCAACTCGAATTGCTCAACGGCAACCAGACCATGGTGCTCATGACCCGCTTCCTGCTGGACCACCGGAAAAAAGCCGGTTTTCAAGGGGATGAATTCATTGCCTCCACCATTGTTTCCACCCCCATGATGCAGGCCATGGCCGATGCCTATGGGGTGGAATGCAAGACCTCCCTGACCGGGTTTAAGTGGATCGCCAAGATGATCCGGGATTTTCCCGACCAACACTTTGTCGGGGGCGGGGAGGAAAGTTTCGGCTATATGGTTGGGGACTTTGTACGGGACAAGGATGCCGTGACCGCGACCCTCCTGGCCTGCGAAATTGCTTCGGCGGCCAAGTCGCGGGGAAGCAGCTTTTACCAGGAGTTATTGCAGTGCTATGTGGATTTTGGCTGCTATCGGGAACGCCTGGTTTCCCTGACCAAAAAGGGCATGCACGGGGCGGCGGAAATCTCCGCCATGATGCGGGAATTCCGGGAAAATCCGCCCGCAAGCCTGGACGGCTCCCCGGTGGTGCGGATTGACGATTACCAGCAGTCGGTTTCCCGCAACCCCCGGGAAGGAACGACCAGGCCTATCGAACTGCCCCGGTCGAATGTACTGATCTACACCACCGAAGAAGGGCTTCGCCTGGCGGCACGACCCAGCGGCACGGAACCCAAGATAAAATTCTACCTGAGTGCTCACCAGCCGATTGAAGACACGGAAGCGTACCCTGTGGCCCTGCAGGAACTGGAATCCAAACTGGACCGCATCCTGGAGGAACTCAACTTAAACGGATGAGCTACTTCAGGAAAATCCTCCGTTTTGCCCTCCCCTACCGCCGGTACGGGCTGCTGAATATCTTCTTCAATATCCTCTATGCCCTCTTCAGCGCCCTCTCGTTTGCGGCCCTGATCCCCATGCTGGATGTGCTTTTTGAGCAAACCCGGGAAATCGCCACAAAACCGGTATACCAGGGCATCGGCCAATTGGAGCCTTTTGTAAAGGGCTGGCTGTATTACCAGGTGGGCAACGTGGCCGGGGAAGACAAAATGAAAGCCCTGGTTTTGGTCATCGGGTTGGTATTGCTGCTATTCCTGTTAAAGAATGTCTTCAATTACCTGGCCATGTACTTCATTACCTTCCTCAGGAACGGGATCCTCAAGGACCTGAGGAATGCGATTTATGAAAAGATCGTCTCCCTCCCGGTTTCCTATTATTCCGAAAAGAAAAAAGGGGATGTGATCGCCCGGATTACTGCCGACGTACTGGAGATCCAGCACTCCTTCCTCTCCATCCTGGAGCTCATTGTCAGGGAGCCCCTGACCATCCTGTTTACCATTGCGGTGATGTTCTTTATCAGTGTTGAGCTCACGGTTTTCGTCTTTGTCTTTATCCCCCTGGCCGGGATCGTGATCTCCCGCATCGGGAAATCGCTGAAACGGCGCTCCGACCGGGTCCAGGCCGAGCAGGGGGCCCTGCTTTCCATTGTGGAAGAAACCCTCGGGGGGCTGAAGATCGTGAAGGCCTTCAATGCCGAAAAACGGTTTATAAAGGTCTTCCACGATTCCACCGGACGGTTCTTCCATTTCTCCAACAGCCTGCTGAACCGGCAAAACCTGGCTTCCCCCACCGGGGAATTCCTGGGTATTCTGGTGATCGGGGTCCTGCTGTGGTTCGGGGGTCGGATGGTGCTTGTGGAAAATACCCTTGACGCCTCTTCCTTTATCGCCTACATGGGCCTTGCCTACAACATCCTCACCCCGGCCAAGGCGATCAGCAAGGCTTCCTACGGGGTTCGGAAAGGGAATGCCGCAGCGGAACGGGTACTCGAAATCCTGGAAACGGAAAACCCTATTAAAGATCCGGAGGATGGCAGGCAACTGACCGGGTTTAACGAAAGCCTCTGCCTTGAGGATGTTTCCTTCAGCTATGGGGAAGAGCCGGTCCTGAAGCAGGTGAGCCTTAGGGTACCCAAAGGGAAAACCGTGGCCCTGGTCGGGCAATCGGGCAGCGGGAAAAGTACGATAGCCAGCCTGGTTACCCGCTTTTACGACGTGAATTCCGGCTGCATCACCATCGACGGCACCGACCTCCGCGAAGTGACAAAGGCCTCGGTACGACAGCTGATGGGCCTGGTGACCCAGGATTCCCTCCTGTTCAACGATACGGTGCACAACAACATCCTGTTGGGCCGGGAAGGGGCATCGCGGGAAGAAGTGGAAGCTGCTGCCCGCGTCGCCAATGCCCACGACTTCATCATGCAGCTGCCACAGGGGTATGACACCTCCATCGGGGATGGGGGCAACCGCCTCAGCGGCGGACAGAAGCAGCGCCTTTCCATCGCCCGGGCCGTACTGAAGAACCCACCCATCATGATCCTGGATGAAGCGACTTCCGCCCTTGACACCGAAAGCGAAAGGCTGGTGCAGGATGCCCTTGAAAACATGATGCGCAACCGCACCTCCCTGGTCATCGCCCACCGCCTGAGCACCATCCAGAAAGCCGATCTTATCGTGGTCATGCAGCAGGGTGAAATTGCCGAACAGGGGACACACGAGGAACTACTCCAAAAAGGAGGGGTGTATTCCCGCCTGGTGGAAATGCAACAACTCGGATAAGGCAAAAAGGATACTGCCCTCCTGAGGCCCCGTTAAACCTTTTGGGCCCGGAAGGGGTCTAAAGCACAATATGGCAACCATGTCAGCCGATTCCATTTTAGTGGCGCAACTCAGGGACCCGAAAAGCCGGGAGGCAGCCTTCAGGGAACTGGTGTTGCGGTACCAGGAACGGCTTTACTGGCATATCCGGGGCATCGTGCTCTCCCATGAGGATGCCGATGACGTGCTCCAGGAAACCTTTATTAAAGTCTATAGGAACATCGACAGCTTCAAGGGGGAGAGCAAGTTGTATTCCTGGATGTACCGCATAGCTACTAACGAGGCTTTGAGCTTTCTGAAGCGGACTGCCAAAATACGGGGCGGCAGCAGTGAGGCCCTGCAACAGCATCTGGTGCAAAACCTGCAGGCGGACCCTTATTTCGATGGGGGCCAGGCAGAATTGAAGTTGCAGGAGGCACTGGCCGGGCTTCCGGAAAAACAGCGACTGGTGTTCAATATGAAGTATTTCCAGGAGATGAAGTACGAGGAAATGTCTGAGGTACTCGATACCTCGGTAGGCTCCCTGAAAGCCTCCTACCACCTTGCCGTAAAAAAAATAGAAAAACACCTCAAGGCAGGCCTGTTGGAGCGGCACTAAGATTTTAAGGATTAAACCTTTGGGATAAATTAGCGTCTAAGAAACAATGAGCACACCATCTAAGTACCATGGGTTCAAGGTCCCTGAAGGCTACTTCAGAGGATTTCCGGGGCGCCTCTCCGACCGGTTACGGGAGGAGGAAGGTCAGGCCCCGCCTGTGGAAAGCGGATTTAAGGTGCCTGAAAACTACTTTGAAACCTTTCCGGACCGCCTTCAGGAGCAGCTGAAAAAGAAAGAAAACCCGGTGCGCCCGCTGTGGCCGGCCTTGAGGTTGCCCATCGCTGCGGCAGCAGCTGCCGTGCTGTTGCTGTTCCTCCTCCGTCCATGGGCGCAGGGGGATACCCCCACGCCCCGGTTTGAAGACCTCGCCGGGGAAACCCTCGAAGCCTACCTTGATTCCGGGGATTTGGACCTCACGCCCTATGAGCTGACGGAAACCATCCCCCTGGGGGAAATAGGCCTGGCCGATGTACTGGAAGCCAGTCCCGGGGACCGGCTAATTATAGAATACCTGGAAAACGATACCGATACGGACGATGAACTCTACTGGGAAAATGACAACTAGGACCCTTCGAACAAGCTTCCTGGCGTGCCTGGGCTTTCTGCTGGTCACTACCGCCTTCGGACAGGACCCCGATGACCGGGAAAAAATCAAGGCCCTTAAGGTGGCCTTCTTCACCGAAAGGCTAAGCCTTAGCCCGGAGGAAGCCAGCGTATTCTGGCCGCTGTACAACCAGTACGAAGAAGAACGCGAAGCCCTCAGGGACAGGCAGCGCAGCGAAGTAAGGAACAGGCTGGAATCCCTGGGGTCCATCCCCGAGACGGAAGCCCGGAAAATCCTGGACCGCTACCTCGCCCTGGAAGCGCAGGAAGAGGAA
Organism: Robiginitalea marina; assembly: GCF_024006985.1. GTDB lineage: Bacteria > Bacteroidota > Bacteroidia > Flavobacteriales > Flavobacteriaceae > Robiginitalea > Robiginitalea marina. The sequence goes on from NZ_JAMXIB010000008.1 coordinate 19,227, forward strand.
GCAGAACGTAAGTTCTACCAGAAAATGGCCGATCAGTTTTCCGCCACCCGCACCCTGGAACTTTTTAAGGCCGAACACGATTTCAGGCGTCGTTTGCTGGAGGAATACCGAAAGCGCAAGGGTAACCGTCGCTAAAACCCCTATCGAAAACGCAGCCTGGAAATCCTTCCTTTTCCGGAGCCTATGGCCGTGGAGTCGTCCAAGAAGCGCAGGCTGTAGAACCCTTCCTTGGAAAGCAGGGCCCAGGTGTCTCCCCCATCGCTTGAATAGGATATCCCCATAAACCCAACGGCTACCAGGTCGCGTCCATGGCGCCCGGGCACATACTGCACGCAGCTGCGGTAGCCCGGGGCGCTGCCGGAAGCGCGGAGGGTCCAGGTCTTCCCCCCGTCATGGGTGGCCACCTTGTTGGCCCGGGTATCTTCGGGCAGGGTGTAGTCGCCCCCAATGGCATAACCGGTAAGGGTATCGTAAAAGTCCAGGCTGTACAGGCCGTAGGTCTCCGATTCCGGGCGCACCGGAGTGGAATACACCTCCCAGCTATGACCCAGGTCGCTACTGTGCAAAATCCGGCCTTTGCTGGTAACCACCCAGCACTCCCCTCCCCGAATGGCGATATTGGTGTCACTGGCAGCAAAGGCCCCTTCGCCCTCCAGGGCCGTGGGCAGTACTTCACAAGGCAGTTTATTCCAGCTTAGCCCCCCATCCCGGGTAAGCAGGATACTCAGGCAGCCTCCAAGGGCATCGCCCACCGCAACCCCGTTCAGGTCGTCCCAGAAAGCCATGGCATCGTAAAAAACCCCTGGGCCGTGTTCCTCATAAACCAGTTCCATACGCCCCTGCCCACCGGTTTTGTACAAAAGGGCCGGGTCACCGGCGGAGAGCATAAAAAAATCGCCAGGGGTGTGGGCCACCGCCCGGAATTCAGGGTAGCTCCCCTTATACTCCATACGGCCTGTCCTGACCGTGAAATCCCGGGTGTCAATGCTGCCGAAAAGGCCGTTGCTGCCTGCAAACCCCACGCTGCCTGCCATGGGCTCCAGGGCACGGACCGAGATACTGCTGTCCTGAAGGAGGGTCATTACCTCCACCGTGTGGAAGGGAGCCGCTTCAGGAGGTTCCCCGCAAGCCATTGCCCCGATGAGGCAAAAGAAGCCAAATACTCTTTTCATTTCACATTCCGGTTTGGGTAAATATAGCCCTATTTGAGCCAAAAGGGTACCTTTGCCCCCTATGATGCGTTTTCATAAAAACCTGACAGACGGGGTCATCGAGGCCCTTGAAAAAATCTTTAACGAGGGGGCCTATGCCGACCGGGCCCTGGAATCCCTGTTGAAACATAACCGGCAATGGGGAAGCAGGGACCGTGGTTTCGTGGCAGAAACCGTGTACGAGATCGTCCGCTGGAAACGGCTGTATGCCGAAATTGCCGGGGCTGCTTCACCCTACAGCCGGGCAGACCTGTACCGGATCCTGGGTGCCTGGGCCCTGCTGAAAGGGCATTCCCTCCCCGCCTGGCCCGAATTTTCCGGTTTGGAGGAAAAAGAAATCAGGGACCTTCATGCAAACCTGGTAAAACAGCGTAAGTTCAGGGAGTCGGTGCCGGACTGGCTCGATCGCCTGGGCGCGGAAAGCCTGGGCGAGGAAGCGTGGACACGGGAACTGGAAGCCCTGAATCAACAGGCACCGGTGGTGTTGCGCGCCAATACCCTGCGTACGACACCTGAAGCCCTCAGGACGCAATTGGAAAAGGAAGGGTTCAAGACCGATTTTATAGAAGGGTACCCCTGGGCCCTCAAGCTTCAGCAACGCGCCAATGTCTTCAGGACGCAGGCCTTCCGCGACGGGTGGTTCGAGGTACAGGATGCTTCCTCCCAAAAGGTGGCCCCCTTCCTGGAAGCAGGCCCCGGGATGCGGGTCGTGGACGCCTGCGCGGGGGCCGGGGGAAAAACCCTGCACCTGGCGGCGCTTATGGAAAATAGGGGACAGCTCCTGGCGCTGGACGTGTACCCGGCCAAGTTGGAGGAACTGCAAAGGCGGGCCAGGCGGGCCGGGGCGTACAACATCGAAGCCCGTGCCATCACCTCCTCCAAGGTCGTCAAGCGCCTGGAGGGTAAGGCCGACCGCGTGCTGATTGACGCCCCCTGTTCCGGGCTGGGGGTGCTCAGGCGCAACCCCGATGCCAAATGGAAACTGGATCCCGGATTTGTGGAAACGGTTTGCCAGACCCAGCGGGACCTGCTGCGAGAGTATAGCCGTATGGTGAAACCCGGCGGGAAGGTGGTGTATGCCACCTGCTCCATCCTGCCTGCGGAAAACCACCTTCAAGTGGCCGAATTCCTTGAGGGTGAGGCCGGTAAGGGGTTCCGGCTCCTCAAGGAGGAAGCTGTTTTTCCTTCCCGGGAAGGATTTGATGGGTTCTACATGGCCCAATTGGAACGGGTCGGGTGAGCTGTTGACAAAACAGGCCCCGATTGTTGATTTCTTCAACCCGTGCCATTGGGATGAAAATAATACCTTTGTGGCCTGAAACCCCTACAAGCCGGCTTCCCATGATCCACTTTTTCGGAGATCCGCAAACCACTGTCTATGCCTTGTCCTGCGAAGGCGAATTGTCCGCAGAAAATACGGCTAAACTGAGCTGGCTCTTCGGCAACCAGCCCCGGCTGGATACGGCGTCTGTGGACGCCTTTTTTATTGGGCCCCGGGCGGCCATGGTGACCCCCTGGAGTACGAATGCCACGGAAATCACACAGAACATGGGGATTGAAGGCATCCGCCGGATCGAGGCCTACCGCCGCACCCACGCTTCGGACACCGCATATGACCCCATGCTGTTCCAGAAATATGCCAGCCTGGGACAGGAGTTGTTCCACATAGCCCACCAACCAGAACCCGTACGCGGTATCAGCGATATAAAGGCTTACAACCAACAGGAAGGCCTGGCCCTGAGCGGGGAGGAAATCGCATACCTTGAACGGTTGAGCCAACGCCTTGGGCGGCCATTAACCGATTCGGAAGTTTTCGGCTTCAGCCAGGTGAATTCCGAACATTGCCGCCATAAAATCTTCAACGGGACCTTTGTGATCGACCACATGGAAATGCCGGATTCCCTTTTCAGGCTCATCCGGAAAACCGCTGAGGCCCATCCCAATGACATCGTTTCTGCCTACAAGGACAACGTGGCTTTTTTGAAAGGGCCTGAGGTGGTGCAGTTCGCCCCGAAAAGGCCCGATGTCCCTGACTGGTATGAGGAAAAACCCTTTGCCTCGGTCCTCTCCCTTAAAGCGGAAACCCACAACTTCCCAACCACGGTAGAGCCCTTCAACGGGGCAGCCACCGGGTCGGGGGGGGAAATACGCGACCGCCTGGCCGGCGGCAAAGGGGCGCTCCCCCTGGCGGGTACGGCCGTCTACATGACCGCCTATTCCCGTCTCGAAAAAGACCGGCCATGGGAAAAGGGAGTGGCCGCGCGCCAATGGCTCTACCAAACCCCTGTGGACATCCTGATAAAGGCTTCCAACGGGGCTTCCGATTTTGGGAACAAGTTCGGACAGCCCCTGATCTGCGGCTCTGTCTTCACCTTTGAACATGAGGAACGGGGACGGGTAGTGGGCTACGACAAGGTGATCATGCTGGCTGGGGGAATTGGTTACGGAAAAGCCTCGCAGGCCCTGAAGGATACCCCCCGAAAAGGGGACCGCATCCTGGTCCTGGGCGGGGATAACTACCGCATCGGGATGGGGGGCGCTGCCGTGTCCAGCGCCGATACGGGCGAGTTCAGCGCAGCCATAGAATTGAATGCCGTTCAACGGTCAAACCCCGAAATGCAGAAACGGGCGGCCAATGCGATCCGCGGCCTGGTGGAAAGCGAGCAGAACCCGATAGTATCCATCCACGACCACGGCGCCGGCGGGCACCTGAACTGCCTCTCCGAACTGGTTGAAGAAACCGGGGGATACATCCACCTTGAGCGCCTCCCCGTAGGGGACCCTACCCTGTCGGCCCGGGAGCTCATCGGGAACGAATCGCAGGAACGCATGGGGCTGGTCATGGGACCGGAAGACCTGGAGTTCCTGAGGCGGGTGGCTGAACGGGAGCGCGCACCTTTATACGACGTGGGCCACGTAACCGGGGACCAGCGTTTCACCATTGCCTCTGAAACGGAAACCCCCATGGACGTGGAACTTGCCGACCTGTTTGGCAGCTCGCCCAAAACCATTATGGAAGACAAGACCCTGGAGCGGCACTACCAGGAACTGGATTACCAGATGGAACGGTTCCACTCCTACCTCGATCAGGTTCTCCAACTGGAGGCCGTCGCCTGCAAGGACTGGCTCACCAACAAGGTAGACCGGTGCGTGGGCGGCAGGGTTGCCAAGCAGCAATGCGCGGGGCCCCTGCAATTACCCCTGAACAATTGTGGGGTTATGGCCCTGGATTTCAAAGGCCGCGAAGGTATCGCCACTTCGCTGGGGCATTCGCCGGTATCGGCCCTTATCGACCCGGAAGCCGGGAGCCGCAACAGCATCGCCGAAGCCCTTACCAACCTGGTGTGGGCCCCGCTGAAGCATGGCCTGAAATCGGTAAGCCTCTCGGCCAACTGGATGTGGCCCTGCAACAACGAAGGCGAGGATGCACGACTTTACCAGGCGGTTAAAGCCGCATCGGAATTCGCCATTGCCCTGGGGATCAATATCCCGACGGGCAAGGATTCCCTCTCCATGAAACAAAAATACCCGGACCGCGAGGTACTTGCCCCCGGTACCGTAATTATCTCAGCGGCCGCGCACTGCACGGATATCCGCAAGGTGGTGGAACCGGTATTCCGGAAAAAAGGAGGGCCGGTGTATTACCTGAACCTCTCCCGCGACGGGTTTAAACTGGGTGGGTCCTCTTTTGCACAGGTACTGGGAAAAGTGGGCCGGCAGGCGCCCACAGTCAGGGACCCGGAATATTTCGCAAGGGCTTTTGACACCCTGCAGGGCCTCATCCTCGAGGGGCAGGTGCTGGCCGGGCACGACGTGTCTTCCGGCGGGTTGATCACGACCCTGCTGGAAGGTTGCTTTGCCAACCCGGGAACCGGGCTCGAACTGGACCTGGGACCCCTGGGGGAACCGGACCTGATCAGGGTGCTGTTTGCGGAAAACGCCGGGGTGGTCGTGCAGGCCGCGGATGAAACTATAGAAAAGGTGCTGGATAAGGCCGGGATAACCTTCCACCGGATCGGAAAGGTACTCGAACGCCCGGAGATCCGGATCAAGAACCAACGCGTAAGCCTGGAACTCGACGTGGCCCCCCTGAGGGATACCTGGTTCAGGACGTCCTACCTTCTGGACAAAAAGCAGACGGCTTCCGACCTGGCCTCACAGCGTTATGCAAACTATAAAAACCAGCCCCTTGCGTTTTCCTTCCCCCAGGCCTTTAAGGGCCAGCTCCCCGCTATAAAAACGCCGGTCGGGCAGCGACCGAAAGCGGCCATCCTCAGGGAAAAGGGAAGCAATTCCGAGCGGGAAATGGCCCATGCCCTATACCTGGCCGGGTTTGATGTAAAAGACGTTCACATGACCGACCTGATCAGTGGGCGGGAAACCCTGGAAGGCATCCGGTTCATCGGGGCCGTGGGGGGCTTCTCCAATTCCGACGTGCTGGGCAGTGCCAAGGGCTGGGCCGGGGCCTTCAAATACAACGAAAAAGCCAGGAGGGCCTTACAGAATTTCTTCAGCCGCCCCGATACGCTTTCCATAGGCATCTGCAACGGCTGCCAGTTGTTCATGGAACTCGAACTGCTGCACCCCGACCATCAGGAGCATGGCAAAATGACCTTCAATGATTCCCACAAACACGAAAGCAGCTTTACCTCCGTGAAGATCGGGAAAAACCATTCCGTAATGCTTTCAGCCCTTGCCGGCACCACCCTGGGGGTCTGGATTTCCCACGGGGAGGGAAAATTCCGGTTGCCTTATGCTTCCGACCGCTACAATATCGTGGCGACTTACGGGTATGAAGGCTATCCTGCTAACCCGAATGGCAGTGACTATAATACCGCAATGCTCTGTGACGATAGCGGGCGCCACCTGGTCACCATGCCCCATATCGAGCGCTCCATCTTCCCCTGGAACTGGGCGTATTACGAGCCCGGGCGGGCCGATGCGGTTTCGCCCTGGCTGCAGGCATTTGTCGAGGCCCGAAAATGGATCGAGTCGCATAAGTAGGGGGATGAGTGTCCCCTTTGCCCGCTTTTTTCATATTTTAGGGGAAAGATCTTTTGCTTAATCCCCACTCCTATGAAAAAATCGCTGCAATTCCTGGGGCTCTTGGCGTCCTTATGGTTGTTTCCGGGTTTCCTCCAGGCCCAGTTCAGCCTGGAAGAAGTCCTTGGGGCGCCCTATACGGAATCCCTGAATGCCTCCCCTGACGGGGAGCATCTGGCCTGGGTGGTCAATGAAAAAGGGGTCCGAAACATCTGGTATACGCCTGTTTCCGCCGTGGCTCCCCGCCAGGTCAGCGGATACTCCGAAGACGATGGCCTTGCCATTTCCCTGGAGGCAGTCTTGCCGGACTTCCTTTTTTATGTTCGGGGCAATGGCCCCAACCGCAGCGGCGAACCTGCAAACCCGGCCAGCCTCCCCGGGGTGCCCGAGCAAAAACTAATCCGGATCCGCCTGTCGGACGGGCGCATTGACACCCTGGCCAGCGCGTCGGGGGCCCACCTCAGCCCAGATAGAAAAGCGTTGCTTTTCTCAAGGGGAAAGCAGGTGTACCTGCTAAAAGACATCACCGGGCCAGAGCCGCAAACCAGCCTGCTGTTTGAAGTTCGCGCCGGGGTGGGTTCCCTGTCCTGGTCGCCTGATGGCAGCCGGATTGCCTTTGTGAGCCCCCGGACCGACCACAGCTTTATCGGCGTTTATTCCCTGGAAACCCACCGCCTGCGATGGATCGCCCCCGGGCTGGGGTTTGATGAGTATCCTGCCTGGGCCCCTGATGGAAAACGCATAGCCTTCCTGCGCAGGCCGGGACGCAGCCAGGGGGAACTCAGGGACCTTACCGGAGGGAACCCCTTTGAACTCATGGTGGGGGATGCCGATACCGGCCAGGCCCAGTCGATCTGGAAATCCCCGGCAGATGACGGGGGGTTCGCCCAGTACTACCCCAACGCCCCCCTGCGGTGGACCCCGGGGAACCGGCTCCTGTTTTATTCCGAACACCAGGGTTGGAACCACCTCTACGCGATAAGGCCTGACGGCTCGGGGCTGACCGACCTTACCCCCGGCGCCTGCGAAACGGAAGACAGCAACCTTTCCCCCGACGGGCGCTACCTGTACTCCTCAAGCAATTGCGGGGACCTTAACCGGCGTCACCTTTGGAGGACCGATCTGGAACGCGGTAAATCGGAGCAAATAACGGGCCCAGAAGGCATCCAGACCCATGCTGTGGGCCTGGCCGGGGAGGTTTTGGCCTACCGGGAAGGGGGGTATAACCAGCCCACCACGGCCGTATTGCAAAAACAAGGAGAACAGACTGTACTTGGGCCCCAGGGCGCCAGCTTCCCAAAGGGAATGCTGCAAAAACCCGGGGAGGTAAGGTTTACGGCCCCAGATGGGCTGGAAATCCACGGGCAGCTTTTTGCCCCACCCCCGGGGGCAAAGAAAAAATACCCGGCTGTAATTTTCATGCACGGGGGCCCTATCCGGCAAATGCTCCTGGGCTACCATTTCAGCGGGTATTACGCCAATGCGTACAGTATGAACCAGTACCTCGCCTCAAGGGGCTACGTGGTACTGTCGGTAAATTTCCGCTCCGGGACCGGCTATGGCCGGGCATTCCGCAGGGCGCCCAACCAGGGGCCCAGGGGGGCTTCCGAATACCAGGACATCCTCGCCGCAGCGCGCTACCTGCAATCACTGCCTGAAGTGGATCCCGAAGCCATCGGGCTGTGGGGAGGGTCATACGGCGGGTACCTCACAGCCATGGGCCTGGCCCGAAACTCCGATCTTTTCAAAGCCGGGGTGGATCTGCACGGAGTGCATGACTGGGCCTGGCGGGGGCGGGAATTTTCACCCGGCGGAGGCTGGGGCCTCACCGAAGGCCTTATGGAGCAGGCCCTGGCATCATCCCCGGTTTCAGACCTCGGGACCTGGAAATCCCCCGTGCTCCTGATCAGCGGGGATGACGACCGCAACGTGATGATCGGGCAATCCATAGACCTTAAAAATAGGCTGGATGCTCTTGGGGTCTATAACGAGGTGCTGGTTTTCCCCGATGAGGTCCACGGGTTCCTGCGGCACGACAGCTGGCTGCAGGCCTATGAGGCCACCGCTTCCTTTTTTGACCGTTTCCTGAAAGGGATGCCCCCCCGGGACTGATCCAAAGGTTTTAAGAGGCGGGCAAAGGGCCCCCTGCCCCCTAAGATCTGCTCGATCGGTTTGGGCAAAAATACCGTTGCCAACGGCTCCCTGTGATTCCGACCTTTCCTTACGGTTTCTGTATTCCTTTGCAGGATTCCCAATCAGCCCGTTGGGAGATTGCTAATCCTGTTGTAAAATACCCCGGGCTTTTCGTATTTTGCAAATCGCTAACAACTAACTCCGATGCAATCCATTTCGAGACTCTTTGATATTCCTTATTACCAGAATGAGCACTTCCCCATGGAAAAATCCATGGTGACAAAGTACGACGGGGAGTGGCTCCCGGTTTCCACGAGCGAATACCTGGACCAGGCCAATGCCGTCAGCAGGGGCCTGCTAAGGCTCGGCGTGAAGCCCGGGGACAAGATTGCCCTTATTTCAATGACCAACCGCACCGAGTGGAATATCATGGATACGGGCATCCTGCAGCTGGGCGCCCAGGACGTCCCCATCTACCCGACGATTTCAGAAGCCGATTATGCCTATATCCTGAACCACTCCGGTTCTACCTATTGTTTCGTCTCCTGCCAGGAGGTACTGGACAAGGTGCGGGCCGTGCAAAAGGAAGTGCCGGCCCTGAAAGAAGTGTATTGCTTCGACCGGATCCCGGGCTGCAAACATTGGAGCGAGGTTAAGGAACTTGGGGCAGACCCCTCGAACCAACCGGAGGTGGAAGCCTGCAAAGCAAAAGTAAAACCCGAAGACCTGGCAACCCTGATTTACACGTCCGGGACTACAGGCAGGCCTAAAGGGGTAATGCTTTCGCACCATAACATCGTTTCGAATGTCCTGGCCAGCAAAGAACGGGTCCCGTTCGAGCAAGGGGGGTCGGCCCTGAGTTTCCTCCCGGTCTGCCACATCTTTGAGCGGATGATCCTGTACCTCTACCAGTATTGCGGAATCACCGTGTATTTTGCCGAGGGCCTCGACAAAATCAGCGAAAACCTGAAAGAAATAAAGCCGAATACCATGACCGTGGTTCCCCGCCTGCTCGAAAAGGTCTACGACAAGATCATTGCACGGGGCAGCGAGCTTACCGGGCTGAAGAAGGCCCTGTTTTTCTGGGCCGTTGAGCTGGGCCTTGAATACAAGCCTTACGGGGCCAATGGCTGGTGGTATGAGAAAAAGCTGGGCCTGGCCCGGAAGCTGATTTTCCGCAAATGGCAGGAAGCCCTTGGAGGCAATCTTGAAGTGATGGTCTCCGGAAGTGCGGCGCTGCAGGCGCGGCTTGCCCGGGTGTTTGCTGCCGCGGGTATCCCGGTGATGGAAGGATACGGCCTTACGGAAACTTCCCCGGTGATCTCGGTGAACGACCATCGAAACCGGGGTTGGAAAATCGGGTCCGTGGGGAAGATCATCAAGGGCATCGAGGTTGTGATCGCCCCGGACGGGGAAATCCTGTGCAAAGGCCCCAATGTGATGATGGGCTATTATAAGGAACCGGAAAAAACAGCTGAAGTCATCGACAGCGACGGATTTTTCCATACGGGGGATATAGGGGAATTCGACGGGGAAGGCTTCCTGCGGATCACCGACCGCAAAAAGGAAATGTTCAAGACCTCCGGGGGGAAGTATGTCGCCCCCCAACTCCTGGAGAACCGCCTGAAGCAGTCGCGGTTTATCGAGCAGGTGATGGTGGTCGGGGAAGGGGAAAAAATGCCCGCTGCCCTGATCCAACCCAATTTTGAATTCCTGCTGGAGTGGGCGAAACGGCATGATATTGCCCTCGGAGCCATGGAGTCGGCCCTGACCAGCCCCAGGGTCCTGGATCGATTCCGGCAGGAAGTGGAAGAGGCTAATGAGAATTTCGCCAAATGGGAAAAAGTGAAGGATTTCCGGTTGACCCCCGAAGCCTGGACCGTGGAGGACGGCCACCTGACCCCGACGATGAAGTTGCGCAGAAAGGCCATCAAAGAGAAATACCTGCCGCTCTACAACGATATCTACGGGCATTCATAGGACCCTGGCCGGGGGACTTGAAACTTACGGGAGGCTGTGGATGAATCCATGGCCTCCCTTTTTGCTTGTTGATAACTTCTCCTTACATTTATTATGCATGCATAGTATTTTTTCCTATATTTGGTACCATGGATCCCCTAATGATGAAGGACATTACCATCGACTATGCCCTGCGCGCCACCTGGCAGGCCGTAGCCCGAATGTATAACGAAGAGGCCAAACGGTTCGACAGCACCATGGCCGTTGGCTTTACCCTCCTGAGCATCGACCCCAAGACGGGAACCCCTTCCACCGCCCTGGGGCCGAAGATGGGCATGGAGGCCACCAGCCTTTCCCGAATCCTTAAAGCCATGGAAGAAAAGGGCCTGATCCGGCGACGGCCCAACCCGGAAGACGGGCGGGGGGTCCTGATCCACCTCACAGATTTCGGTTTGGAAAAACGCATGGATTCCAAGGATGTGGTCCTGCGATTCAATGAGGCAGTCCGCCAGGAAACCACTGAGGAAGAACTCGAGGGGTTTTTCGCAGTCATCGGGAAGATCAACCAATTGATTTCCGAAAAAAAGATATACCGTAAAGAAAAAGAGTCAACTACCAAATAGCCTGTATCCATGAAGAACAGACATATTCAAAAAGTGGCCGTAATCGGGTCGGGGATCATGGGAAGCGGGATCGCCTGCCACTTCGCCAACATCGGCGTGGAAGTACTCCTGCTCGACATCGTCCCAAGGGAACTCAACGAGGCTGAAAAAGCCAGGGGCCTGACCCTGCAGGATAAGGCGGTGCGAAACCGCCTGGTGAACGATTCCCTGGCCGGCGCCCTGAAATCGAACCCTTCGCCCATTTACCACCGCAGTTTTGCACAACGCATTAAAACGGGAAACCTGGAAGATGATATTTCCAGGGTTTCTGAAGCCGATTGGATCATCGAGGTGGTCGTGGAGCGCCTGGATATCAAAAAGCAGGTCTTCGAACAACTCGAAAAGCACCGCAAACCGGGAACCCTGATTACCTCCAACACCTCCGGTATCCCCATCGCCTTTATGAGCGAGGGGCGCAGCGCCGATTTCCAGGAGCATTTCTGCGGAACGCATTTTTTCAACCCGCCCCGCTACCTGAAGCTGTTTGAGGTCATCCCCGGGCCGGCAACCCGGCAGGATGTTTTGGAATTCCTCGCCGCCTATGGGGAAAAATTCCTCGGTAAAACTTCGGTACTGGCCAAAGACACCCCGGCCTTCATCGGAAACCGGATCGGGATCTTCAGCATCATGAGCCTGTTTCACGCCGTGAAAGACCTCGGGATGACCGTTGAGGAAGTGGACAAACTCACCGGGCCGGTCATCGGGCGACCGAAATCGGCCACCTTCCGCACCGTGGATGTGGTGGGGCTGGATACCCTGGTTCACGTGGCCAACGGGATCCGGGAGAATTGCCCGGGCGATGAACGGCATGAGCTGTTCCAGCTGCCGGGCTTCATCCAAACCATGGTCGACCAGGCATGGCTCGGCAGTAAGAGCGGGCAGGGATTTTATAAAAAGGTCCGCAAACCGGACGGTTCCAGCGAAATCCTGACCCTCGACCTCGACTCCATGGAGTACCGCTCCAATAAAAAGGCCGGTTTTGCCACGTTGGAGCAGACCAAAACCATTGATAACGTCATCGACCGCTTCCCGGTGCTGGTCGCCGGAAAAGATAAGGCGGGGGAATTCTATCGCAAAAGCTTTGGCGCCCTGTTTGCCTATGTTACCCACCGCATCCCCGAGATCACCGATGCCCCCTATAAAATCGACGATGCCATGAAGGCCGGCTTTGGATGGGAACACGGGCCCTTCCAGATCTGGGATGCCATTGGTCTGGACAAGGGCCTGGAACTGATCGCCTCCGTTGGGCAATCGCCGGCGGGGTGGGTGGACAAAATGAAAAAAGCGGGTATCACCTCCTTTTACAGCGTTGCCGATGGCGACACCCTTTGCTATGACCCGGAGGCCAAAACCTACGCCAGGATCCCCGGGCAGGATGCCTTTATCATCCTGGACAACATCCGGAAAACCAGGGAGGTGTTCAGCAATACCGGGGTGGTGGTCGAGGACCTTGGAGACGGCATCCTGAACGTGGAATTCCGTTCCAAGATGAACACCATTGGCGGGGATGTACTGGCTGGCCTGAACAAAGCCGTGGACCTGGCTGAGCAGGACTTCCAGGGACTGGTGGTGGGCAACCAGGCTGCGAATTTCTCAGTTGGGGCGAACATCGGAATGATCTTTATGATGGCCGTGGAACAGGAATATGACGAGCTGGCCATGGCGATAAAGTATTTCCAGGATACCATGATGCGGATGCGCTATTCGTCTATCCCGGTTATTGCAGCGCCCCACGGGATGACCCTGGGAGGGGGATGCGAGCTCAGCCTGCACGCAGACAAAGTGGTGGCTGCCGCCGAGACCTATATGGGGCTGGTTGAATTTGGCGTTGGGGTGATCCCCGGCGGGGGCGGCTCCAAGGAGATGACCCTTCGGGCTTCAGATACCTTCCGCAAGGACGATGTGGAGCTAAACGCCCTGCGGGAATATTTCCTGGCCGTAGCCACGGCAAAAGTTTCCACCTCAGCCTATGAAGCGTTTGACTTCGGGGTTTTGCAAAAAGGAAAGGATGTGGTCGTGGTAAACAAGGACCGCCAGATTGCCACCGCAAAAGCGCACGCTAAGCTGATGGCCGAAAGCGGTTATACCCAGCCCATCCCCAGGAACGACATCAAGGTGCTGGGCAAACAGGCCCTGGGGATGTTCCTGGTCGGGACCGATTCCATGAAGGCCGGCCGGTACATTTCGGAACACGACAAAAAGATCGCCAACAAGCTCGCTTATGTGATGGCAGGGGGCGACCTCTCAGAGGCCAGCTATGTCAGCGAGGCTTACCTGCTGGAGCTGGAACGGGAAGCCTTCCTTTCCCTCTGCACCGAACGCAAGACCCTGGAGCGCATCCAGCACATGCTTAAGACCGGAAAACCCTTAAGAAATTAATCGCATCGCAAAGCAAACCTATTATGAAAGACGCCTATATCGTTAAAGCATACCGGACTGCCGTCGGAAAGGCCCCCAGGGGCACCTTCCGTTTCAAGCGGCCTGACGAGATGGCTGCCGAGGTCATCGCCCACATGATGAAGGAGCTGCCCGGGCTGGATAAAAAACGGATCGACGACGTGATGGTGGGCAACGCCATGCCCGAAGCGGAACAGGGGCTCAACATGGCCCGGCTGATTTCCCTGATGGGACTCGACCTGGTGGATGTACCCGGGGTTACCATAAACCGCTATTGCGCTTCCGGCCTGGAGACCATCGCCATGGCGACGGCCAAAATCCGGTCGGGCATGGCGGAGTGCATCATCGCCGGGGGTGCTGAAAGCATGAGTTATATCCCCATGGGCGGATATAAACCCGTGCCGGACTACCGCCTTGCCAAAGCAGGCCATGAAGACTATTACTGGGGGATGGGGCTGACTGCAGAAGCCGTTGCCGATCAATTTAAGGTCTCCCGGGAAGACCAGGACGAATTCGCCTACCAATCGCACCAGAAGGCCCTGAAAGCCCAGCAGGAAGGGAAATTCGATTCCCAGATCGTGCCCATCACCGTGGACCACACCTTCGTGGACGGCAGGGGAAAGAAAACGTCAAAATCGTATACCGTGGAAGCCGATGAAGGCCCGCGGGCCGATACCTCCGTGGAAGCCCTGGGCAGGTTAAAACCGGTCTTCGCTTCCGGGGGTAGCGTAACGGCGGGGAATTCCTCCCAAATGAGCGATGGGGCTGCCTTTGTGATGGTTATGAGCGAAGCGATGGTAAAAGAACTAAACCTGGAACCCATTGCCCGCCTGGTGAATTACGCCGCCGTTGGGGTGGAGCCACGGATCATGGGGATCGGCCCGGTTAAAGCCATTCCGAGGGCCCTGGACCTGGCCGGCCTGAAACTGAAGGACCTGGAGCTTATCGAGCTGAATGAAGCCTTTGCCTCCCAGTCCCTGGCGGTCATCAGGGAACTCGGCCTTAACCCTGACCTGGTCAATGTAAACGGCGGGGCCATAGCCCTGGGGCACCCCCTGGGATGTACCGGGGGCAAATTGTCGGTACAACTCTTTGAGGAGATGCGGCACAGGAACCTGACGGGCAAATACGGCATGGTGACCATGTGCGTGGGTACCGGGCAGGGGGCCGCCGGCATTTATGAATTCCTGTCCTGAAGGGTTTTAACCCCGGGGACATAAAAAATTAGTCACGGAAATACGTAAAACATGAGCAGCGAAACCAAACAAAAGGACATTCTGAGGGGTGGGCAGTTCCTGGTTAAGGAAACCGCCTGTGAAGACATCTTCACGCTGGAAGACCTGGATGAGGAACAAAAAATGATGCGCGAGAGCGCCGTTGAATTTGTCGACCGGGAACTTTGGGCCCATTGGGAACGATTCGAACAAAAAGACTACGCATTCACTGAACAATGCATGAAGAAGGCCGGCGAACTGGGCTTTTTAAGCATTGCGGTCCCTGAGGCGTACGGGGGCATGGGGATGGGCTTTGTCTCCACCATGCTGGTCTGCGATTATATCTCCGGGGCCACCGGGTCGTTCAGTACCGCATTTGGCGCCCATACGGGGATCGGGACCCTTCCCATTACCCTCTATGGTACCGAAGAGCAAAAGCAAAAATACGTGCCCAAACTGGCCAGTGGGGAATGGTTCGGGGCCTATTGCCTTACGGAGCCCGGGGCGGGGTCTGACGCCAACTCCGGAAAAACCAGGGCAGTGCTCTCAGAAGACGGGAAATACTACAGGATCACCGGCCAGAAGATGTGGATCTCCAATGCCGGCTTCTGCAACCTTTTCATCGTATTCGCCAGGATCGAGGACGACAAGTACATCACCGGCTTTATTGTGGAAAACGACCCTGAAAATGGGATCACCCTTGGAGACGAGGAAAAAAAGCTGGGGATCCACTCCTCCTCTACCCGCCAGGTGTTCTTCAATGAAACCCGGGTACCGGTGGAAAACATGCTTTCCGAGCGGGGCAATGGCTTTAAGATTGCCATGAATGCGCTGAATGTGGGCCGGATCAAACTGGCTGCGGCCTGCCTTGAAGCCCAGCGCAGGGTAACCGATGAAGCCGTGCGCTATGCCAAGGAACGCGTGCAGTTCGGGACACCGATCATCGACTTCGGGGCGATCAAGGCCAAAATTGCCACCATGGCGACCAATGCCTATGTGGGCGAATCCGCTTCCTACCGGGCGGCCAAAAACATCGAGGACCGCATTGCCCTTAGGGTTGCCGCGGGGAACTCGCACCAGGAGGCCGAACTCAAAGGGGTGGAGGAGTACGCCATAGAATGTTCCCTACTGAAGGTAGCGGTTTCAGAGGATGTGCAGCAGACCACAGATGAGGGGATTCAGGTATTCGGGGGGATGGGCTTCAGTGCCGACACCCCTATGGAGTCGGCCTGGAGGGATGCGCGTATCGCCCGGATCTACGAAGGGACCAACGAGATCAACCGGATGCTCTCAGTGGGCATGCTGATCAAAAAAGCCATGAAAGGACATGTGGACCTGCTGGGCCCGGCCACGGCGGTAGGTGAAGAACTAATGGGTATCCCCAGTTTCGACACCCCTGATTTCTCCGAGCTGTTTGCCGAGGAGAAAGACCTGATCGCCCGGTTGAAAAAAGTGTTCCTTATGGTTGCCGGAAGGGCAGTCCAAAAGTTTGGCCCCGACCTCGAGGAACACCAGCAACTGTTGCTGTCGGCCTCCGATATCCTCATCGAGGTGTATATGGCGGAATCGGCAGTTCTGCGGGCTGAAAAGAACGCCAAACGCTTTGGGGAAGCCTCCCAGGAAGCCCAGATTGCCATGGCGCGCCTCTACCTCTACGAGGCGGCGGACATCGTGATCAAAAAAGGCAAGGAGGCCATCGTTTCCTTTGCCGAAGGAGACGAACAACGCATGATGCTGATGGGCCTTAAACGGTTTACCAAATACCAAAACCCTCCCAATGTAGCGGCCCTTCGGGAACTGATCGCCGACCGGGTGGCAGAGGACAACGGATATACCTTTGATTGACCCTTGTCGGTGGAATCCCGATCAGATATGACCGCCCCTGCATGGGGCGGTTTTTTTTCATTTGGCCGTATTTCGCGATTTTACCAGTGATGCCTTAAGGTGGCCTGTTTTGGGCTAAAGGGACCCCCCCCCCCACCCCCCAAAAACAAAATTACCCTCCCAGCCTGCACCCCGCCTGCATCCCGGCCTTTTTTTCATTGACAGAGTAAAGGAAACAACCTACATTTAGGGCATGGAAAAGACCCTGCTGGAAAACGCTTACGATCCGCAACACTTCCGGGAAGCCGGCTGCAGGCTGGTCCACAGGCTGGCGGACCACCTGTCTGCCGCACAGGGCGGATTTGGAAAAGTTTTGGAGTATAGGGAACCCCGGGAAGCCCTGGCTTTCTGGGAAGAGTATCTCCGAAATGGCACAAACGACAGTTTTGCAGGGGACGTTTTGGAACGGATCACCCGGGTACACCACCCGAAATACATGGGGCACCAGGTAGCCCCTCCCCTTCCCCTCGCTTCCCTGATGGCGCTTCTGGGTGGCACCCTGAACAACGGTATGGCTGTATACGAAATGGGGATGGCCCCAACGGCCATGGAGCGGATAGTCACCGACTGGCTATGCAGGAAAGTAGGATATTCCGACAGGGCCAGGGGGTTCCTGACCTCAGGCGGGACCCTGGCCAACCTGACCGCCCTGCTGTCTGCGCGGCGGAACAGGGCCCGACACGACATTTGGAACGAAGGATACAGCGGCGGACTTGCAATTCTGGTCAGCGAAGCCGCCCATTACTGCGTGGACCGGGCGGCCCGCATCATGGGCCTGGGTACCGACGGGGTACTCAAAGTGCCCGTACGGGAAGATTTCAGCATGGACACTTCCCTGTTGCCACAAATGTATCGGGACGCCACCTCCCGGGGGCTGGAGGTCTTCGCCCTGGTGGGCAGCGCCCCCTGTACGGCCACGGGCACGCATGATGACCTGCGGGCCCAGGCCGAATTCTGCCGGGAGAAAAACCTGTGGTTCCATGTAGACGGGGCCCATGGCGGTGCCGCAGTGTGTTCTGAAAAATACCGCCATATACTCTCCGGGATTGATGGGGCCGATTCCGTTGTGATCGATGGGCACAAGATGATGGGGATGCCGGTAATCACCACGGCCCTGCTCTTCAGGGAAGGGGCCGACTCTTACACCACCTTCAGCCAGGAGGCGGAATACCTCCTTACGGAGACCCCGGAGGAAGACTGGTATAACGGGGCCAAGCGCACCTTTGAATGTACAAAGCTCACCAGCGCCTTAAGCTGGTATGCCGTACTCCACCAGTATGGAGAAGGCATCTTTGGGGCCTACCTGGACCGGCAGTATGACCTGGCCAGGGAATTTGCCCGAATGCTGGACGGGAGGGAAAGGTGGGAACTCTTCGCGCATCCTCAATCGAACATCCTTTGTTTCCGTTGGGTCCCCGCCGGGGTCCCCGAAGAAGCCCTGGACAACCTGAACGCCCGCATGCGGCAACTGGTCCTGGAACAGGGGCAATTCTATCTCGTACAGACCCGGTTGCAGGGACGCTATTACCTCCGCACCACCCTGATGAACCCCTTTACAGAGCCCAAAGACCTCGAAAGCCTGGTCGATCACCTCGAAGCATTGGGACACCGAGTGATGAAGGAATCTGCCCCTTAATCCTGTATGCTTTGCAGCACCTCCTGTTCGCTGGCTTTCCGGGAAAAATTCAGGGCGCATTCGATCAGGGCCAGGTGGGAATACGCCTGGGGGAAATTCCCGAGCAGCCGTTTGGTCTTAAAGTCGATATCCTCGCTGAACAGGCCCAGGTGGTTGCTGTAGCCCAGGACCCGGTCAAACCACTCCTTTGACCGCCCTTCTTCCCCTATACGGAAAAGGCTGTTGATAAACCAGAAGGTACAGATGGTAAAGGAAGACGAGGGCAGCCCGAAATCATCCTCGTTCTTGTACCGGTAAAGGAGGCCTTCATGGCTCAACTCCCTTTCGATGGCCTTTACGGTGCTCACATAGCGGGGATCCATCGCATCGATAAAACCATAGGGTTCCATCAGCAGGACCGAGGCATCGAGGTACCGGGTGCCATAGGCCTGGGTAAAGGCCCCTGCCTCCTCATTCCAGGCTTTGTGGTGGATGTCTTCCCGAATCTCCGCTTCCAGGAGAAGCCATTTGTCGATTTTCTGCTGCTTGCGAAAAATCCGCGCCACCTTGATTGCCCGGTCGATGGCCACCCAGCACAGTACCTTGGAGAAGGTAAAATGCCTGTCTTCGGTCCGAAATTCCCAGATGCCCTTGTCGGGTTCTTTCCAGTGCTTCTGTACGATCCAGACAATGCCTTTAGTGAGCGACCAAAGCTCTTCCCCGTATTCGATATCGTTGGGGAATCGGACCAACTGGGTATGGATCACGTCCATAAGGATCCCGTAAATGTCATTCTGCCGTTGGCGGTACGCTGCGTTGCCCACCCGCACCGGCCGGGATCCTTTATACCCGCTGAGGTGATCCAGGGTTGTTTCGGTCAGCTGTTTCTCCCCATTGATGCCATACATGATCTGGAGTTTTTCATCCTTGTCAGGAATCAGGTCCACGACAAACTTCAGGTAACGACGGGCCACTTCTTTATGCCCAAGGTCGGAAACTACCTTTACCACCATGGACGCGTCACGGATCCAACAGAAGCGATAGTCCCAATTGCGCACCTCCCCCAGGGTTTCCGGGAGGGAAGTCGTGGCCGCCGCCAGTACCGCCCCGGTCCGGTCGTAACTCAACAGCTTCAGGGTAATGGCCGAGCGGTTGATCGCGGCATTGTATTCGCGGTACCTCGGCGTCTGGCTGCTCCAGTTAAGCCAGTAGACCTTGGTTCGCTCCATTTCGAGGTACATGTTTCGCGTGGTGGGTTTAAAAAGCTTTTCATTGTAGCCCATAAGGAAAAAGCCGTCTTCCCGGAGGGTTATGGGCCGGCCTTCCATCACTGCGTTTTTGTTGAAGGAAGTATACAGGAATACCGTGTCGAATTTATCCCCCTCATTAAGGCTGACGACAAAGGAGTGTTTTACATACGTACGGGTTTCCCCCTGGGCATATTCCAGACGGGGGTCGTATTTCACCCGGAAAACCGGGCTGCCTCCCAGGTGCCTGATGTAGCGGATGATTTCCGGAGGGGTGTGGTAACTGCCGTCGCGATTGCGGTAGCGCGGCATGAAATCCCTGACTTCGAAACGGTCCGGGCCCCTGGAAAACCGGGTAACCAGTAAGGCCGTTTCCTTTTTGTAGTATTGGGTGACTTCATACCCGGGTTCGACCAGGATTTCAAAACTCCCGCCCTTCTCTTCATCCAGGAGCCTGGCAAACACAGAAGAAGAATCGAACTCCGGGAGGCAGCACCAGTCCAGGGAGCCGGTTTTGGAAATGAGGGCAGCAGAACGGCAGTTTCCAATAATACCGTAGTCGAGGTTATCCATAGGCAGTAGTTTCCTTAAATCAGTGGTTTTTATTGGCCATCCGGGCCTTTTTGCCGAAATTTAGGGAAAATGGGTCCTTTAAACGAAAAAATCCCCTGAAATGAGCAAAACCATCATCCTTTCAAACCGCCTTCCGGTCCAATTACGAATCAGCGAGGGTCGCATCGAGGCCATCCCGAGTGTTGGGGGACTGGCTACCGGGATGAAGTCGGTCCACCAGGATGGGGAGAGCCTCTGGATCGGCTGGAGCGGGCTGACCCGGGAAGAAACCCCCGGGGACCTGGAAGGCGACATCGACAAGGCCCTGGCAGGCCACGGGTGCCTCAAGGTATCCCTCAGCAGGGAAGAAGTAGACGGCTTCTATTTCGGGTTCAGCAACCGCACCCTGTGGCCGCTGTTCCATTATTTCATGGAGTATTCGGAATTCGAGCTGGCCAACTGGGAGGTCTATGAGGCGGTCAACCGGAAATTCGCAGACGCCGTTGTGGAAGAAGCCGGGGAAGAGGACGTGGTGTGGGTACACGATTACCAGTTGTTACTGGTGCCCGAAATGGTCCGGCAGCAGCGTCCCGGGCTTTCCATAGGGTTTTTCCTCCATATCCCCTTTCCCTCCTTTGAAATTTTCCGGACACTTCCCTGGCGGAAGGAAATCCTGCGGGGACTGCTCGGTGCCGACCTGATTGGCTTTCATACCTACGACTATGAAAGGCACTTCCTCAGTTCGGTTCGCCGCCTGCTCGGGCTGGAGGTAAACTTTAACGAAATTCACCTCGAAGGGCGGGTGGCCAAGGTGGATTCCTTTCCCATGGGGATCGATTACAAAAAATTCCGGGAAGCCGCCCTCAGGCATGCCGCCATGGAAGAAGGGGAGGAATCTGACCTGCAGCGCCGCCTGAACCTGCACAAGGCCTCCACCCCGGAAGCCAAGTTTTTCCTGTCCATAGACCGCCTCGACTATACCAAGGGTATCGCCAAACGCCTGAAGGCCTTTGAATATTTCCTGCAGAAGTACCCTCATTACCGGGAAAAAGTGCGCCTGATCATCCTGGCGGTGCCTTCCCGCTCAAAGGTTCCCCAATACCGTCGCCTGAAAAAGGAAATTGACGAACTGGTAGGGCGGATTAACGGGGAACTTTCCACAGTAAGCTGGACCCCGATCTGGTACTTCTACCGCTCCCTGGAATTTGAAAACCTCATCGACCTGTATACCAGCTGCGATATCGCCTGGCTGACCCCGATCCGGGACGGGATGAACCTGGTGGCCAAGGAATATATCGCCACGCGGACCGACCAGTCGGGGGTGCTTATTTTAAGTGAGATGGCCGGGGCGGCCAATGAGCTGCACGAGGCCCTGCTGATCAACCCGAACAATTTCGAGCAAATCGCCCAGGCCCTGGACCAGGCGATCAATATGCCCCCGGAGGAACAGGCAGCCCGCAATGCCCCCATGCAAAAGCGCCTGGAACGGTATGATGTGGAGAAATGGGCGCAGGATTTTATGGACTCCCTTTTGGCACAGAAAAAGCAGGATGCCCCGTATGTGGCGAGCAAGCTGACCCTGGACCATATCGACACCCTGATGGGGCAATACCGGAAAGCCAAAAGCCGCATCCTGTTCCTGGATTACGATGGCACCCTGGCCGGGTTCAAAAACGACCCCACCAAAGTAGTCCCCGACCCCGCGCTGATGGAGTTGCTCGATGCCCTCAACCGGCAGGAGCACACCGAGGTCTTCCTGATCAGCGGGCGCGATAAGGAAACGCTGGGGCGTTGGTTCGAAGGAAAAAATTTTTCCATGATCGTGGAACACGGGGTGTGGATCTCGGAAAACGGGAAGGAATTCCAGCTGCTGGAAAATGTAAAGAACGACTGGATGCCGAAGATCCGGCCTGTCCTGGAATCTTTTGTGGACCGGACCCCGGGCTCCTTTATCGAAGACAAGAATTACTCCCTGGCCTGGCACTACCGCAACACAGACCCCGACTTCGGGCAGAAACGCGCTTCGGAGCTGAACACCGTCCTGACCTCCCTGATTGCCAACGATGACCTCAGCGTCCTGAATGGCAACAAGGTGGTGGAGATCAAGAGCAGCAATGTGAACAAGGGGCGTGCCGCCATGCGCATGATAGCGCGCAGGCCCTATGACTTCATCTTTGCCATCGGGGACGACTGGACCGATGAATTCATGTTCCAGGAACTGCCGCGGGAAGCGGTGACGGTAAAAGTTGGCCGCATGAAAACCCAGGCGCGGTATTACCTGGAAGGCATCGGTGCCGTTAGGGAATTGCTGCGGCATTTTGCCGATTTCGAGGCAGGAAAGTAACCCGTGGATACCCACAGAATGTTTTAGTTTTACCCCGTTAAGGCCCGGGGTGTCCCATGGCCGTTAGCCCGTATACCCATGGAAAAAACGCTTAAAAAGGCCTTGATCAGCTACCTGGCGCTGGTGTTTCTCCCCCTGCTGCCCGGAGGGGGAGGGGTCTATGCCCAGCCCGAAACCGACGTCTACCTGGCTGGCCTGACCACGAAAAACGGGGAAACCCGGGTTTCTGAGCCGGTGAATATTTCCCGGAATCCCGGGTATGACAACCAGCCATCCTTCACCCGGGAAGGGAACATAGTATATTCCCGCACGCGGGATGGGCAAACCGATATTGCCCTCTATTCCCCGGAAACCGGGGAAACCTCCTGGCGCACGAATACCCCCCGGGGAGGAGAATTCTCTCCCATGGAAATCCCGGGGAAGGCTTCCCTGTCCGCAGTCCGGCTCGACAGCACCGGCCTGCAACGCCTCTACGAGTATCCACCGGAAGGCGGGGCATCGGTCCCCCTGCATCCGACCCTTAAGGTGGGGTACTACCTCTGGCTGACTGAGGATAAGGTTGCCTGTACCGTGCTGGTGGAAGACCGGATGGACCTGTTCCTTCTCGATGTGGGCGAGCAACGGGCGACCATGGTCGAAAGGAATGTCGGCAGGTCGCTCCTGCCGGTCCCCGGCACAAAACAGTTTATTTACACGAGGACGGAAAACGGGCATTCGGTAGCGTATTCGATGGATCCGGAGGGCCTGGAGCAAAACCGTATCGTTTCCCTTCCCGGGGGGGTTCAGGACCTTGGCCGGCTACCCGACGGCAGGCTGCTCTGCGGGAAAGAAAACCAGCTGCTTGCCTTCACCCCCGAAACCAGCCAAAGTTGGGAGGTGCTCCACAGCTTCCCGACGTCCCTGGGCCATCTGACCCGCCTGGCCACCAATCGCGAGGGGACCCAACTGGCCTTCGCGGCCGAACCGGTACCGGCAGGCCGGTAACCCCGGGGCGCTCAGGAATCCGCATGTCCCCAGGGGGCGGGGTGAAAAACAGCAGGCGGTTGGCCGATCCTGTTTTGACGGGGGCCCGGGATTCCCTAAATTCACCCTTTGAACTTCAAAGTAAAGACCTGAACACATACCTATGAAAAAATTCCTGCTTTTCCTTGGGCTGGCCCTGGGGTGCACCGCCCTGCCGGCGCAAACCGACCCCCGTATATATGACATTATCGAATCGGTATCTGCAGCGCGGATCGGTAACGATATCACCACCCTTGCCGGGTTTGGCACCCGGCACACCCTTAGCGATACGGTTTCCCAGACACGGGGAATCGGTGCCGCGCGGCGGTGGATCAGGGCGGAATTTGAAAAAATTTCAGCAACCTGCGGGGGCTGCCTGGAAGTTTTTTACCAGAAAAACCTGGTGAAGGCCGGGGAAAACCAACGCATCCCGGAAGATGTCTGGGTGGTGAACGTGGTCGCCGTGCAAAGGGGGCAAAAGCATCCGGGCCGTTATGTGATGATGAGCGGCGATATCGACTCCAGGGTGAGCGATGCCAACGATGCGACTTCCGATTCCCCCGGGGCCAACGACAACGCCAGTGGCATGGCCGGGGTCCTTGAAGCCGCCCGGGTACTTTCCAAATACCGTTTCGACAACAGCATCGCCTATGTGGGGCTTTCCGGCGAAGAACAAGGGCTCTTCGGCGGCCGGGGCCTGGCAGAATACGCCCGCGACAATGCCTGGGAACTGATCGGGGTCATCAACAACGACATGATCGGAAATATCCGGGGGGTCGATGGGGTCGTGAGCAACCGGGATTTCAGGATCTTCTCCGAGCCGGTACCCCCGACTGAAACCGAAAGGGAACGCATGGCCCGACGCTTTTACGGGGGCGAAGTGGATGGGATCTCCCGCCAACTGGCCCGGTACATCCATCGGACAACCCGCACCTATATGCCCGGGATGAACCCCATGCTGATCTACCGCCTCGACCGCTTCGGGCGGGGAGGGCACCACCGGCCCTTCAACGACCTTGGCTTTGCAGGGGTCCGGATCATGGAGGCCCATGAAAACTATACCCAGCAGCACCAGGATATCAGGGTTGAGGAGGGCATACAATACGGAGATCTGCTGGAGTTTGTCGATTTTGGATATGCCGCCAAACTGACCGCGGTCAATGCCATTACCCTGGCCTCCCTGGGGTGGGCGCCCCCGGCGCCTTCCGGGGTGGAAATCGGCGGGATCGTGGAACCTTCCGCCCGCCTGCGCTGGGAACCCGTACCGGGCGCCAAAGGGTACAAAGTCTACTGGCGCGATACCACCTCCCCCACCTGGGACCACTTCCGCTATGTGGAAGGGGCCTCAGAAGTGACCCTGGATGGCATCGTTATTGATAATTATTTCTTTGGCGTGGCCGCGGTGGGTGAAGACGGGCATGAGAGCCCGGTGGTCTTTCCCTCCGGGATCTTCCGCAATTAAAAAGATGCCCCGATGAAACGCACCGTCTTTTTACTTTCAGGTCTCCTGGCCCTTTTGCCGGGCTGTTCCACCTCCCCTGAAAAGGCACCTGAGGTAGATTACCAGACGATGCACCTGCCCGAACTGGAGGGGTTTTTTCAACTTTACCAGAGGCTATTGGAACGCGGGGCCTACCAGGCCCTTGGGGATACCCTCCAGGCGGCCAACCGGGACCTGCAGGCCTCGGAACTCTATGTGGAGGCTGCCCGTGCCTACTGGAATGCCGGCATGGAGGAAGCCACGGCTTCCATGTTGCACCGGGCTATCGACCGGGGCATGTCGAACCCGAACATCCTGGAAAAAATCGGCGGGAGGAAGCAGGTGCCCGGGGGCGCCCTGTGGGAGTCCCTGCAAGGAAGGCTTGATTCCATCCGAACGGAGTTGAAACAAGTGTCCAATTTCGAGATGAAAGCAGGTTCCATGGAACGCTTCTGGCCCTTTTTCGATTCTGCCATGGCCGACACCTCCCGGGCCCGGCAACACCTCAGGGCCTTCGTCCTTTCAGGGCCCCCGGAAATCAGGGACTTTTATGTGGTACGTTACGGAAGTATAGGCAATATGTACGGGCAGATGATCAATGCCGCCCCGGAATATTACCGGTATCTAAGGGAACAGTTCAAACCGGACAGCCTCAGGGCCCTGCAACAGACCACCACCCTGTGGATGGAACATTTTCGGGAGGTGTTCCCCGAGGCGGTCTTCCCCAAGGTATTCCTGGTGCCCGGGATCCTGAACTCCGGGGGTACCGCAACTGAAATGGGGATGTTCCTGGGGGCAGACATGTACGGCCGCTCCCCCCGGATGCCCACGGAACAACTCAGCGAATGGCAGGAAGAATCCATCATGACCTTCAGGGACCTTCCCAGAATCACCATCCACGAGTTGATGCATTTCCAGCAAAATTACAGGGACACCCTGCGGGAGGGCACCCTCCTTAGCGCGGTCCTGCGGGAAGGCGTATGCGATTTTATGGTAGAGCTGTGCTCGGGGGAACCCCAGGAGAGCGAAAACCTGGAATTCCTCGCCGACCGGGGTAACCGCGAATGGATTTTCGGGGAACTACAGCAGGAATTGTTTGAGGAAGACACCTCCAAATGGTTGTATAACGGGGATATTGAAGACCGTCCAAACGATCTTGGCTATGCCGTGGGCTATCTCATAAGCAAATCCTTCTACCAGGGCCACCCCGATAAAAAACAGGCTGTGAAAGAATTGCTCACCACAGACGACTATACCCGGATCGTCAGGGGCAGCCGGTATGCCTACCTCCTGGAACGGGAGGGGGCTACCCCCGGGGATCAGGACCTTTAAGCAAGGCGTTATGAAACAAAGACTGTTATTTGCCTCCCTCTTGTTGACAGCATTCTGGGGAATCGCACAGGAAACCTATACCCGTCAGGATACGCTCAGGGGCAGCATCACCCCCGAGCGGGCCTGGTGGGACCTCAACCACTACGACTTATATGTGGAAGTAGACCCCGAAAGCCGGAGCATTACCGGCCGGAATACCATCCGATATGAGGTATTGCAGCCCGGAAACCGCCTGCAGGTGGACCTGCAGGAGCCCCTTCGCCTGGAGGCTGCATTCCAGGAAGGCCAGGAACTGGAGGTGGAAAAAGACGGCAATGCGCACTTCATCCTCCTGGAAAAAGCACAGGATCCCGGAAGCTTCGAGGCAGTGGAAATTCGGTATTCCGGGAAGCCCAGGGAAGCGGTAAATGCCCCCTGGGACGGCGGGTTTTCATGGAAACAGGACAGCAGGGGCCTGCCGTTTGTGGCCACCTCTTGCCAGGGATTGGGGGCCAGTGCCTGGTGGCCCAACAAGGACCACATGTACGACGAGGCAGACTCCATGTCGATACGGGTTGAGGTGCCCAAACCCCTGATGAACGTGTCCAACGGAAGGCTAAAAGAAGTAATCGACAAGGGGGAGACCCGCGTTTTCCACTGGACGGTCAGCAACCCCATCAACAATTACGGGGTAAACGTGAATATTGCCGACTATGCGCATTTCGGGGAAACCTACGAAGGTGAAAATGGGGCCCTGGACCTGGACTACTACGTACTGCCTGAAAATTTGGATAAGGCAAAAGAGCAATTCCGGCAGGTTCCCCTGATGCTGGAGGCCTTCGAGTACTGGTTCGGGCCGTATCCCTTCTATGAAGACAGCTTTAAACTGGTGGAGGTGCCCTATCTCGGGATGGAACACCAGAGTTCCGTAACCTATGGCAACGGGTACCAGAACGGGTACAGGGGGTATGACCTTTCGGGCAGCGGCTGGGGGATGAAATTCGATTTTATCATTATCCACGAGGCGGGCCATGAATGGTTCGCCAACAGCATTACCTACAAGGATATCGCGGACATGTGGATCCATGAAGGGTTCACAGCCTACTCCGAAAACCTCTACCTCGATTACCACTTTGGCTCCCGCGCAGCCTCGGAATACGTGGTCGGCACCCGGGCGAGGATCCGCAATGACCGCCCCATCATCGGAACCTACGGGGTAAACCGCGAAGGCTCCGGCGACATGTACTACAAAGGGGCCAACATGCTGCACACCCTGCGGATCCTGGTTGAGGATGACGCTCTGTGGCGCAGGGTGCTCCGGGGATTGAATGAAACTTTCCGCCACCAGACAGTGACCACCGAACAGATCGAAGGCTTCCTCAGCGAGAAGACCGGGAAAGACCTTTCGGCCTTTTTTGACCAGTACCTCCGCACTACGCTCATCCCGGTGCTGGAGTACCGGTGGGACGGCGTGGTTTTGCATTACCGGTACCGCGATATTGTCGATGGTTTCGACATGCCGGTTCGGGTATTCCTCGATGGGGAGGAATCGTGGATTTACCCCACGGCAGCCTGGAAGGAAACTTCCTTTGGCCGCCAACCCGTAACCTTTGAGGTGGACACCAACCTCTATGTGATCCCAAGGGGCCTGTAAAGGGCCCCGCCCCCCCCGGTGTGTTAAGGGAAGTGCTCTTGTTTGTTTTAAAAAGGTTATCTTTGAACCTTCCCGGCTGCCTCCCCTGCGCGCTGAAACCAGAACCCGCCCGGGAAGCCCCAAATGTCAAAGCTTCCGGAAAACCAACAATTTTTAGACCTTTCGGACTATGGAAGGCCTTTTGGCCGGCAGATCGCTTCCTGGCTGGTCCCCACCCCGCTAACACCCGTACACGTAACCCTTGGATTTGCACTTTGCGGCCTGCTGGCCATCTTCAGTATCTACCAGCAGCACTACTGGACTGCCGTTTTCTTCCTGGTTCTGAAATCCATCCTGGACGCCGCAGACGGGGAACTGGCACGAATGCGGAAAACCCCTTCCTATACCGGGCGCTACCTCGATTCTGTAGCCGACATTGGGATCAACCTGTTGCTGATGTACAGCATCTGGCAGGTTACCGACGGATCCAAATGGTTCTTCCTGCTGGCTTTTCTGGGCCTGCAACTGCAGGGAACCCTATACAACTACTATTACGCCATCCTTAAAAGACGCTTTCAAGGCGACACCACAAGCCGCATTTTTGAACGTACCCCCCCGAAAGCCCTTGCGGGGGAACGCCAGGGCTGGGTAACCTTCCTCTTCCGACTGTACCAGGGGTGTTACGGCCTTTTCGACCGGGCGATCTACGCCATGGACCGCAAAGCCCCCTCGGCAAAACACCTTCCCAAATGGCTCATGACGGCCGTTTCCACTTTTGGCCTGGGCTTCCAACTCCTGATGATCGGCTTAATGCTGGCCCTGGGGTTGAAAGACTTCATTTTCCCTTTCTTTATCAGTTATTCCGGGTTTATTTTCATTTTTATCGGGATCCGCCGCTATATAAATCGCTAAATCTTTTTACCTTTTGGAACGCCGGGTTCCACCCAAAACCCTGCACATAAAAGGTAACGCCATACCCTATGACCAGGAAACTCCTCCCCTTGATGGCCCTGCTTCTTGCCGGCTGCAAGTCCTCTCCCGAAGCCGTGAGCCAATCGGCCCTGCTGATCCGCAACGTCCAAATTGTGGATGTGGAAAGGGGTACGGTGGTAGAAAACCAGCAAATCGCTGTGGACTCCGGTAGAATCGTGCAAATCGCATCGCAAATCACACATCCCGAACGCTACCCTGTTATCATTGACGGCAAGGGGGCCTATGCGGTCCCGGGCCTTACGGAGATGCATGCCCACATCCCCTCGCCCCCTGTTTCCGAAACGCGAATTGCAGAAACCCTTTACCTGTACCTCGCCCGGGGGGTCACCACCATCAGGGGCATGCTGGGGCACCCTTATCACCTCGGGCTCCGAGAGCAGGCGAAAAAAGGGGAAATCCCCAGCCCCAGGATATTTACCTCGAGTCCTTCGCTAAACGGAAACACGGTCAGAACTCCCGAGGAAGCCATGGAAAAAGTACAGCAGTACACCCGGGAAGGATATGACTTCCTGAAAATCCATCCCGGGATCAACAGGGCCGTTTTTGATTCCCTGGTTGCCGCAGCCCGGCGGGAGGGCATCCCCTTTGCCGGGCACGTACCGGTGGATGTGGGGATACGGCACGCCCTGGAAAGCGGGTATGCCAGCATTGACCATGTAGATGGCTACCTGGAAGGCCTGGTCCCCGAAGCCGCAGGGGTGAAACCGGAAGACAATGGTTTTTTCGGGTTCCGCTTTACGACCCTGGCTGACACCGCTTTTATCCCCGAATTAATGGCGCTTACCCGAAAGCACAAGGTTTGGGTCGTTCCCACCCAGAGCCTGTTC
This sequence comes from Robiginitalea marina, assembly GCF_024006985.1. Lineage (GTDB taxonomy): Bacteria > Bacteroidota > Bacteroidia > Flavobacteriales > Flavobacteriaceae > Robiginitalea > Robiginitalea marina. The sequence continues at coordinate 48,734 of NZ_JAMXIB010000008.1, forward strand.
GAGCGCTGGTTTGCCCCCACGGAGGCCGACAGCCTCCTCGCCCAGCCCGAAATGAAATACATGCCCGAAGCCACCCTCGACACCTGGAGGAAAGTCAAAAAGCAATACATGGAAGATCCTTCCTGGGATCCGGAACAATGGAAGGCTTTTGATGCCCTCCGCCTGGAACTGATCCGACGCCTGGCCGCAGAAGGCCATGGCCTGTTGCTGGGGTCGGATGCCCCCCAGGTCTTCAATGTGCCCGGCTTTTCCCTGAAACACGAAATGGCCGGCATGCGCCGGGCAGGCCTGTCACCAACTGAAATCCTTCGGATGGGCACCCTGCACCCGGCACAGTTTTTCGGGCAGGAATCGGAATGGGGCAGCCTGGAAGAAGGCAAGGCCGCAGACCTGTTCCTGGTCGAAGGAAACCCTTTGGAGGACCTCGGTGCCCTGGAAACCATCCATGGGGTTATGCTCCGGGGCCGGTGGATCCCCAGGGAAGAACTGGACCGGAAACTCCATGAAATTGCTGCCAACGCTGCATCGGATGATCCCGGGGGTCAGGATTGAGGCCAGGGGCAACAGGCCGGATGCCGGTTCCCCCAACACCCGTCCGTTATGACAAGAGACCAAAGCAAGAAACCTAACCGTCCTATGAATCGAAAAGACTTTGTGAAAACCACGGCCCTGGGGACCCTGGGCAGTGCCTTCCTTCCGGGCATCCTGGGGGCAAACCCCTCCGGCGTCAGGGCATTTGAAATGCTCGACACCATCGGGATTCAGCTGTTTTCCCTACCGAAAATGCTGGAGGCAGACCTCAGGGGTACCCTCGCCATGCTGGCAGAACTGGGGTACGGGGAACTTGAGTTGTTCGGCCCGTATCCGTTCAGCGCAGCGAGCACTAAGGCCAGTTGGCAACAGCTGATTCCGCTTCTGGGCTTTTCGGGAAGTGGATGTTTCGGGGTTTCCACAGGGGAATTCAAGGCTATGGCCGGCGACCTGGGCCTGAAAATCCCTTCGCTGCATACAGACCTCGATACCCTTGATCAGCACATGCCTATCCTGGCAGCGGAAGCCCGGGCATTGGGGGCCACCTACGTGACCCTGCCCCTTATCCCGGCCGAGCGGCGCCAATCCCTGGACGATTACCAAAAGATGGCGGACACCTTTAACCGCATCGGCAAGTCGGCCCTTGATGAAGGGGTCAGGTTTGCCTACCACAACCACGGATACGGCCTTCAGGAGCAGGACGGTAAAGTTCCGTTCCGGTTGCTCGTCGAAGCCACCGATCCGCAGTCGGTCTTCCTGCAAATGGATGTTTTCTGGACTGTTGCCGGCAAGGCAGACCCCACAACCTACCTGAACGACTATGCCGGGAGGTATAAGCTCATGCACCTGAAGGACATGAAGGAACGAAAATATTTCTCCGGGGACGGGGGTGACCCGGGGCAATGGATGGAGCTCTTCCCCCTGATGGCCTCCGCAGGAAAAGGCGTTCTGGATCTTCAGGCTATTGTAAAAACAGCCCTTGAGACCGGCGTGGACCACTTTTTCGTGGAGCAGGACCTGGTGGCGAACCCACGGGAAGCCCTGGGGGAAAGCCAGCGCTACCTCGGGTCGCTTTGAAAAGGCCAGGCGAACCGCGGCGCCCGGATACCCCCGGCCACACTTAAACAATATTCCATGATCTCGCTGAAACCCCTTTTCCTCCTCCTTTGCCTGACCAGTATCCTCAATGTACTTTCGGCCCAGGTCCTGCTCAAACCACAACAGGTTTTCGACGGAAATGCCATGCAGCCGGGCTGGGTGGTTTACGTGAAGGATTCCACCATAGCTTATGCCGGGCCGCAGGACCGGTTTCAGGTCCCGGAAGGAACACCTATTATGGCCCTGGAGGGAATGACTCTGCTTCCCGGCTTGATCGAGGGCCACTCACATCTGCTGCTGCACCCGTACAATGAGACCTCCTGGAATGACCAGGTGCTGAAGGAGTCGCCGGCGGAACGGGCCATCCGGGGGAGCGTGCATGCACACAGGTCCCTGATGGCAGGGGTGACCACCCTGAGGGACCTGGGATCCGAAGGTGCAGGATACGCCGATGTGGCCCTGAAAAAAACCATAGAAACGGGGATTATCCCGGGACCCCGCCTGTTGGTCGCCGGCCCGGCCATAGTGGCTACAGGCGCGTATGGCCCAAAGGGTTTCCATGAAGGGGTGACAGTCCCCCTTGGGGCAGAACCGGCCAGCGGCGTGGATGGGGTCATTGCCGCAGCGAGGCGACAACTTGGGGGAGGGGCCGATTTCATTAAAATCTATGCCGATTACCGATGGACCCCAGGGGCTCCGTCACAACCGACATTCCTGCCAGAAGAGCTGGAAGCCATTGTAGCTGCCGCCCGGAGTGCGGGAAAATATGCTGTGGCCCATGCCAGTACCCCGGAGGGCATGAAACGCGCGGTTCAGGCGGGTGTGGAAACGATCGAGCATGGCGACGGGGGTACTGCGGAGGTCTTCCGGATGATGAAGGAAAAAGGGGTGGTCCTCTACCCCACCCTGGCCGCCGGGGATGCTATCGAACGGTATGGCGGATGGGATGGTATCACGGAATCCGACCGCATCAGCAGGAAAAAGGAAAGTTTCCGCCTGGCACTCGCATCGGGGGTGGCCATAGGATTCGGCGGGGACGTTGGGGTATACCCGCATGGGGAAAATTACCGGGAGCTTGAACTCATGGTGGCCTATGGGATGGAACCCCTGAAGGTCCTGCAGGCGGCAACGGCCGTAAATGCCCAAACCTTCCACCTCGATCGGCTGGGGCGGATCTGTGCTGGCTTCCTGGCCGACCTGATTGCCGTGCCCGGCGACCCTTCGAAAGATATCCGGGCGCTGAGGGATGTCCGTTTTGTGATGTTCAATGGCAGGGTAGTCAAGGGAGGTCCCCGGGAATAAAGGTCCTTGTCGCCTCAAAAGGGACCGGAGCCGATTTCTGGCTGTGGATTGGGGTAAAGCACCGGTTTTTTTTAAGGTGGTGCCCCCCCTCCCCCAAAATCGAAAATACGCCCCTGCCCTGCAACCTGCACGCAGGAAGGAAAAAAAAAATCAATCGCCCAATACCCCTAAACTCCCAGATTACCTGGCCAGCAGAAAACCCCGGGAGCCTGGAACAGGTTAGCCGGTGCGTTACTCCTCCAATTCCCTTTTAAGGGCCTCCAACTGGGCACTCAGGGCATCAAACCGGTCCAGGGCATCTTTTCCGGGGGCCTGGTCGGCCTGGTCCATCATGGAATAAAGGTAGCGCCACTGATCGGCCAGCATGGGCTGCATGTAAATCCCCTCCTGGGTTTCTATCCGGCTCATGACCTGCCGAAGGGTTTCCAGCTTTCGTTTTTCAGCCTCGGAAGGGGCGGCAGATTTCTGCAATTCTTCAATTTTTTTCTCGAGGTCGTGCTGCAGCCTTAGCGTTTCACTGACCTTGTCACGGATTTTGAGCAGGAATCCGACCTGGGCATCCACTTCGGATTCGGTTACCCCGGAAGCAACCACCCTGGGGTCGAGGACCAGTTCAAAGGGCGCGCTTGCCTGGGCCTGCCCGGTATGGAGGACCGCCGTATACCGCCCGGGCCCGGCCATGGGGCCATTTTCGTACCTGCGGTTTTCCTGCGGGGACCAGGGGCCGGGCAGGGTCATGTCCCAATGGAACCGGTTGAAACCGGGATTTTTTGTAAGGTCTTTCGATACCCGGAATTCGGTGAAATTCGTAGCCATGTCCCGCTCGGCCCCGGTTCCGCTTTCGGACAATGCGTCACTGGTAAAGGCGGCCAGGACGGTACCTGAAGCATCGCGGATTTCCAGGTGCACAGGGCCTGGCACCGCCTCCGGAAGTACATAGTCAAAAATAACCGAAGGCTTTGGATACCTGGGGGTTTCACTGTCCCAGGCCCCGGAAGGGGTCCGGTAGCGGACAGTCGGTTCAGGCTGGAAAACCGCGGGGGCCTCGGGGGCTTTTGCTTCCATCTGTCGAAGGGCCGTGATGCGATCGAGGACCCAGAAGCCCCTTCCCATGGTGGAGAGTACCAGGTCGCCCCGGTGGATTTTCAGGTCCGTAATGGGGGTAATGGGCAGGTTTTGCTGGAAGGGTTTCCAGGTCTGTCCATCATCCATGGAAAGGTACATCCCATCTTCTGTCCCGGCAAAGAGGAGGCCTTCCCTCACCGGGTCCTCCCGAACCACTCGCACAGGGGTCCCGGAGGGGATACCATTGGTCCCGGGGGTAAGCAATTTCCAGTTTTTGCCGTAATTCTCAGTTTTGAACAGGTAGGGCTTAGGGTCCCCCAACTGGTATCGCAGGACGCAGACATACGCTTTTGCCGGGTTGTGCGGGGAGGGTTCCACTGCATCGACCCGCCCGCCCGGGGGCAGGGCTTTCGGGGTAACTGCCTCCCAGGAACTTCCCCCATCGCGGGTTACGTGTACGGGCCCGTCGTTGGCCCCTACCCAAATCACCCCTTCCTGCAACGGGGATTCCCTGATGGCGTAAATTGTGCTGTAGAATTCCTCCCCGGTGACGTCCCTGGTAATGGGTTCCCCGGAGACCACTTGTTTGTCAGCTTCGAAAGCCGTAAGGTCGGGCGAGATGATTTCCCAGGTTTTTCCTTCATCTACCGTTTTATGCACATACTGGGAGGTGTGGTAGATGACCTTCGGGTTGTGCGGTGAAACATGGATGGGGGATACCCGCTGGAAGCGGAATTCCAGGTCCCGGGGGTTATGGCCATACATGTTGGCAGCCCCCACATAATACGACTGTTCGGTGCCGGTGCGCTTGTTGTAAACCGTAAACCGACCCTTGCAGTTGGAATACACTATATCGGGGTTGGTCGGGTGGGGTACTGCCGGACCGGTCTCGCACCCTCCGGTATTGATGATGTAGCCTATCCCTTCAGCCTGCACCCCGTAAGGCGGCATACTGGGGACGGCCACGGTGGAATAGTTATCCTGCTGCCCCCCGTAAAGCCAGTACGGGTACTGGTTATCGACCTCCACCTGGTAGATTTCCGCTGTGGGCTGGTTGAACTGGGTAGACCAGGTTTGTCCCCCGTTGAAGGTGACGTTGGCCCCACCGTCGTTGCTTTGTATGAAAAGGTCCGGGTTGTCGGGGTTGATCCACATATCGTGGTTGTCGCCGTGCGGGGGCCGCATTCGGCTCCACGTTTTGCCGCCATCCTCAGACTTGAAGTACCCCGTTGCCATGGCGTAGACAATATCGGGGTTTTTGGGAACAACCCTGATATTGGTATAATAGAAGGGCCGCGTGCGAATGCCATTATGGGATGAAACCTGCGCAAAGCTCTCCCCCTGGTCTTCCGATTTGTACAGGCCGCCCTCCTCTCCCGGGGCTTCCACCAGCGCATATACGATACGGGAATCAGACGGGCACACTTCAATGTCAATTTTTCCTATCAACCCGGTGGGAAGGCCTTTTTCTATTTTAGTCCAGCTGGCACCACCATCGAGGCTTTTATAGATACCGCCTTCTTCCGGGGTCCCGCCGCTGATAATCGTCCATGGGGTCCTTTGGGCCTTCCAGGCTGCAGCAAAAAGGACATTTGGGTTGGTAGGGAGCAATTCCACATCGGAAACCCCGGTCCGGTCCGAGATCGAGAGGACTTGTTTCCAGGATCGCCCCCCATCGGTTGTTTTATACAATCCCCGTTCCGTACTGGCCTGGAAGGCTTTCCCGATGGCAGCCACATACGCCGTGTTGTGGTCCTGGGGGTGGAGGCGTACCCCACCGATCTGCCCGGTTTGCCCCAGCCCGATGTGCTGCCAGGTTTTGCCTGCATCGATGGATTTATAGACCCCTTTCCCCTCAATTACGTTACTGCGAAGGCCGTCGGAACCTGTCCCCACATAAACGATGTTGGGGTCATTTTGCGCCACGGCAATCGCCCCGATGGAAGGGGTGCTGAAATACCCGTCGGATTTATTTTGCCAGCTGGCCCCATAATCTTCTGTTTTCCAAACCCCGCCTCCCGTGGCTCCAAAATAAAACGTACCCGGATGGGAAGCCACCCCGGCCACCGTCGTAACGCGTCCACCCCGGTAGGGTCCCAGTTCGCGGTATTGCAGGGCGGAAAAATCCTGGGCCATCAGGGGTGTTGCGGCCATCAGGAAAGCCAGGAGGAAAAAAAGAGTATTCTTCATGGGTTTGAGGCTTTAGATAGGGACGGAAGATACGGATTGTTTGGAAAATGAGGGTGAATTTTTAATCCGCCATACTGCAAGGGGATTATCCCGGAGGGGGGTAATTTTGTTCCCGGGGGTGGGGGGCTTAGGCCCCAAAAGTTGTCGGCGGGAAACCTGTCCTTATGGATCTTTCAGCCCCAAAGCAGGGTCAAAATACCCTTATCTTATTTCAAGTACAGCTCGGTGAAATGCTTCATGTGCATCCCGGGCAACATCATCTTCCAACGGTCTTTTTTCGAAATAATCCCCTTGGCCGCCAGGCGGGACCCATCGATCCAGGTCCTGTAGATCAGGGCATATGCAACGATCAGGATCAGGAGGGTCCCCGGGCCGATGGCGTCCTGCCACCGCAACAACAGGATCAGCCCCAGGGGTATAAAAACGGCGAGGTAATAGAGGACTAAATTTTTCACAAAAGAACTTTTCTCACTCCATAAAATTACAGAATTACAGCGGATAATCGGGATGGAATCGGGATATTCGGCATAGTGAATTTCCCGGGTGCGGATGACTTCGGATAAGCTGCGCATGGGCGCTTTCTTTCAAAAAACCTAAGGATGCAGGCGGGTTGTGCACTTTAATGGCAGGGAGAGCACTACTTAATCCGCCTGCCCTGGGTGGTGAAGGATAAGCCCTGTTGGCCGGACGTTGATATCATAATGGCTTCAAACAGTGGTTCCGGTACGCCGGGAAGCACCGCCCAGTCAAAAATAAAATTGGCCCCAGTACCCCCTTCCCTGTCGGTCTCTTCAATTACGATCTCCACCGTTTCCATTGGGGCCACGAAGATAGTCCGGTCAAAATAGGTTCTTATTGGTGCCCCATGGGTGTTGAAATAGGCCGCCTTTTGCAAAAACAACGTATCCGAAAGGCTTGTGTTGCGCATGCTCACCGTAACCGTGAGGTCATGGGTCCGATGCTCCGTCAGGCTGTAAACCTGAGAGTAAACCGAAAGGTAGGTGGTTCCCCGCTCCAGGGAATCTGGCAAGGTCGCGGTTGCCCTCCGATTTTCCCAGTTCACAGGATTGGTGGAACTAAGTGTGCCTTCGTCGTTACAGGAATACGCAAGGAAACCAAGTAGCAGGAAAATAAATAGGGATTTCATAGGCTAGAATCTAAATCCAGGGCCTGAAAGCAAAGGCCCTGGCCCAGATAGTCTTTGGTAACGAAGGTACTTTTTTTTCGCTGTTTTTAGTATATCCTACCCGTAAACCAGACATTGGATCACCCCCTTAGGCCGGGTCCGTTAACACACTTTTAAGAGTTCCACCCTCCGTTTTTGGTATCTTTAGCCGACCAATTCCTAACCCTATGAAAAAACTATTCCCCCTGCTGTTGCTGTTCGCAACGGCACCGTTTTTCGGACAACAATTTGATATGACCCTTGCGGGCGACCTCAAGCCCCGGAACATAGGTCCCGGAGGGATGAGCGGCCGGGTTACGGCCATAGACGTGGTGACCGCTGACCCCGACATCATGTATGTGGGCACCGCATCGGGCGGCCTGTGGAAGTCAGCCTCCGGGGGGATCCGGTGGGAGCCCATTTTCGATAAGGAGGTTACCGCCTCTATCGGGGCGGTGGCCATCCAGCAGTCGAACCCCTCCGTGCTTTGGGTGGGTACCGGGGAGGGCAATCCCCGCAATTCCCTGAATGGCGGGTACGGCATATACCGCTCCCTGGATGCCGGCCGGTCCTGGCAGCGCATGGGCCTTGAAGAAACCCGGCATATCCACCGGATCCTGATTGACCCCACCGACCCCAATACCATTTATGTGGGCGCCATTGGATCGCCCTGGGGAGAGCATCCACAACGGGGGGTTTACAAAACCACCGACGGGGGAAAAACCTGGGATAAAATCCTGTTTGTCAACAACAAAACAGGGGTGGCCGACATGGTTATGGACCCCGCCAACCCCAACAAGCTCATGGTGGCCATGTGGGAACACAAGCGGGACCCCTGGTTCTTTAAATCGGGCGGACCGGGTTCAGGCCTGTACATGACCCATGACGGGGGGGTTACCTGGAAGCAATTGGGGGAGAAGGAAGGGTTGCCCAAAGGGGAGCTGGGCCGGATGGGCCTGGCAATCGCCGGGGGGAAACCCAATGTGGTTTACGCCCTGGTCGAGGCCAAAAAGAATGCCCTTTACCGGTCGGAAGACGGAGGATTCTCCTGGAAAAAGGTCAATGACGGAAACGACATCGGCGACCGTCCGTTTTATTACTCCGACATTTTTGTGGACCCGCAAAACGAAAACCGGGTCTATTCCGTATTCACCTATGTGAATGTTTCCGAAGACGGGGGACGCAGTTTCAACCAGCTGATGCCGGCCTATGGCGTCGATAACGGGGTACACCCCGACCACCACGCCTGGTGGATCCACCCGAAAAATGGCCAGTTTATGATCGACGGGAATGACGGGGGGATGAACATTACCCGCGACGGGGGGAAGTCATGGCGTTTTATAGGGAACCTGCCCGTGGGGCAGTTCTACCATGTGGCCGTGGACCAGGAGTTTCCCTACAATGTGTACGGGGGGATGCAGGACAACGGTTCCTGGCGGGGGCCAGCCTATGTTTGGAGGGCCCAGGGCATCCGCAATTCCTACTGGCAGGAAATCGCCTTCGGGGATGGGTTTGACGTGGTCCCGGACCCTGAAGATTCGCGTTACGGGTACGCCATGAGCCAGCAGGGCTTTGTGCAGCGATATGACTGGATGACCGGGAATGACTATACCGTGCGCCCCACGCCCCCGGACGCCACCACCGAATTGCGGTTCAACTGGAATGCAGCCATAGGACAGGACCCCTTCAACCCATCCACGGTTTACTTCGGCAGCCAGTTCGTCCATAAAAGTACCGACAAGGGCCTGACCTGGGAGGTGATCTCCCCCGACCTGACCACCAATGACCCCGAAAAGCAAAAACAAAGCGAAAGCGGGGGGCTTTCCATGGATGCGACCGGGGCCGAAAACCACTGCACCATCCTGGTGATCGAACCTTCGCCTGTGGAATCCGGAATGCTGTGGGTGGGTACCGATGACGGCCGGGTGCACTACACCCCCGATGGCGGCACTTCCTGGACGGAAGTGACCCAAAACCTGAAAGGGCTGCCCAAAGGGAGCTGGATTGCTCAAATAAAGGCCTCCGGGCGCAATAAGGGGGAAGCCCTGCTGATTGCCAACGATTACCGAAGGTATAACTTTACCCCTTACGCGTACCGCACCCGGGACTATGGAAATACCTGGGAGCGCATTGTTGATGGAAACGATGTGGAGAGTTTTACCCTTTCGATTGTGGAAGATCCCGAAAACCCGAACCTGTTGTTCCTGGGAACCGACGATGGGCTTTACCTCTCACTGGACGCGGGAAAATCATGGCAGAAGTGGACCCGGGGCTATCCGACGGTGCCCACCATGGACCTGGTGATACACCCCAGGGAGCACGACCTGGTGATCGGTACGTTTGGAAGGGCCTTCTGGGTACTCGACGATATCCGTCCCCTCAGGGCTTTGGCTGAAGACCCGACCGTGATGAACCAGCCCGTCCGGCTTTTTCCTTCCCCAACGGCCTACCTGGCTGCCTACCAGCAACCCTCCGGAAGCCGCTTTGGGGCGGATGCCATTTTCAATGGGGAAAACCGGGAAAATGGCGCCATGATCACCTATTATCTGAAGGAAGGGAAAAAGGCCGGCGAGGTACAGGAAAAACCGGAAGAAAAAGAAGCACCGGAAAATGGCGATTCCGACCCGGAAACATCCTCCGCGAAGGTGAAAACAAAAGACTCCGTGTTCCTGAAAATCTACGACGGGGAGCGGCTGATACGGACGTTGAAATTTCAAACCCCGGATTCGGCAGGCTTTCACAGGGCCTACTGGGGGCTGGACGAAGCCGGCCCCGACCGCCCTTCCCGCACGTTGCGCAAGCGCACCCGCGAACCCGGGGGGGTAACCGTCCTGCCCGGCACTTACCGGGTGGTAATCGAGCTCGGGGAGGCCCGGGATGAGACCACCGTTAGGGTTGAAGCCGATCCCCGCCTGCAACAATCCCCTGCTGCCCTGGAAGCTCAGTACGCTGCGGTGAAAAAACTGGACTCGTATATGCAAACGGCCGCTGATGCCGTAAAGCAGCTCCTGGAGAGCAAAAAAGTGGCCAGTCAGTACGAGAAGGAAATGAAAGACCTGGATAAGGAGAAGTTCAAGGAGCAGATCAAGGCCTCGGGCGAGATCAGCAAACAAATCGACTCCCTGCTGGATCGCTACCTGGGGAAGGAAGACAAACGTCAGGGGATTACCCGAAACCAGGAAATGACGGTGGTGCGCCGGATTTCCAATGCTTACGGGTATGTGGGGAGCCGCCCCTCCGGGATGACGGCTACCGAAGCCCGCCTGATGGAATTTGCCGAAGAGGACCTGAAGAAGGCCCTGGGGGAAACCAACGCCTTTTTCGCGAATGCCTGGAAAGCCTATCGGGAATCCATGCAGTCCCTTGACCTTTCCCCCTTCAAGGAAACCAAAACCCTGACCCTGGAATGAATGCAGCCACAGCCTACCCCCTGCGGATGAAATTATCCTTCCTCGCCATCGGCGTTGCCCTGGCCGTGTTGGGTTGCAAAAAGGAAGCGGCGGCGCCCACGGTGGCGCAGTCCCTTAAGGCGTATACCATCGAACAGATGATGGACAATGAAAGTGTGGGCGGGGGCAGTTTTTCCCCGGACCAATCCAAACTGCTGGTCCACAGCAACCGTTCGGGCATCTACAACCTCTATACCGTACCGGCAGCCGGGGGTGAGTTTACTGCGCTAACCGCCTCTGACAGCTCTTCCGTATTTGCCATCTCCTATTTTCCCCGCGATGAGCGCATCCTGTTCCGAATGGACAACAATGGGGATGAGGTATTCCACATCTACCTGCTGGAACCCGACGGGTCGCACCGCGACCTGACCCCGGAGGAAGGCGCGCGATCCCTGTTCTACCGTTGGGCAAAAGACAAGAATTCGTTTTACTTCGGTTCCAACAAGCGGGATGCCAATTTCATGGACCTGTACCGCATGGACCTGGAAACCTTTAAGCCCACCCTGCTCTTCCAAAATGACGGGGGGTACGAATTGGAGGCCATTTCCCCCGATGAGCAATACCTTGCCCTGGCCAAATCCATCAATACCAACGATAGCGATTTGTTCCTATACCATCTTGGGGAGGGTACCACCACCCGCATCAACGCGGGGCAATCGGCGAATACCGCCCAGGATTTTACCCCGGATAACACGGCCCTGCTCTACACCACCGACGACGGCTCAGAGTTTGCCTACCTCATGAAATACCACCTGGCCGACGGGACCCGGGAAAAGGTATTACAGCGCGACTGGGATATCACCGGGAGCAGCTTTACCGAAAATGGGAAATACCAGGTAACCTACATCAACCAGGATGCCAAAACGACAATCGAAGTGATGGAGGCCGGGACAGGAAAACAGTTGGAATTGCCTATTCCTGAAGGGCTGGACCTGAGCAGTGTGGCCTTCTCCGACGATGAGCGAACCATGCGTTTCTTCGCCGGGGGCTCCCACTCCCCTGCGAACCTGTATGTCCTGGACCTGGAAGACCAACAGATGGTCCGCCTGACCGACGTCCTGAACCCGGAAATCGATCCGGCCCACCTGGTCCGGGCCGAAGTGGTGCGGTTCCCGTCCTTTGACGGCCTGGAAATACCCGCCATCTATTACCGGCCGCATCAGGCTTCCGAAACGCAACCGGCCCCTGCCCTGGTCTGGGTACATGGGGGGCCCGGCGGGCAATCGCGACAGGGCTTTAACCCCCTGATCCAGTACCTGGTCAACCACGGGTATGCGATCCTGGCGGTGAACAACCGCGGGAGTTCGGGGTACGGGAAAACCTTTTACCAGATGGATGACCTGAACCACGGCGACAAGGACCTGAAGGACTGCATAGCCGGAAAAGACTGGCTGGCGGGCCTGCCCGTCATAGACGGGGAAAAAATCGGGATCATTGGCGGCTCGTATGGGGGCTACATGACCATGGCCGCCCTGACCTTCGCCCCGGAGGAGTTCGGCGTGGGGGTAAATATCTTCGGGGTGACCAACTGGATCCGTACCCTGCGTTCCATCCCGCCCTGGTGGGAATCGTTCAAAGAGGCCCTCTACAAGGAACTGGGAGACCCGTACAGCGCCGACTCGGTGCGGCTAAGGGCTATCTCCCCCCTGTTCCATACGGAGCAGGTAACCCGGCCGCTTATGGTTCTTCAGGGCGCCCAGGACCCCAGGGTATTGCAGGTGGAGTCCGACGAGATTGTAGCGGGGGTGCGTAAAAACGGGGTTCCCGTGGAATACGTCCTGTTTGAAGATGAAGGCCACGGCTTCCTGAAGAAGGAAAACCAGGTGGAAGGCTACCGAAAAATCCTGGAGTTCCTGGATACCCACCTGAAAAATGCCCCCGTTTCCCCGATCCGGGACAACCCCATGGAAGGGGGGGCACTGGAAAACGAATAAAGACCCCGGCGTTTGAGCATACGAAACAGGAAACAACAAGGGAAATTCAAGGCATGTTGGCTCGCCTGCCTGCTGGTGCTCCTTTTGGGCAGCCTTCAGCCCATGGCGGGCCAGCAGACCGGTGAAAACGAGCTGGGGGGGTGGTATATGTATTTCGGCACCAACCGCCTTTCACAGCGGTGGAGTTTGCATACCGAAGCCCAATGGCGTCACTACCAGTGGAGAGGGAATTTCAACCAGCTGCTGTTGCGCACCGGCATGAACTACCATATCAATCCGGAAGCCATAGCCACCCTGGGGTATGCCTATATCGGCACCGACCCGACTTTTGAAGAAAAGCCGTCGCAGGAGGCTGCCTTCGAAGGGAATTTTTTCCTGGAACACCGGATTTTTGAGCAATTTATTTTGCTCGACAGGATATGGGAATTCCGGATCGAACACCGATACCGCCTGGAACAGCGTTTTCTGGACTTCGGCGGGGATTCCGACCTCCAGCACCGGGCGCGCTACCGCCTGCAACTCACCCTTCCCCTTACCAACACCTTCTTCGTCAATTTCTACGATGAAGTCTTCCTGAACCTGCAGGACGAGATTTTCGGGCAAAACCGCCTCTACGGGGCCCTTGGGGTACACCTGACGGATAACAGCAACGTGCAGGTTGGGTATTTGAAAAACCATTTTCAGGGAGCGGACTTCGACCGCCTACAGGTAGCCCTGTTTTACAACCCCGACCTGCGGGGCCTTTTCAACAAGGCCAAACGCGACTAAGCCCGGGGCAGCCATCTGTATTTGCTGGGGGAGCCCTTGCGGCCTTAGGGAGCCTACCCTTGACAGGTACCGTTTATTTTTACGACCTTAGGGCAAAGGACCCTTCCATGAGAACCCAAAAAGTACATTTTGAAAATCGCCAGGGCCACCGCCTGACCGGACGGCTGGTCCTTCCGCCCAACCGCCACCCGCACCATTACGCCCTTTTCGCCCATTGTTTTACCTGCAGCAAAAACCTGGGTGCGGCCCGTCAGATCAGCCAGGCCCTGGCGGGGATGGGGTTCGGCGTGCTGCGGTTCGACTTTACGGGCCTGGGGGAAAGCGAGGGCGATTTTTCGGACACCAACTTTTCCGGCAATGTGGAAGACCTGGAAGCGGCTGCGGCCTTCCTGAAACGGGATTATGAGGCCCCCGCCCTGCTTGTGGGGCATTCCCTGGGCGGTGCGGCCGTACTTTTCGCAGCCACCAGACTACCCACGGTACGGGCGGTGGCTACCGTGGGGGCGCCTTCAGACCCGGATCACGTCACCCGCCTGCTCAAAAGCAGCCTGGAAGAAATCCGGGAAGAAGGCATGGCCAGGGTCAACATCGGCGGCCGTGGGTTCACCATACAGCGGCAATTCCTCGAAGACCTCCGGAACCACTCCCTGGATCGGGCGATCAAAGGCCTGGAAGCCTCCCTGCTGATCCTGCATTCCCCCCAGGACCGGGTGGTTTCCGTGGACAATGCCGAGAAGATTTATCGCGCCGCCCGCCACCCCAAGAGTTTCCTGAGCCTGGACGGGGCAGACCACCTCCTGAGCCGGGCGGAAGACGCCTCCTATGCAGGGCAGGTCATCGGGAGCTGGGCCTCCCGATACCTGGAAAGGCAGCGGGAAGAGCCGCTGAAAAGCGACCATCAGGTGGTGGCCAGCCTCGACGCGGAAGATGGCTTCACCACCCGCATGAAAGTGGGAAACCATTACCTGACCGCAGATGAGCCGGTCTCCTATTCGGGAAATGATTTCGGCCCTTCCCCATACGAATTGCTTTCGGCCAGCCTGTCGGCCTGTACGGCAATGACCCTTCAAATGTATGCCCGCCGAAAGGGCTGGCCCCTGGAAAATGTGGAGGTCCACACCTCATACGCCCGGGAGCACGCCCGGGATGGGCTGGAATGCATGGAGGACCCGAATGCAAAAATTGACACCTTCCACCGCGTCGTGGAATTCTCCGGGGCCCTGGACAAGGACCAACGCTCCCGCCTGTTGGAAATCGCGGGGCGCTGTCCGGTACACCGGACCCTGGAGTCCCCCATCCAGGTCCTTACCCGGGAGGCGGAAGATCGCCCGTAAAGCGCCGGTTGACAACCACTGCTGAATTCCGTATCTTTAAAGCCAACCCAAAAAACGATCCCGATGAAAAAACGCACCTTTCTGAAAAGAACCGCCATGGCCGCCACCGGAGTTACGGTAGCCCCTTCCCTCCTGTTCAGTTCCTGCAAAGGCGAACCAAAAGCAGCAGAACCAGCGGCAGCCGCGTTGGCCCCGGTCGTTTTTGAACTTCCCGAAATCCCCTATGGCTACAATGCCTTCCCGGAAATCATCGACGCGATGACCATGGAGATCCACCACTCCAAACACCACCAGGGGTATACCAACAACCTGAATGCTGCCTTGAAGGAAGCGGGCATTGGGGACAAAACACTTGAGGAGATCCTGGCTATGGACACCCTGCCCACGGCCATCCGCAATAACGGGGGAGGATATTACAACCATAACCTGTACTGGGACGTCCTGACCCCCGGGGAAGATACCGGGAGTGCCATTGAACCGGCGGTAGTGGAGCACTTCGGTTCTATGGAGGCCCTGAAGAACGAACTGGCCGAAGCCGGAGCCAGGCGTTTCGGGTCTGGCTGGGCCTGGCTGTGCCAGGATGCCGACAAAAAATTATTTGTATGCTCCACGCCCAACCAGGACAACCCCCTGATGCAGGTGGCAGAACGCAGGGGAACCCCGCTTTTGGGTATCGATGTGTGGGAGCATGCCTATTACCTGAAATACCAGAACAAACGGGGTGAATACCTCCAGAACATCCTGAAGATCATCAACTGGCAGAAAGTAGCCTCCCGGATGGCATAGGGCTCCGCGCCCCTGTTTTCAGGCATTTCCTTAACGCTGTATTTTTTTAAGGGATTGATGGGCCAGGTAAACCCGAAGGCCCAGCGCGCACATGATCGCCATCCACAATGAAAAAAGGAGTATTTCCATAACGTGTGTTCCTAAGTGTTCTTTCCGGGATCCTGAGCTGCAACGTTTCGGGATCTGCGGGATACGGTAAAGATAGGGATCCTGCCGGCGCGGGAAACTGACAAAAACACTCAGGTATCGCCCAAGCCGGGTGCTGTTCGTCGAAAACCCCGGGTCCGACAGGCGTTGGTCGAAAACAGGGGCAAAAAAGAACGGATGCTTTGGGATGACCTGGTGAGGAATACCTATTTTCACCTAATTTTGGAACCCCAGACCGGCATTCAATGAACCCCTCTGCTCCTGGTTGGATTGATAAATTTGGGTCCCTCACCGGGGACCGGCCCATGCCTTATACCGACTATCGGGGGCTGGATTCAGACCTGAGGGCCTGCGGCTTCCTGTATGGGATCAATGTGGGCATCCCGGCCACTGTGGTCCCCCCCTACCCCCTGTCCCAGGACGAAAATGCCAAGGTAAACCTGTTGGCAGGGCTCAGCTACAGCTACCGCCTGGCCCGCCCCGGGGGCGATTTCGCATCGTTCCTGGCCACTGCACTCGAATTTTACCATAAAATGGAACTGGCCCAGCCCAACTTGCTGCAAAAAGTTTTCAGGAGCGGCAAACCCGCTTCCCAGCTGGAAAAGTTGCTCGATTCGAGGGTCTACCTCGGGGAGCCCCTGTTGAGCCGGACCTTCAACTCCACCATTACCAATATGCTGTTACCCCTCGACCTGCTGGGCTTTCGCGCCTACCTCGGGGGCATCGCAGACCCGAAAAGCCATGTGCAGGAACTGGAATCCATAGTCATCAACCTGATCTACCATGCCCTGGACCCCCGGGGCCCGGGGGAAAGCCGAAAAAAACTCCTGGAGGTCTTCGAGAGCTCACGCAGCTACCTGAAGGCCCAGGATCCTTTCCTTTCCGATGACTTCCCCGCCCTGCTTTCGCACCACCGGGGGACCGATGTGGCCGGGTACCTGCTGGACATTGCCGCCCTGGCCGTTTTGGGACAGGAATCCCCGAAATTCCCGCGAAGGCAAAAAGAGGTATTCCTTCTGGGGGAATCCCTTGGGTTTTCGGAAAGCCAGGTGGAGGCTGCCCTTCGCGATGCGGAGAATTTTTTCAGGCTGTATGAGGACCAGGTCTATTTCCTGAGGGATGCGCTGCCCGGAGCTCAGTACTATGAGAGCATGGCCAGGGTCGTGGACCGGCTGATCCACCGCAACAGTAAAAGGCTCCGGAAAGAACTGATGGAAAGTAAGGAACTCATGGTGCTGCTTTCCAAATCGACCCTGAAGGAACTGACCCCGGAGGAGAAAAAAAAGGTCCAGAAACAACTGCTCGACGTTTTCAAAAGCATCCCTTCCCTGGCCATCTTCCTGCTTCCCGGAGGGGCGGTTTTACTCCCCATATTTATCAAGCTGGTCCCGAAGCTCCTGCCTTCCTCTTTTGACGAAAACCGGGTGGAAAAACCCTGAATTCCCACTATAAGAAATTTCTATAGTGTTTTTTAAAACCTTTTATACCAGAAGCTTATTTGCTGTTATTCCAACCAAAGCTTAAAATCCCGTACCCGTTCCCGGCTCACGATGATTTCCTGTTCCCTGAAGCGTTTGAGCTTAATTTTCAGGCGGGAATTCGAGTAGGCGACGATGTCTGAAATATGGTCGATATGCACATAAAACTTCCGGCTTACCCGGAAAAACGTTTCAGGTGAAAGCTCTTCCTGCAAGTGTTCCAGGGTGGTGTCCAGCAGGTAAGACCGCCCATCCGTGGTGGCGGCATAAGTGCCCTTGTTCTCGCTGTAGAAACACTCCACTTCGTCGGCAGGGATAATCTTCAGGTGTTGCCCTACCCGGGCTGTAAAGCGCTTTTTGTAGTCGCGGTCGAGGGGATGGACCAGGAGTTTTCGGATGTCCTCAAAATCGACCTGCAGGGGGCGGGCCACGGGGTTCAGGCTCCGGAATTTTTCAAGGGCTGCCTCCAGTTCTTCCTCGTCAATGGGCTTCAGAAGGTAATCGATGCTGTTGAGCTTGAATGCCTGCAGGGCATATTCATCGAAGGCCGTGGTAAAGATGATGGGGCATTTCACCGGCACCGCATCAAAAATTTCAAAAGACAGGCCATCGGATAGCTGTATGTCCAGAAAGATCAGGTCCGGGCCGGGGTGTTGGGCAAACCAGCTCACCGACTCCGAAACAGAGTGCAGCATATGCTCCACTGCCACGCCCTGGCGTTCCAGGAGCCGAGCCAGCCTCCGGGCCGCAGGCTTTTCATCTTCAATAATAACCGTTTTCAGGGGTCCTACTTCGCGCATCCTGCCGGGGGTTTCAGGGTTGGTCCATATAGTTTCCGGCTTCACGCCGGTCTTCTTCCATGTATTTCTCGATCATCTTCCGCTCCCAGGTCCTGCCAAAAAACGGGTTCCACTGGAAGGCCGACATGGCGTGGAACGCCAGGCCAATCCCCCAAAAAAGCGGGGTTACCAAAAATCCCCACCATCCCCACGAGAACCCCTTATGGTGCCCGTAAACGAGGTTCATCAGAATAATCAGGGTATTGATCACCATATAAACGGCCAGGTGGGTATAAAAGCCCCTGATTTCCTCCACCCGCTTTTTTGCGCGGTTCAGCTTTTGGCTATTTTCCATGGTTTCCGGGTTTTTTGTTATTCCCATCGGGATCCGTTTTGCTCTTCTTCCTGCATAAATTCCCGGATCTTCCGTTCTTCCCAATCCCTGGAGAAGAAAGGGTTCAGCCTGAAGGTCTTCAGGGCGTGGAAAAATACCCCGATCCCCCAGCCAAAGGCCGCCCACAGGAACCAGGCATAGCGCCATTCGTTGGTCAGGTAATTGATAAGGGCCAGCAGGCCGATGACAAAGATATAGGAGGTCAGGTTCCCGTAAAACTTTTTCAGTTCTTCCACGCGTTCCCGCGCTTTGAGGTATTTGCTTTCGCGTTCGTCCATTTCAGTATTTTAAAAGGGTTTATAGTGAAGGAGTATTTCAGGAGAGTTCCTGTTCTTCCCGGGCCATGAGTTCCCTTATTTTCCGGGCCTCCCAGTTCTTTCCAAGAAAAGGGTGGTATCCGTGGGCTTCCATCCCGTGCATCAACAGGCCAAACCCCCACCCCAGGGCGGGGATCAGGGCCCAGGGGAAGCTTGTAGTCCGCAGGTTGATCCAAAACAGGAAGGGGATTACCAGCAGGTACGAAAACAAATTGGAGTAAAACCCCTTAAGGCATGATACACGCTCCCTTGCGCGCTCGTATCGTTGCTGTTTTTCAAAGGCATCCATTGTGATTGATTTATAAGGTTTCGCCAAAATTCAGAACCCAGACCCGTTTTCCGAAAAAATTGGGATCCAATTGACGGAATCGCCTCCCGAATTGGCCATTCGGCGCTCACCAGTCGTCCCGTTCCATCAGTTCCCGTATTTTTCTGGCCTCCCACCGCTTACCCCAAAGGGGGTTGTACCCATAGGCCTCCAGGCCGTGCATCACCAGCCCAAAGCCCCAGCCTACTGCGGGAAAAAGTGCCCATGGGAAGGAGGTGGACTTCCAGTTGAGCCATGCCAGGAAGGGGATGACCAGCAGGTACGCCCCCAGGTTCCCGTAGAAACCTTTTATGGCCTCGACCTTTTCCTTTGCCTTTTGATAGCGCTTATCTTCCACAAAGGCCTCCTGGGTGACCGGTTGGGTGACCTGGCGGGTAAGGATGGGAATGGCTACCTCGAAAGTGCCGTCCTCCATTTTAATGGCTACCTGGCGCCGGGTTAGCAGGGAATACCGGTTGCGGATGTTCTGCAGCCCAACCCCGCTGGATTTCTTCACCACCTGCTTCGGTTGCAGGGTATTGGCAACCACGATAAACCCTCCCCGTTCCTCCACCCTTATGTGCAAAGGGCTTTCCTGGGTGACCACATTGTGCTTTACGGCATTTTCAAGCAGCAGCTGCAACGACAGGGGTACAATCTTACCCTCGGGGTTGGTGCTCTGTTCCGGGATATCGAATACGATGCTGTCTTCGAAGCGCATTTTAAGCAGGCGTACGTAGGTGCGGGCAAAGGCGAATTCCTCGTCCACGGGTACCACCTCCTTATTCTTCTGTTCCAGGACATATCGGTAGACCTTGGAAAGGCCCGTGGTAAAGCGCTGAGCCTGTTGCGGATCTTCTTCGATCAGGCTGGTGAGTACGTTCAGGCTGTTGAACAGGAAATGAGGATCCAACTGGTTTTTAAGGGCATCGAACTGGGCAGAGGCAGCCCCGGCGATGATTTTTTCCTGCTTCACCCGGGTTTCCTGACGGTACTTGTAATAATACAGGCCGAAAAAAATTGCGGAAACGCAAAGCGCAATCACCAGTGAATTGACATAGTACGCAGCAGATTCCCCCTTGATGAACTCCAGGAACCCCACCCCGTTAAAGCCGGTAAGGATGATGGAACGCGCCAGGAAGATTCCCAGCAGGGAAACAGCAATGTTACCCATAACCGTAACCAGCAATACCTTCCAGTGGAAATTATGGTTGCGCAACCATCCAATGGCATAGCTGATCAGCAGGGCGTTGGCCAGGTACAGGATCCATGAAAAGATCATGTGCTCGAGCAACTCCTGCCCGGAATCGGCATCCCAGCGCAGGCTTCCCCCCCGTAACAGGTGGATGACCCAGAAGACCACGTATAGCGCCAACCCTACCAGGGTGGCATTGCCAAAATGCTTGAGCAGTTTTTTCATGGGCTGCAGGTTTTTCTCAGGCCCGGGATAGCCGGCCCGATCGGCCATTGCGACCAACTGGTTTAAAGGTACCAAAAAGAGAATTTCGACCGGGAGGCACTTGTCCGGAAAGTTCGGGCCACCGGCTTTCAAAATTCGACCTGTTTTCCCCAAAGTGCCAAAAAAAATGGGGCCAGGTGTTCATTTCGGGCCCTGAACCCCCATATGCGACCCCTGGAATGCGCGCCGGCCCTGGCCCGGTTCCTTTAATGAAAGCAGGGGGGTAGCCGGGCCGGGATGGACCGGGTTCAGGGACTGTAGCGCTAATGCAGCCATTCTGAAGGAAGACCTGCAATTTCCTTATTTTAGCCAGGCGTAACACAACAGCGACCTGCCAATGTATATCCCTGACCACTACCAAAACTCAGACGAGGATGCCCTGAGGGACTTCATCCTGAAAAATCCCTTCGGAATCGTGGTTTCCAACGGACCCGAAGCCCCCCTGGCCACCCACCTTCCCCTGCAGCTCCTCGCAGAGCCCGATGGCTCCGTATGCCTCTACGGGCATTTTGCCCGGGCCAACGACCACTGGCGCCACCTGGCAGAGGGTGCTCCCGTATGCTGCATTTTCAATGGGCCGCAGAGCTATGTGTCCTCTTCCTGGTACCGTGAGGAGGAAGTCCCCACCTGGAATTATATCTCCGTCCACGCACGCGGAGCCTATTATGTCCAATCCGAAGCCGCGTTGCTGGCCTCCCTGCACCAGATGGTGGACCTGTACGAAAAGGATTCCACCCACCCCGTTTCCCTCCACAACATGTCGCGGAAGACGATGCGGCAGGTCCGCGGCATTGTGGGTTTCCGTATTGCGGTTACCTCCCTGGAAGGGGCCTGGAAGCTTTCCCAGGGTCGGGAGGACGACCACCCGCGGATTATCGAGGAACTGGAAAGGCGGGGAAGTGCGGCTTCCGCAGTGGCCCGTGCCATGAAAGGCCCCGGGAACCCGGGAAGCTGATCCTGAAAATCCGTATATTTAAGCAACAAAAATCCCAACCATGCTTAAAAGTAAATTCTGGCAGGGCTTTTTTGCCCTGTCGCCCCTGGTTTGCATGCTGCTTCTGCTGGTCGGCTACGGCATTGTGATATTTTCCATCTTCAGCCACCTCCCGGAACTGGAACGCCCGGGCGGAGACCCGCCCATGGCTATATTTGGAGGGTTGGGGGTTTTCCTGCTGCTCGTATTCCTGATGGTGGCGGTTTCCCTTGCCAGCCTGGTCTTCTATATCGTGCATGCGGCCAATAACCCCAACCTGAAGGAAAACAACCTGCTGCTGATCTGGATCCTGCTGTTCATTTTTGCCTCTGGTATCGCCCAACTGATTTACTGGATCATCGAAATCCTGAACAAACCTGAAAATTCCCGATAAATCCCCGTCATGACCATACACTCCAGAAGGACCTTCCTGAAACACTCCCTGTTGGGCGGAATCGCCCTGGCCACCCCAACCCTTTCCGTGTTGGGCAGTCCCCTGACCGCCATCCCTACCGGGGCCACCCTGAAAATCTCCCTGGCGCAGTGGTCCCTTCACCGGGCCCTCGAAAAGGGGGAGGTCAGGGCGGAAGATTTCCCTGTTCTGGCCAGGAAAGAGTTTGGTCTCGGGGCGGTGGAATACGTCAGCCAGTTCTACAGCGACAAAGCCACAGCGAAAGCCTTCTGGCAGGACCTCCGGCGCAGGGCGCAATCGGAAGGCGTTGAAAATATACTGATCATGGTAGATGGGGAAGGAGACCTCGGGGACCCTAAGCAGAAAAAACGGGTGGAGGCGGTCGCGAACCACAGGAAATGGCTGGAAGCCGCCCACCTGCTGGGCTGCCATTCCATAAGGGTGAATGCCTTTGGGAGCGGGGGCAAGGCTGCCCTGATCGACGGGCTCGGGCGGCTGGCCGAAGCAGGGGCCGCGACGGGGATTTCGGTGCTTGTTGAAAACCATGGCCTGCATACTTCCAATGCGGCGTTTATTGCCGAAATCCTCGAGGCTGTGGACAGCCCTTACCTCGGGACCCTCCCTGACTTTGGGAACTGGTGTTTGAACAAGCCCTGGGGCAGCACCCAGGATGGGGAGTGTACAGAAAGCTACGACCCGGTCAGGGGCCTTGAGGAACTCCTGCCCTTTGCCCGCGGGGTGAGTGCCAAGTCGTATGATTTTGATGCTGACGGAAATGAAACCCTGCTGCCCTACCCCACCCTGCTTGAGAAGGTAAAGGCTTCGGAATTTTCGGGTTACATCGGCATTGAATACGAGGGACACCGCCTGTCGGAATACGAAGGCATCCGGGCGACAAAGTCCCTCCTGGAAAAAGTGTGGTCAACCTTGCCCTGACCGGGCCGCACCCGGTCGGCCTGTTCGGCAGCCTGTCCGGCAAATTCGCCAACTCAGTCACCCCGGTTTGCGAAAGCGCAGGGGTTGGGCCAGATTTGCCCCCGTAACCCAATAAACGCCAATACCCATGAAATCACCTTTTTATCTTTTGTTCTTCCTGGCGGGTCTCACTTACGGGCAGGCCCCTGCCGACGAAGGGGTCACCGTTACCATTATCCTGGAAAACGTCCTCAACGACCAGGGCGAAATCCTGGCGGGCCTGCACACTTCAGAAACCTTTATGAAAGGGGGCGGCATCGCTTCGTACCGGGGCGCCGCCGAAAAAGGGGTCCTCACTTTTCAATTCCCAAATGTGTCGCAAGGGGTGTATGCCGTTTCGATCCTGCACGACCTCAACGGCAACGAGCGCATGGATTTCCAACCCGGCGGCATGCCGTCGGAGCCCTATGCCATGAGCGGGAACGATATGAGCATGGGGCCGCCTTCCTTCGAGTCGGCCCGGTTCACAGTCGGCACTGAAGACGTTAGCCTTCGGATCCGCTTTTAAAAAAACATGACAATAGGGTAGGGAGTTTCTCGTTAGGATTGTTGTATAGATCCAAATCTTAACATTACAATCCTATGAAAACTTTGAATTTCGCAAAAGCAAATGTTTTAAGAATCCTGAAAACAGCCCTGTTGGCACCGGTCTTCATCCTGTCTTTGTCCTGTAGCAATGATGATGACTCCTTTGCCCGGGTAACCGTTAACGGAACCTTGCTGCAGACCAGCGCTTCGGATTTCACCATTGGCGACCGTTCTGATTTTAACGGGGACATCGACGCCAGCTTTACGGGAAACGGAGGAACAGCCACCCGTATGTTTTCCTGGAACAACAACCTGAATACGGCCGATTACAATGCAGATATCACGGCTACTACTGAAGGGACCTTCCAGATCATTGTGGAGGATTCCGAAGGAATGGTCGTTTTGGACAGGACGATCCAGGGTGGTGCTGAACCGGACACCATATGGGGGGTAACGGAAGTCGGGGCCTCCGGTATTTGGACCGTAACGATCCGCGTAACAAATTTCAACGGAGATGGCAGTTTTTCCCTGAGCGAGGGGAATTAGCCTTTCATAAATTAAAAACAAAAAGCGCTGTCAGCCTGCTGACAGCGCTTTTTATTTATTTGCGGGAACGGCGTATACGGGCACTTACCCCAATGAAATTTCGGGGGTTTCCATAAAACCCTTCTGTCAGATCTTCTCGGCGAGCCAGGCCTTCATCATCCAGACGGTCTTCTCCTGTTCGGTGATGAAGTCGCTCATCATGGCGTTGGTCCCTTCATCATTGGCCTTGTCAGAGGCCTCCAGGATTTGCCGTTCCAAAATCAACAATTCTTTAAGGCAATCTACAATAAGCCTTATGGCTTCCTCATCCTTGGAGATATTCTTCCCGACAGGGACCCGGGAAGCCCGGGTATAGGCCTCAAAGGTATGCAGGGGCACTTCCCCCAGGGTGAGTACCCGTTCGGCAAGCATATCGACCTTCATGTTGGCGTCATTGTATAACTCCTCGAATTTGGCGTGCAGGTCAAAAAAACTCCTGCCCCGGATATTCCAATGGATGCCCCGCAGGTTCTGGTAATAGGTTTGGAAATTCGCTAAAAGGATGTTCAGGTCTCCGGCGAGTTCCTTTGACTGGGTAGCCGGCAGACCAATACTGTTAAGATTCATAAGCTTTCGTTTTCCATAAAGATACTAAATATAAAAAGGCATTTCAATCAGGTTTATCGATACTTTTAATACCTTTAATCCGGTAAATAGGTAATATCAATGACCATAACCCAACTGCAATATGTGCTGGCGGTGGCCGAATACCAGAATTTCACCCTGGCCGCGGAAAAATGCTTCGTGACCCAGCCAACCCTGAGCATGCAGGTGCAAAAACTGGAGGATGAACTCGGATTGCAGATTTTTGACCGGGGCAAAAAGCCGATTTCCATCACCGACGCCGGACGGAGAATCGTGGAGCAGGCCAGGAATATCGTTAACGAAGCCGCGCGTATCCGGGATATCGTAGACCAGGAAAAGGGGTTTGTGGGGGGCACCTTTACCCTGGGGATCATCCCGACAGTCATGCCCACCCTCCTGCCCATGTTCCTGAAAACCTTTGTGGAGCGGTATCCCAAGGTACACCTCATCCTTCGGGAACAGAACACCGAAAGCATGATCCGCAACCTGGAAGAAGGACACCTCGATGCCGGAATTGCCGCCACCCCCCTGGAAAAAGAGCACCTGGTGGAACGACCGCTCTATTACGAACCCTTTGTGGCCTACGTGCCCGCAGGGCACCGGCTGGGCTCCCTGGACCGGCTGCAGCCCGAATACCTGAACCTCAGCGACATTCTGCTCTTACAGGACGGGCATTGCTTCCGCGACGGGGTGATCAACCTGTGCAAGGCCATCGGGGAAGCCGGGGAAGATCACTTTGAACTGGAAAGCGGAAGCTTCGAGACCCTGGTGAACCTGGCCGATGAAAATATGGGAATGACCCTGCTCCCCTACCTCAATACCCTGGGCCTTTGCGAACGACGGAAGCGAAACCTTAAATATTTCACCGATCCGCCCCCGGCAAGGGAAGTCAGCCTGATTTACCATAAAAAAGAACTCAAGCACCAGATCACCGAAGCCCTGCGGGAGGTAATCTCAGGAGTGATCCGGGGGGCCATCACTTTCCAGGACGTAAAAATTATCAGCCCCGGCAAACGGCGAAAGGGGTTTTGATCCCCATGGGCAAAAAAAATCCCGCCGGGGGGCGGGATTTCCAATGAGTTAAGCTGGCAAATAGGCCAGGCTTTGCTGAAGTTCCGGTTTGTCCGTCACAAAGTGCAAGAGCCATTCTTTTAATTCCTGAAGTTCATTGGGCAAAAGCCGTTGGATGGCTTTTTTTAATTCCCGGCTGAACAACCGCGCATCGAAACTTACTTTTTGGAGCACCGTTTTGGTGTACTCCAGCATCGATCCTGCCATAATTCAGTAAAGGTTTAGTTAGATTGTTGTTACTAAATTAAGTCATAAACAACCAATTATATTGCACAAAATCAGTTAAATATTTAATAAATTCATATAAAATTCGATCAACACCAGCCTAATCCTTGTCAACAACCACCACGCTATTTCGCAGATTCCCCGGATTTTACCTGTGGCTCGCCTTTGGGCTCGCCTTTGTTATCACGGGTTGCTCCTCCCGAAAGAGGGCGCAGCAATTCCTCCACAAACAACTTGCGCCCATAGAAGACACCGAACAATTTACCGGACTGCTCATGGTGGATGTGGCAACTGGGGATACCCTCATTGCCCGGAACCCACAGCGCAATTTTACCCCGGCAAGCACCCTGAAAGTATTTGCCCTGTACGCCGGCCTGAAAACCCTCCCCCCCCGGATTCCGGCCCTGAAGTACCAGTACCGGGGTGATACCCTGCATCTGCTCGGGACCGGGGACCCCTCAGCCCTGCATCCGGTGCTGGCAGACAGTACCGCCCTGAAATTCATTCAGGGATCACGGGTAGTGGTACTCCATCAGGGCAACCTGCAGGATCCACGGTGGGGCGATGGCTGGGCCTGGGACGATTTCGACCGCTATTACATGCCTGAAAAATCGACCCTCCCCATCCATGGAAATGTGTTGCGCCTCGAGCGGGCACCCGGGGGGGTAGTCATTCGCCCTGTGGAATTCACAGACAGCCTTAGCCTGCAATCGCAGCGCTACAGGAGGTCCCTGGCCGGCAACCAGTTCTTCTATGGGCCCTCCCTGCCCGATACGGTGGAAATTCCCATGCTCCTGTCGCCCGGACTAATCCATGATTTGTGGGCCTCGGCGGCCGGAAAGCCCCTGCGGAAGGGAACGGATCCCCCCGCGGGCAGGTGGGAGGTCCTTCCCGGCATGCCCTCCGACAGCCTCTACCGGCATATGATGGCAGTAAGCGATAATTTTATTGCAGAACAACTCATGCTGCTGGTTTCTTCCACCCTGGGCGACAGCCTTAGTTTTCAATCCGCCCGGGACCATATACAGGAAACCTACCTCCGGGGGATTCCAGGGCCCGCCCGCTGGGTGGACGGGTCCGGCCTTTCCCGGTACAACCTGGCTTCCCCGGAGTCCCTGGTTGCCCTCCTGATGAAGCTCTACCGGGAGGTGCCCGAAGAACGGCTTTTTTCCCTCATGGCCCGCGGGGGGGAGGATGGCACCTTAAAAAAGGGGTATTCCGGACCGGAAGGGCCTTACCTGTTCGGGAAAACCGGGAGCCTGGGCAACAACCACAACCTTTGCGGATACCTGCGGACCCGATCTGGAAAAACCCTGGTGTTCAGCTTTATGAACAACCATTACTCAAAACCCACCGCCCTGGTAAAACAACGGATGCAGCGGATCCTGGCCTGGATCCACGAAAACTACTAAAGCGTCAGGGAATGCCTGGCCAGCGGGCCGAACAGCAGGGCGTGTTGTAAGAGGATAAGCGTTTTGGCATCGCGGACCTCCCCGTGGCGGAGGGCATCGGCCACGGCCGCGTAAGGCCACTCCAGTACCTCGATGTCTTCGGATTCCTCAGGTTTCCCCCCACCCTCGCCGGTTTTCATTTCCGGACGGTAAAGGGCCTGATACAGAAAAAGCCTTTCAGTAACGGCCCCGGGGGAGGTATAGACCTCCCCTACCTTCTCCACATGCGGCACGGTATACCCGGTTTCTTCAAGGATTTCCCGACGCAGGCATTCCTCCGGGTCCTCCCCGTCCAGCATCCCCGCGCATACCTCCGTGAGCATGCCGTCAGGGTTTTGGTTGATATAGGTAGGCAAGCGGAACTGGCGGGTAAGCAGGACGGTTTCCCGCACCGGGTCAAAAAGGAGGACGGCCACCCCATTCCCCCGGTCGTAGGCCTCCCTTTGCTGCCGGTCCCAGCGGCCATCGGCCCTCAGGTATTCAAACGTGTACCGGTACAGGGTATACCAGGCCGCGGAAAGGGTCTCCCTCCTCAGGTTTCTAACTCGGTCTGTAATGGACATACATATGGTCTTGGGGGCCCCGGCGGCAATCAATCCACCTCCAGGGCCCGGTTCAGATAGCGGCGGAAAGGCAACATTTCCCGATAGGTATCGAGCACGAAACCCTCCAGCTCCCCGGAAGCCAGGGTGCTGCGAGCGAGCGGCCGAACAACCGCAAAACTCTTGTTCCTGAGCAGTTCCGCATGCGGATGGTCCGGGGAAAAGCCCTTGGGCATGCGCTGGAGTTTTTCATCTTCGTAAAGGCCCTGAAACCCCTTCCTGAAGGATGGCTTTTCCAGGATGGCCTGCAGCACTTCCCCATCGTAATCTATGGCTTCCCGAAGCTTGCGGAGCCTTTCGGGGCCGGGCCGCCAGATCCCACCCGCCAGCAGGGATTCCCCTATCCCGACCTGGATGTAGAAATCCCCCTTGCCGGGGGCCTTGTCCAGGCCGGCCCCAAAATGGTCCTTGTATACGGGCCGGTTCGGGTGGTATAACAGGTTGTTGTTGATCCGGTTGATACCCGTTTTCCCGGGGGTGGGATAATAATCGGGGTCCAGGGCCGCCAGCTTCCCATCCAGGTCATCCAGCCAGAGGATGAAACTCTTTCGAAGGGCCTGGTACTCCTTGCGGTTCCGGTCCATCCATTCGCGGTTGTTGTTCTCGCTGAGCCGATGGAGAAAATCCAGCAGGGCGTTGAAATCCATAAAAAAATTGTTTCAGCGGTTGTCGCCCATAATGATGTCGCCGATACCCCCGAGGAGGCTTCCCTCCCCTTTCTGCTTCCCTCCCCCTCTGGGCGCGGCTGCCCAAACCCGCTGCGCGAGCCGGCTAAAGGGCAGGGACTGCACATATACGATCCCGGGGCCCCTGAGGGTGGCAAAAAAGAGCCCTTCGCCCCCGAATAGGGAATTGCGGATGCCGCCGATGAATTCGACGTCATAATCCACGGTATGGGAGAAGCCCACCAGGCACCCGGTATCGACCCTCAGGGTTTCCCCCGCCTGCAATTCGCGCCGGGCCATGGTGCCCCCGGCGTGCACGAAGGCCATGCCATCGCCTTCCAGCTTCTGCATGATAAACCCTTCGCCCCCAAAAAGGCCCCTCCCAAGCCTTTTGGAAAATTCAATGCCTACGGATACCCCTTTGGCAGCGCACAGGAAGGCATCCTTCTGGCAGATAAATTTGCCCCCTTTCTCCGAGAGGTCTATGGGGAGGATTTTTCCCGGGTAAGGGGAGGCGAAACTAACCTTCCGCTTCCCCTGTCCCACGTTGTAGTAAGCGGTCATAAAAAGGCTTTCCCCGGTAAGGATCCGCTTGCCGGCTGAGAAGATCTTGCCCAGGATGTCTCCCTGCTGATCCTTATGGGAGCCATCCCCAAAGATGGTTTCCATTTTTATATCCGGTTCCATCATCATAAAACTTCCGGCTTCCGCCACTACCGCTTCCATCGGATCCAGTTCGATGGAAACGTACTGCATCTCTTCTCCGAAGATGTCGTAGTCTATTTCGTGTGCATTCATGGTTTGACTGATAGCTTAAACGTTCGTTGGTTTATTGAAAGAAAGATAGTTTATTAAAATTAAAATTTTAGGGGAATCCTCCCGCCCCAGTATATTAACTACCCGCTTCCGGAGGCGGGACATTTTCAGCGGGGACCTGTACACCCTGTTTCACCTTCAGGGTCCACTCGAAATGGAATTCGCTGACTATCTGCCCGGCTTCATTCCTGCCCGTGGCGGCCATCCATAGGGTATGGCCCTCCCCGGTGGCCAACACCTGTTGCATCACCTCTTTCAGCGCGTCCCCGTCCTCACAGCGAAACTGGATCCGTCCGGTAGCCTTTTTGGAGAAATGCGCGCGGTTGTTGAGCACCAGCATGGAAACCTCGCGGCCGCTTTTTCGTATTTCCTGCATTACCAGGGTACCGGTGCTCAGTTCTGCAGCCATTCCCTGTACCGCCCAAAACATGGAGCGAAAGGGATTTTGGTTCATCCACCGCAGGCGAACCCCGGTCTGGGCAAAGCCGTCCCCCACCTCTTCCAGCCGAACCCCGCACCACCATGCCGCAGGCAGTTTAAAAAAGAGATAGCTATTGAACTTCCTAACGAATCCGGCCATTCCCATCGAGTAATTCCCCCTAAAGGTATTGAAAAACGCAGCATGACAATATGTTAATTTTATGTTAATATATGGTACTATGTTTTGCATATTACTATCCTTTGTATATATATTTGCATAAGAAACAACTATGCCATGACAGACTCAATTCCCAAACACGAGCGAAACCTGTCCGCCGTGATCCACGGGGCCACCCTGGGCCGGTTCTTTGTCCCCTTCGGGCAGTTCCTGCTCCCGCTGGTGTTTTGGCTGCCCAACCGCAACCAGTATCCCTTTGTGGATTACCATGGCAGGCAGGCCCTGAACTTCCAGATCAGCATGGCCCTGTACCACCTGCTTCTTGGCCTGGTGTCCGTACCTTTTTTTCTCGGTTTCTTTCCTAACGTACTGGAATGGAATTCCTTTGAATGGGGGCATTGGAATGGTTTCTGGCCCTTCAGATTTCATTTCAACACCCATTTTTCAGACGTGCCCGGCCTGTGGTTGCCCCTAGGCCTGGCCGGCCTGCTGCAACTGGGGTTGTACGGCTTCAATATCGCCTATACCCTCCTGGCGACCATAAAGGCCAGTGAAGGCACCTATTTTAAATACCCTGTAACCATCTCATTCCTTAAATAATGAAACCCCGTTCCAAAAGCTTCCTGTTTCCATTGCTGGCCTCGGCCCTGTGCGCCTGGGGCCAGGTCCCGGAGGATTCAGAACTGTACCGGACCATCCTGGATATGGACGCTGCCTATTTCACGGCCTATAACACCTGCGACCTGGAAACCCAGGCAAACCTGCTCAGTGACGACCTGGAGTTCTACCACGACATGGGCGGGTTGAGCACCTCGAAAAATGAAATTATAAAAAGCATCGAAGCAAACATCTGTGGGAAGGTTACCCGAAACCTGGTAGAAGGCAGTGTGGAAGTGCACGAAATCGCGGGATTCGGCGCCATTGAAATCGGGTATCATACCTTTTTCAACAACCAGGAGCCTGAGGCACCTTCCAAACCCAGCCGGTTTATAACGATCTGGAAACGGAACGACGGTGCCTGGAAGATGCACCGCATTGTAAGCCTCCACTGATAAAACGAAGTTTATTCATCAATCCAATCATCAATCAATCAAAATCATGAACCCTCAAAAAACGAACAGTTAACCCGGGCCCCTGCCTTAACCGGCAGGGGATCACAGAAGCAACAAGATTATGAACATAGAGAATACCAAAGCACAAATGCGCAAAGGGGTGCTGGAGTACTGTATCCTTTCCATCCTCAGTGGGGAAGACAAGTACGCCTCAGAAATCCTCGACACCCTGAAAGACGCGAAAATGCTGGTTGTTGAGGGTACCATCTACCCCCTGCTCACCCGGCTGAAAAATGCGGGCCTGCTGAATTATCGCTGGGAAGAGTCCAGCTCCGGGCCTCCAAGGAAGTACTACGGCCTCACGGAGACCGGAAAGGTTTTCCTGAATGAACTCAATACCACCTGGGATGAACTCCGCACGGCGGTAAACGTGGTAACGAACGCTAAAAAGAAGTAACATGAACAAGACGGTTAACATAAATCTGGCCAACATGCTTTTTCATATCGATGAAAATGCATTCCAAAAGCTGCAACGCTACCTGGAGGCCATCAAAAGATCCTTTTCGGGAACCCGTGGGAGCGATGAAATCATCGCCGATATCGAGGCCCGGATCGCAGAGCTCTTCTACGAAAAAGTGGAAAGCCAGCGGCAGGTCATAACCATGAAGGAGGTAGATGAAGTCATCTCCATCATGGGACAGCCCGAGGATTACCACATCGATGAGGAGATTTTCGAAGACGCCCCCCCTGCAGGACAACCGGCATCCCGCCCCAGGGTGAAGAAGCTATACCGCGATATGGACAACAAGTTCATAGGCGGGGTCTGCGCCGGCCTGGAGCACTACCTCGGCCTGGATGCCTTGTGGATCCGGCTGATTTTCCTCTTCCTGGCCATTTTTGGCAGCGGCTTTGGGTTGATTGCCTACATCATCCTTTGGATCCTGGTCCCCGAAGCGGCCACCACGGCCCAGAAGCTCGACATGACCGGCGAACCGGTGAATATCAGCAACATCGAACGCAAGGTAAAGGAAGGCATTGACGATGTGGCCGACAAGGTTCGCAGTGTAGACTATGAAAAGGTGGGGAGCCGGGTCAAGCAAACCGGTAAGTCCTTTTTCGATACCCTGGGGGACATTATCCTGTTCCTGTTCAAGGTGTTCGGCAAGTTCATCGGCATTGTTCTGATCCTTGTCGGGGCCGCCACCCTCCTCGGGCTGTTCATAGGCCTGTTCACCGTAGGCATCATGGATGCGATCCATATCCCCGGCATTGACCTGATGGGGCTGATCACCGATGTCCCGGTATGGCTGGCTTCCCTTTTGATGTTCTTCGCCGTGGGGATTCCCTTCTTTTTCCTGATGTACTTGGGCCTGAAAATTTTGGTGACGAACCTGAAATCCATCGGAAACATCGCGAAATTTTCCCTGCTGGGGCTCTGGCTGATCTCCATCATTACCCTGAGCGTCCTGGGGATCCGGCAGGCTTCCGCCCATGCCTTCACCGGCAGCGTGAGTGAAACCCATGCCCTGGCCCCGGTCGATTCCCTGAGGATCCAGTTCCGCGACGCGGAATCCTCAGACCTGCCCTCGGCCTGGGTGGGAGGCGTGGAAGTCCGTTATGACGAAGGCGATAATGCCCGATTGTATTTCGACGACATCCTGCTCGATATCCAAATGGCGGATGATTCCGTGGCCAGCTTGCGGATCCGGAAAGACGCCGACGGCCGTTCCTTTGCCGATGCGAGGGAAACAGCTGCAGCCATTGACTACGCCTTTGCTTTTTCGGGCAGTACCCTGCAACTGGATGAGCATTTTACCACCCATGCCGAGAACAAGGTGCGCGACCAGGAAATAAGGTTGACGCTGTATGTGCCGGAGGGGACCGTGCTGTCTTTTAACCCGGGGGCCGGGGACCACCTTAGCCGCAGGATCCGAAACGACCGTGACCTCAATCGCAAGCGTTTGGCCAACTACACCTGGAAAATGGATGGAGAAGGCCGGCTGGAATGCCTCGACTGCCCTGAAGACCTGCCCGGCGAAACCGGAAACGGACACATCATCATCAATGAAGACGGGGTGGATATCGACCTGAAGGACGACACCGACGCCCTGCGCGTAAAAATCGACGAGGAGGGGGTCCGGGTGAAAGCCGGGCGGGACGACCATTGACCGCTTCAGGACCCGAAACCGACACTTCGGTAGGATTTTCTGTGACAAAACCCCGGAACCTTCCAGTTTTGTACCCGGATCCACCTAATGTAAACTGGCCCTGATCGGCCGAAAACCATAAAAAAACAGAAACCATGACCACAATTGCACGATTTACCATAGCCATAATCCTGGCCCTGCTTACCTCCTCCTGCATGTTCGACCTGAACCTGGGCAGCGGGGTACGGGGCAACGGGCAGGTGGTGGAGGAATCCCGAGAGGTAACCGAAAACTTTACCGAAGTCCTGGCCTCGGAAGGCCTGGATGTTTATGTCACCCAGGGTTCCGCCTCCTCTATCCGGGTTGAGGCCGATGAAAACGTCATCGACCTGATCGGTACCGATATACAGGATGGGAAACTGAAGGTCCACGCCATCGAGAACATCGGAAGGGCGACCAAAAAGATCTACGTTACGCTGCCGGAAATCACTTCCCTGGAAGCCAGTAGCGGGTCTGATCTCGTCGGACAGGGACTGATAAAGGCAGACAAAATCAGGCTAAGCGCTAGCAGTGGTGCCGACCTTAAGCTCGAGCTGATGGCCGACCAGGTGGAGGCAGACTGCAGTTCAGGGGCCGATATGCAACTGGGCGGAAGCGCTAACCTTCTCTACGCCGATGCCAGCAGCGGGGCGGACCTGAACGCAGGCGAACTGGAGGCAAAAGTTTGCCGTACCAACGCCAGCAGCGGGGCAGACGTAAAGGTACATGTGCTCGAGGAACTGACTGCGGATGCCAGCAGCGGGGGCGATGTCCATTACCGTGGGGAAGCCCGCGTGGAAACCCGCAAATCAGCCTCGGGAAGCGTTACGAAATACTAGGGGCCAAAAACCCGGCGGCCAGCACCCGGCCGAATTGCGCTCAGGGGTCCCCGATACTTTTTCGGGGACCCCTGACTGTTTATGGATTAAGGGAATTCCGTACTTTAGGAGCCCGTAAATGCCGAAAAAGTGAAGCTGAAAACTCACCCCTATACCCTTAACCTGGCGCACAGCTTTGGGATTTCAAGGGAACGTTATGATACGCAGGACACCCTGATCGCGAGCCTTACCCACGAGGGGGTTACCGGATACGGGGAGGCCACCTCCAACCCCTACTATGGTATTACCCTCCAGTCCCTGCAGCGGGAAATCGAGGCTGTAAAAACCCTGGTGGAAGCAGCCCCTGCTGACGACCCTGAAGGCCTGCACCTGCTTCTCAGCCGACAGCAAATTTCCAATTTTGCCCGCTGCGCCCTGGATATGGCCGCCTGGGACCTCTATGGAAAACTTCAGAAAACGCCCCTGTACGCCCTTTGGGGAACTTCGATTGACCGGTACCCGGTGACCAATTACACCATAGGGCTCGACAGTGCCGGGGTAATGGTGGCCAAAATGCTCGAAAAACCATGGCCCGTATACAAAATCAAGCTGGGGACGGACCAGGATGTAGCCCTGGTTGCTGAATTAAGGCAGCATACCGATGCCGTTTTCAGGGTAGACGCCAATTGCGCCTGGGGGGCATCGGAGACCATTGCAAATGCCGTGGCCCTGAAAGAACTGGGGGTGGAATTCATAGAACAACCCCTCCCGGCAGACGACTGGCAGGGCATGGAAAAGGTGGCACACCGCTGCGTTCTCCCGGTTATGGCCGACGAAAGCTGCATCGTGGAAGCGGATGTGGAACGCTGCGCCCTGCATTTCCACGGGATCAACATCAAGCTTACCAAATGCGGGGGGCTAACCCCTGCGCTGCGGATGATCGAAAAGGCCAAATCCCTGGGGATGAAAGTGATGGTTGGCTGCATGACGGAGTCATCCGTGGGAATTTCAGCCATTGCCCAGCTTTTGCCCCAGCTCGACTTTGTGGACATGGACGGGGCCCTGTTGCTGCGGGAGGATATCGCCTCCGGGGTGCGTATTGAAGCCGGCGGCCGGGTCCTGTTCCCCGAATTGGGGGGCACCGGGGTAACCCTTTTGCCATGACCCTGCAAACGGAAGGCATCCCGGGGCCTGAAGTCCGGGCCGATGGGGAAACCTACCTGTATTTCGGGGGTACCGCCTATCTGGGTATGCAGACGGGCCCGCAATTCCTCGACCTCCTTGCGGCCCATACCCGTCGCCTTGGGGCACACTGGGGGGCTTCCCGTATGGGCAACCTGACCCTTGGGGTTTACCGGGAGGCGGAGGCACGCCTGGCCTTTTGGATGCAAAGCCCGGCCTGCCTTAGCCTTTCGTCCGGCTTCCTTGCGGCGCGCCTCGTAGCCGAATACCTCCACACCCAGGGCCACGAGTGCCATTTCAGCCCGAATTGCCATGCCGCCCTGCTACTGCCGGGCCACTCCCGCCAGGCCACCTGGGACCACCTCAAAGAAGCCGTGGGCCGGTCCCTGGCCAGGACCCCGAAAAAAACCCCTGTTGTCCTGGCCGATACCATGGGAGACGGCATCGCCCCCGGGCCCGCCTGGGAACTCCTGGCCACCCTGCCGCGCGAGGTCATCCTGGTGGCCGATGATTCCCATGGACTGGGAATCTGCGGGCCCGGGGGCACCGGCTCCTATCAACCCCTGAATGCCCTGGGCTTCCGGGAGCTCCTGTTGTGCGGTTCCCTTGGCAAAGCCATGGGGATTACCGCAGGGGTGATTGCCGGCCCGCAACCCCGGATCGACGCCCTCAAGCAGACCCCCCTGTTTGCAGGGGCCAGCCCGGCGCCTCCTGCCGGGCTGGCGACCCTGGCGGAAGGCCTGGAACGGGGCTGGTACCACGAGAAATTCCTGCAGGTTTCAAGCCTGGCTGCTGCGCTCCAGGGGCAGCTTGCGCCTTCCCTGCCCCTGCAGTGGCGACAGGGCTACCCGGTCCTCTCCTTTCGCTCCCCGGCCCTGGCCCGCCACCTTCGGGAAAACAGTATCCTGATTACCGATTTTCAATATGCGGCAGAGGGGGGAACCTCCTCCCCCAGCCGGATCGTGATCACCGCGGCGCACAAAGAACCCCATTTGCAGCAACTGAAAAAAGTATTGGGGGCTTTCCGGGGCAGGGAATAACCCGAAACCGGTTTTACGATCCGTAATGCTTTCCCGGGAACACCCTTGATATATTCAATTTTTATCGTATCTTTTTGAGGAGTTTCCAACCATAAAACCCATAGATTATGAAGAAAATATTTGGCGGGTTGATGCTGGCCGCAGCCATTTTGGTCACCACCGCCCTTACCACCCCGGCCCCAAAGGCCATGCATTCCATCGAAGGGACCTGGCAGCTCCAGAGCTTCTACAATTACGATGGGCAGCAGGTGGTGGATACGGTTTACCTGGTCCCGGGCTACCGGCAGGTAAAAATGTATTACAACGGCAAGGTGATGTGGTCCCGGACCGACCCGAATGATACCATCGGCCGTTTTGGCTACGGGTCGTACCGGATCACCCAGGATGAGCTCACGGAGGTCATCGAATACGGCGATCACTACATGATGCAGGCCCTGGATACCATCAGGCAATTTAGTTTTGAACTGGTGCTGGGGGATGAAACCTACAGCCAGATCACCATTGATGAGGAAGGCAACCGGACCTTCTCGGAAAACTACAAGCGGGTCGACTAACCCCAAAACAAAAGGCCGCTGCATTCCGCAGCGGCCTTTTGTTTCCTTTCGTCCCGGAGGGGGTCACGACACCGTTTCCGGGGTTTCCACCGTGGCCAGGTAGCGCTCGGCGTCCAAAGCTGCCATGCATCCCGTACCCGCCGCAGTCACGGCCTGGCGATACACCTTGTCCTGCACATCCCCGCTGGCAAATACCCCTGGTTTGTTGGTCTTTGTCGTCTTCCCCTGGGTAATGAGGTACCCGGTATCGTCCATATCGAGCTGCCCCCTGAAAATATCCGTGTTGGGCTTGTGCCCGATAGCCACAAAAAACCCGGTAATGGGGATTTCCTCTTTTTCCCCTGTCTGATTGTTGACCATGCGAAGGCCTTCCACAACCTGGTCGCCCAAAATCTCATCTACCTCGGTATTGAACCGGATATCGATATTGGGAAGGTTCATCACCCGGTGCTGCATGGCCTTGGAGGCCCGCATCTGGTCTTTGCGAACCAGCATGGTGACCTTATTGCAGATGTTGGCCAGGTAAGAGGCTTCCTCTGCAGCGGTGTCCCCACCGCCGACGATGGCGACGTCCTGCCCCTTGTAGAAAAAGCCGTCGCACACCGCGCAGGCCGATACCCCTCCCCCGCGGAGCCGCTGTTCACTGGGAATGTTCAGGTATTTCGCCGAGGCCCCGGTGGAAATGATTACCGTACGGGCTTCGATGACCTTGTTGTTATCGATGGTGACCCGGTGGATGCCACCCGGCTGATCGCTGAATTCTACGGCGGTAGCCATCCCAAGGCGCACCTCGGTACCAAAGCGCTCGGCTTGCTGCTGCAACTGCACCATCATGGTAGGGCCGTCGATCCCTTCCGGGTAGCCGGGAAAATTCTC
The DNA here is from genome assembly GCF_024006985.1 of Robiginitalea marina. Taxonomy (GTDB): domain Bacteria; phylum Bacteroidota; class Bacteroidia; order Flavobacteriales; family Flavobacteriaceae; genus Robiginitalea; species Robiginitalea marina. Next base: position 86,431 of record NZ_JAMXIB010000008.1, read on the forward strand.
CACCTCCGTGGTGGTGGTCAACTGGCCCCCGGGCTCCATGCCGGTGTACATCACGGGTTTGAGGTCAGCGCGGGCCGCATAGATGGCAGCCGTATAGCCCGCAGGACCTGATCCCAGGATCAGGGTTTTAACTCTTTCGATTTGTTCAGCCATGGCTGTTGCATTTTAAATTCCCTGCAAAAGTAGGATTTTCAACTGCTTCCTTACGGGCAAAGTTATCAAAAGTTATAAAACCCAAACGGCTTTTAAACCCCTTTGGCAAGGCCCGCCCCGGCTGGTTTTTTCCCTTCGGCAGTACGGCATCAGGAACCGGTCAGGGTTTCCCGCACCTCCCCACAGGTGAGCATGGCATCCCCGTAATACGGGTTACGCACCTCCGGATCCCTGCTGAGCCAGTAGGCCCCCTGGTTTTGGTTCGCCATAGGGCAGTACTGCACGTAGAGCGGGCGGGAAGGCGAAGCCAGTACCCTGGCCCCGCCGATAAGGATCCGGGAGAATCCCTGGAAGGCTCGGCGTTGTTCTTCCAGGGTCCCTGCAGCGGCCAAAGCGCGGACGGCTTCTTCCAGGGGTTCCAGGGAACCGGAGTCGCCTGCATCCTTATCCATCACGGCTAAAAGCGGGAGCAGGGCCCGGGCTGCCTCTGAAGTTTTGGACGGGTCGGAAGCCACCAGGGCATCCTTAATCGCCAGGTATTGTTCGAGGACCGCCCCGAACCCGTCAGGCAGGGTCCCGGGAAGCCCGGACGGATCCCCGCCCGGTACGTCGGGAAGTGTCCCCCCAATGACCCCGTGGTCGCCGTGCCCGGTCTGGGATGGCCCCCCACCGGGGTTCATCATGGAGGTATTGCCCTGCAACTGGGCAGCAGCATCGACCGTGAAAGCCCCCTTGCTAACAATTTCCTCCCCGGCCCTGAGCCCTTCCAGGACGGGATACATCGGGCCCGACCTGGGCCCCAGGGAAACCTCCCGCAACACAAAGGAAGGGGTTGTCCCGGGTACCTTTACGTAAACGACGGAACGGGACCCGGTCCAAAGGACGGCAGTCTCCGGGATGTAGAGCCCCCCTTCGCCTGTCGCAGTCCGCACCGTGGCCCTTACGAACATCCCCGGCTTTAACCTGCCCCCGGGATTGGCCAGGGAAACCCTGACGGTCACCGTCCGGCTGGAAACTTTCATTAACGGGTCGATAAAATCGATCCGGCCTTCCAGCTCCTGGCCGGGAAACGCATTTGGGACAATCCGGACCTGCTGGCCTTTCTGCAGGCCCGAAATCTGGTTCTCATAGGCGTCAAAAACAGCCCATACCGAACCCAGGTTGGCCACTTTCATCAGGGGGGCACCCCGCTCGACATAATCGCCTTCTTCCACCATGATTTCCGTTACGGTTCCCCCAAGGCCAGCCCTGATGGGGAAATATTCCTGTACGGCCCCGCGTGCCTCTATCCCCTCGATTTGCCCGGGATCCAGCTTCCACGAAAGCAATTTCCGCTTCACCGCCTCATACAGGGCGGGTTGCTTTTGCTTAACCCGGGCTGCCGTGAGCAACTCCTGCTGGGCAGTAATCAGTTCCGGGGCGTAGAGGGTGGCCAGGAGTTGGCCCTGGCGGATTTCCTCCCCGGGGTAGGTAACCAACAGCCGTTCGATCCTCCCGCCGTAATAGGCAGACTGCACCGCATTGGATTCCTCGTTCTCGCGGATGGTCCCCGAAAGGACCAGTTCCCGGCCCTCCCCCGCCCCGGCCTGTACCCGGGTGGTCTGGATATCGGCCAGGGCGATGGCATTTTCCGAAAGGCTTACCTGGCCTGCTGCCCCAGTCCCGCCAGCCTGGTCCACGGGGATCAGGTCCATGCCGCAAATCGGGCAATCCCCAGGTTCGGGTTGCAAAATCTGGGGATGCATGGAACAGGTCCACTGCGTGGCCAGGGCCTGGCCTTCCTCATGGGTGTGGACTTCCCCAGCTCCCCCGCTTCCGTTCCCGAAAATGAGATAACCTGCCAAAAGCCCCGCCACCAGGGCAGCCCCAATCCACAAATAGGTCTTTTTCATAGGTAACAGTTAGGTTTTCTTAAAATAGTTCTCCACTTTTCGCCACCGGGGCGAACTGACATACCAAAGCACAAAGCCGCTTCCTACGGTCACCAGGCCCAGCAGGGAGAAAACCCGAAGCAGTGCGGTATTGAAGTTATCCCTGCCCTGATAGTCCATGGTGTGCATCATCCAGAGGAAATCAAACCAGCGCCACGACCGGTGCCGCACCGCCTGGAATTTCCCGTCCCGGGCGGAAACATAGGCCTTGATCGCCTCAGGGGAATCAAAATGGAATATATAGGCGGGCAGGGGTTTTTCGCGGTACTCATGGTGGGGGCCTGCCGCCTCGAGGTAGTCGACCCCTGTAATGGCAAGGTCTGAACGCATGTGCGCTTTCACGACGTCCCTTGCCTGGGCTTCGGAAATACCGTCCACGGGCTGTCCGCTTCCCGCATCTACCAGTACATTGCCGTTGACCCAGTAATACGGCTGTCCCCCGATATCCCTCAATTCCAGGCTGCGGATCCCCTCCCCTTCAGGAAGCCGGATCCCCTCAAGATGCGGGAAAGCAGCCTGCTCCGCCGGGTCCTTCCGGAAATGATCCCCATGGATCTGGTCGATATCCGTCCATGAGAAATAGAGTCCCCCAAGGGTCCACCCCACAAACTGCACCCCCAGGAAAATCCCGAGGTACCGGTGCGCCCGACGCAACAATAGGGTGTTTTTCCTGGAAATCATATCGGTTTGTTTATGTTGCTGTTCTTAAGCCTGAGTGCATTGGCTATGACGGAGACGGAACTGAAACTCATGGCGAGGGCGGCCAGCATGGGCGAGAGCAAAATACCGAAAAAGGGGAAAAGTACCCCGGCGGCCACGGGCACGCCCAGGGTATTGTAGATCAGGGCAAAAAACAGGTTCTGCCGGATATTCCGCATTACCGCCCGGCTCAGCCTGCGGGCCTTTACAATGCCCCGCAGGTCCCCTTCGACCAGGGTGATGGCGGCACTTTCCATGGCCACATCGGTACCGGTCCCCATGGCGATGCCCACATCGCTTTGGGCCAGGGCAGGGGCATCGTTGATGCCATCCCCCGCCATGGCGACTTTCCGGCCGGCTTCCTGCAGGCGGGCAATCTCCCGGTACTTATCCTCTGGCAACAGGCCCGCCCTGTAATGGGAAAGCCCAAGCGCATCGGCAATGTGCCGGGCGGTTTCCTCCTGGTCGCCCGTAAACATAAAGACTTCCATCCCTTCCCCCTGAAGTGCCGAAATAGCTTCCCGGGTCCCTTCCTTCAGCACATCCCCGATCACCAGGTAGCCGATGACTTCCTGGTTTCGCGACAGGTAGGAGATGGTCTTTCCCTCTTTCTGGAACGCCAGGGCCTCCCGTTCCACTTCCTCTGGCAAGGGCGCCTCCACCATTTGCATCAGTTTGGGGTTCCCCAGGGCGAGGCTGGCCCCTTCCACCTGCCCGACGACGCCCTTGCCCCCAATGGCCTCAAAGCCATCCACGTCCCGAGGGGAAATCCCCTTGTCGCGGGCAAAGTCCATAACCGCGAGGGCAAGGGGATGCTCGCTGGGCTGGTTCAGGGAGCAGGCCAGGCGGGTGAGTTCTTCCTCCCCGATTCCCGGACAGGTGGAAACCACGTGTTCCACCGAAGGTTTTCCCCGCGTCAGGGTCCCGGTTTTGTCGACCACCAACAGGTCTATGGCAGCCATTTTTTCAAGGGCTTCCGCATTGCGGATCAGGACCCCGTTTTGGGCCCCCTTTCCGACCCCAACCATAACCGACATCGGGGTAGCCAGGCCAAGGGCGCAGGGGCAGGCGATAATCAGCACGGCAATGGCGTTGACCAGGGCATAGACGTAGGCGGGCTCAGGGCCCCACACCGACCAGACCAGGAACGTCAGCATGGCCACTCCCACCACGGCCGGTACGAAATAGCGCGAAATCCGGTCCGCCAGGTTCTGGATCGGGGCCCGGCTTCGGCTGGCCTGCCGGACCATCTCAATAATCCGCGCCAGGAGGGTTTCGGAGCCCACCTTTTCAGCCTCCATCAGAAAGGACTGGTTGGTGTTCAGGGTGCCGCTTCGAACGGCATCGCCTTCCGACTTTTCCGCCGGGATGGGCTCCCCGGTAATCATGGATTCGTCTATGGCGGGGGTACCCCGGGTAATCCGGCCATCCACGGGGATCTTTTCCCCGGGCTTCACCCGCAGGATGTCGCCGGGTTGGATTTCCTCCACGGAAACCTCCTGTTCCACCCCGTCGACCACCTTTACCGCCCGGTTGGGTGCCAGGCGGAGCAATTCCCTGACAGCTGCCTGGGTCTTCCGGTGCGCCCTGGCTTCAAGGACCTGGCCTAAAAGGACCAGCGTGAGGATGACCGTGGCCGCCTCAAAATAGACATGAACCGTACCGGACTCCGCCTTGAACTGGGGGGGGAACCACCCGGGAAACAACAACGCGAATACACTGAATACCCAGGCTACTCCGGCCCCGATACCGATGAGGGTAAACATGTTGAGGTTCCAGGTCTTCAGGCTCCGGTAAGCGCGCTCGAAAAACATCCAGCAGGCGTAAAAGACCACCGGGAGCGACAGCAGCAGTTGTACCCAGTTCCACCCTTCCTGCCCCATAAGGCGGTACAATGGGTTCCGGGGGATCATTTCACTCATGGCAATCGCGAATACCGGGAGCGTAAACCCCAGGGCAATCCAGAATTTCCGCAACAGCCTGACATAGGAATCTTCTTCCCCCGGGGCGGCTGAAACGGCCTGGGGCACCAGGTCCATCCCGCAGACCGGGCAATCGCCGGGTTTGGGATAGGTCTTTTCGCCCTCGCAATGCATGGGGCAGTACCACTCCGCTTCCCCTTCGGGCATTGGTGCAGTTTTGGCGGTTTCCACAGCCATGTGGGCCTGTTCCCTGTCGGGATGGATCTGGTACCGCCCCGGGTGCACATCCAGGGCCTCCTGCAACCGTCCTATGGGAATATCCCGTTCCAGTTCGAGAAGGGCCGTACCCTCCTGCAGGTCCACCAGGGCTTCCCGAACCCCGTCGACGCCCCCGAGGGCCTGCGTGACGTGGTGCTGGCAACCCATGCAACTCATCCCCGAAATGTGATACTGTTTTTTCATACGTGCTTGTTTTTAAAAGGCCGGTGCCCCATCCCCACAGCCTTAGGGCATTCAGGGGTTATCCCCTGGAAATCGTTTCCTCAACCTTGCCGCAGCGCAACATCGCACTGCCATAATAGGGGTTCAGGATGTCCTGCGATTCGGAATACCAGAAAGCCCCCTGGTTCTCAAAAGCCATAGGGCAATACTGCTTGTAGATCGTCCCGGATTGCAGGGACTCCTGCAGGATGGGGGAAAGCTGGATGCTCAGGGGTTGGAAATGGGTCCTGAGCTGCTGCAGGTCGGTGCCCTCCGCTAGCTTCCCAACGGTTTCCCGGATTTCCGGGAAGGCTTCCAGGCCCTGGCTCTTCATCGACAATACGGCATGGCGTGCATTCTCGAAATCGGAGGCTACCAGGGCATCGCGCAGGGCCAGGTAGTTGCGGAAAAGGGCCTCTACCGTTTCCTCGCTAAAGGCAACGCCGGCCTCTGCAGGCATTTCCCCCCCTGCTTTCTCGCCCGCTCCCGAATTGGAGGGGGTGGCTTTCTGACCCTCGCCACAGCTACCCAGGACAAGGAAAAAGACAAGGAAAATGGCTTTTTTGAACGTTTCAATAGTTTTCATCACAATGGTTTTAAGTTAAGGAATGTTTAAGGCTTTTCGTCGTTTTCACTCAGGTAATTGACCAGGGCTGCCTTGCTGAAGTACGCTGCCAGGGAGGCCGAACGGCCCATGAGTAGCTTCAGCTCCAGTTCCTGGACTTCCAGCAGCTGGGTGTAATTGAGGGTGGCGCTCTGGTAGCCTGCGAGCAGGATTTCAAGGGCCTGCCGGGCCTGTTCTATATTCTTGTCATAAGTCACACAACGGATGCGTTCTGCCTCCCGCTCCTGCAAGGCCCGCTCCATCAGGGTTTCCAGGGCGTTACGCCTGGAGGCTTCCTCTGCCCTGAACTGTTCTTGCTGCAGGCGGTTCTGCTCGGTGCGCGATCGGTAAGGGGAATTGAAAACGGGGATGGAAAGGGTCAACATGGGCATGAAAACATCCTTTCCGTTGTCGGGGAGCTGTACATCGGTCCGGCGCGCGACAGGGATATAGTCGAGGCCGATGCCCAACCCGGGCTGTGCCGATTTCTGGTTCAGCCGCTCAGCCTCCATGACCGAAGCATAGAGCCGCTCGTATTTCTGTAGTTCGGGGTGTACGCCGACCTGACCCGGGGCAACTTCTTCCGCAGCCCCGGGTAATTCCCAATCCGGAAAGGCGATGGGAAATGGCGACACGTTGAGCATCCTGAAAAAAGCGAAATGGGCCGCCTCGTACTTCCCTTCCCAGACCTGAAGGGTTCCCGTCACCTCGTTCTTTCGGATTTCCATCCGCAGGGCATCCACGGCAGAAGCCTTCCCGGCCTCCACCCCGGCCAGGACGATTTCCGTGTACTGTTCCAGCAGGTCGAGTTGCCTGCGAAGCACGGCTGTCTGTTCCTCCAGGGCCTTTAGCTCATAATAGCCTTCAGAAACCTGCAACATCAGCTTCCTTCGGGCGATGACCCAGTCGAGGTATTCCACCTCAGCCAGGCTGGACGCATAGTTTTCCCGGGCGGTTATGGTCCCGAACCATGGCAGCATTTGCCGTAGGCTGAACCGGGCTTTTTGCGCCCCGGTCCGCGTTTCGGGTTCACTGGCAAACCAGCCGGCACCAACCTCCAAATTGGGAAGGGCCCCCGATTCAGCCACTTTTTCCCCTGCCCGCAGGTACTTGAGTTCAAAAGCCTTCAATTCCGGGCTGTTAGACTCTGCCAGGGCAAGGAACTCCTGTAATTCCTGGGCCCTGCCCCCGGATGGTTGCAGGCCGAGCAGGAGGCAGCAGGCCCAAAGTGCGATGCGGTATTTTAGTGTGATTCCGGTTCCGGTTTCCATCTTCAGTCGGCTTATTTGAGTTTGCGTTCTTCCGTCCAGCAAAACAGCACGGGCACCACAAAAAGGGTGATCAGTGCAATGAGCATGCCCCCGAAGGCCGGAATGGCCATTGGGATCATAATGTCGCTGCCCCGGCCTGTGGAAGTCAGGACCGGCAACAGGGCCAGCACGGTAGTGGCTGTGGTCATCAGGCAGGGGCGGATCCGCTTCTGGCCGGCGATCAGCACCGCCTCGCGGATTTCCGCGACGGTATCGGGCGTTCGCTTCCGGAAGGTCTGCACAAGGTAGGTCGCCATGACCACCCCGTCGTCCGTGGCAATCCCAAAAAGGGCGATGAACCCCACCCATACCGCCACGCTAAGGTTTACCTGATGCATCTGGAACAGATCGCGCAGGTTTTCCCCAAAGAAGGAAAAATTGAGGAACCAGGGTTCTCCGTAGAGCCACAGCATAAGGAAGCCCCCGGAAAACGCCACGGCAACCCCGCTGAATACCATCAGGGCGGTGCCCACGGCGCGAAACTGCAGGTAGAGGATCAGGAAAATGACCAGCAGGGCCATGGGAACGACCACCGCCAGGGTTTTCTCGGCACGCAGCTGGTTCTCGTAGGTGCCCGCGAACTCATACGAAATCCCGGGGGGGACCCGGAGTTCACCCTGCTCAATACGGCGGGCGATTTCGTCCCGGGCATTCTCCACCACCGTTACCTCCGCATATTCCGGCTCCCTGTCGAAGAGGACATACCCGATCAGGAAGGTATCCTCGCTCTTGATCATCTGGGGGCCCCGTTCATACCGGATTTCGGCAAGTTCCCCGAGGGGGATTGGGTTGCCACCGGCAACGGGGATGTAAATGCGGGTAAGGGCTTCCGGGTCATCCCTGAGTTCCCTGGGGTAGCGTACCCTCACCCCGTAGCGCTCCCTGCCCTCCACGGTCTGGGTCAGGGCAACCCCACCCAGGGCTACTTCCAGTTGCCGCTGTACGTCTTCGACCCGGATGCCGTAACGGGCCAGCCTTTCCCGCTTGATGTCCACCAGCAGGTAAGGCTTGCCCACGATGCGGTCGGCAAAAACAGCGCTGGCTTTCACCCCTTCCGCCTGGCGGAGGATGCGCTCCAGTTCCATCCCAAAGGCTTCGATCCGGGCCAGGTCGCCCCCTTTGATGCGAATGCCCATAGGGGCCCGCATCCCGGTTTGCAGCATTACCAACCGGGTCTCAATGGGCTGTAGTTTCGGGGCCGAGGTAACCCCGGGCAGTCGCGTATAGGTTACGATTTCGTCCCAGATATCCCCGGGGCCCCGGATGCCCGGCCTCCAGTTCCGGAAATAGGATCCTTCAGGGTCAGGCACCAGGAGGCCGGAAACCGCCGACCCAAAGGGCCTGACCCCTTCCGGCAGTTCGGCATCCATTTCTTTATGGTTCGGGTTATGCACCCGGGTGCCGTCCGAAAGCACGAAAAACCCCTGCCCGTCTGTGCGGAACCTTTCCGGGGATCCGTCGGCCCCCCTGGCATATTCCGGATAATACCGGATGATGTTTTCATACATAAAGAGGGGCGCAGGATCCAGGGCCGATTCGGCCCGGCCTGCCTTGCCCACCACGGTTTCCACCTCCGGGATGGCGGCCACGGCCATATCGAGTTGCTGCAATACCCTTTTGTTTTCGGCAATGCCCGAATGGGGCATGGAAGTGGGCATCAGCAGGAAGGAACCCTCATCGAGGGAGGGCATGAATTCCTCCCCCGTATTGCGATAGATCTGGATGCCAGAAACCACCAGGGCCAAAGGCAGCAACAAAAACCACCCTTTATGTTCCAGGGTCCACCGCAGCAGTCGGGCGTAATGGTTCTGGAAGAGGTAAAACCCGCCCAGTACGGCGGCACAGATCAGGCTTACAAACAAAAAGTTTATGCCGATGCTGTGATCAAAGCCAAGGGGCCTCCAGTACATGGAGAGTGCCAGCAGGACCGTACCGGTGACCAGTCCGATCTGCAGATTGCTGTACAGGGGGGGGGCTATCCGGCCCAGGGCCCTTGCCAGGCCAAGCAAACCCAGCAACACCAGGGCGTATCCCCAGGCGCTGAAGGAAAGGGCAATACCCAAACCAGCCAGCAACAACAGGGAAGGACCCAGGTACCGACTGTAGTGGCCTACCCGGTATTTCCGGAACACCAGGGCGGCCAAAGGCGGGATCAGGAAAAGGGCGACCAGGATGGACGCGGCCAGGGCCATGGTTTTGGTAAACGCCAACGGCCGGAAGAGCTTGCCTTCTGCTCCCGTCAGGGTAAAAACGGGAAGGAAACTGATGATGGTGGTCAGTACCGCCGTCAGGATGGCCCCGGAAACTTCGGCCGTGGCCTTGTAGACGATTTCATCGACCGACCGGCCTTCCCGGTCCGCCTCAAGGTGGCGGATGCTGTTCTCCGAAAGGATCACCCCCACATCCACCATGGTCCCAATGGCGATGGCGATCCCCGAAAGGGCCACGATGTTTGCATCGACCCCGAAAGCCTTCATGCTGATAAAGACCATCAGCACGGCTACCGGAAGCAGGCCCGATACCAGCGCCGATACCCTCAGGTTAAACACCATTATGACAATCACCAGGATGGTAATGAGGATTTCGTAGTTCAGGGCATCACCCAGGGTGCCCAGGGTTTCCTGTATGAGTTCCGTGCGATCGTAGAAGGGGACTATGGTCAGGCGGGAGGTACGGCCATCGGGCAATACTTTTGTGGGCAGGGAAGGCGAGATGGCAGCAATCTGCTCCCTGACCCGGGTGATGACCTCCAGGGGGTTGGCCCCGTAGCGGGCTACCACCACCCCCCCGACCACCTCGGCCCCCTCCTTGTCCAGGATGCCCCTCCGCTCTGCGGGGCCCAGCCCCACGCGGGCCACATCGGCAAGGCGGATGGCAGTGTAGCCTTCGGACCGCACCACGGCCTGCTCCAGGTCTTCCACCGATTCAATATACCCGAGCCCCCGAACCAGGTACTCGGCCTGGTTGATCTCCAGGGTCTGGGCGCCAATATCGCGGTTGCTCTGGCGCACGGCGGCCACCACCTGTTCGAGGGAAACCCCGTACTGCCGGAGCAGTTCAGGGTCGACGTCGACCTGGTATTCCTTTACATACCCCCCGATGGATGCCACCTCAGAGACCCCTGAGGCCGCCGAGAGGGCATATTTCACATAAAAGTCCTGGGTGCTTCGCAACTCCTGCAAATCCCACCCACCGGTGACCCTTCCGTTTTCATCCCTGCCCTCAAGGGTATACCAGAAGATTTGCCCCAAAGCAGTGGCATCCGGGCCCAGGCTTGGCTGCACCCCTTCAGGGAGCAGGCCGCCGGGCAGGGAATTAAGTTTTTCCAGGATGCGGCTTCGGCTCCAGTAGAATTCGACGCCTTCTTCAAAAATGATATAGATACTGGAGAACCCGAACATCGAGGAGCTCCGTATGGTCTTCACCCCGGGAATACCCAGAAGGGAGGTCGTCAGGGGATAGGTGATCTGGTCCTGGATGTCCTGGGGGGAGCGCCCGGGCCACCGGGTAAATACAATTTGCTGGTTTTCCCCTATATCGGGGATGGCATCCACAGCCACCGGGTCCCTGGGCAACCCGCCGAGGTCCCAGTCAAAAGGGGCATTGGCTATTCCCCAGAAAATGGCAAGCCCAAACAGGATAAAAGCAATAAGCTTGTTGAGGATGAAAAACCGGATGATTTTATTAAGCATACTACAGGTGATTTAAACGTGTCCCAAAAGGGTGCCCTTCCTCCACGGGGTGACACCTTGCTGTCTTCCCTGTTAGGGGAGGCAGCCCAGAACCGTTTAAATCAGATCAGCAGACGCTGGTCGCGCAGGGGGATGTCGAAGACCAGTCTCGGGGGGGAATATTCGGGAAAGGGGATAAAGGCTTCCCGGGGGTCTTGCACCAAAAGGGGGGAGAACACCTGAAAACCCGGTTGGATCAGGGGTGAGGTCAAATGGACCACAAAGGCCGCAGGACCGGGGTTTAACTCATCCTGGCCCAGGATGCTCACGGTCTCGTCGCTGCAGCAACCCGGGGCATCCGCCATGGCGCCATCCATCGCCATCCCACAGCCTTCCGCCTTGTGGAAGACGCCCAAATCAACAAGGGTTTCCCCGCAAAAGTGCATATCCACGGTAAAAGACAGCGTGGAAAACAGCAGGAGTGCTGAGAGCAAAAGGGCCCCCGATTTGCGAATGCGTTCCTTCATACAAGGGTAAAACTACAAAATATTCCGATTTATTGCAGGCTTTAAGGAAAGTTTGGGGAATCGGCAACCTCTCCTATAGCCTGAAAATCATCCTTTAAGCCTCCTCAGAGCACCTGGAAGCCCTCAGGGAACGGATGGGTGTCGTCAATCAAAAGGGTATTGTACCCATAGACCCAGGCCGAGCCCCTGATCTCCGGGAGTATTGCGGGAAAATCGCCTACCCGTGCTTCCCCCAGCACCCTCCCCTCGAAAAGGGAGCCGATATAGCTTTCATGCACAAAAACCTCCCCGGGCCGCAGGCGGCCTTGTTGTACCCATTGGGCCATACGGGCAGAGGTCCCCGTCCCGCAGGGGGAACGGTCAATGGCTTTCTCCCCGTAAAATACGGCATTGCGGGCCGTAGCAGCCTTTGCAAGGGGTGGCCCGGTCCATAGCAGGTGGCTTACGCCCCCGATGTTCGGGTCCTGCGGATGGATAAATCGGTCAGGGAATTTCTTATTGATCCTGGGGCGCAGGTCCTGGCTGAACCGGACCAGGTCGGCGGCGGTGAAATCCCCAAGGCCCTGGAAATGCTCCTGGGGGTCGATGATGGCGTAGAAATTCCCCCCATAGGCCACGTCGAAACGGAGGGTGCCCAAATAGCTGCTTTCGACCTCGAGGCTTTCGGCGGCCAGGAAGGAGGGCACATTGGCCAGGGCCACCCAACTGACCCTGCCCCCCTCCTCGCCGTACCGAATGCGGACCAGCCCTGCCGGGGTTTCCAGGCGGACTTCCCCCGGGACCCTGGGGTGGATGAGGCCTTCCTGCAGACCGATGGTAATGCTGCCGATGGTCCCGTGGCCGCACATGGGGAGGCAGCCGCTGGTCTCGATGAACAGGATGCCCAGGTCGTTTTCGGGGTTGCAGGGCGGGTACAGGATACTGCCGCTCATTACGTCGTGCCCGCGGGGCTCGAACATCAGCCCCTTGCGGATCCAGTCGTAGTCGCGCAGGAAATGCAGCCGTTTTTCCCCCATGGTCCTGCCTTCCAGGGGAGGGCCGCCCCGGGCCACCACCCGGACGGGGTTCCCGGCCGTGTGCCCGTCGATGCAGGTAAAACGATGTGTTGCCATAGTGCCGTTCTGAGGGTTTTGATTAGAGGATATTGGGCAGGGGTGCAAGGCTCAGGTGCCGCCCTGTTGGTTGGTGAAGGTTCCGTTGACCAGCCTCCAGATCCCCAGGGGGTTATCGTCTCGGAGTTCAGGGGGGAGCAGGGATGCCGGGGCATTCTGCAGGGCCAGGGGCCGCGTCCACCGCCTTATGGCATCGGTTCCCACCGAGGTAAACCGGGCATCCGTGGTGGCCGGGAAAGGGCCGCCGTGCTGCATGGACGGGCACACCTCCACCCCGGTGGGTACCCCATTGAGCAGGAGCCGGCCCACCCTATCGCGGAGCAGGCCGAGCAGGGTCCCGAAACGCTGCAATTCCGCTTCCTCCCCCAGGAGGGAGGCCGTGAGTTGGCCTTCCAGGGAGCGGACCGCCCGTTCCAGTTCAGCGGGGCCGCTACAGGAGACCGTGAGGGTAAACGGCCCGAAAACCTCGCGCTGCAGCCCGGGGTTGGCGATAAAATCCTTCCCGGAAACGGCCGCCACGGTCGCGCCGACCAGGGCCCCTTCCCCCGGGGAGGTGGGAACGAGCTCCTGCACCCCCCGCTGGGCGAGGAAATCGGACCGCATGCTGCGATACCGCCCGGCCATAGAGTCCTGCAACATACAACCCTGGGGCACCCGGGCAATGGCTTCGGCCAGGGAGCGGGTGAACTGCTGCCACCCTTCCCCGACGATCCCGAGGATCAGGCCCGGGTTGGTGCAGAACTGGCCAGTGCCCAGGGTAACCGACTGGGCATAAGCCGCTGCCCACCCCAGGCCGGGATCCGTGGCGGAAGGCAAAACCACTACCGGGTTGATGCTGCCCATTTCTGCGAAAACCGGGATGGGTTCTGCCCGCTCCTGCCCCATACGACTGAGTGCCAGGCCCCCTTCCCGGCTACCGGTAAACCCGACTGCCCGCGAGAGGGGATGCTGCACCAGCCAGGCCCCCAGATCCTTCCCACTCCCCTGCAGGTGGGAGAAAACCCCTTCGGGCATACCGGTTTCGCGGGCCGCCTGCCCGACCCGCCGGGCCACCGCCTCCCCCGTACCTGCATGCAGCGGATGCCCTTTGACCACCACCGGGCAACCGGCAGCCAGGGCGCTGGCCGTATCGCCCCCAGCCGTGGAAAAGGCGAAGGGGAAATTGCTCGCCCCAAAGACCACCACCGGCCCGAGGGGGACCTGGTATTTCCGGATATCGGGCCTTGCAACAGGTTGGCGGTCGGGTAGGGCAGTATCGATCCGGGCTTCCACCCAGGAACCCTCGGCTGCCAGATCGGCAAAGGCACGCAATTGGCCCACCGTGCGCCCGAGTTCGCCCCGGGCCCGGCCTTCCGGGAGGCCCGATTCTTCCATGTATATAGGGACCAGGATTTCCGCATCTGCCTCGAGGGCCCCGGCTATGGCCCTGAGGAATGCCGCCCTGCGCCTTCCCGGAACCTCCTGGTAGGCCTCATGGGCCTTGGAAGCCAGGGCCATGGCCAGTTCTGCCTCCTCCCGGGTGGCTTCGCGGAAGCTCCAGGGGGTTGGCGCCCCGGTCTTCGGGTTATGGGTCCGGAAGGTATCGCTCCCGCGGGCAGAGGATGAAAATCCGATCAGTTGTTCTCCGGTGATGGGTTCTTGCATCAAAAAAGCTTTTCTTGTTGTTGGGGGGCGCCCCCATTACCTCGTTGCGGATATCAGAGATACGCCTTGTACTCCGGAAGCTCCGGACGATCTTTAAGGGCCCCTGCAATAAGGGCCGCGACCCGCTCCCGTTCCGGGCCTTCAAGGGGAAGCCTCGGGGCCCTGACATGCTCGGAGCCGAGCCCGGTCATGGCTTCCGCCAATTTGATGTTCTGTACCAGTTGCGGGTTGATGTCGAGCTCCAGCAACGGCAGGAACCAGCGGTAAATGGCGAGGGCGTCCCGTATCTTGCCGGCCCGGGCCAGGGCATATACGGCCACCGTTTCCCTGGGGAAGGCGCACACCAGGCCGGCTACCCACCCATCGGCCCCCATCAGCAGGCTTTCCAGGGCCAGGGTGTCGACCCCGCACAGGATGTTCAGGCGATCCCCAAACCGGTTGCGAATACGCGTCACGTTGGAGACGTCCCGGGTCGATTCCTTCACGGCCTGTATATTCGGACACTGGTCCAGCAAGGATTCGAACTGGTCCAGGGTCACCTCGGTACCGTAATCCACAGGGTTGTTATAGACCATGATGGGCAGGTCGGTATGGGAGGCCACTTCCCGGAAAAAGGTTAGGGTCTCCTGGGGGGTGGGGCGGTATCGCATCGGGGGCAGCAGCATCAGCCCGGCTGCCCCGTTCGCCCCGGCAGTTTTCGCGGCCGCTATGGCGCTGCGTGTACTCCCCTCCGCCACATTGACAATTACCGGGACACGCCCGCCGGCCAAAGCCACGGCCCTGCGCGTCAATTCAACCTTTTCGCCCTCGGCCAGGGTACTGGATTCCCCCAGGGTCCCCCCCAGGATCAACCCGCTCACCCCGGCTTCGAGTTGGGCGTGGACGTTTTTCTCAAAAAGGGCGAGATCGAGCTGGTCGTTGGCATCGAACTTAGTCGTGAGTGCGGGCATGACCCCTTTCCAGTCAAATGGCATAATCCGGGTTTTAATCGCCTTTAAAGATAAGGATATGCCCCGGAATTCCGACCCGAAAAAAGCCCTTAGCACAGGGAGCCAGGGGGCCTGGTCCTGTTCACGGGGTATGTAACCCAGGTTACTGCAGGGCCCAATGGGGGTGGGTACCTTTGTAAGGACAAAAAAATGAACCTTTTAACTTCAATAAATCGCAATAACCATGGAAGAAAATCAAACAGGGAACCCCATGCCCCGCATCGGCGACCAGGCCCCGGATTTTACCGCAATGACCACCAAAGGTAAAATCAAATTCTCAGACTTCGCCCCGGATCAGTGGACCGTGCTGTTTTCGCACCCGGCCGATTTTACACCTGTATGCACCACAGAAATGAGCGGCTTTGCCACCCGTAAAGGCGAATTCGACGCCCTGAACACCGCCCTGATCGGCCTCAGCATAGACAGCATCCACGCCCACCTCGGATGGGTACAAAACGTCAGGGAAAACACAGGGGTGTATTTCGACTTCCCCATCATTGCCGACCTGGACATGAAAGTTTCAAAACTGTACGGCATGCTGCAGCCCAACGAAAGCGAAACGGCTGCCGTGCGTGCGGTCTTTTTCATCGACCCGGCAAAGAAAATCCGGCTGATCATGTACTACCCGCTGAATGTCGGACGGAACATGGATGAAATCCTGCGGGCCCTGGAGGCCCTGCAGACGGCAGACAAATACAAGGTAGCCATGCCGCTCGACTGGAAGAAGGGCGACAAGGTAATCGTGCCGCCGCCCAAAACCCTGGATGAGCTCAATGAGCGCCTTGCCGACGACAGCCTGGAGAAAACAGACTGGTACCTCGCCAAAAAATCGCTGTAAGTTCGTAACTTAAAGCACTCCTGATTGAACACTACGGGCACCCGGGAAAAACGGGTGCCCTGTTTAAAAACAACACCGATGACCATAAAACAATTTGAAGACAAGCCACTTGCCCATTATTCCTATGCCATCCTGAGCGGGGGGGAAATCGCCCTGGTGGACCCGGGCCGGGACCCGGAGCCCTATTACAGGTTTGCGGAAGCCCACGGGGCCCGCATTACTGCCGTTTTCGAAACCCACCCCCATGCCGATTTCGTCAGCAGCCACCTGCAGATCCACCGCGAAACCGGCGCAACCATTTACGCCAGCAAACTGGTGGGGGCCAGCTATCCACACAAGCCCTTTGACGAGGGCGACCGGATGACCCTGGGGGAAGCGGAGCTTTGGGCCCTGAATACCCCCGGCCATTCCCCCGACAGCATCAGCGTTATGGCGCGCGACTCGGAAGGCACCACGGCCATGTTTAGTGGGGACACCCTTTTTATCGGCGATGTGGGCCGTCCGGACCTGCGTGAGAAAGCCGGAAACCTGACCGCCAAACGCGAAGAACTGGCCCGGATGATGTACCATACCGTTAAAGAAAAATTCAACGACCTGCCCGACGACACGCTCATCTACCCGGCCCACGGGGCCGGTTCCCTCTGCGGCAAGAACCTTTCCTCCGAGGCTTCCAGTACCCTGGGCAACGAGCGTATGGGCAACTGGGCGTTCCGGGAGCAAACCGAGGAAGCCTTCGTTTCCGAAATCCTGAAAGACCAGCCGTTTATCCCCGCGTATTTCGGGTTTGACGTGGACCTCAACAAAGGGGGCCCCGATTCCTTTGAACCCTCCGTGGCTGCGGTACCCCTGCTGTTCAAGCCGGAAGCCCTGGAAAAGGGTATCCCCGTAGTGGATACAAGGGACGCCGAAGCTTTCGCAGCCGGCCACTACCCGGGAAGCATCAACATCATGGCCCGCAAGGAGGAAGACAAAATCGAGACGTGGCTGGGCTCCATTATCCAACCCGAAGAACCCTTCTACCTGGTGGTTCCTTCCATCGCAGAGCGGGAAGCGGTGCTCAGCCGCGTGGCCAAAATAGGGTATGAAAAACAAATCCGGGCCCTTGTGGTCCCTGGAGAAGGGTTACCGGTTCGTTCGAAGGCCCTGGACCTGGACCATTTCCGAAAACACCCGGAGGCCTATACCATAGTGGACATCCGCAACCCCGGGGAGGTAAAGGAGGGCAAATTCTTCGAAAGCGCCCTAAGCAAGCCCCTCTACGACCTTCGCAATTCGATAGCCGAAATCCCTGCCGACAAGCCCCTGGTGGTCCATTGTGCCGGCGGATACCGGAGCGCGGCAGGCAGCAGTATCCTGGCCGGCGCCATTTCAAGCCAGCCCGTGTATGACCTGAGCGAGGCCGTGGAACAATTCAAGCCGTAACGAAAAGAATACGTTGTACATAAGGCCCCTCCCCGATGGAGGGGTTTTTTTGTGGCATTATCCACCAAAGTTGGGGATCGACCCGGTTGCCAAAGCCCTGCAACACCCGCTGTCGGAACCCGCATTCTTCTTGGGCGACAACCGTGGGCCTGTGTTGGCAAAGGGTGAAAAAAATTATAGTAAATTCAAGTCTTGTAACCCGGGTTACTTACCCATTGGCCGGGTTCCGGGTACCTTTATGCCATAAACCACCCTATATGGAAACCGAAGTTCTCGCCCGGATCCAGTTTGCCTTCACCGTTGCCTTCCACTATATCTACCCGCCCCTGAGTATTGGCCTGGGCCTGCTGATGGTGATCTTCGAGAGCATTTACCTGCGAACACGCAACCCCGAATACCATGCCCTGGCAAAGTTCTGGACCAAAATCTTCGCCCTGACCTTTGGGATCGGGGTGGTGACCGGGATTGTGATGGAATTTGAGTTCGGCACCAACTGGGCCGTGTATTCCCGCTATGTGGGCGACGTGTTCGGCAGTGCCCTGGCCGCGGAAGGGATTTTCGCCTTTGCCCTGGAGAGTGGGTTCCTGGGCGTCCTCCTGTTCGGGTGGAACCGCGTCAAACCCTGGGTCCACCTGGTGGCCACCGTAGGGGTATTCCTGGGGTCCATGTTTTCGGCGATCTGGATCGTGGTGGCCAACAGCTGGCAGCAAACCCCTGCCGGGTTCCACATTGTGGGGGAAGGGTTACAGGCCCGGGCAGAAATCACGGATTTCTGGGCCATGGTCTTCAACCCGTCGAGCGTGGACCGGTTGCTCCACGTCTGGCTTGGGGCCTTCCTGGCCGGGGCGTTCCTGGTACTCAGCGTACACGCCTACTACCTGCTGAAAGGCCGTTTTATGCAAATTTCCCAAAAGGCCTTTAAAATAGCCCTGGTGGTGGCCACGATTTTTTCCCTGGGACAACTGCTGACCGGGCACCATTCCGCGGACGGGGTGGCCAAAAACCAACCCGCCAAACTCGCTGCCCTGGAAGGGCATTTCGAGGCCAGCGCCCCGGCGGATATGTACCTGCTGGGCTGGGTCGACAAGGATAAGCAAACCGTCACAGGGATCAAAGTGCCCGGGGGCCTGTCATACCTGCTGGAATACGATACCGAGGTCCCGGTAACCGGGCTGAATGCCTTCCCGGAAGACGAGCGTCCCCCACAGGTGAATGCCGTCTTCCAGTTTTACCACATAATGGTGGCCATCGGCATGGCGCTCATCCTGCTTACCCTGCTGGCCTGCTACCAATGGGGGCGGGGGCGCCTCTTTCAAAAGCGATGGCTGCTTTGGGCGTTTGTTTTTGCCGTCCTCCTGCCCCAGATTGCGAACCAGGCCGGCTGGTTCGCCGCGGAAATGGGGAGGCAACCCTGGGTTGTTTATGGCCTGCTGCGCACCTCGGATGCCTTTTCCCAATCCGTTACGGAAAACCAGATCTTGTTTTCCTTAATCCTTTTCTTCCTGGTCTATGCCCTCTTGCTCGTGCTTTTCCTGTACCTGTTGCACAAGAAAATCCATCACGGGCCTTACGACGAGGAACCCGGGGAAGGAAGGCCGCGTACCCGCGAGATTGCGGAAATGCTCACCAAAAACTGATCGGATATGGAAACGTTCCTCGGGATTGATTACCCAACCTGGTGGTTCCTCGTGGTAGGAGCCCTGTTCTCCGGTTATGCCATCCTGGATGGTTTTGATTTCGGGGCGGGGGCCTGGCACCTGTTCTTCAAAAAAGAAAAAAGCCGGCGGATCGCCCTGAATGCCGTTGGGCCGGTTTGGGACGGGAATGAAGTCTGGCTGGTCATCGGGGGCGGGGCCCTTTTCGCCGGGTTCCCGGTCATGTACGCGACCTTTTTCTCCTCCCTCTACATCCCGTTCATGCTATTTTTGGTCTTTATTATTTTCCGGGCCGTGGCGATCGAATTCCGCAGCAAGGAACCGATGGTCTGGTGGAGAAAGACCTGGGACACTACCTACAGCATTTCCAGCATCATGCTGGCCTTCCTGCTCGGGGTGGTGCTCGGCAATGTGCTGCAGGGGATACAGATCGGACCCGATTACCAGTACGCCGGCAGCGGGTTCTTTGAATTCCTGAACCCCTATGCGCTGCTCACCGGGGCTACCACCCTTTCCCTTTTTATGATGCACGGGGCCATCTTCCTGCTCCTCAAGACCGAGGGGCAACTCTATGACAAAATCCAGTCGCTGCTTCGGCGCGGGATGGTTTTTTTCATGGTAAGCTTTGGGATCACCACCCTGTATACGCTGCTCTACATCCCCCACCTCTCCGATGATTTCCAGCAGGAACCCCTGCTGTTTGTGATACCGCTGCTGACCTTTCTGAGTATTGCCAACGTACCCCGGCTGGCCACCCGAAAAAAATTCCGGTTGGCCTTCTTGTTCTCGTCCCTCACCATTAGTTTTCTGCTGGTGCTCGTGGCCGTGGAACTCTACCCGGTCCTGTTGCGCTCAAGCCTGAATCCGGCCTATGACATTACGGTCTACAATGCGGCCTCCTCGACCAAATCGCTGAAGATCATGATGGTCATTGTAGCGATCGGGGCCCCGCTGGTGGCGGGGTATACCCTGTTCGTTTACCGCACCTTCCGTGGAAAGGTAAAACTGGACGAAACCAGTTATTAAGAAAACCGCCCGGCCTCAGGAACGGGATTTCGATTCGGTAACCCAGATTGCTGACCACCACTGTTAAAAGCCCGTATTTAACAAAAAATACTATGACCCTCACTTCTTCCCTCCACCTGCGAGGGCTCCTTGCGGGCCTCCTTGCGCTTGGCCTAACGAACCTTTCATGCGACTCCGACGGTGATGCTGCAGATGAAACCATCACAACGGAACAAACCCTCGGGCCTGAGGACCAGCAAGCCCTGCTATACCTGCTGGAAGAGGAAAAGCTGGCCCGGAACGTCTATACCTACCTGGGTTCCCTGTGGGGGGGCCGGATTTTCGACAATATTACCCAAAGTGAAATCCAGCACGTGGGGTCTGTGGAAGGACTGCTGACAACCTATGGCGTGGACTATGAATCGCTGCCTCCCGGTGCATACAACAACGAGGAGTTGCAGGGCCTGTACGATGCCCTGGTCGCCCGGGGAGAAGCGGATTTGGAAGCGGCCCTGGTTGTGGGCTGCACCATTGAAGATCTCGATATTGTAGATCTGCAAGCCATGATCGACCAGACTTCCGTTCCCGCCCTGACTGGGGTCTACAGCAGCCTGCAATGCGGTTCCCGAAACCACCTGCGCGCCTTCAGCGCCAGCCTGGAAGCCCTTGGGGCTTCCTACACCCCCCAATACCTCAGCCAGGAAGCGTACACCGCCATCCTGGAGTCTGGCAGGGAAACCTGTAACTGACGAACCACTTGGTAAGGTTCCTTTTTTCCGTATTACCCCAATCCCGGACAGGTCTGTCGGCCTTTACCCGTGTTCCAGCCTAGGTAACGAAAGTTACTGTAAGGCGCGGAATACCGGGGTAATTTTGGCCCAAACAAAAACGACGAACATGTCCAGAGTCCTACTCCGACTGATGATCTTCCTCCCGGGGCCCCTGGCCCTGTTGCAGGCCCAGGAAGTGCCGATTTCCCAACAGGAAGCCTTAACCCGCGCCCTGGAGGCCAACACCGGCCTGAAGATTGCCGGGGCCGATTTCGAACAGGCACGGGCCGATTACCGGCAAACGCGGTCGGTGTTCCTGCCCAGCATCAGCGCCTCCCACACCGGCTTCACGACCACCAACCCCCTGATGGCTTTTGGTTCCCGCCTGAACCAGGAAGTATTGCAGGCCTCCGATTTCGACCCGGCCCGGTTAAACGACCCCGACCGGACCGATAACTTCGCGACCCGGCTGGAGGTGTACCAGCCCGTGGTCCAGGTCTCAGGCCTGTACCAACGGCAGGCTGCGCGCCTGAAAATGGAAGCGACGGCCCTGCAGCGCGAGCGGAGCCGCGACTACCTCGCCCTGGAATCCCGGAAGGCCTATATGCAATTGCAACTGGCCTACAAGGGGGTCGGGGTCCTGGAAAAAGCCCTGGAAGCGGCAACGGCCAACGAAAAGATCGCAGCAGACCGGTTCCGGGAAGGCCTGCTGCAAAAGGCTGACCTGCTGGCCGCCTCCGTTCGCGTGGGGGAAGTGAGCAACCAATTGCAGGCCGCCCGCAGCCAGGTGGAAAATGCCTCGGATTACCTCGGCTTCCTGATGAATGCCCCCCAACCCGGCACCTATCGCCCGGCAGATAGCCTGGCAAAGGTGCCCTACGAACCCCGGCTGCAAGACGCAGTACCCGAAAACCGGCCCGACCTGCAGGCGGTAAAACTGGCTTCCGAGGCCTACCAGAAAGCCTACCAGGCCGATAAAATGGCCTTTTTACCCACCCTGAACGCCTTCGGGTCGTATGAATTGTTCGACGACGAACTGTTCAGGACCGGAGCCAGTGGCTATACCCTTGGGGCCCAACTGAGTTGGGACCTCTTCAAGGGGTCGCAACGGTTGGCAAGGGCCGAAAAGAGCAAGGCGGAACTCCGGAAATCGGAGCTGGAATGGGAACAATACCAGGCCCGCAGCAATATGGAACTGGCCCGGGCCCAAAGGAATTTCGAAGATGCCCGCCTTAACCTGGAAACCAGTGAACAGGCCCTGCGGCAATCAGGGGAGTCGCTTCGCATCCGGACCAACCGATATGGGGAAGGCCTGGAGAAAACCGCAGACCTCCTGTTCGCGGAAACCCAGTACGCGCAAAAACAGCTGGAGTACTACCAAACCCTTTTCGAATATAATTACGCCCTGGCGTACCTGGATTTTTTAATGCAGGATAATCCATAAATAAATCTTCCGGATCCCGCGGATCCATCTCCCTAATACAATGGAATCATGAAACGATCAAACCTGTTTTTACTCACCTTAGCTGCCACACTTTTCTCTTCGGGCTGCGGGGATTCTTCCACTCCTGACGCCAACGGCAACATGTCCCCGGTAGCGGTCAGGGTGGTCCCGACCGGGGCCGGCCAGGAGCCCGCCTTCCTAACGATCAGCGGCAAGGTGGAAGCCGGGCAAAGCGCCCGGGTAAGTACGCGGATGATGGGGTACATCACCCGCATCCATGCCAGGGTTGGGGAAACTGTAAACGAAGGTCAACTCCTGGTCTCCCTCCAAAATGAAGGCTTGCAGGCGAAAACAGCCCAGGCCCGGGCCGGGGTGGCCGAGGCGAAGGCCGCTTATGAAAATGCCCGGAAAGATTTCGAGCGGTTCCAGAACCTCTATGCCTCCGAAAGTGCCTCCCAAAAGGAACTGGACGATATGGCGGCCCGTTTTGAAATGGCTGCCGCCCGGCTGAATGCGGCCCGCGAAATGGAAAACGAAGTGGAAGCCGAAGGGTCATACGTCCGCATCCGGGCGCCTTTTTCGGGGGTAATCACCCAGAAATATGCCGAAGAAGGGGACCTGGCCAGCCCGGGAATGCCCCTGTTGGGCCTGGAGAACCCCGGACGCTTCAAGGTGAGCGCCCTGGTACCCGAGAATGAGGTTAGCAGGGTACGGGAGGGCGACACGGCCAGGGTCCTCATCAAATCCCTGGGCCTGCAAGTCCCGGGAACCGTAAGCGAGCTGAGCTCCTCCGCCATGGCCACAGGAGGGCAATACCGGGTGACGATTAGCCTTCCCAAACCAGTGGAAGGGCTCCGCTCGGGCATGTATGCCAGTGTCCGCTTCCCGGGCCAACCCAAAGCAGGGCCAGCCCGGGGGTCCCTGTTGATCCCCCGCGAAGCCATAGTGACCCAGGGCCAGCTCACCGGGGTCTACACGGTCAGCCAAAGCCAGACAGCCCTGTTGCGCTGGCTCCGCCTGGGCCGGGAATACGGGGAGCAGGTGGAAGTGCTTTCCGGACTCCGGCCCGGGGAAACCCTGATCATTTCCGCCGAAGGAAAACTCTATAACGGGGCCCCGCTCCGGATTCAGTAACCAGAAGATTCTAAAGATGAAAGACGGATTAGCCGGCAAAATCGCCCGAGCCTTTATAGATTCCAAACTCACCGTACTGCTGATGATCGTCTTCATGGTCATCGGGGTGTACAGCTCCTTCCTAATCCCCAGGGAGGAGGAGCCCCAGATCGATGTCCCCATGGCAGACATCTTTGTCCGCTACCCGGGGGCCAGCCCTGAGGAAGTGGAATCGCGGGTGGTCAAGCCCCTTGAAAAACTGGTCTTCAACATTCCCGGGGTGGAATACGTGTACGCCACAGCCAGCCAGGGACAGGCCATGGTGATCGTGCAGTTCTACGTGGGGGAAGACATTGAGCGCTCCTTTGTGAAGCTGTACAACGAGATCAACAAACACATGGACATAATGCCCCGGGGGGTTAGTTTCCCCCTGGTGAAAACCCGGGCCATTGATGATGTCCCCATGCTGGCCCTCACCCTGTGGAGCGAAACCTACGACGACTTCCAGTTGGGAAAAATGGCCGGGGAACTGGCTGAAGAAATCGAAAAAGTGCCGGAAGTTTCGGTGACCAAACGGATTGGGGGCCGAAGCCGCGAGTTGCGCATTGTCCTGGATAAGGACCGGCTGGCCGCCAGCGGGCTGGATTTTGCCGCAGTGGCTGAAACGGTACAGGGTGCCAATACCCAGGCCCACGCCGGCAGCTTTGACCGGAACGATACGGAATTCCTGGTGAAAAGCGGTGGGTTCTTCCGGTCGGCCCAGGAGGTGGAAAACCTTATTGTCGGGGTCCAGGACGGGCATCCGGTGTACCTGAAGCAAATCGCCTCGGTGGTGGATGGCCCCGAGGTGCCGGTGAATTACGTTTCCATGGGCTTCGGGCAGGCGGGCGCCCGGGGCGCGGACTACCCTTCGGAGTACCCGGCCGTAACCATTTCGGTGGCCAAGCGCAAAGGGGCCGATGCCATGAAGATTTCCCAGGTGATCCTCGATAAGGTGGAAACCCTCAGGCAAAACCTCATCCCCGATGACGTCCATGTGGAAGTGACCCGGAATTACGGGGAAACGGCCTCCCAAAAGGTTTCGGAACTCCTGATGCACCTGATCGGCGCCATTGTGGCTGTGACCCTGGTGGTGATGCTGGCCATGGGGCTGCGGGGGGGCCTGGTCGTCTTCCTTTCGGTGCCCATCACCTTCGCCCTGACCCTGTTGAGTTATTATATGCTCGACTACACCCTGAACCGGATTACCCTGTTCGCCCTGGTATTCGTTACGGGAATCGTAGTGGATGATTCCATCATCATTGCCGAAAACATGCACCGGCACTTTAAAATGAAGCGCCTACCCTTTAAGCAGGCCGCCCTGTATGCGATCAACGAGGTGGGCAACCCCACCATCCTGGCGACCTTTACCGTGATCGCCTCGGTCCTGCCTATGGCGTTTGTCTCCGGCCTGATGGGACCCTATATGTCGCCCATGCCCATCGGGGCGTCCATCGCCATGATCCTGTCGCTGTTTGTGGCCCTGACCATCACCCCCTACCTGGGGTACCTCCTGCTCAGGGAAAAAGACAAAGAAGGGTCTAAGGACCCTGGACAGGGTTCAGAAGACCTGCAGAAGACCTTTATCTACCGCTGGTATGAGCGCCTGGAAAAACCCCTGATCGAGAACCGCAAAAAACGATACCTGTTTTTGGGGATTACCGTGCTGTTGCTGCTTGGGTCGGTCGCCATGTTCTTCACCCGCGCCGTGGCGGTGAAGATGCTCCCTTTTGACAACAAGAACGAGTTCCAGGTGGTCATCGACATGCCCGAGGGCACCACCCTGGAACGCACCGCGGTGGTCGCCCGGGAAATCGGGCAGTACCTGGGCACCCGGCCCGAGGTGGTGAATTACCAGGCCTATGTGGGCACCTCCGCCCCGATTACCTTCAACGGCCTGGTGCGCCACTACGACCTGAGGGGGGGCAGCAACATGGCCGACATCCAGGTAAACCTTACAGACAAACACGACCGGTCGGCCCAGAGCCACGACATCGCAAAAGCCCTGCGCCCGGAAATCCAGCGGATCGGGGCGGCCTACAACGCCAATGTGAAGCTGGTGGAAGTGCCCCCGGGGCCCCCGGTCCTCTCCACCATCGTAGCCGAGGTTTACGGGCCCGATTACGACCAGCAGATTGTACTTGCCGATTCCCTGCAGCAGCTCCTGGCCCGGACCCGGGATGTGGTGGATGTGGACTGGATGGTGGAAGAACCACAGGTGGAATTCACCTACCAGGTAGACCGTGAAAAATCGCTGCGTTACGGGGTAGCCCCGGGCCAGATTACCCGGAACATGCACCTGGCCCTTTCCGGGGAGCCCATCAGCGCCCTGTACGACGAAAAAGCCCTGGACCAGGTGGGGATGGTGCTGGCCCTGGATGAAAAAGAAAAGGCGTCCGTGGCGGATATTTCCCAGCTCCAGGTCCGCTCCGGCCAGGGGGGGGTGGTACCCCTGGGCGACCTGGTGGAGATACAGGAAGGACAAAAACCCTACAGCATCTACCGTAAAAACCTCAAGAGGGTGGTGTATGTGCTGGCCGACATGGCCGGGGAACTGGAAAGCCCGGTATATGCGATCCTGGGCATGGAAGAACGCCTGAAGGCCCTTCCCCTGCCCCCGGGGTACACCCTGGAGGAACGCTACCTGAACGCCCCGGAGTACGAAGATGACTTTACCGTGAAATGGGACGGGGAATGGCAGGTGACCATGGAGGTTTTCCGCGACCTGGGCCTGGCCTTTGCCGGGGTGATCGTCATCATCTACATCCTGATCGTGGGCTGGTTCCAGAACTTCAAGGCCCCGGTGGTCATGATGGTGGCCATCCCCCTCTCACTGGTGGGGATCGTGATCGGACACTGGTTGTTGGACGCCTTTTTTACGGCCACCTCCTTTATCGGGATGATTGCCCTGGCGGGCATCATGGTGCGGAACTCCGTGTTGCTGATCGATTTCGTAAACCTGCGCGTGGCCGACGGGGTCCCCCTGAAGCAAGCAGTGATCGAAGCCGGGGCGGTGCGCACCACCCCCATCCTGCTTACGGCCGGGACCGTGGTCATCGGGGCCTTTGTGATCCTGTTTGACCCCATTTTCCAGGGGCTGGCCATCTCCCTTATGGGGGGGACCATTGCCTCCACGGTACTGACCTTACTGGTGGTGCCCCTGGTGTATTACCTCATAGAGCGAAAAAACCATAAAGAAGAGTAAGATGAAACTGGTAATCGTAACAGCAGTAGAACAGTTCAAGGGCGATGTCCTCCGGCTTTTCAAGCAGGCCGGCATCGAGAGTTTCAGCGGTTCGGAAATCGACGGCTACAAGACGGCCCCTTCCCTGATGATGGCCCGGAGCTGGTTTCCCGGGGAGCGGGGGGGGAACGAATCCAGCCTGTTTTTTTCATTTACAGACCAGGGGCACATCGAGGGCCTTTTCGGCCTGATCCGGGCCTTTAATGCCACCCTGGAAACCAACAACCCGATCAAGGCCGTGGTGGTACCTATCGAACAATCGATCTGAATCTCCTGGTGTGGCTCCCGGACCCGGGTTGTCAATAATTGCCTGAATCAATTGGCCCACTATACCCGGGACGAGGGTTGCCTGCCCACCGGCATCAACAACCGGGTTTCCAGCCTGGTTATCAAGCGGATCAATTAGTGGCTTGCAAGAACAAGTTCCTGTGAAAATCCGGGCCGATGGCCCGGATTTTTCTTGACGTATTTGCAGATATGGTGTACTTTCGGGATTCCCCTTCAATAACACCCGGCCCTATGAACTACTTTGTCATCACCACCATTCTGGTACTGATCTCCGCTGTATTCGGTTACTGGAACGTGCGTTTTATCAAGCTGCCAAACACCATAGGGCTTACCGTGATCAGCATTGCCTTTACCCTGGCGGTATTTGCCCTGAGCTATATCGACGATTCCCTGCTGGAGGCGGAGCGCTATATCATCACCCATATTGACTTCAAGACCGTCCTGCTCGACCTCATGCTGGGGTTCCTGCTTTTTGCGGGTGCCCTGCATACGGACCTGGAGAAATTAAAGAAGCACCGGTGGCCAATCCTTGCCTTTGCCACCTTTGGGGTGCTGGTATCGACCTTCCTGATCGGGGGGGCGAGCTATTACGTGGTGCGGTTGTTTGGGATGGAAGTCCCCTTCATTTACTGCCTGCTCTTCGGGGCCCTGATCTCCCCTACCGACCCCATTGCCGTCCTTGGGATCCTCAAGCAGATTGGGGCACCCAAAAAGCTGGAGATCAAAATCGTGGGAGAATCCCTTTTCAATGATGGGGTTGGAGTGGTCATTTTCCTCACCATTTTCAGCCTGGCAAAAAGCCCGGGGGCGGAATTCTCCATCCTGGAGGTGGGCCAACTCTTTGTCCACGAGGTATTCGGGGGGGTCATGCTGGGGGTTGTACTGGGGTGGATCACCTTCCAGATGATGCGCCGCATCGACGATTATGCCGTGGAGGTGATTATTTCGCTGGCTGCCGTAATGGGGGGGATCGTCCTGTCGCAGTACTTGCATGTATCGGGACCCCTGGCTATGGTCATCGCCGGGCTTTTTGTAGGTGGCAGCCGGAACCGTTCCCTGGCCATGTCGGAAATCACGGAAACCTATGTGGATAAATTCTGGGAACTGATCGACATCCTGCTCAATACCATCCTCTTTGTCCTGATCGGGATGGAAATCCTGGTCCTGGACCTAGAATCGGAATACATCCTGGCCGGGGTCCTGATGATCCCCATAGCCCTGCTGTGCCGGTATGCCTCCCTGCTGTTACCCGTGCGCATTTTTCAAAGGCCCCTGGAATTCCTGCCGCATACCAACCTGGTGATGACCTGGGGTGGCCTGAGGGGGGCTATTTCCATTGCCCTGGCCCTGGGCCTGACCCAGGAAATGTACCGGGACCTTTTCCTGGTAATGACCTATGTGGTGGTGATTTTCTCCATCATCGGGCAGGGTCTGACCGTAAACCCCCTGATCAAAAGGCTTCAGAAAATCTGGAAAATCGATTTACGGGAGTAAGGTGACTTTTGTCACTTTCCGGTTCACCATTAATTCACAACTTTGGGGTTACCGAAATTACCGTCCTATGCCTTTCCTTACCAGAAAAGGGATCATCCCGCTGCTCGGGATACTCCTCATCGCAGGTGGACCTTCCCTCCGTTCCCAGCATGTAAATCCTGTCAAAGCAAAAGAACGTAACATGCTGGAGCACCAACTCCCTGATACCACCCAGGAAATCCATGGGGGGTTGCATTCCCTGCAGGAGTTCTTCGGGCTGGGGACCATCACGGGCCACCTGCGCAACTTCTTTATGAGCACCCACAATGAGGGCAGCCTCAGGGATTACTATGCAAACGCCATAGGCGGCTCCATGCGGTTCCGCTCCCACGAATTCTATAATTTTGAGTTCGGGGCGGCCGGAATCTTCACCTACAAACTGTTTTCCAACGACCTGAATGAGCCGGATCCGGTTGTCGGGCGGGTCTCCAAGTGGGAGCATGAACTCTTCGACATCCTGAACCTGGGGAACTTCAATGACCTGGACCGGCTTGAGGAACTCTACGTCCGGTACAATTTTTCCAGGGGGAATATCACCTACGGAAAAATGGAAATAGAAGACACCCCCTTGCTGAACCGGTCCGACGGCCGCATGAAGCCCTTTGCCTTCAAGGGCTTTTGGCTGAACTACGCCCCGGCCGATAACCACCACCTGCAAGTGACCTGGATTGACCGGATTTCGCCCCGGAGCACCGTGGAATGGTTCGATTTCAATGAAGGGATCGGCCTTTCCTTCAATGGGTTCCAGCCAGACGGCACGGAGGCGGAATACCACGAACACCTGGAGTCAGACGGGTTGGCCATGTTGGGGTACCACACCCGCCTGCGCGATTTCAGGCTGGAATTCTACCAGTATTACCTGCACCATATTTCCCATATTACCTGGGCAGCCCTGGAATACCGCAAGAACGCCTGGGGCCTTGGCCTGCAGTACTCCGTCCAGTTCCCGGATGGCTTCCAGAACGACCTGGAATACGAACAGCGCTACATGCAACCCGGGGAGCGGGGGCAGGTGCTCAGTGGAAGGGTCCGCTACCACTTTGGGGACTGGGACCTATGGGGTGCCTATACCCATGCGTTTGACACAGGCCGCTACCTCTTCCCCAGGGAACTGGGGCGGGACCAGTTTTACACCTCCACGCAACGCTCGCGCCTCGAGGGCTTTGGGGATACAGATATCATTACCCTGGGGACAGAAGTGCATTTTGGAAGGGACCACTTCACCGGGGGCCTGGAATACACCCGGCTTTTCGGGCCCGAGGTTAATGCCTACGAATTCAATAAATACAACCTGGATGCCTACCAGCAGGTGAACCTGAAACTGGACTACGCCTTCAAGGGTTTTCTGGAAGGAATGCACATGCAGCTGCTGTACGTCTACAAAAACAACCTGAACAACAACGCGCCCGAGGTCATTTTCAATATCAGCAACTTCCATCAGTTGAACTTCGTCACGAATTTTGAGTTTTGACGGAAAAACCGGGAAGTGCAATCCTCCTTGAATGGGGGCAATGACCCCTCCCCCAACGGCAAGGTACACCACAAGGCTGCAATTTCCTTTCGCACCTTAAAACACCAATGCTTCCATAAAACCCTGACAGCCAACCCTGTCCTGAGAGGCTATTCCACTGTCTGGAAGGGATAAACCACTTTCCAGTCGGTTTTCATATCGATAACGGTCCAACCCTTTTCCCGGGCCTCATCCAGGCCCTTGTCGAGGCGGCCGATATGGGAATCCCGGTCATAGGCCCATTCCCGTTCTGCATCCGTATGATGGAGGTACAGCATAAAGGCGCCCTTCGGGTTGGAAGCCGTATACTGGAGCATCTGCAGGTCCCCGTCGGAGTTTCCGGAGGCGAATATGGGTTTTTTACCAATAAATTTATGGATACCCACGGGCTTGCCGGCCTTGTCGTCGATGAAATCCAGTTCCGGCAGTTTGCGGATCACCGGGGACCCTGCGTTGTAGTCAAATTCGGCTTTAATGCTGCTGCCCACCACCTGGTGGGGGGGGATGCCATAAACCTCCTCGGTCCAGGGGCGCATAAAATCAATCCCTCCTCCGGAAACAATAAAGGTGGTAAACCCGTTGTCCCGGAGGTAGTCCAGCAATTCCAGCATGGGCTGGTAGACCAGTGTATTGTAGGGCTGGTCAAACCGGGGGTGCCTGGCCCTTTCCAGCCAGTCCTTCACAGAGGCGTCAAAGTCAGCTGTAGTCATGCCTGCATGAGAGGCCATCACCAGTTTAATGAGCCCGGGTTCCCCTTCAGCCATCAGGGCCTGCATATCCCCTTCCAGCAGGGCTTTAAATGGCTGCTGGTCCTTCCATTCGGGGTGATCGGAAGCCATGGCCCTGACCCGGTCGATGGCAAACTGCAACTGAAAATAAAAAGGTTGCTCCGACCAGAGGTTTCCATCATTGTCAAAGGTTGCGATGCGGTCAGCCTGAGGGACAAAGGTTGGGCTGCCTTCCCTGGTTACCCCTTCCACAAAAGCCATGATAGCCTCCTTGGTTTTACCTTCGTTCCAGGAAGGCAGGGGGTCCACAGAGGTGGTTTCGACAGATACGGTTTCGCCCTCCGGTGGGGTTTGTTCTTTGCATGAACAAGGGACCAGGAGGAGTGCCATCAACAGGCTTGTATAAATGTTCACTTTCATAACAGGGATAATTTTCCAATTAAACAAAAAGCCGCCCGAAACAAAGGCGGCCTTTTAAAATCCTGATTTAGTACCTTAAAGTTACTTACTGCCGGGAATCATCCCCTTGATCTGCTCTTCAATGGTACTGAGGCTCCAGTCGCCGGGTACCTGGCTGGGCGGATAATCCTTGAAGGTCATTAGCCAGTTCATGGCGTAATACTGCATGCCCCCCAGGGCAAAAGCCCGGTCGATATACCAGTCCCAATAGGTATTGGATCCCTCAAGGGCCTTCTCAAAAGGGTCCCTCCTTAAATGGAACAGGTACGGTCCCCTCAACTTGACAAAAGGCTCAAACCAGAGGGACAATTGCTTGGCACGCTGGACCTGGAACATCGCCTTCCAGGGTCCGTAGCGAAGGGCCACAACCTCCCCGCCGTCGTTTACATAAATGAAACCCTTGCGGGCCGATTCATCAGTTTTACCCATCAGGTAATCCAGCTGGTTGACCCCATCGATATAGTTTTTATAACTCCTTCCGTTCAGGCTTACCCCATTGCGGAGTTGTTCGGCTACCTTCGGGTTTCCCGCAATGGCAGCGAAGGTAGGCAGCCAGTCCTCATGGGATACGATTCCGTTTCGGTTCTCACCGGCCGGAAACTTGCCCGGCCATTTGATAAAGGCAGGGACGCGGTAAGCGCCTTCCCAGCTGCTGTTCTTTTCGCCGTGAAACGGGGTGGTACCCGCATCCGGCCAGGTATTGAAGTGGGGGCCGTTGTCGGTGGAATAAAACACGATGGTATTGTCGGCGATCCCGAGTTCTTCCAGGTAATCCAGCAACATGCCCACATGCATATCATGCTCGATCATCCCGTCTGTATACTCGTCATTTCCAGGGTGCCTGCGGTCTTCGCGCACATGCGTCCTGAAGTGCATCCGGGTCCCGTTCCACCAGGTGAAGAAAGGCTGACCCGCGTCAACCTGCTTCTTGATGAATTCCTTGGCTGCGGCCACGGTTTCGTCATCGATGGTTTCCATCCGTTTTTTGGTCAGGGCACCGGTATCTTCAATCCGCTGGCCGCCTTTGCCGTCAGCCCAGCTGTGGATTACACCGCGGGGTCCGAAAACCTCTTCAAACTTTTTCCCGTTGGCCAGCACCATCCCGGCCGGGTAATCCTCATTCTCAGGCTCTTCCTCGGCATTCAGGTGGTAGAGGTTCCCCAAGAATTCATCCCATCCGTGCATGGTGGGCAGGTGCTCATCCCGGTCCCCCTGGTGGTTTTTCCCAAACTGGCCGGTGGCATAGCCCTGGCTCTTCATGACCGTGGCAATGGTAACATCGGTTTTTTGCCAGCCCTGGGGCGCCCCGGGCATACCTACCTTGGTCATCCCGGTCCGCACGGGCACATTGCCTCCCAGAAAGGCTGCCCGGCCCGCGGTACAGCTCTGCTGGGCGTAATAATCCGTAAAGGAAAGTCCAGCCTTTGCAATTCGGTCTATGTTGGGGGTGTTGTACCCCATCATCCCGTGATTGTTGTGGCTGATGTTCCAGTATCCGACATCATCGCCCCAAATTACCAGGATGTTCGGCTTTTTTTGCCCCTCCAGGGACGCCGAAACTCCCAGGACCAGGGCAATCAGAATTAACTTTTTCCATTCGGCAAGAGTTCTCATAAGTTTTAAAGTATTTAGGTTGATTATTTTAAAATGGATAGCTACAGGTTCTCGAGTACGTGTTTTGCCTCCCTCATAGACCAGGGAAACAGGCATAAACCCCGCTTCGAAGAAAATACATTTTGAGCACGACACTATCAGGATTTTGCAACATTACCCGGGAAAATAAACTGTGAACATATACTTTATTCAGGAAAACCCTGTCGGTAGTGCCACCACCAGCCCTTGAGCGCCACCGGGCCAATCGGATACCGGGGAACCCGAACAATGGTCCCTACTGCAAGACCTGCCTTCGCCTAAGGGTTTCCGAAGGCACTTCTCCAAAAAGTCCCTTATAATCCGCTGAAAATTGGCCCAAATGCATAAATCCCAACTGGTAGGCAATAGCCCGTACCTCTGTAAACGAGGGATCGGCCACTTTTAACAGTTTCTGGGCCATGGCAAGCCTCAGGTTCTTGATATACCGGTGCGGGGTAAACCCCGTATACTTTTTGAAATTGTAATATAACGTGCGCATGGGCCCGCCATACAGGTCCACCAGGGCTTCCACGTCCACATCCTTCCCAGACCGGATAGTCTGGTGGATGAACTCGACGATTTCGTGTATGGCCACAAAGTTCACGGCGATATACTTCATGCAATTCTGGCACTCCGGATTCAGCAACTCATAAAGGGCCCATTTCAATTCTGCCACTTCAAATTTCCCGAATTGAATCGCATTAATGATGATCCATCTGAGGTTCCCTGCTGTTGCACGCCGTTTGACCGACTGCAAATCGATAGTGAAGTTCCAACTCAGGGGCAGGGGGATCCCTTCAGACCTCAACCAGGCGACCAACAGGGCCTCATCGATACTCACCGAATAGGAGGTAAAGCCAGAAGCCGCATCCACATCCAGGCCCCTTTCGGCATCAGTGACCAGCAGTTTGGACCGGGTCACCTCTTCTCCGTTCCAGATGCACCGGCCCGGGCAATCAATGAAGGTGAACATAACGCTCCCCTTCAGGTGGTGGCCATTGGCAAATACCCGCTTTCCGGTATATGCGGAATAAAAATTCACCTTCCCCTCGAGCTGGGAAAAGCCCCTTAGGTTGCCCTGGAAAGTGCCCTTTTCCTGCTGGATGACGTCCATCTGCCAGCCTACAAAGGCGGAGGCCATCTCATTAATATCCCTGGCAACAAAAATCTGAGGAGCCACCATAAGACCCTTTGATGTTGGTTATTAAGTGGGGAACTCCTGAAAGATAATAAAATAATGATTGGTGCAATAGGTTCGGGCCGGGATTTATGCCTATCCACCAACGGTGGCCCGGGATAACCCCTCAAACGGAGAGGGAAGGCCTTGGTCTCCCCTGGCGAGGGAGGACCATGAAGCCTTGCAGCATTCGAAAAGCCCCTAGGTCCCCAAACGGAAGACCAGCCCTCCGCTGAAACCGCCCATGACAATGGTGCTGCCCACATTTACCCCCGAGCTCACCCCACCGGTGCCGGCGCCGACGTAAAATCCGCCCCATTCCACCGGGAACAACAGGTTGCCCTGCAAATTCAGGCCCACGCGTTCGGTAAACATCACCACCACACCCCCTTTGAGCCCAAAACTAAACTTGGTAACACTGTCGAGGCCCCGGGGCGCGATATCGCGATCAACGTTGTCGGGGGAAAAAACGGAAAATCCGATCTGCCCGCCAAAAAACGGCCGCACTTTGTCGTTCCCGAAGTAACGGGTCCCCCCGAGCATGAACCAGTCTGCATTGAGATCGGATAGCCTGCTCTCCGAAGGGCTGGCAATCCGGTCGCGGATGCGGAGTTCAGTGCTCATGTTGATATAGGTAACCTCAAGCATATAGTTGGAACGGATCTCGTAGCCCAGGGATATCCCGAACATGCCGCTGTCATCCAATTTTATGTAATTGGGGCCATAGTTCAGTTTGCTTCCGAACTGGTAGCCATAAGTCGGGGTAATTTCAACGGCCTGGGCGTAGCCCCAGGACAGGGAAAGCAACATTAAGACGGAGAAGAGAATCACTTTTTTCATAGTACTGGAGGGTTTAAAGCATTGTATGATTGGTTCTTAAAGGTAATATTTTGATTGCGTAAACGGGATAATCTCTACCGGGAAAACACAACGACACACGATCAGGAAACACCGGGCCAGCAGAAGCATGACCAGCAGGAGTTGAACTACTGCGGCAGTGTTGAAAATTACTTTCATACCGATTTTTCGGATCCGCAAAATCCCTTGCATAGGGTTGGGAACCGGAAGTTTCGACTTTGTTTGCGGCCGAAAGCTAGTGGTTTCACCTTTTTCCCCACCGAAAATACCCAAATCTTTGCAAAAAAAAGATATCGCTCCTCGGGCGGTCCTGGCCACACCCCTCTGGCACAAGGGCTTCACGCCAGGGCCTTAAACGGAAGGGTCAATGCCCATAGCCCCGGGCCTTGGGGGGTTGGGCCAGCAAAACCTCGCTTTCAAAACACGCTGGAAAATGACGGGGCCTGCATCGGATCCTTGCGTGTTGATCCGGAACCTTTTGGACCGATGGCCAGGGCGCCCCGGTATACACTATCGGAAAATTGCAATTCCGGCAATGCCCCCGATTCCGGAAAAACAATTAAAACCGTACATTTAGGGCCGGCTCTTTTGAAACACACCTAATAACCTGAAAAAACACCCGTATGAAAACAGTCCTTATTTCCATGTCCGTGCTGATCCTGGGGATCCTGTCGGGCCGTGCCCAATCCAATGTAGAAGAAATTGACTTTATCCAGTCCATCTTCGGAGCTGAGAAAAAACAAATCACCTCCATGTTCATCAATTTGGAAGGCCAACAGGCCGACGCCTTCTGGAAACTATACGATGAATACGAAGTGAAGCGAAAACTCCTTGGCAAGGAGCGTTTTGAGCTGATCAGGCGGTATGCCGAAGAGTACAGCGGGATCACTGCCGAACAAACGGATGAACTGATGGGCAAGGCCATCAAACTCCGCAATGCCAACAACAAACTCGTCGACACCTACTACAAGAAAATCAGGAAGGCCGCCGGGTCTATAGCGGCAGCCCAGTTCCACCAGCTCGAATCGTATATCCAGGCCGAGATACGCACAGAGCTATTCGAGAGCATCCCCATCATTGGGGAATTGGATGACTGATTCCTTATCGCCCCTTTAGAAAAATGCCGCCAGGAGGAACCAGGCGGCATTTTTTTTTTAAGTCAATACGTGCCCGGGGAACCTTACTCTCCGCCCAGGGCCTCCGAGATTTTGGCCACATACTTTTCCGCAGCCTTATAGGCATCCTTCGGATCGGATAGTTCGGAGGTCACCACAAAAACCAGCTGGTCCTCCTCGGCCTCATCGAGGTTATAGCCCACCGTTTCCAGAACATACGTGGTAAAGGTAGTAGTGGTGCTGCCGGTGGGGATGTAGCCCCCGGCACTGTAATAAGGCCCATAGGCATACGGATAGCGGTAATAACTGTTAAAGCCCCCATAATGGCCCGGGTAGTAGGCGCCATACCCCATACCTACCGATACCCCGGAAGTAGTGGTTTGGGTCGTTTGCTGTTTGTCTTTCACGGTGGTCAGTACAATGGCGTCAAATCCCTCGCTTTGGATCATTTCCAGGACCTGTTGCGCCCGTTCTTCACTGACTTCGCGCTGGGGGTTCAACCTGGGGACTTTCTTATAACTTTCCGTAGCCTTAATCCCCCTTTCGGTCATGCCCTTTACAATTTCAGATTCAAAGGCCGTACGGGCCTGGTTATCGGCTGTCCGGGCGATTACAAGTACATTTTTCTGTTTGAATTTTTCAATGGTCCCGGGTTCCCCTTTCCATGAACTAAGGACTTTTACAGAACTCCCACAGCTTGTCAGGGAGAGCGCCAATACGATTAAAAGGGAATGGAAGTATTTCATAATTTAAGTAATAAGTAGTTAATATTAAAAAGTAAACTTCAAACCTGTGGAGATTTTTCACAAACGCAATACCATCTTACATTGCGTTCCCCTTGGGAACTTTCAGATTGGGGTAAATTGCCTTTTTTGGGTATCTACCCCGAACAGGAAAGGGCTTTCTTCCCTTCCGGTAAATATATCAGTAAATTCAAATAGATGGCGCAAAGGCGACCAAAAAATAATTACAGGTACCCATCGCCCAGATTACCCGGATCCCTGGACGCTTCCCTGCATGGCCCTGGGCAGGCCAATGGGGGCGTTCCGGCTAAATCCGCTATGCTTTGCCTAAACCTTTGAAGCCCCTCAATAAAATTGTAAAGGAATTTGCTATTTTTGTCGCACTTTTTCGGGATGTAGCGCAGCCCGGTAGCGCACTTCGTTCGGGACGAAGGGGTCGCAGGTTCAAATCCTGTCATCCCGACCAAGCAGAAAAGTGGTTTGCGAAAGCAAACCACTTTTTTCGTTTAGCCTGCGCCGAAAGTTTACTTTCGAAAGCCAGGCTAAAGGAAAAAAGTTAGAAGCGCCATCGGCGCTTCACTTTTCTATTTGCAGTAAGGGATAGAACGGATTGTCGCGCGCAAGCGCGAAAATCCGGAAAGCTTGCTCTGGCAAGCGGACAGGAATAAAA
>NZ_JAMXIB010000009.1 GCF_024006985.1 Robiginitalea marina
TAAGGGATAGAACGGATTGTCGCGCGCAAGCGCGAAAATCCGGAAAGCTTGCTCTGGCAAGCGGACAGGAATAAAAAAGGGAAAACGCGAAGCGTCGCCACCGCTCCGCCTGGCTCTTCGCTTTGCAGGTTCCCATAGGTATGCGTGCCGAAGTTTTTCTATCTTCCGTGCAACACGACGTGGAAATAATACTGTCTTTATGAAACCCATCTGCCTCCAATTGCTTTTTCTTGCCGCCCTCCTGGCCGCCCCGCTCCGCGCCCAGGATGACGAATCCCGGATCCGTTCCCTTCGGGCAGCTTCAAACCAGGCCCTCAGGGAATACGACCACGAGAAAGTGCTTTCCTTCCTTACCGACGATATCCTCACCACTACCGGGGCCGGGACCCTGC
The DNA here is from genome assembly GCF_024006985.1 of Robiginitalea marina. GTDB lineage: Bacteria > Bacteroidota > Bacteroidia > Flavobacteriales > Flavobacteriaceae > Robiginitalea > Robiginitalea marina. Next base: position 393 of record NZ_JAMXIB010000009.1, read on the forward strand.
TTTCCGGAAAAAAAGCCCTTGAAGCCTATATCGCCGGTGACCCCGACAGCAAAATGTACTGGGTCCGCACCCCGTCTGCCATCTCCGCCAATAAAGCCCTGGGGCTGGCCTGGGAAACCGGCGCCTGGAAGGGCTATGACCCCGGGACAGGTGAAAATGACGTGGTCGGGGGGAACTATTCGGCCATGTGGACCCGGGAATCCGGGGAATGGAAAATAAAATCCCAGTTGTTTGTAACGCTGGAATGACCATCCACGGGTAAAGCCATCATCCGCGGACACCTTGGGTAGGCCCGGGTGAAATCCCGCCGGGGGGCATCCCTGTGCGCATGGGCCTGAGGGTCCCAATTGCTGCAATTGCAGAAAACAAAACCGCGGTTCCGGAAATTTTCTGCCGTATTTTTGCAGTTCACAGGGGCAAGGGGATTCCTTTTCAATCCTTTTGGGCCACCCCAACATACCGTAGCCATGAAAATCGCCTTTTTCTCGTATAAATCTTATGACAAGGAATGGTTCGACCCCTACCTGGAAGACTCCGGATTGGAGATCGATTACTTCCGGGTGCGCCTGGTCGCCGAAACGGTTCATTACGCCAAGGGAAGCGACGTGATCTGCGCCTTTGTCAATGACGACCTCGGTAAAGAAGTCATCGGGAAACTCGCCGCCATAGGAGTCAAAATGATCGCCCTGCGCTGCGCCGGGTTCAACAATGTGGACCTGGAAGCCGCCGAAACCCATGGGATCCCGGTGTACCGGGTGCCGGAATACTCCCCCCATGCCGTCGCCGAACACGCCGTGGCGCTGATCCTGACCCTGAACCGGAAAATCCACAAGGCCTACAACCGGGTGCGGGACGGGAATTTTTCCCTCTCCCGCCTGGTGGGTTTCAATCTTTATGGAAAAACTGTTGGGGTCCTTGGGACTGGAAAGATCGGCCGGGTATTTGCCGAACTCATGAAGGGCTTTGGATGCCGGGTCCTGCTCTACGATAAATTCCCGAATGCCGAGATGCAGGAAAAAGGATATCCCTATGTGGACCTGAGCACGCTGCTCCGGGAATCGGACATCCTGTCCCTCCATGTGCCCCTGCTTCCGGAAACGGCCCATATCATCAACCGGGAAACCCTGAATATGATGAAAGACAATGCGATGCTGATCAATACCAGCCGGGGCGGGTTGATCAATGCGGAACATGCCATACAGGCCCTTCGTACAAAAAAACTGGGCTACCTTGGTATCGATGTATATGAACAGGAGGAAGGGGTATTTTTCCAGAACCTGCAGGAGCAAATCATCGACGATGATACCCTCGGCCTGCTGATGTCCTTCCCCAACGTGCTGGTAACCGCCCACCAGGCGTTCTTTACGCGGGAGGCCCTGGATGAAATCACCCGCACCACCCTACAAAACATCCGCGACTTTGCCGAGGGCCGCAGCACCGGGAACCGGGTCAGGCCCCCGGGGCGGTAGCATATCGATCCCACCGATCCCTGTACGCCTTCGGGAAGCCCCTTCAGACCTCTCCTCTTTATGGGGTTAAACCCCTGAAAACGTTAAGGAATCCATAATTTCAAGTGGCCACAGCACGGCCCATAAAACTTGACCTTCCCCTTCAGACGCCTCACCTTCGAATTCGGACGGTTCACTTAAAATTCGCCCCGGTAAGGCGTGCCTCCTGCCTAAATTTGCACTATAAAATCAATCAAAAAAACGCATTTAAATCAAATTATTATGAAAGTTGCACTACTGGCCCTCTTTTTAGGCCTCTATACCTGGTCCCCCATTTACGCCTGTAAGGCTCCCTGTACCGACGGGAAGAATAATGACACCACTGCCCTGCTCCGGGAGATGACCCGCGAGTTTGAAGCCGCCCTCAGGGCACAGGACCAGACACTGGTCCTGAACCCCTCGAGCCTGGCCGTCTACGAGCCCGAGGAAATGATCGACCTGGGGTTTGACGCCTCGGCCTACCTGCCCGCAGGGTTTGATGCGCTGGCTGGTAAAATCGCCTCCTACGACCTGCCCGAACTGATCGAGGTGGAAGACGCAGAAGCAGTGGACTTCGACCTGGGGTTCGACCCGGCCCTGTACCTCCCTCACGGATTTGATCCGTTCAGGGGCATGGAACTGTCGAGGTAACCCCGCAGCCCTGCACCACATTGAATTAGTGTTTAAATAGCGGGGGATACCCCCGCACTGCCCAAAGGCTTTCAACTGGTTTGAAAGCCTTTTTTGCACCGGCCCACAACTGAACCCGCAATGGAATTATCGTACCTTTACCGGCGAGCCAATGCCCTGAAGCCCATGCGCGCCAAACCCGTAAAACAAGAGACCCTAGTCAGGATCTCCCTGCTGCTGGCCCTTTTGGTTTCCCTGCCGCGGAACCTGTATCTATACAACACCATCAGTGCCGGCAACCTCGATTTCTCAGGGATCTGGCTGGCCGATTTTATCTTCCGGGTGGCTTTCCTTTTCGGGTTTTCCTGGACCGTCCTTTACCTGAATGCGAACCTCGCCTACACCCGGGTAACGCTGCACCCCCTCTGGCGCTATTCCGCCCTGATCGTCCTGAATGTGGCCCTGATGGTCCTTACCCTCTTCCTATGGGAATGGCTGCATTCCTTCCTCATGGAAAACGAACTTACCCATGAAGACATCGGCTTTCTGCGGTTCCGCTATGCGATCCTCCTGCTGGTGCTGTTCTTCATCGCCCGTATCCTGCGGTTGCAGCGCGACCAGCAGGCGAGTCTGCTCATCAACGAAAAACTCAAACGGGAAAACCTGAAAAACGAACTGGCCTCCCTGAAAACCCAGGTCAACCCGCATTTCCTTTTCAATTCCCTAAATACCCTGGCCTCCCTGGTGCGCGACAACGAGGAGGCGACGAATTTCGTCAACAAACTATCGCGGATGTACCGGTATATCCTGCAAAGCGGGGAATCGGACCTGGTGACCCTGGAAGAGGAAATCAAATTCCTGCAGAACTACATTTACCTGATCAAAACCCGCTACCGCGACCGCTTCGAGGTAGACCTGGCAATAGCCCCCGACCTGTATTCCGCCACCATCCCCCCCCTGGCCCTGCAACTGCTGGTGGAGAATGCCGTAAAACACAACGAAATTTCAGAAACCCATCCCCTGCGGGTGCGCATCTATTCCGAAGGGGACACCCTGTATGTGGAAAACCCGATCCACCAGCGCACTTCCATGCCCGAGCAAACCGGGTTCGGGCTGGCGAACCTGCGAAAGCGTTTTGCCATCATCAAAAAGGCCGATATCGCCATCTCGCGGGTAAACGATACCTTCAGGGTGGCCCTGCCCTTAAAAGCCAGGAGCGTATGAAAGTGGTTATCGTAGAGGACGAATTGGCGGCGAGCGAAAACCTCGCCTACCTGCTGCGGAAACTGGACCCTCAGGTACAGGTGGTCCGCGTGCTGGATTCGGTGCGGGATGCCGTGTTGTATTTTTCGGGCAAGCCCCAGGCCGACCTGGTATTCATGGACATCCACCTGGCCGACGGGCTGTCTTTCGAGATCTTTGAAAAGGCCCCGGTAACCGTTCCCGTTATCTTCACGACTGCTTACGACCAGTACGCCCTCAAGGCCTTTAAGGTCAACAGCATCGATTACCTTTTAAAACCCATTGACGAGGAAGACCTGGCCAGCGCCCTAGAGCAGTACCGGGTGCAGCACCAGCAAAAGGAGGTGGACGGCGACCAGGTGGGCGGGCTCCTGGAAATGCTCCGCAAGGAAGTACGCCCGTATAAATCGACCTTTTTGGTAGCCCGGGGCGACGAACTGATCCCCCTGAAAACAGAACGCATCGCCTATTTCCACATCGACACCGGGGTCGTAAAGGCCGTCACCTCCGACGGGCAATCCTTCCCGATGGACCAAAAGCTCGAAGACCTCGAAGCCCAGCTCGACCCTTCCATGTTTTACCGGGCCAACCGTCAGTTTATCGTTCGGCGGGATGCCATACACCACATCAAATACTACTTCAACGGCAAGCTGATCCTTACGGTCGACCCGCCCGCCAGGGAGCGCATCGTGGTCAGCAAGGCCAAGGCTGGTGATTTTAAGGAATGGATGAGTTCGTGAGGGGGGCGGTGGGCTTAAGCAAACCCGTCAGCGCGCTGGCGCTGGCTTGTTTTTTCATTTCGTCCAAAATCCCCGGGCAAGCCTGGCGTGTTCCGCAAACTCCCACTGTAATCTGGAAACTCTGGATTACGCCGCCTTTCGTCGGCGTGATCCAGAGTAGGGGTATGTTGCTCAAGCAAATCCAACACAGCCATTCGGCTGTGCTGTCTTTTTTGTTTGCTCCAAACGCTCAAATGAATTTGGCGTTTTCCGCAAACAAAAAATCCAACGCCTTCGCGTTGGATTTTCTTGGTCGGGATGACTGGATTCGAACCAGCGACCACACGCACCCCATGCGTGTACGCTACCAGACTGCGCCACATCCCGATTAATTTTCTCAGAAGTAAAGGCAACCTTTATCTCCTACAGAATTTCATTTTTTTTAAGAACGTATACGAACCTAATTATATTCAACCTACCATCAAGCCTAAGGCTCGATGCGGTTTAAGGTGTACCCGTGACTCAAGAAAACTACAGGGACCACATGCCATTTCAGTTTTCTTCAAGATACCTGTTTATACCTCTTGCCTTTATCTGCCTTTCTAAACGTACCGCCTCAGAGCGCGTGCTACATTCAAAACATCTGACAAGATTCCAGGGAATCCCCCTTGAGGTATATTTACTTCCACCTGTATTATGCCTTTGGAGGCGATCTTCCAAATTCTGGGTGTTGCCTACATAATACCGATTGAGTTTCTTACTATAAAGAACGTAAACTAAATAATTCATAAACATTTGCGACCATCCCGCCTACGGCGGGATACGCTACCAGACTGCGCCACATCCCGGACCGAGCGAACGAAAAAGGTCCGATGGACCTTTTTCAGCGAGGGGCCAGGCGGTGCGCTGGCGTTCGCTGCTCAGAATGTATTTCAAAAGGACACTTAATGGATTACCAGATGCTCAGGTCCTCCTTTCGGCTTGCAAATATAAAACAATCCTTAGATTTCTTCCTAAGGGTTCCCGGGAATTCTCCATAAAAGAAATACGGGGATGATTTGGCCATGTTCACCCCAAAGCAAAAAACGATAAACAGCTAAAAGACCCCGGTGGTTTTGCCATTATTCGGCTGGCCGGGGGGGGATTTGGTCCATTAATAAGGAATGGAAAGCAAAATTCTAATTTAGACTGTTTATGTATTAAAACTTCCCAACCCGATGGCAGGCTTTGCGGGGAGGATATGGAAGCGTGCCACCAACCCCGGTACTATCTGGCCCCGTTCCTCCGGGCCCCTGCACCCGGCACTGTTCGCGCCCCGGATCCAACTGAAAAGACTTTTCAAAAACCTGATAAATATCAGGTGTTATCGCATGTAACCTTTGTTACTTTAACACAAATTTAGTAGCTTAATACATGAATTTATAAGTGATCCTAAAGGCCAAAATGGCTTTTGATTAAACATGCAATACCAATCAATAAACAAATTCCTTATGAAATCGCACCCTTTTTTCAGGCTCCTGATGATCGTCGTATCAGGTTTTCTGTTTGTCCAATGTACAAGTGACCCGATCCCCGGCCCTCCCGGAGAAGACGGGATAGACGGGGTTGACGGGGTTGATGGCCAGGATGGCGTTAGCGGAACCGCTTCCTGCGTGGCCTGCCACTCCAATGCCACCCGCGAGCCCATCCTCGCTTCCTTCGAGCTCTCCGCTCACGGATCGGGGACTACGTTTGCCCGGGGCGCCGGTGCCAACTGCGCCCAGTGCCACGGAAGCGAAGGGTTTATCGATTATGTGACCACCGGGGCAGTCGACACCACTGCAGGGGCCTACAGCCCGGCCATGCCGGTCAGCTGCGCTACCTGCCACGACAGCCACCGCACCTTTGACTTCGAAAATGATGGCCCCGACTATGCCCTCCGCAACCCGGATGCGCAAAACCTGGTCCTGGACCCGACCTATACCATCGATTTCGAAGGCTCAAGCAACAACTGTATCACCTGCCACCAGCCTCGTAACAGCTATGAAATCCCGGCGGTGAACACTTCGGGTACCTATATTATTACCAGTTCGCGTTTCGGCCCGCACTACGGCCCACAATCCACCATGCTGGAAGGCATCCTCGGGGCTCCGATTGCCGGTTCCACGGCATATCCCGGAGTGGGATCTGCCACCCACCGGACGGCGTCCTCCTGCGTGAATTGCCACATGGGCGAATCCAACGTAGCTGATTTGGGAGGACACTCCTGGGTACCCACGGATGAATCCTGCATCCAGTGCCACCCCAGCGGCGCCCCGGAAGAAATGAACGGGTTTACCGAGGGCATGGCAACCCTGGCCGGCCTACTCGCCAATGTAGTTGGAGAAGAGTACACCGAAGATGCTGACGGAAACCTTGTAGGTACCGGGGTACCGATCGTCGGGATCATCGTAAACGGTAGTGCCCGACTTGGAATCTGGCCCACAGAAGCTGCCCAGGCTGCGTGGAATTACAAAACCCTGGAGCAGGATCAAAGCCGCGGCATCCACAACCCGGGCTATTCCAGGGCCCTGCTGAACAATTCCATCGAGGCGCTGCAGAACAATTAAACCCTGATCCATGGGGTGCGCGGGCACAGGCCGGGATTTCCGGCGGGATTCGCGTACCCCATGGGAAAGGATTGGTCCCCACAAATATCCAGGGTACTCCTTAAACCTTTTAAAATGAAGAAAAAAGCACTTCTTATCCTGTCGGGATGCCTCCTCATGTTTTCTGCTTCCTGTTATTACGACGAACTCGTGGCGGAAGAACTGCCCGACATCCCTGACGGGGAGGAAATCTCCTTTGCACAGGATATCGAACCCCTTTTCAGCCAGGACGGCAAAGACTGTACGCGCTGCCACGATGGCTCCACCGACCCCGACCTCCGTATCGGAAGGGCCTATAACGCCCTGGTACCGGATTATGTAGTGGCCGGGGATGCTGCAGCAAGCGAGTTCTTCCAGAAACTGCCGGGCCGCGGACACCCCTTCGATGTGGGCTTTGCATTGAGCGCCCAGGAAATTGCACTAATAGGGGCCTGGATTGATCGGGGCGCCGAGAATAACTAACCCTAAAGAACCGATACGATGAGATTCCCATATTCCCTATTGCTGATCGTGTTTTTCTGCCCCCTGGGCCTGCTGGCGCAGGACGCGGAACCCGATTCTGTGAAGGTGGTGGACAAACCCGAACGCCCGGCCTTTGAAAGCAACTTCCTGATCGACAACCCCACCGACAAGCTCTATTTGAAAAACAGCCTGGAAGTGGTCTTCCAACACCGTTTCGGAACCATTTCCGGAGGGGAGAATGACCTGCTTGGGATTTACGGCGCGGCCAATATCCGGATCGGGGTCGCCTATACCCTCCATGAACGCGTGCAGATCGGTTTCGGGACTGAAAAAAACCGGAAACTCCAGGATTTTAACCTGAAACTGGGCCTGCTGCAACAGACCCGCTCCGGCAGGATCCCCGTGAACGTAAGCTATTACGGCAACGTGGCCATCGATGCCCGGAAAAAGGAAAACTTTGCCCTGGACCAACACCGGTACTCTTATTTTCATTCCCTGATTATTTCAAGGCGGTTTTCCCCGAATTTCTCCTTTCAGGTGGTCCCAAGCCTTTCCCACTTTAACGCAGTTCCGGAGGGGGCCCAAAACGACGTTTTCGGGTTGGCCTTCGGGGGGCGTTACAAGGTAACCCCGAATACGGCGATTACCATGGAATACACCATGCCCATGACGGACTGGGATGAGTCTTTTGAAGGGGTTAACAATCCTACTCCCGGCTTCAGCCTGGGGATGGAATTCGTAACTTCCTCCCACGCCTTCCAGGTGTACCTGTCGTCCCTGAATGGAATTACGCCCCAGGCGAACTATTTCTTCAACGATAACCAGTTCTTTGATGGGTTCGATAGTATCCTGTTGGGCTTTACCATCACCCGCCTGTATAATTTCTAATCACGAAACTGCCTGCATCCCATGAAGAAAGAATCCAAGGATCCCACAGCTATAGGAAGGCGGAAATTCCTTCCCATACTGGGGACCGGGCTTTTGCTGCCCTTGTTGCCCGCCCCTGTCCGGGCGGCTGAAACCAGGGAAGAAGAGGAATATGTAACCCTCTTAAAACCGGATGGCACTACCGTTCGCGTTAAGGCCAGCAGCCTGAAAAAATCCAAAGTGGTACGGAAAAAAATCAGCAATTCAGAGCTGCGGGAGTGGCTGGATAAGGGCAAAGAACAGCGATAGGAACGATTATGGAAGAAAACAACAAAGATGCCCGGCGCAAATTCCTGAACAACGGGTGGAAGCTCGGACTCGCCTCCATCCTCGGGGCCGGGGCCCTGGCCCACCTGAAGGACGGGTTTGCTTTCGAAGGTTCAGGGGAGTCCATCGAGCTGATGGATGCCGATGGGAATATTATAGAGGTAGACAGCACCGAACTGGAAGCCATGGCGCACCATATGGTGCCCCATGATGTGCGCAAGGGTATCCCCGGGCGCAAGTTCGTAATGGTGGTGGACCTGGCCAAATGCCAAAATGCCCTGGCCTGCCAGAGGGCCTGCAACAAACACCACTTCGTAACCGGCGATAACGCCTGGTTGAAGGTGTACAAAATGCAGGAAACGGAAGACACCTCCCCTTACTGGATGCCCAGCCTGTGCATGCACTGCGACAAGCCTGCCTGCGTCACGGTCTGCCCGGTAGATGCCACCTTCAAACGGGAAGATGGCCTTGTGCTGATCGACAATGACCGCTGCGTGGGGTGCCGGTTCTGTATGGCGGCCTGCCCCTACTCCACCCGGGTCTTCAACTGGAATGACCCGAAACAGGAATTCGAGCTGAGCATGGATGTCGTGGAACAAATGCACAGCCCCGAACATGCCGGGATGCCCAGTGTTAAGGGAACGGTGGACAAATGCGATTTCTGCCCGCACCAGGCCGTAAAAGGGGAACTACCCCACTGCGTGACGGCCTGCCCGAACGGGGTCTTCTATTTTGGGGACAAAAATGAGGACACGGTCACCAACGGCAACGAAACGGTGCGGCTGAGCGAACTGCTGGAGAAAAATGCAGGGTATCGCCTGTTTGAAGAAATGGGAACCGACCCCAGCGTATACTACCTGCCGCCCAAAGACCGCCTCCCCTTTGAAGAAGGCCTTGACAACTACAATGAATTCGAGTCGGTGGAAAAACCCGACGCAACCGTAGAAAATCCTGAGGCATCATGAGCAGATACGAACAACTCATCAAGGACCTGGGACCCCAGAAATTCAATATGAGGGGAAAACTGTGGATGGGCTTCCTGTTGCTGCTTATCGCAGCCGGGGTAATCGCCTACATCGATCAGCTCATCCAGGGACAGGTGGTCACCAACATGAGGGACTATGTCCTGTGGGGCGTGTATATCTCCAACTTCGTGTATTTTGTGGCTACCAGTTTTGTAGCGGCCATCGCGGTGGCAGCCCTCAGGCTGACCAACAGCGAATGGCGGCGGCCCTTTGTTCGGGTGGCCGAGATCGTGGCGGTGGCCTGCATCATCATGGCGGGGATTACCATCATCATCGACATGGCGCGGCCCGACCGCATGCTGAACCTTTTTATCCATGCCCGCCTGCAGTCGCCCATTACCTGGGACGTAATTATTATCCCCACGTTTATGGTGGTGAGCATTTTGCTGCTGTATTTCCCGCTCCTGCCCGACCTGGCGATCCTTCGGGACCATTACGCCAAAACCAAGCCCCGCCTGAGCAAGATCTACGGGTTCTTTGCCCTGAAATGGAACTGGGCGGCCCAACAGGTGAAACTCCAGAAAAGGAGCGTGCACCTGCTGGCGCTCATGATCATCCCCCTCGGGCTGATCCTTGAATCCATCGATGCCTACCTGTTTTCAACTACCTACCGGGTAGGTTGGGATAGCTCGAATTTCGCCCCCTATTTCATCTCCGGCGCCATGGTGGCCGGCCTTGGGGCCCTCATTACAGTGGCATACATCATCCGGCGCGATAAAAAGCTTGAATCCTACATCACGGATTATCATTTTGACAAATTCGGCAAACTATTCAACCTTGCCCTGCTTATTTATGTCTATTTCAATATAAACGAATACGTGGTGCCCCTCTTTACTTCCAAGAAAGCGGAATCGGAACACCTGGAAACCCTCCTGAGCGGGGAATACGCCCTGCCCTTCTGGCTGGTCTCCATAGCAGGCCTGCTCCTGCCCGCCCTGCTGACGCTTTTTAAGCGGTTCAGGAAGCCGAGGGCCCTGTTCTACATCGCGGTGGTGGCAGTCATCGGGGCCTGGTGGAAACGGTACCTCATCGTGACCCCTACCCTGTTGCACCCCTTCCTCCCAATCCAGGGCGTCCCGGAATCATGGAGGCATTATTTCCCCAGCTTGCACGAATGGCTGATCACCTCGGCAACCCTGGCAATGGCCCTGCTGATCATCACCCTCTTGGTCCGGTACGTGCCCATTATTTCCATTGACCGCCTGGCCGCGGAAGAAGGCCTTCCGGAATCAAAACATCCGGAATCAAAACATAAAGAGGCTGCCGTATGAAAACAATGATAAATACCTGCAGCGCCCTGCCGCGCGTGTTTTGGCTGGCCCTGGCTTTCCTGCTGGCCCTGCCGACGGCTGCCCAGGATAAAAAAGAACGGCTTCGCGTCGGGGCCGTGTACACCAAAATCATGGAGGGCCCCGTAACCCTGGACCTCTCCACCTCCGCCCGGATTGACCGGAGCAACGTGAATGTCCCCGACATCGACCTGGAGGTGTATTACGAAGTGGACGGGGAGGAATTCCCCCTGGGTACCGTTCGCACCGATCAAAATGGGAATGCGCGGCTTACCCTTGAAAACCTTGGAAAGATCCAGCCCGATTCCACCGGCCTCTACATCCTGGGCGCCTCCTTCGCAGGCAACGAGATGTTCACCCGTGCCAGCAAGAGCGTGGAATTCCGGGATGCGGCCATCCGCGCCACCCTTGTGGAACAGGATAGCCTTCCGTACATTGAAGCCACGCTTGCAGACCAGGCCACGGACAGCCTTGTGGCAGATGCCCTGATCAAGGTACAGGTAAAACGGATGTTCAAGCCGCTTCGCATCAGCGAAGACCTGCTGATGACCGATGAAGCCGGGAGCATCCTGGTGCCCGTTCCCACGGATATCCCGGGAAAAGGCGGCCTCCTTGATATAGAGGTGGTTATAGAAGACCACGAATCCTACGGGACCGTAAAAGCCCTGGTGGAAGCTCCGGTTGGCACGCCAATTGCAGTAGATTCCACATATGACGAAAGAACCCTTTGGGCCCGAAGCAGCCGCACCCCTATTTTTATCCTGGTCTTTACGGGATTGCTGGTGTTTGGCTCCTGGGGGCTCATCGTTTACCTGATTTTTAATCTATTCAAAATTGCTAAAACCAAATACTCATGAAAACCCTTAGAATTCTAATCCCTATTGCCTTTCTTTCCCTCGTATTGTACGCCTTCACCACGCCCCCCCAGGACGAATGGGTGGTGCCTGAAAAATACGTCAATATGAAAAACCCCACCGACCCGAAAGCGGATCTGAATATCGGCAAGGCCCTCTACAAGAAGCATTGCCAGTCATGCCACGGGGCCGAAGGATACGGGGACGGCCCGAAAGCCGCCGGCCTGAAAGGGGACCTAGGCGATTTCTCCTCAGCCGAATACCAGGCTCAAACGGACGGGGCACTCTTCTATAAGACCTCTTTTGGACGGGGCGACATGCCGGAATACACCAAAAAAATGCCGGATGACGAAGACCGCTGGCTGATCGTCAACTACATGAGGACCTTAAAGGAATAGGCCCTTCGGAAAGGCGCGTACGCAGATACCCTGCCTTACATCATTAACCAAACGACGTTCCACAAAATGTTGAACCGGGATTCTCATTTCAAATTCATCAGTATTTCGCACCAAACGGCCCCATTGGGCCGCAGGGAACGGTTCTATATTGCCGACCCCGAAAAAGGGGCCATTGCCGATGCGCTCTGCAAGGCCTTCCCGGGGATTACTTCCCTGCTCCTGCTGGTGACCTGCAACCGTACCGAGGTATACTTCGAAACAGACGATACCCCTGCAGCCGCGGTCAGGGATTTCTTCCTGGAGCAGCGGTTGGGGCAGGTACGTCCGGAAGACCGGGCCGATTTCACCCTCAGCGACAAAACCGGGGAAACCGTCAGGCATCTCCTGCGGGTTTCGGCCGGGTTGGAGTCTTCGGTGCTGGGCGATGCAGAAATCATCCACCAGGTGAAAAAGGCCTATCACTTCTCCCTGGAACGCAACCTGCAGGGTTCCGTGCTGGAACGCTGCCTGCAAACGGTGTTCCGCTTCCATAAACGGGTGAGCAACGAGACCGCCTTCCGGGATGGGACCACGTCCACGGCCTACAAGGCCCTGAAACTGATTGGCGATACTTTTGGCACCGAAGGGGCGGATAAAAAGATCCTCTTTGTCGGGGCCGGGGATATCGTAGGACAACTTTTCAAGTATAACACCAAATTCGGGTACCGCAACCTGTGGATCACCAACCGGACGCAGGCCAGGGCCGAGCGCCTGGCGCAGGTCCACCGGGCCGCCGCCTGGCCATGGGAACGCTTGCTGGAAAACGACCTTGCCGGCTTCGATGTCATCATCAGTGCGGTGAGCAACGCCTCGGCGCTCATCCACAAAGGCGTAGGCCGCGATAAACAGGTGCTGTTGGTAGACCTGGCCGTTCCCGGGAATATCGCCCCCGCCCTGGGGAAAGCCCAGAACGTGCTGCTGGCCGACCTGGACCATATCGCTTCCCACATCCAACAAAATAAGGAAGCCCGTATGGCCGCGACCCAAAAGGTAGAGCAGATCATCGAACAGGAATGGGAGGCGTTCATGGAATGGCATGCAAAGCAGCCCTATAGGGACCTGCTTGCCGGACGCAAAGAGGAAGTCGTTTCCCTGCTCTCCGAGATCGCGCAGCAGGAAGGGGCCGCCTGGAGCGAAGAAGAACTGGACGGGCTGGCCAACCGGATGGTGCGCAAACTGCTGAAACACCCTGCCTCCCTGTATGAGGAAGCGCAGCTGCAGGAAGTCGTCTGGAGGAACCTTTCCCTTCAGGCCGTTTAATCCATTAAAATAAAGGAACTATGATCAATCGCGCTGGCGTAATGGGCCGCATTATTTTGGCCTCAGGCCTGGTTTTGGCAGGGATCTCCTGCAATATGGGCCCAAAAGAACTGGGGACTTTCCCCATCCAGGAAAACGGGGATGCGGTAGCTGCCCACAAAGACATTGTTTTGGACGTACACCGGATCGTGGTCCGCGAGGCTGTCCCCACTTCCAAATACCTGTACCTCCGGGTGAGCGAAGGGGACCGGGAATACTGGGTGGCCACTGCCCTTTCGGAGGTTTCCGAGGGCCAGACCTACTTTTACAACGAGGCCCTGGTCAAAACCGATTTTGAGAGCAAGGAAATGGGGCGGGTCTTCGACACCCTCTACCTGGTAACCCGCATGGTTCCCGAAGCCCACGGGGAAGGCCTCAAACCGGTCCGGGAAATCCCGGCCCCGCCCGAACAGGCGGCAAGTGGGGCTCCCAAAACCGGGTTTCACGGCAGCCCCCTGGCGGGGGAAGCCACCCCGCTCAGCATTGCAGATTTGCTGGCCGATCCTGCCAAATATGAAAACAAGGTGGTGGAACTAAAAGTCACCTGTACCAAGGTGAACGAGGCGATCCTGGGGCGGAACTGGCTCCATGTAACCGATGGCAGCGCCGATGGGGCAGACCTTGTGGTTACCAGCGCCTCCATGGCCGAGGTAGGCGAAAACATTACCCTGCGGGCCATCGTACACCTGAACCGCGATTTCGGGGCCGGGTACTCCTATGACGTCCTGCTGGAAGAAGGGGTGATCCTTCCGTAATCGGCCATAACCGCCTGCCCTGGCTGGTATTGCAAAAAGCCGGCAGCCCTTTCCAGGGACTGCCGGCTTTTATGCTTTAAGGGGGGGCGCCCCGCCTTAGCGATAGAGGGTAAAATGCCCTACGTACTGCTGCCTTTCATTGTCGTTGGCATTGACTACATACCAATAGTCCCCTGTGGGCAATTCCTTGCCTTCATAGGTGCCGTCCCAATTTTTTACCTGGTCGAGGATGGCCACCACGCGGCCATACCGGTCGTAGATCTTGACCTCAATACCCGGGAAGAATTCCCTGTTTAGCGGGGCCCAGAAGTCATTCATGCCGTCCCCGTCAGGGGTAAAGAAGTTCGGGAACTCGACCATGCCGTCAAAATCGAAGGGGAAAGTCACGCTGGCCTCACAGCCATTGCGGTCCACCACCCTTATGCTCACATTGGCGTCAAAGTTCAGGGTAAATACGTTCTGGCTTCCATAGGAATCGCCCTGGAAGAAGAATTCATACCCCCCGAAGCCTCCGCTGGCTGTCGCTGTGATTTCGTTTGGCCCGGTTTTCTGTGCGTCCAGCACCAGGGGTTCATACGCCTCCATGGTAAATTCCACGAAATTCGTACACCCGTTTTCGTGGTAAATGTATACCACGTGGTCCCCGGCCGGAAGGTCTCCCCAGCTGCGAACCGTATCCGCATTTGCAGTGACCGCATCAGTGGGGTCCACCGGGTCGAGGGCAAAAAGGACCTCATTGAGCACACTGCCGTCCTGCAGGGCCACCGTAACGGTGCTGAACGGGAAAATACCGTCGCAACCATACTGAGGGATGACCTCGGCGCTGAGGTCGACCCCAATTTCCACAGGGATAACCACATTGGCCGTACAGCCGTTGGCGTCGCGCACAAAGACCACATACGATTCGCCCCCTTGCAGGTTTTCAAAGAGTAGGGCGTCGTTGCGCACAAAATCGGCATCATCTGCAGAATTCAGGCTGGTCTCGTAGTAGGTGGCCCCGCCGGCATCCGTAAAGGGGGTCCCCCCGGTGATGGTCACCATGGCGCTCCCGTCGGCGAACCCGATACAGGTCTCCGGCAGGGTCGTAAAGGAGAGGTCCAGGGGATCGGGCTCCACCACCCGTACCGTGGTAAGCTCCGAGCAACCCTGTTCATCCTGGATCAGGACGTCGTATTCCCTGCCCGGGAAGGGGGCCCCTTCCAGGTCTGTGAACGTATAGACCCCGGGGGTAGCCGGATCACTGAAGAATTCCGTGAAATTGGGCTCTATGGCGAACTGGAGCAACCCCTGCCCCCCACTGGCCACTTCAATGGTAATGCTTCCGTCAGCTTCCCCGGAACAGGATACGGGGGTACTGGTAGCCGTAAACAGGATGGGGTCCGGACGCGATATCACCAGGGGGCCTTCCACGTCCCCGCAGGTACTGCCGCTGGTTACCGCCACGTAGTATTCCGTGCCGTCGGGAAGCCCTTCAAAGGTCCCATCGGGCTGGGGGCCGCGGACCACCACGGCGCCTGGCGCCGGGTTGAACGGGTCGGGCCCGGGATCGCCGTTGTAGAGGATAAAGCTGTTGTTGCCCACCCCCCCTGACGCAAAGGATTCGATACGGCCATCCAGTTCGTTTGCACAGGAAATGTCGTCGGGAAGGTTCACCACCAGGTCGAGGTCCTGGGCATCGATCAGGGTCAGCCCGTTGGAGCGCACCACATCACAGGTATTGGCGGCATTGACCTTGCGCACGTCGAACTGATAGAACCCGGGGCCCCCGGGGATCAGTACGGAGGTTACGCCGGCCCCCATGGAAACGAAGGGGTCTGATGGCGATGCCCCTACAGGCCGGTACTCGTAATCGAAGCCAGCTTCGGGGTTGGTGATCAATAGCCGCATTTCCCCGTTCCCGCCGCAACCCGGGGCCTGTACCTGTACCAGGTTGGGGAGTACGGGCGGGGGCGGATTCACGAAATACGGGGCGGTAACCCCCACGCAGGCATAGCTCGACGACACCTCAATGGAATACCACCCGGTACTGATATAGCCCACCCCTGCCGTTCCGGCAAAAGTCGGGGAATCCTGCAGCCCGCTGCGGGAAAGCTCATCGGTAGGGTCGTTGCTGCCGAGGTAAATCAGCTGGTATTTGTACCCGGCACCGGCCACCCCGCCGGAAGCCCCGGCAACTGCGGTCAGGGCATCCCCCGTGGCAGGGTCATAAGCTTCCAGGACGGCATTATTGCCCCCGGGGCATACCAGGCCCTGGGGCTCGCGGATGCCCACTGCAATGGGGGGGATGGCATCCAGGGTAATCGCCGTCTGTTCGGTACATCCCTCGATATCGCGCACCTCCACCCGGTAAGCGCCGCTGCCAAGGTTTTCAAAGCGGTCGGCGGGGCCGAAAGGGGCCACTTCCACAAAGGTACCGCCGGCATCCTCAACCAGGAGCCTGTATTCATAAGGGAAGGTATCCCAGCCCCCCGATGCGGTAACAGAAATAACCCCCGCATTGTCGGCGCAACTCACATTGCCTTCTTCAACAGCGGACACGGCAAGCGGGCCGTTCGGGGCGCGGACCGTAGCCACGTTGCTCTCGGCCGGGCAGCCCGGGGCATCCACCGAGGTGATTTCCACGATAAAGTTCCCCCCGGGCAGCCCGGAAATCCGTGCGGGGTCCCCGCTGGCATCGGGGAAGTTGTTGGTGTCGAAGCTCCCGCTGGCCACCGCGGGCAGGACCCGGTTCCCGTTGTTATCGACCCGGAAGGCCTGGTAGGTATAGGCGCCGGTATACTGGGTCACCTCGATAAACAGGGCCCCGTCGTTCCCCGGGATGGCGCACCTCACCGGGTTGGCTTCGCTGATGACCGCCAGGGGATAGGTGGGTTCCACCACCTCGTGCAGGGGCAACGGGTAGCTGCATCCGGCCGTATTATCGGCTACTTCCAAAAGGTATCCCCCGGCTGCCGGGAGGTCCAGCAACACAAAGTCATTTCCTGGCACATTGGTAACCGGGGATACGGCCGCCGGCCCGCTGGTCAGGGACACCGTGAAATCGGAGGTCCCGACCACCTGCACGCGCACCTGCTCAGGGGTGGTACAGGTCAGGGCCTGTTCGACAGTAAGGGTGGGCACCACATCCGTAGGGGGGTTCAGGGTCGGCAGGGTAAAAGTTGCCTGGCATCCGTTACCGTCTATGGCATAGACGGTCAGGGTCTGGGGGGATCCGTTATCCACCACTTCGAAGGTATTGGTGCCCTGGTAATTCCCAAAGCCGGTGAGGCTGAACTGGTATCCGCCAGCTGCCGTTCCGGGGTCCACCACAGAAACGGTAACCACTGTGGAACTAAAGCGGTTGGCCCCCGGTTCACAGGCAAAGTCCGGGGCACTGGCCGTGATGGAAAAAGGTGCGGGTTCGCTGATCTGTATGCCGTCAAACCGATCTTCGCAATCCCTTGAGGAAACCACGGTTACGTCGTAAACCCCGGGGGTGAGGCCCGGGAAGGACCCGGAATTGTTCTGGGCAACCACCACCGCGGTGCCGCCTTCATAGAGGGTATAGACCAGGGGGGCATCCACATCTGTGCCTGCCTGCAACACCACGTCTATACTGCCGTCATTTGCGCCGGTGCATGAAATGTCCGATTCCAGGATGGAGCTGATTACCGGGGGAATGGCGGCATCCAGGGTAATCTGGTCCACAAGGAAAGTACAGTTGCCCGTGGCATCCACCACCAGGTTGTCGGTCACCAGTACCTCGTAGTCGCCGGGGGCATATCCGGTGAACACCCCGGTGGTATTGTCGGCGATATAGGTGCCGCTGCCATCGCGCAGTTCATAGGTAAAGTTGCCGCTGCCCCCCATGGTGGTAATAATGATTTCCCCGTCGCTGCTGTTGCAGGAAGGCTGGGTAGTGAAGCCGCCTGAAGCGGCGAGGAATTCGTATACCCTGGCGGTATCCTGGCTGGTGCAGCCATTGGCGTCCACCACGCTAACCAGGTAGTCGCCCGGGCTTGCCACCGTATAAGTGTATTCGTAAAAACTGCCGTTGAGCACGCCAAATTGCTCGTCCCCATTCAGGTTGAAGCGGGGGGTATCCACGCTGAAAGGCATACGCACCAGGATGTCAAAACTGGTAGCCGTAACGTCGCACTGGTTCTCGACTACAAAAATCGGGGCAGGCAGGTCCGGGTCGAGGGCGATGATGGTGGCAATGGCAAAAGAAGTACAGCCGGTAACGTCCCGCACGTACACATCGTAGGTGCCGGCCGGCCCTACAAAGGTTGTTTGGGAGGTCCAGTCAGCCGGGGTCGGGGTTGCCCCGCCCGCCATATAGGCAAAGTCATATGGGCCGCCACCCCCGCCGGATCCCTGGACGGTAAACTGCCCAAAGGCGTTGCAGTTGGCGGGTTCCTCCGCCAGGATGTCGATGGAGGGCAGGTTCTGGTCTATGGTTACCGAAGCAGCATCCGTACAGTCATTGGTAAGGTCCGTAACGATGACCTGGTAATTTCCCGGGAGGGTTTCGTAGGTATTGCTGTATACCGGGGACACTCCTGAAGGGTTCTCCAGGGTAATGCGGGTGCCGTCGTCGGTATTGAGCAATTCGATCAGAAGGTTGGCGCCCGGGGCAAACCCGTCCACGTTGTAGGTGATTTGCCCGTTCCGGTTCAGGTCGCAGAAACCTGGGGTGGAACTGGCGGTGACTTCCAGGGGGGAAGGCCCGTCAATCGGGGCAATTTCATCCAGGTAAATACACCCGGTACCCAGGTCGGTAACTTCCACCACATAGGCCACGCCAAACTGCAGGCCGCTGAAGGTATGCCTCCTGGGGGGGCTGTTCGGGCTCACCGGGGGCGCCGGGTCCGTCGCCAAACGGATCAGGAAAGGTCCAACCCCTCCCACGATTTCCACCGTGTTGGAAAAGCCCGCTGCATCGCAAACCGGCAGGGGTACGGGGTCCGGGACCACATCCAGGGTGGTCTGGTCCACAACCACCAGGTCTTCATCCCGGCAACCGAAGGCGTCCAGGGTCACTACACGGTAAGGGCCGGGGGCGAGTCCCGTAAAAGTTTCCGCCGTACTGGAGGTAGGGCCAATCCGGTCCAGTTCGTTTCCAAAGGCATCCTGCAGGATGTAGGTAAAATCGGGGGTTCCCCCGACTACCGAGGTCACCTCCACCTGCCCTTCCACAACCCCTGAAAGGCAGGCCGCCGTTACCGGGGCCACGGTGGCATCCGGGGGCGGGGTGCCGTCCGCAGGGATCAGCACGGAAGCAGGCAGGGTCTCACACCCCCGGGCATCGCGCACCACATAGGAATAGGTCTGCCCTGCCAGCAGGCCTGAGAAGACGCTCTGCGGGCCAAAGGGGCCCCCGTCGAAGCTGACTTCGTAAGGGGGTACCCCGCTGGTGGCATCGGGGGTGATCGTCAGGATACCATTGTCGGTTTGCCCGCAACTGGCCGGGATGACGGAAATGGCCGCAGGGTCAATATTGACTGGTGGGTTGAGGGTAACAGGGGTGGAAAGGGCAACACACCCCTGGTTATCCGTCACCCGGAACACGTAATCCCCGGGGACATTGGTACTGTACAGGAACGGGCTGACGGGTAACGGGCTGGCCGGGCCGAAGGTAACCCCGCTATCGGCGCTCACCTCGTACTGTTTAGGCCCGGCTCCCAGGAGGTACCCTCCGGAAACCTGCACTTGCAGGGCCCCGTCAGGGCCCCCGCAGGGGATTTCCGTATCGATGGAAGCGGTTACCCGGAGTTGCGGGTTCACGGTTGCCGTAACCGAATCGCTACAGCCATTGCCGTCCACAACTTCAATGGTGTAAGTGCCCGGGGCAAGGCCGCTGAATACCGGGCTGGCCTGGAAGCTACCGCCTGCCAGGCGGTACTGGTGGGTCCCTGCGGGGGCAGTGCCGGCGGTGGAAACCACGGCCAGGGTAGCGCCGGGCCCCGGAACATAACATAGGTCTGTGGCGCCGGCATCAAGGGCCAGGGTTGGGGCGTCAATGGGGGTCAGGGTAAAGGCAAAGGTCGCCGTGCACCCTTCTGCGTCTTCCACGGTCAGGATATAATCGCCGGGAAGGGCCAGGCTGCCGAAAACCCGACCGCTTCTGGGGCCCCTGAAGGTCCCGTTGGGAAGCTCCAGGGTGTAGCGGTAAGCACCCCATCCGCCTGTGGCCGTGGCCACGACCCGGCCCGTGTTCCCGTTGGAACAGCTCATGGCGGTAACGGCCCCGGTAAGGCTGAGGGGGCTGGCGGGTTCCTCCACCTGCAGGCTGGCCGTGTCGGTGCAGCCGGTATCGGCATCGGTCACCGTAATCGTGTAGGTTCCTGCCCCGGAGGGGGGCAGGGCAACCTCCGCATCGTTCTGTGGGGCGCTTTCAGGGCCGCCGTTGATGTTATACGTGTAGCCTGTTGAAAAGCCGTCGATGATAAATGTCCCGGAACCGTCGGAAGCCCCCGGACACACCCGGGTATCCCCCCCTGATCTTACCCGCGCCCTGATAGAGCTGATCACGGCAGGGGTAAAGCTTTCCGTGTAAATGCACCCATTGGCATCGGTAATCCGGAACGTATAGGCGGTGTTGATGTTCAACCCGCTGAACAGGTCGCTTCCCCCATTGTCGAAGTAGGCCGGGCTGAGGATTTCATAGCGGACCACCGGGGCATTGCTGGTTGGTGTGAGCTGGACGTCGGAAGTCCCGGAGGCGCAACTGATGGTGCTTTGGACAAAAGCCAGGTCGGTGGGCGGATCGGCCTCCAGGATGTCTATGGGGGTGAGTTCCAGGCGGCACCCCCCTGAATCCCTGATGATCGGGGTGTAGGAGCCGGGCGACAGGTTGGTATACGTCAGCTGGCTGCTGAAATTCACCCCGTCTATACTAAAGGTATATCCGCTCCCGGAGCCTCCGGAAAAGGGGCCCTGGAACTCGATAATACCCCCGTCTACCCCGCCGCTACCATCGCACTGGCGGTCCTGCACCTTAACGGCATTTCCGGAAATTGCCCCAATATTGGTTACGGTGATGGCTCCGGGCAGGGTGTAAATACACTCAAAGGCCCCCTGCCGGTATCGGACCTGAATGGCATTATAGGTCCCGTCGGGAACGGTAAGCACAGGGTTTGTGGACCAGGGGTCAGCCGGGTCTGCCCGAAAGGAAAGGTTGTACCCGCGGGCATCGACCACATTGATGTCTATCCGGGCCCCACTGCTGCAATCCCCATCGGTCCCTGAAGCCGTGACCACGGGGGGGGTCAGTTCTTCCACGCTGGCTGTTGCGGTCACCACACAGCCGTTGGCATCGGTAATATAGAATTCGTAGGTGCCGGCTGCCGACACATTGTAGGTGGTCTGCGTGGTATAGGTGCCCCCGGAAGTCCCCCCGTCGCTGACGGTAAAGGTATAAGGGGGTACACCCCCGGAAGTGCGGACAATAATATCGGCATCGTTGGCCCCGCAGGCAGGGTCGGTACTAAGGCTCTCATTCACTTCCGTGGAGGCCCCCAGGGCCACCAGGCCATCGCCGATGACAATGGGGTTCCCACTGGTGTCAAAACTTTCCCTGGGCGGCAGGATCCCGTTGCCCGGGTCACCCGCACATTGCTGGGTTTCCACCTGCACGCTGTAGGTCCCGAGGCCCACGGCAGCAAAGGTATACGGGTTGTTGGGGATAAAGGTGGTAAACTCCTGCGGCACGCCATTCTGGTCCAGCAGGGTATACTTATAGGGCCCGGGTACATTATTGACCGAAACGGTAATGCTCCCGGTGTCGCCAAAGCACTGGGCATCGGTAAAGGTTACATCGATGTCGATATCGAGCTGTTCGATGGTAATGGTTTCATAGGGGTACTCACAGGTATTGGGGGTGTTCTGCAGGCGGGCCTTTACCTGGTAGGTCCCCGGCGCCAGGCCGTCAAAAATGGGGGACCCCTGCCAGGGGCCATAGCCGCTGCCCGCATCCAGGCTGTATTCATAGGCGCTGGACAGGTTGGTTACCTGGATCCGCCCGGGTACGCCGCAGATGAAATCGCGCTTGACATAGGTCTGGGTAATAGTGCTCTTCTTGACTTTGAAATAATAATAAGCCCCGCCGTTCACACGGACCCGGAACTCTGCCCCGACAGAGGCGGGGATGGCCGCTGCGGAAAGCGTAAACGTAGATGAAGTCCCCACGGTCTGCCAGTAGGGGTTGCATTCGCTCCCGATAATGGGCGGGCAGTCATCGTTGATGTTGAAGGCACAGCTACCCCCGGGCACCAGCTGCTGCCACTGATAGCTGCCATGGGACCCGGCCACGGCAAGGACCCGGTTGTCGAAGTCGCCACAGAGGTTATACCGGGCAATGGTAAACCCGTTATCGCTACAGGTCACTTCCTCATCGGCCTGCTGCAGGATGGTGTTAAAAAACATGGGCGGGGTTTCGGCAGTCCCCAACGGGAAGGCCAGGGCATCGGCCCCCAGCGGATCCGGGGGGCGGTTTGCATCCGTTTCATGGGACCCGGCCTCCGAGGGGGTGCTTAAACGCTCCAGGATCCGGTAAACGGGGCTGTTCTCAACGGCCGAGGCACTTACTATGGAAATCCCTATTGCCAGCAGGGCATACCAGAAGTGCCTGGTTTTCTTTGGGAGCATAGGTTAAGTCGTCTTGTAAAGGGAAAAACCGTGATTTGGGATCCGGCTATTCCCCCGGGTGTAATACTATTTTCGAATAAAATCGCGTTATCTTTGAGGCTGTTGCCCCGTTAATTTGTACTTCAACGATAATTAATATTAATTCAACGAATCCCTATGAGGAATAGTATTGTCCACCTATGCTTTTTCGTTGTAATGACGTTTGCGTCCTGCGCCCAAAACGAATCCAACACCGCAGAAGCCCCTGCCAGCACCAGTTTCACAGCAGCGCTGGTGGTCCCAGGGCTCGATATCCCCTGGGGGATGGCATTCCTGCCGGACGGCAGCCTGCTGATCACGGAGAAATCAGGTTCCCTGATCCGTTTCAATGACGGGGAACGCACCGAAATACAAGGGCTCCCTCCTATTTACGTCCGGGGTCAGGGAGGCCTGCTCGACATCGAACTCCATCCCAATTACGACCAGAACGGCTGGATTTACCTGAGCTATGCCTCCGAGGAGGGGGAAGAAAAAGGGGGCCATACCGCCATAGCGCGGGCGCGCCTGAGCGGGAACCAACTCACCGACCTGCAGGTACTCTACAAGGCCGCGCCCAACACCACCGCAGGGCAGCACTTCGGGTCCCGCCTCGAATTCGATGAAGCGGGTTACCTCTATTTCACCATTGGGGAACGGGGGGAACGGGACGTGAACCCACAGGACCCGGGCCGCGACGGCGGTAAGGTCTATCGAATACACGACGACGGCAGGATCCCGGCCGACAATCCCTTTGTAAATACCGCAGGGGCGCGCCCGGCCATTTACACCTATGGCAACCGGAACCCACAGGGCATGGCAAAGCACCCGGAAACCGGGGAAATCTGGATCCATGAACACGGACCCAGGGGGGGCGATGAAATCAATATCGTGAAAAAAGGCGCCAACTACGGGTGGCCTGTGGTTACCTATGGCATCAACTACAGCGGCACGTCCATAACCGACGAAACGGAACGGGAAGGGATGGAACAACCCATCCACTATTGGGTCCCCTCCATAGCCCCGAGTGGGATGTGCTTTGTAACCTCTGAAAACTATCCGGGCTGGAAAGGAAGCCTGCTGGTGGGTTCCCTTTCTTTCCAGTACCTGGAACGCCTTCAGATGGAAGGCACGAGGGTGGTGAAGCGGGAACGCCTGATGGACGGCATCGGGCGGGTGCGCAACGTGCGCCAGGGGCCGGACGGCCTGATCTATGTGGCTGTGGAAGGCAAGGGGATTTACCGGTTGAACCCGGAGTAGCAAGCCACCACCAAGCCATTTTTTAACGCTTACTGCTGCAGGGCCTCCAGGGCTTTCTGCACTGACCCATAGCGGCGAAGGGCTGCCCCGGCCTCCGCATAGGACAGGCCCAGGTGTTCCATGAGGTAGCGGGTGCCGCGGTCGATGAGTTTGTCGTTGCTCAACTGCATATGGACCATCTTGTTGCCCTGTACCCGGCCGATACGAATCATCAGGGCAGTGGAAATCATATTGAGCACCAGCTTCTGTGCCGTACCGCTTTTCATTCGGGTGCTTCCGGTCACAAATTCCGGGCCCACCGGAACTTCTATAGGAATTTCAGCCGCAACAGCCAGCGGAGACCCCGGGTTGTTCGTAAGCCCGGCCGTCAGGATGCCCGCCTCCCTGGCCTTTCGGATCCCCCCCAGTACATACGGGGTGGTTCCCGAGGCTGCAATCCCCACCAGGGTATCCAGCGGCCCAATCCCGTGTCCCTGCAGGGTTACCCAGGCCTGCGCCGGATCGTCTTCGGCGTGTTCGACAGCCTTGCGGATGGCCTGGTCTCCCCCGGCAATCAGGCCAATCACCCGGTCATGGGGCATCCCATACGTTGGGGGGATCTCAGAGGCATCCAGGATGCCCAGGCGGCCACTGGTACCGGCCCCGATATAAAACAACCGCCCCCCGCTCAAAAACCGGGGCTCCATGGATTCAACCAGGCGGGTGATCGCCGGGATGGCGGCCCCAACGGCAGCAGCCACTTTCCGGTCTTCCTGGTTTATGGCCTGCAGGATGGAGGAAACCCCCATTTGTTCCAGGTGGTCGTACAGGGAGGGATGTTCCGTAATTTTTTCGAAATCAGGCATAGGATCAGAGGATATGGAGTTGATGTTCCCGGAAGGAATTCAGCCGGTTATGCCCGGGGGGCAATTCGGTGACCATCGTATTGATGGCGTTGATGTCGCAGGTCCTGTAGCGGTGCTGGGAGTTCAGTTTTTCCGAAATACAGAGCAGCACCACCTTTCGGGACGCTTCCACAATGGCTTTTTTGACCTGTACCACCTCCCAGTCGAATTCCGTCAGGCCGTGCAGGGCATCTACATAGCCCGTGCCGATAAACCCAAAATCGACCCGGATGCCGGAAAGGGAACGGATGGCCTGGGAACCCGAGGTGATCTGGGCCTCCCGGGAAACCTCCCCGCCCAGCAGGATCACTTTTACCCTCGGCTTGTTCAGCAGCTGCAGGGCCACGGGCAGACTGACCGTGAAGCAGGTCAGCTCCAGGCGTTCGGGCAAAAGCCGGGCAAATTCCAGACAGGTGGTGCCCCCATCGATGAAAATCACCCCCCCATCGCGGAGCAGGCCCTGGGCTTTACGCGCAATCTCAATCTTCTCTTCGAGGGCATAGGTATTGGTATTGGCTGCGGCAGGGGAAACAAAACCCAGGGAGATGGCCCCGCCGTGGACCTTCCGCAGTTTCTGCTGGCTATCGAGTTCCTTGACATCCCGCCGCACCGTATCGATGGAGACTACCAGTTGTTCCGCAAGGTCGGTCAGCAAAACCCGGTTGTGGAGGGCTACCTCGTTCAGGATCATCCGCTGTCGTTCCTCCTTGAGCATATTCTCGGCTTTCCGCAAAGATAGGAAAAACTGGTTTGTGCCGTTTATTGTCGTTTTATTTCTTTTAAATCTTTTTATACGGCATTTTATTGCAACTTTAACAGCATAAAACAGCATAAATTTATATTATTCCCTATTTTTGCCTGCAAGAACCCTTAAATCGCTGAGCCCATGCCCGAGATTGCCTTTGCCCTATCGACCCAACCCATCCCCATCGAAGAAGAAGCCCTCAAGTTCGAGAAGATCCCCACGCGTATTTATGAGGATTCCGACGCGGCTTCCCTCTACGTGGCCAACGAGATTGCCCAATTGATCCGGCAGCGGCAAAAGCAGGGGAAAAAAGCGGTTATCGGCCTGGCTACGGGTTCCACCCCGACCAAAATGTATGAATACCTGGTGCGCTTCCACCGCGAAGAAGACCTCAGCTTTAAAAACGTGGTCACTTTTAACCTGGATGAGTACTACCCCATGCAACCCGACTCGATCCACAGTTACGTCCGGTTCATGAATGAACACCTTTTCGACCATATCGACATCCCGAAAAAGAATATCCACATCCCTGACGGGACCCTAGAAAAAGAAGATGTCCGGGATTTCTGCAAGGCCTATGAGGCCAGGATCCGGGAGGTCGGGGGCCTGGACATACAGATCCTGGGTATTGGCCGCACCGGGCACATCGGTTTCAACGAGCCAGGGTCTTCCCTGGGCAGTACCACCCGCATGGTACGCCTCGACCGGGTCACGCGCCTCGATGCGGCGAGTGATTTCTTCGGCCTTGAAAACGTCCCCACCAAAGCCATCACCATGGGGGTGGGGACCATCCTCTCGGCCCGCAGGGTCATTATGATGGCCTGGGGCGAAGGCAAGTCGAGCATCATTAAGCAGGCCGTGGAAGGCAAAATCCGGGAGTCGGTACCGGCCACCTTCCTGCAACAACACCCGAACTGCCAGGTAATCGCCGACCGGGCAGCCGCTTCCTCCCTTACCCGGGTGGCCACCCCCTGGCTGGTGAGCGAATGCCACTGGGACGATGCGCTGATCAAAAAAGCGGCTATCTGGCTTTCCCAGAAGCTCGACACGGCCATCCTGAAGCTAACCAACGAACACTACAACGAATACGGCATGGGCAACCTGGTAGCCGAGATCGGGTCGGCAGAGCACCTTAACCTCAAGGTCTTCAACGACCTGCAGCGGACCATAACGGGCTGGCCCGGGGGCAAACCCAATGCCGACGACAGCAGCCGCCCGGAACGGCGGGAACCCTATCCGAAACGGGTTTTGATCTTCAGCCCGCACCCCGATGACGACGTGATTTCCATGGGCGGCACCCTGCTGCGCTTGGTCGACCAGGGCCACCAGGTGCACGTCGCCTATCAGACCTCCGGCAATATCGCCGTCTTTGACGATGAGGTAATCCGCTTCCTGGACTTCGCCACTGAGGTGCAGAAAGAAAACAAACTATTGCAGGCGCAATTCCAGGAGGTACGGGAATTCCTGAGCCGAAAGAAGCCCGGGGATGTAGACAGCCCGGAGATCCAGGATTTCAAGGCCCTGATCCGCAAAGGGGAGGCCCTGGCGGCCTGCCGGTATTGCGGGGTCCCGGAGTCAAATGCCCATTTCATGAACCTGCCCTTCTACCAAACGGGGACGGTAAAGAAAAAACCGTATTCCGAAGCCGACCTGGAACGCACCTGCGATTTGCTCAGGGAGCTTCGCCCCCACCAGATTTTTGCAGCCGGGGACCTCTCGGATCCCCATGGAACCCACCGGGTGTGCCTGCAGATCATCTTCCAGTCGCTCGAACGGCTTAAGGCCGAAGGGGCCGACTGGCTTAAGGACTGCTATGTGTGGCTTTATCGGGGCGCCTGGCAGGAATGGGATATCGCCGACATGGAGATGGCCGTACCCATCGGCCCAAAAGACCTCGAGCGCAAGCGCAACGCCATCTTCAAGCACCAGTCGCAAAAGGACAGCGCCATGTTCCCCGGCCACGACGACCGGGAATTCTGGCAGCGGGCCGAGCAGCGCAACAAGGAGACGGCAGAACGGTACAACGCCCTGGGCATGGCCGAATACGAAGCCATTGAAGGCTTTGTCCGGTACCATTTCCTCCCGGGTATCCCCGCATAGGGATCCCCCGGGGTAACAATGGCATGGGAGGCATAAATCGCCCCCATTTTCATACATTTAGGGCAAAATGCCGTCAATGACCCCGAAAGACCGCAATGCCTGGTGGTGGGTACCCAGCCTGTATTTCACCCAGGGCCTGCCCTATGTGGTGGTGGTCTCCGTATCGGTCATCATGTATAAAAACCTGGGGGTATCCAATGCCGACATTGGCCTGTATACCAGCTGGCTTTACCTGCCCTGGGTCCTGAAACCCCTCTGGAGCCCCTGGGTGGACCTCAAGTGGACCAAACGGCGATGGTTCCTCTGGATGCAACTCCTCATTGCCCTTTCCCTGCTCGGGGTCGGGCTCACCCTACCCACCAAAGGCTTTTTTACGACTACCCTGGCCTGTTTCTGGATGGCTGCCTTTGCCTCTTCCACCAACGACATCGCCTCGGACGGGTACTATATGATTGCCCTTAGCGAGCGGAAGCAATCTTTTTTCGTGGGGCTCAGGAGCACGTTCTACCGCCTGTCGATGATCACCGGACAGGGCCTGATTGTCATCCTGGCGGGCATGCTGGAACAGCGGTACGGCGACCCGGCCAGGGCCTGGTCCCTTACCATGGTCTTCACCGCCCTGCTGATGGTGCTGCTTACGGCCGGCAATTTCTTTGCGACTCCTTCCTATGAGGCCGCTGAACGGGACCCCGGACAGGGCTTTTTTGACATTTTCAGGCGCTTTTTTCAAAAGCCGGGCATTGGCTGGGCGCTGGCTTTCATCCTCTCCTACCGCCTGGGGGAATCGCAGTTGGTGAAAATGGCAGCCCCGTTCCTGCTCGATGCCCGTTCAGAAGGCGGCCTGGCCTATTCTACGGAAATGGTGGGGACTATTTACGGTACCCTGGGGGTTATTTTCCTTTCAGCCGGGGGGATCCTTGGGGGCATCCTGATCTCCCGGGACGGCCTGGGCCGATGGATGTGGCCCATGATCCTTGCCCTGAACCTGCCCAATGCCCTCTACGCCCTGTTGGCCTGGTCCCAGGCCAGCAGCCTTTGGGCCGTAACCGCGACGGTGATGGTGGAGCAATTCGGGTATGGCTTTGGGTTCGCCGCCTTCCTGGTTTACCTCATTTACCTGGCCGACGGGCCCTATAAAACCGCGCATTATGCCCTGGCCACGGGGTTTATGGCCCTGGGGATGATGCTGCCGGGTATGGCCAGCGGGTTTATCCAGCAATGGCTGGGATACCCGGGGTTTTTCCTCTGGGTACTGGTGGCCGCCCTCCCGGTGTTGTTTTTCCTGAAGCAGATAAAGTACCCGGCCGACTTTGGCCGCAAAGAACGCCCCGGAAATGCCTGAATTGCCAACCTATACCACGGCATCATCGACCCTGCCCCGGGCCACCCGGGTTGGCCAGCTTTTTATGCCTGCGGCATACATCCACGATTCGGAAGAAGAAATCGAGTCCCTGGAATCCCTGGTGAGGAACCGGCAGGTGGGCGGCCTATGCTTTTTCCACAGCAGGGCCAGCGTGGCCACCAATTTCGGGAAGCCTCGAGGCACGGTGTCGCAGGCTGACAGCCTCAGCCGGCTGAAGGACCTCATCACCCGCTACCAGGAAGCAGCGGAGATCCCACTATTGATCGCTGTTGACGCAGAATGGGGCCTGGGAATGCGGGTAGAGGATGCCCCTTCCTATCCGTATGCCCTGTCGCTGGGGGCCCTGCCCGGGCCATTCCCGGAACTGCTCTACCAACTGGGCCTTCGGATGGCACAGGACTGCCGCGAAGCGGGGGTCCACTGGAACCTGGCGCCGGTAGTGGATATCAATACCAACCCGGCCAACCCGGTAATCGGGTACCGGGCCTTTGGCTGCGATGCCCGTGCGGTCATCACCCGGGCCCTGCCCCTGCTCGAGGGCTTCCGGGACGGGGGGGTGCTGAGCTGCCTGAAACATTTCCCGGGCCACGGCGATACAGCCGTGGATTCCCACCTCGACCTCCCCGTGCTGGAGAAAGGGATTGCATCCCTCTGGCAGGAAGAGCTCCTGCCCTTCCGGGAAGCGATCCGGGCAGGGGCCCCGGCGGTGATGACCGGGCACCTTTCCCTGCCTCACCTTGATCCGTCAGGGCTTCCCGCCAGCCTTTCCGCGCCCATCATCGGGCTTTTGCGAAATGACCTGGGCTTTGACGGGGTCATCATTACCGACGCGATGAACATGAAGGCCCTGGGCCGGGTGGAACAGAATCCGGTGAACCTTAACCTGATGGCTTTCGAGGCGGGAAACGACCTGCTTTGTTTCGCCAGCCAGGTCCCGGAAAGCATTGAGCGGATCCTGGAACGAGCGGACCCGGAGCAGATAGAAGCCTCTTTCAAAAGGATATGGGCGCTGAAGGAACGCCTCTTCCTGGAGGCGAGGCCGCCCGAAACCCCTTCATGGACCCCACGGTCGCTCAACCTGGAATTTGGCCTGAATTGCCTTTGCGAAATAGGCCTCAACCCCGGGGTCCTTAAACGTTTCCGAACAGAAGGGTTTTCCCTGCTCTATGTGGGCGAGCGCCCCACCCCCTTCATCGAGGGCCTGAAACGCGCCATGGACTTTGAGCAGCAGCCCTGGGGGGCCGGGAACGAGCCGGAGGGGGATCCTGCGCTCCCGGCCGGTTCCAATATCCTGCTCACCATACAACCCCCGAGCATGAAACCCTCTGGAAATTTCGGGCTTTCCCCCAACCTTGGGGCGGCCATCGACGCCCTTGCCCAAAAGAAAAACGTATTTTTATACCTGTTCGGGAACCCCTATCTGTTGCGCGATTTGCCCCTGGACCGACTGCGCGGGGCCATTTGCACCCATCAGCCGCTGAAGGAATTCATGGAAATCGCGGCATCGCATTTCCTGGGCCAGACCAGTGTTCAGGGCAGGCTCCCGATTTCGTTAGAACCTCGCTGAAATGAAAAAAATGCATTTGCTGGGGCTGATGTCCGGGACCTCCCTGGACGGCCTCGACATGGCCCTGTGCACCTTCGAAAACCAGGGAGGTCAATGGACCTATGAGGTGCTGCAGACCGGTTTCAGGGAATACAGTGACCAAACCCGAAAACAACTGCAGGAGGCCATTCGCTACCCTGTGTCAGAATTGCTGTCCCTCCACCGGGAGTACGGGGCCTGGCTAGGGAAGGAGTCTGCGGAGTTCTTACGCGGGGCCCCGGTGAAACCGGATGCCATAGCCACCCACGGGCACACCATACACCACCGGCCCGACCTGGGTTTTACCTTCCAGCTGGGGTGCCCGCAGCAGGTTGCCCTGGGCAGCGGCCTGACGGCCATAGGGGATTTCCGGTCCCTGGACGTGGCGTTGGGCGGGCAGGGGGCCCCCCTGGTGCCTGTTGGGGACCGGTTGTTGTTCGACCAGTATCGCTTTTGCCTGAACCTCGGGGGCATCGCCAACGTCTCTTTTGAAGCGGCAGGCGAACGGCGGGCCTTTGATATTGGAATCGCCAATATGTTGCTCAACCACCTTTGTGCACCCCTGGGACTGGATTTTGACCGGAACGGCGCCCTGGCCCGAAGTGGAAAACCCAACCTGCCCCTGCTGCGCGCCCTGGACAGTTTGCCCTACTACCGGAAACCCTACCCCAAATCCACCGGGTATGAATGGTTCCGGGAGGCTATCCTACCGTTGCTCGACCGCTACCCTGACACGCCGGAAAACCAGCTCCATACGGCTGTCCACCACATCGCCCGAAAAATCGGGGAGCAACTCAAAGGCCTGGGGGGTGGATCCCGGGGCGGGGTACTGGTTACCGGCGGGGGGGCCTTCAACACCTACCTCCTTGAAGTCTTGCAGGGGCAACTGGGGGAAGGCCTGGCCCTTGTGGTTCCCGAAACCACCCTGGTTGCCTTCAAAGAAGCCCTGGTTTTTGCTTTCCTGGGGGCGCTGCGGCTGGCTGGCCAGAACAACGTCCTGGCTTCGGTCACGGGGGCCCGAAGGGATTCCTGTTCGGGGGTGGTCTACCTGCCCTGACCCGCCGGAAGTAGCACCCTGGAAAGGTTGCCGACGGCGGGGCTTGCCAAATCTTTGAAATTGAAAGGTTTTTTCAGGGGCTGGAACGAACTTTGGTTTTGGGGGCGGGGGGCCCCCTCCCTATTTTGAATGCACGTCACGGACCCGTGGAAAAGGACTATCCCTGGTCCGCTCAAATTGTCTTCTGACCAGATCTAAAGGCCATAGCGGCCTATGGCCGTGCTCTTGCCGAAACCAGGAGCGGAAATTCCCTATAGTGGAATGTTCCCGTGTTTCCTCCGGGGACTGACCACCTCCTTGTGTTCCAGGGAGGCAAACCCTTTGATCAGCTTTCGCCGGGTCTCCCTGGGGAGGATCACCTCATCGATAAAGCCGCGGCGGGCCGCCCGGTAGGGGTTGGCAAATTTTTCGGCGTACTCGGCCTCTTTTTTGGCGAGTTCCTGCTGCGGATCCTCTGCCTCGCTGATTTCCTTGCGGAAGATGATCTCGCTGGCGCCTTTGGACCCCATTACGGCGATTTCCGCCCCGGGCCAGGCAAAATTCAGGTCGGCCCCGATATGTTTGGAGTTCATCACATCATAGGCGCCGCCGTAAGCTTTCCGGGTAATGACGGTAATACGGGGTACCGTGGCCTCGCTCAGGGCGTACAGGAGTTTGGCCCCATGCATGATGATCCCCGACCATTCCTGGTCCGTCCCGGGCAAGAATCCCGGGACATCGACCAACACCAAAAGGGGGATGTTGAAACAATCGCAAAAACGCGTAAAGCGGGCCGCCTTCCTGGAGCTGTTGCTGTCGAGGACCCCGGCCAGAAACAGCGGCTGGTTAGCCACGATGCCAATGCTCTTCCCCCCGAGGCGGGCAAAGCCCGTGATGATGTTTTCGGCATAATCCGCGTGGATCTCAAAAAAGGATTCCCGGTCTATTATCCCCTCGATGACCTGGAGCATGTCGTAAGGCTTGTTCGGGTTGTCGGGGACGATTTCACCGAGTTCCTCCCGCCACTCTTCGCCCGGAATAAAGGGGAGCTCCGGGGCTTTCTCCCGGTTGTTCTGCGGCAGGTACGAAAGCAGGCGCCTGAGGTCTTCCAGGCAGGCCACGTCATTCGGGGCGGTGCGGTGCGCCACCCCGGATTTGGAGGCATGGGTACCCGCCCCGCCCAGTTCCTCGGAGGTAACTTCCTCGTTGGTGACCGTGCGGACCACGTTGGGTCCGGTCACGAACATATAACTGGTCTGCTCCACCATCAGGATAAAGTCGGTCATGGCCGGGGAATATACGGCCCCGCCTGCGCAAGGTCCCATGATGGCGGACAGCTGGGGGACCACCCCGGAAGCCTGTACATTGCGGAAAAAAATATCGGCATACCCCCCCAGGGAGCGCACGCCTTCCTGGATCCGTGCCCCGCCCGAATCATTGAGCCCGAGGATCGGGGCCCCTGCCTTTACGGCCAGGTCCATTACCTTGCAAATCTTTTCGGCGTGGGTTTCCGAAAGGGAGCCGCCGAAAACGGTAAAATCCTGGGCATAGACATACACCAACCGTCCGGCTATAGTGCCGTAGCCCGTTACCACCCCGTCTCCGTAAAACTGTTGCGACTCCATCCCAAAATCGGTGGTACGGTGGGTGACCAGTGCCCCGAGTTCCTCGAAGGAGCCTTCGTCGAGCAGGTAGCGGATACGTTCCCTGGCCGTTAGCTTCTTTTGGGCATGCTGGCGCGCTATCCGCTGGGGACCGCCCCCTTCCAGGGCGAGGGCCAGACGCTTTTGCAATTCTTCTACTTTCTTGTCCATGGGTTCCGGATAGGGATTTGTACTCGGTTAAGGTCTTCCAGGTAGCGCTTCAGGACCACGGCTGCAGCTATCCGCGCTTCCTCGCGATGGGCCGATTCCAGCAGGTCGGGCGAATAGTAATCCTGCACGAAATGGGTGTTGAAGTTACCGCTCCTGAAGGCCGGGTGCCCGCACACAAAGGCCCCGAAGGGCAACGTGGTCTGCACCCCCTCCACCCGGTACATGGCAATGGCTTCCAGCATGCGCTGGATAGCGGCCTGCCGATCGGGCCCATAAGTAATCAGCTTGGCCAGCATGGGATCGTAATAGATCGGAACCTGCATCCCCTCCTCGAACCCGTTGTCGACACGGATCCCGGGGCCTTCGGGCAATCGGTAGGTTGAAAGGGTCCCCACTGAGGGAAGGAAGTCATTGAGCGGGTCTTCCGCATAGACCCTGAGTTCCACGGCATGGCCCGTAATCCGAAGGTCTTCCTGCCTCAGGGGCAGGGCCTCCCCCCGGGCCACCCGAATCTGCAAGGCCACCAGGTCGTGTCCGGTGATCAGTTCGGTAACCGGGTGTTCGACCTGCAACCGGGTGTTCATCTCCAGGAAGTAAAAATTGTGTTCGCCGTCGAGCAGGAATTCCACCGTGCCGGCCCCGACATACCCGCAAGCCCGCGCCACGTTGACCGCAGCCTGCCCCATTCGCTCGCGGAGCTCCGGGGTGAGGACCGAAGAAGGGGCCTCCTCCACCACTTTCTGGTGGCGCCGCTGGATGCTGCACTCGCGCTCGAAGAAATGCAGGATGTTCCCATGGCTGTCGGCCATTACCTGGATCTCGATATGGCGGGGGGACCGGATGTATTTTTCGATAAAGACCGACCCGTCTCCAAAGGCCGATTGCGCCTCGCTCATCGCCCGCTGGATCTGGGATTTCAGTTCCTTTTCTGAATCTACGATGCGCATCCCCTTTCCCCCTCCCCCGGCAGCGGCCTTGATCAGGATGGGAAAGCCGATGGCGGCAGCGACTTCCTGGGCTTCGGCCAGGTCGGAAATCGCATGGTCGGTTCCCGGGACCATGGGGATGTCGTAGGCCCGGACGGCTTCCTTGGCAGCGAGTTTGTCGCCCATGGTGCGGATAGCTTCCGGCCCGGGGCCGATAAAAACAAGGCCGTTTTGGGTCACCAACCGGGCAAACCCGGCGTTCTCGCTCAAAAAGCCATACCCCGGGTGAATGGCATCTGCCCCCAGGGACAGGGCAACCTCCACGATATGCTCCCCGCGCAGGTACGATTTGGCCGAAGGGGCTTCCCCTATGCATACCGCCTCATCGGCGGCGCGCACGTGGGGTGCATCCCGGTCTGCCTCCGAATATACCGCCACGGTACCTATGCCCATGCTGCGGGCGGTCCTCATGACCCGAATGGCAATCTCCCCCCGGTTGGCTACCAGTATTTTCTTCATTTCCAAAACTTTTGAGCTATTCGAATTCCACCAACAGGTGCTTTTTTTCCACGGCGGCCCCGGGCTGCACGGCCACCTTTTTGATGATCCCGTCCCTGGGGGAAAGGATGACATTCTCCATCTTCATGGCTTCCAAAACCAGCAAGGGGTCCCCTTCCTTAACCTCCTGCCCGGGTGAAACCTGTATGTCCAGGATCAGGCCCGGCATGGGGGCTTCAATCCGCGATATGTTGCGGGTGGTATGCAGTTCAAAGCCCATATGTGTGATCAACTGGTCCAGGTCGTCGGAAATCCGGGCCGAATACCGGTTGCCATTGACCTCCACCTCATAGGTTTTCCGGCTGAAATCTGCAGCGGTGATGCGCACTTCGAAGGGTTGGTGCCGATACAGGACGTGATAGGCATCCTTCCCAAGGCGGACCGCATCGAGGTGGGCGGCTTCTTCAGCCTGCATTTCAAAGGTCCATTGCCCATTGACTTCGATCTGGTAAGGGGTTTCCATAAGCTGGCGTGATTGAAAGGTGTATAAAAGTAAGGGATGGGGCCGATTTCACCCCGCTCGCCGGCGGGTTTTTTATCCACAATCCCCGGGGCATACCCCCAAAGTCCTGAAATGGGTACTCGATTCGGCGATGGGAAGCCCGGGGGAGTGAATCTAAATTCCTATTTTTGGTTTAAATTCCATCGCACATGTTAACCATAGGAATTGCAGGGGGGACCGGTTGTGGAAAAACGACCGTGGTGAACCAAATCATCGAAGAACTTCCCGATAACGAAGTGGGCATTATTTCCCAGGATTCCTATTACCGCGACCTGTCGCACCTCAGCTATGAGGAGCGGACCCGGATCAACTTTGACCATCCCCGCGCCATTGATTTTGAGCTGCTCGAAGAGCACCTGCGCGACCTGAAGGCGGGCAAGCCCATCCACCAACCCGTCTATTCCTTTGTAGACCACAACCGAACGCGCCAAAGCGTCCTGACCCACCCGAGGAAAGTGATGATCGTGGAAGGGATCCTGATCATGACCCAGCCCGAAATCCGCGACCTGTTCGACATCAAGATCTTCGTCCATGCAGATTCCGATGAAAGGCTCATTCGCAGGCTCAAACGCGATATCGCGGAGCGGGGGCGCGGGCTTTCCGAAGTCCTCGACCGGTACCAGAATACCCTGAAGCCGATGCACGACCAGTTTATAGAACCCACCAAGGAATTTGCCGACCTTATCATCCCCAATAACAAATACAATACCGTGGCCATAGAAATCGTGCGCACCATCATCTCTGAAAAACTCCTGGCCTGATGAACTGGAGGGAACTGAAGTCGAAAAAATGGTTTGGGCTCCTGGGGAACCTCTATGTCCTGGTGCTTACGGTGTTCACGATATGGATGGTCTTTTTCGACACCAATTCCCTGCTGATCCACCTGGAACTGCGCAGGGAAATCACCAAACTCAAAAAGCAACAGGAGTTCCTGAAAGAGGAAATCGCCCGCGACAAGGAAGTCATTGAACGCCTTTCGGACCCGGAGGAGCTCGAAAGATTTGCAAGGGAAACCTATTTGCTCAAGCGCAAGGACGAAGAAATCTTCCTCATTGAATTCGAGGACAGCCTAAATCTCGATACGGATGAAAAAAAATGAACCCTTCGGCGGTTTCGAGCCGGTTTCCCCCCGGCAGTGGAAGCAACTCATCCAGGCCGACCTGAAAGGGGAAGACTACAATGACCTGCTCACATGGCAGTCCCCTGAAGGCATCACCGTAAAGCCATTCTATACGGCAGAAGACCTCCCCGCCGGCCTTAACGGGCCTTCCGGCCTCCACCCCGGGGGATGGGAAATCGGTTACAGCCTGGACCTCGATCAGGAAGGGGCTGCAGGGCGTGCACAACAGGCCCTTGAAGGTGGGGCCGAAAGGCTCCTGGTACGCCCGGGCGGTGCCGGTCCCGGGGCACTCCAAAACCTTTATGGCCTGCAGGCCCCGCTCTATTTCGACCTGGACCAGATGGGGGCGCAGTGGCTGGATGGGGCGAAGGCCCTGAAAGGAAGTAATGTACAGTGGCTTTCCGACCCCATCGGGAGCCTGGCGGCAAGGGGAAATTGGACCGTGGGGGAGGAAGCAGACCTGGCTTTTCCCTCCAGGCTGTGGGAGGCCGCCGGGACCGGGGTGCATATGGCCATCCATGCGGACCTGTATCAGAACGCCGGGGCCGACCGGGTGCAGGAGCTGGCGTACAGCCTTTCACAGGGGCACGAATACCTCTTGCAGGCCGAAACCGATGCCCGGTTGAAACCCCTTCTGGAAACACCGGTTTTTGTAGTTGCCGTTGGAAATGAATACTTTTTTGAAATTGCCAAGCTCAGGGCGCTCAGGGCCCTTTGGAAGCTGCTGGCGACGGCATACGGGTATTCCGGGGATTGCCTGGTGATCGCCCGTCCGACGCTGAGGAATAAAACGCTGTACGATTACAATACGAACATGCTGCGCACCGCCTCGGAATGCATGGCCGCCGTGATCGGCGGGGCTGACCTGATCTGCAACCTGCCCTATGACACCGTCTACCACTGGCCGAATTCTTTTGGTGACCGCATCTCGAGGAACCAGTTGCTCCTGCTAAGGCATGAGAGTTATTTCTCCGGGGTTTCCAATGCCGCCGACGGGGCCTATTACATAGAATCCCTGACCGACCAGCTCGGAAGCAAAGCCATGGGACTCTTCAGGACCCTTGAAAAAGGCGGGGGACTGCTGAACCAGCTTAAGGCACACAAAATCCAGAAAAAGATCCGGGAAAGCGCCCGGGCCGAACAACAGGCCTTTGATGAGGGCAGGCTGGTTTTGGTGGGTTCGAACAAATACCCGAACCCCGACGACCGGATGAAGGGGGAACTGGAGGTTTCCCACGTTCGAAGGGCACGGCGGGAAAAGACCCTGATGGAACCGATCCTGCCTGCGCGCCTGTCCTTTACGTATGAACAAAAAAGATTATCCAATGAGTAGAGCCAGGGCACAGGAACTTCAATGGAAACCCGTCGGCACCGGGGGAAAGCCCCCGAAAAGCCCCCAAAAAGACGGGCTCAGGACGGCTGAAGGCATTGCGCTGAAACCGGCCTACAGCGCTGAGGACACCCATGGCCTGCCCCACCTGGGCTATGCGGCCGGCATCCCGCCTTTCCTGAGGGGGCCCTACAGCACCATGTACGTGCTCAGGCCCTGGACGATCCGGCAATATGCCGGGTTTTCCACTGCAGAGGAAAGCAATGCGTTTTACAAGCGCAACCTGGCCGCCGGCCAGAAAGGGCTATCTGTGGCCTTTGACCTGCCGACACACCGGGGGTATGACAGCGACCACGAACGCGTAAGGGGCGATGTGGGGAAAGCCGGGGTCGCCATCGACACGGTAGAGGACATGAAACAACTCTTTGACGGCATCCCCCTCGACCAAATGTCGGTCTCCATGACCATGAATGGGGCCGTGATCCCCATCATGGCGTTCTATATCGTCACCGCCGAGGAACAGGGGGTTCCCCCGAACAAACTGTCGGGCACCATACAAAACGACATCCTCAAGGAGTTCATGGTCCGGAATACCTACATCTACCCCCCTGCCCCTTCCATGCAGCTGGTGGCCGATATTTTCGAATATTGCAGTGCGCACATGCCGCGGTTCAACAGCATCAGCATCTCGGGCTACCACATGCACGAAGCCGGGGCCCCCGCCCATATGGAACTGGCCTATACCCTGGCCGACGGGCTGGAATACCTCCGCACCGGTTTAAAAGCCGGGCTCCCCATCGATACGTTTGCCCCCCGCCTCTCCTTTTTCTGGGGTATTGGCATGAACCATTTCATGGAAATTGCCAAGCTGCGGGCCGGCCGGATGCTCTGGGCCCGGATGGTAAAGCAGTTTTCCCCGGCAGACCCTAAATCGATGGCCCTGAGGACCCACTGCCAGACCAGCGGGTGGTCCCTGACGGAGCAGGACCCCTTCAACAATGTCGCCCGGACCCTGGTGGAGGCGGCGGCGGCCGTTTTCGGGGGCACCCAGAGCCTGCATACCAATGCCCTTGACGAGGCCATTGCCCTGCCCACGGATTTCTCTGCCCGTATTGCCCGCAACACCCAGCTCATCCTGCAGGAGGAAACCGGGATAACCCGTACGGTGGACCCCTGGGCGGGAAGTTACTACGTGGAAACGCTCACGGGGGAACTTTGCCGGAAGGCCTGGGAGCTGATCGAGGAAACCGAAACCCTGGGTGGGATGACCAAAGCCATTGAGGCGGGAATCCCGAAGTTGCGCATTGAAGAAGCTGCGGCGCGGAAACAGGCCCGTATAGACGGGGACCAGGATATCATCGTGGGCCTGAATCGGTATAAAAGCACGGAGGAAGACCACCTCAGCATCCTGGAGGTGGACAACACCCGGGTGCGGGAGCAGCAAATCGCCCGCCTGGAAAAGGTGCGCCGCGAGCGGGACGAAAAAGCGGTCAGCGATGCCCTTAGGGCCCTGGAAGCCGCTGCCCGGGCCAAAACAGGAGGCGGGGGAGGGGAAAATTTGTTAGCTTTGGCGGTAGCGGCTGCCCGCCAACGGGCGAGCCTTGGCGAAATCAGCCTGGCCATGGAGCACGCCTTTGGCAGGCACCAGGCCAGCGTACAATCCATTACCGGGGTGTATTCCAAAGAAATCAAAAAAGATGCTTCCTTCCAGAAGGCCCTGGCCCTCTCGGATGCCTTTGCCCGGAAGGAAGGCCGCAGGCCCCGGATCCTGATCACCAAAATGGGGCAGGACGGGCACGACCGGGGGGCCAAGGTAGTGGCCACAGCCTATGCCGACCTGGGCTTCGACGTAGACATCGGCCCCCTGTTTCAGACCCCTGGGGAAGCGGCCCGGCAGGCTGTGGAAAACGACGTCCACATCCTGGGCGTATCTTCCCTGGCCGCCGGGCATAAAACCCTGGTGCCTGAACTGATCAGCGCCCTGAAATCGCTTGGACGGGAAGATATCCTGGTCGTGGTGGGCGGGGTCATCCCCAGGCAGGATTACGACTTCCTCTACGATGCAGGGGTGGTGGGGATTTTCGGTCCGGGATCGCGAATCCCGGATGCCGCCATACAAATCCTTGAGCTCCTGTTGGAATAAGCCGACAATGACTCGCAGGGGCAGGGGCCACTGAAGCCCTTAACCGTTGCAGCCACGAACCCCCGGCATTTGGAAAACTTTAACCCCGGGAGGGGCGGTTATTCACGCCCTGTTAACAAAATACGTTTTCTGCCACGCCAAATAATCGTATTTTTAACCCCTAACTTTACGCTACCTATGGGCAAAATCATTGCTATTGCCAATCAGAAAGGAGGGGTCGGCAAAACTACCACTACGGTAAACCTCGCGGCCTCCCTCGGGGTCCTGGAGAAAAAGGTGTTGCTGATCGACGCAGACCCCCAGGCTAACGCCACCTCCGGACTGGGCATCGATGTGGACGGGATTTCCCTGGGTACCTACCAGTTGCTGGAACATACCCGTACAGCCGAAGAAACCATCATCGGCACGAATTCCCCAAATGTGGACCTCATCCCGGCCCACATTGACCTGGTGGCCATCGAAATCGAACTGGTCGACAAGGACGACCGGGAATACATGCTTAAAAAGGCCATCCTGGGCCTGAAGGAACGGTACGATTACATCCTGATCGATTGCGCGCCTTCCCTGGGGCTATTGACCCTGAATGCCCTTACCGCCGCTGATTCGGTTATTATCCCCATCCAGTGCGAGTATTTCGCCCTGGAGGGGCTCGGAAAACTGCTCAACACCATCAAGAGCGTACAGCGCATCCACAACCCGGACCTCGACATAGAGGGGATGCTCCTGACCATGTACGATGCCCGGCTCAGGCTTTCCAACCAGGTGGTGGATGAAGTCAGGAAGCACTTCGCCGACATGGTCTTCGAAACGATTATCCAGCGCAATGTGCGCCTGGGCGAGGCCCCTAGTTATGGGGAAAGCATTATCAAATACGACGCAAGCAGCAAAGGGGCGGCCAATTACCTGAACATGGCCCATGAACTGCTGCAGAAAAACAGGCAGGCGGTATAATGGCAAAAGCAACCCGAAAACAGGCCCTGGGCCGCGGGCTTTCCGCCCTGCTGAAGGATCCTGAAAACGATATCCAGTCCGTTTCGGATAAAAATGCCGAAAAGGTTGTGGGGAGCATTGTGGAACTCGAGCTGGAGAGCATAGAGGTCAACCCCTTCCAGCCCCGTTCAAACTTTGACGACCAGTCCCTGGAGGAACTGGCCTCTTCGATCCGCGAGTTGGGCCTCATACAGCCCATTACCGTCAGGAAGCTCGGCTTCAACCGCTTCCAGCTGGTCTCGGGGGAACGGCGGTACCGGGCCTCCAAAAAAATAGGCCTCGAGCGGATCCCCGCCTATATCCGCATCGCCAACGACCAGGAATCCCTGGAAATGGCCCTGGTGGAAAACATCCAGCGACAGGACCTCGACCCTGTGGAAATAGCCCTTTCCTACCAGCGGCTGATCGAGGAAATCGGGCTGACCCAGGAAAAGCTCAGCGAGCGGGTCGGCAAGAAAAGGTCTACCATCACCAATTACCTCAGGCTGCTGCGCCTGGACCCCATCATCCAGACCGGGATGCGGGACGGCTTTATCAGCATGGGCCACGGACGCTGCCTGGTAAATGTGGAATCGCGGCAGGACCAGATCGCGATTTACGAAAAAGTGGTGGGGAAAAACCTCTCGGTGCGCGATACGGAGGACCTGGTCCGCTCCTATCACGAAAAGGAATCCGACGATGGGGGTCAACCCCGCAAAAAATCGGGGACGTCCCCGGCATTTGCCCGGGAAGGCAGCAGGGAGCTCAGGGACTATCTGGAGGCTGAAGTAAAGGTAGTTGCCTCCGGGGCCGGGGCGGGAAAAATAAACATTTCCTTTAGCGACCGGAAAGAATTCGAGCGTTTGAAAAAACTGATCACCGGTGCGTAGACTTCTGATGATCCTGGGGCTTTTCGGCGCGGGCCTGTTCTGCGGGGCCCAGGAAAAGCAGCCGGCCCCTTCGGAAACAGACTCGGTGAAACAGGCCGTTGAAAGGCAGGGGGTGGCATTCGACCGGGTGGAAAAGAGGCCCATCAACCCACTGGCACCCAGCAAAGCGGCATTCTACTCTGCCGTACTGCCGGGCCTGGGGCAGATCTACAACAAGAGTTACTGGAAAGTGCCCATTGTCTGGGGCGCCATTGGCACGGGCACCTACGTGTACCTCTACAACGACGACCTTTACGACCGGTTCAGGACCGCCTTCAAGCGGCGCAGGGCGGGGTTTACGGATGATGAGTTCTACGACCTGAACCCCAACGATGATTTCACCCCCACCAGCCCGGACCTTTCCAACGAAGCCCTGCAAAGCGCCCAGGAACGCTACCAGCGCGACCGCGACCTGGCCCTGCTGATCACCATTGCCCTGTATGCCCTGAACATCATCGACGCCAATGTGGACGCCCACCTGAAACAATACAACGTAAACGAGGACCTGAGCCTGAAGGTACAACCCTACCTGGAAACCCTTCCGGTGACCATGGGTCCCAATTATGGCCTTTCCATGGCCATTCGATTCTGACCTGGTATGAAAATCGGACTCTTCGGATACGGAACAATGGGCAGGATGATCGACAGCCTGGCCCGGGACAGGGGCCATGAAGTTGTGGCCCGGGTAGATGGCCCGTCAGACAAAGTGCCCTTTGACCGCATGGAGGTGGCCCTGGATTTCAGCCAGCCCGAAGCCGCCCCTGAAAATATCATCCGCTGCCTCCGCAACGGGGTCCCGGTAGTTTCGGGGACTACGGGCTGGTTGGAACGGTTTGGGGAGGTTACCGCCCTGTGCGAATCCCTTGGGGGGGCATTTCTCTACGCCTCCAATTTCAGCCTGGGGATGAACCTCTTTTTCGAGCTGAACGCCACCCTGGCGCGCCTTATGACAGCAGCGCCGGGCTATCGGGCGAGCATGACCGAAATACACCATACCCGGAAGCTCGATGCCCCAAG
Organism: Robiginitalea marina; assembly: GCF_024006985.1. Classification (GTDB taxonomy): domain Bacteria; phylum Bacteroidota; class Bacteroidia; order Flavobacteriales; family Flavobacteriaceae; genus Robiginitalea; species Robiginitalea marina. The sequence continues at coordinate 43,337 of NZ_JAMXIB010000009.1, forward strand.
CGGAACCGCCATCAGCCTGGCCGAGGGCATCATCGCCCAGGGGGGGTACCACGCCTGGCAGTCAGATCAGGGAGGGGAAGGGGTTATTCCCATCCGCTCAGAGCGCATCGGGGATACCCCGGGCACGCATCGCGTGGCCTATGACTCCCCGGTAGACCGGATCGAGATCCAGCATACGGCCCATACCCGCGAGGGTTTTGCCCTTGGGGCCCTGCTGGCCGCCGAGTGGCTGGTTGGGAAAAATGGGGTTTTTGGTATGAGGGATGTGCTCAACCTCCCCGGGGACCGGGAACCAGACCGATAAAGGGAACAGCATGCCAAACCAACAAGAAAACAAAAGGTTCAGATGAATACTACACAGTGGATTCTATTTATACTCCTGGTACAGGTGGTCCATTTCCTGGGGACCTGGAAATTATACGTAAAGGCCGGACGCAAGGCCTGGGAAGCGGCAATCCCCATCTATAATGCCGTGGTACTGATGCGCATCATCCGCCGCCCGGCATGGTGGGTGGTCCTGTTGTTTATTCCCATCATCAACCTGATGATGTTTCCCGTGGTATGGGTGGAAACCCTGCGCAGCTTTGGGAGAAACAAACTTTCGGATACCTGGTTGGTGCTGCTGACCCTGGGTTTTTATCTCTATTATGTAAACTATGCCCTTGAGGTGGAATACCTGCAGGACCGGGACCTCCACCCCCGGTCTGCCTCGGGGGAATGGGTAAGCTCCCTGGTCTTTGCCGTGGTCGCGGCGACGCTGGTACATACCTACTTCATCCAGCCCTACGTGATCCCGACGGGCTCCCTGGAGCGGACCCTGAGGATCGGCGACCTGCTGTTCGTCAGCAAGTTCCACTACGGGGCGCGGGTGCCCATGACCACTATTGCCGCCCCCATGGTGCACGATACCCTGCCGGTACTCGGCGTCCGCTCTTACCTGAAAAAACCCCAGCTGCCGTACATGCGGCTTCCAGGGTTCCAGAAAGTCTCCCGGACCGACCTGGTGGTGTTCAGTTGGCCGGCAGATACCGTACGCCAGTTTTTTAAGGCGGAAGCAGGGGTGGTAAAGCCCATAGACAAGAAATCCAACTACGTGAAGCGCTGTGTGGGGGTCCCGGGCGACTCCCTGGAGGTGCGCAACGGGCATGTCTACATCAACGGGGAACGCCTCCGGCTCCCGGGTCGGGCCAAACCCATGTACGATTATGCCGTTTACAGCCAGAAAGGGGTGTCCTCGCGCCTCCTGGAGCAGGCCGGTTCCGACGATTTCACCCGCACCTATGTGACTGCCCCCCTTACCCGGACCCAGTTTGAAATGCTCCGGGGGTCGTACCTGCGGGGGGTGAATACCCGTCCCGACGGACAGATCGAACTGCTTACCGATGCCAGGGGCTTTCCCATGGAAACCATCCGGAAAGCAGGTATCGCCTCCATCAAAGAAGTGACCCCCAGGGAACGCATCGCCACCCTGACCGACGAGATGGTGGCCACCCTGGAAAAAAACCCTGCCATAGATTCCGTGATCCGCCTTCTGGAACCCGTTGGGGAGGCGGGTTACAATATTTTTCCCCAGGACCCGCGCTACCCCTGGAACTACGACCAGCTGGGCCCGGTCTATATCCCGGGGAAGGGCGACCAGGTGGCCCTAACCCCGGAAACCCTTCCCCTTTACCAGAAAATCATCAGGGAGTATGAAGGCAACGCGGTACGGGTGGAAGGGAGTCAGGTCCTGATCAACGGGGCCCCCGCGGATACATATACCTTCAAAAAGGATTATTACTGGATGATGGGGGACAACCGCGACCACTCCGAAGACAGCCGCGCCTGGGGATATGTCCCGGATGACCATATCGTAGGGAAGCCAGTCTTTATCTGGATGAGCTTCGATAATTTCAACGATGGGATTGCCAACTGGCGCCCCCGCTGGGACCGCATCTTCACCACTGTGGGGGGCGACGGCGAGCCGCGTTCATATTTCCGGTATTTCCTGCTGGCCCTGGTGGCGTATTTCGTCTTTGATTTCCTGAGAAAGCGCAGGCAGTCCAAAAAGCAGGGGTAACATGGCCCTGTTGCTCCACCCCGCGTATTTCCCAAACTGCCTGAGCATGGCTGCCCTGGTGCAGAACACGGTGGTATGGGAGGTGTGCGACAACTTCCAGAAACAGACCTTCCGCAACCGGTGTTACATCGCCACTGACCAGGGGCCGCTCCTATTGAACCTCCCCATAAGCCATGTGGGCGGGGCTACCGGGAGGCAGTCCTACCGCGACGTACGGATTGCTTCAGCCGGTGCATGGCAGCGGCATCACTGGCGAAGCCTGGAAACCGCCTACCGCACCGCCCCGTTTTTTGAGTTTTATGAAGAGGACCTGAGGCCGCTTTTTGAACGTCCATTCCGCTTCCTGATGGACCTGAACCTGGAAACCATTACCTGCCTTTGTGCCCTGTTGGGCATTGCCTTTCCCGATACCAAAAGCGCGACCTACCTTTTGGATCCTTCCCCCCTTACGGATGGCAGGATACTGGTTTCGGCCAAGGCAGCCTTTCCCGTGGAATTCCCGCCCTACCCCCAGGTATTTATGGAACGATGCGGCTTTTTGCCCAACCTCAGCACCCTGGACCTCCTATTCAATGAGGGGCCGGCTGCCGCGGACTATCTGAAGGCCCTGAAAATGCCCTGGAATGGGTAGGGAACTGCTGCATTACGGCCTGCATTTCCTGCTGCCCATAGGGATTGGGCTGCTGTCGGCACCCGGGAACCGGGTAAAGGTTACGATGCTGTTGCTGGCCGGCCTGCTGATCGACGCAGACCACCTGCTGTCCGACCCGGTTTTCGATCCAAACCGGTGCAGTATTGGCTTCCACCCGCTGCACAGTTACGTGGCCATTGCCCTGTATTTTGGCATGCTGGCCTTTCGAAGGACCCGTTTACTCGGGCTGGGGCTGCTGATCCACATCCTGGCCGATGCCGTCGATTGCTGGATGCTCGCCAGCGGGCGTTAACCAGGCCGAAACCGGCAAATGGTCAGAGAGCCTATTGGGGTAGTTGCGGTGTCCCAGCACCTCAAACCGCTCGTCTGCCAAAATAAAATCGATCCTGAATGGGTACCTGCCGCTCAGGTAAAAAGTAATACCCCATCCGCTTCCCCTTTCCCTGAAACTATCGGTCATCCCCTTTTTCAGGATCCGGTAGGTACGCGAATAGGCCGTGGCGTTCAAATCCCCGCAAAGGATAGATGGATAAGGGGAACTGCGAAGGTGCTCCTTCACCAGGCGCGCCTGCTGGAGATGCATCTTCGCGATGTCATTCAACCGCCTGATGAAATCGAGCCCGTAATTCCTCAGCAAAAACCTCCTGTCTTCTATGTTGTAAGACTGCAGGTGGATGTTATACACCCGCACCGTGTCGGGGCCTATCAGGATGTCGGCATACAGGGCATTGTTCCCCGTATCCGGGAAGCGCACCTCTCCCCTGCCTGTGATCGGGAATTTGGAAAAAATCGCCTGGGTCGTTTTCCCGCTGGAATAGGGCGTAAGGTATTGATAGGGATACCGGCTGAACTCCTTTTTCTTGCGCAGGGAAAATTCCTGCAGGCAAACAATCTGCGGATTTTCTGCTTCGATGAATCGGGCTATCCGGTTTTCGGGATCCTCATCGCCCACATAGCGCCCGTCGCTGAAGTGCCGGACATTGAAACTCATCAGGTGTAACCCCGACTCCCGCCCAAGGGGTTTGTGGGGCCTGAACTCCCGGATGGTGCCGAAACTGAGGAATGCCACGGCCAGGGTAACCAGGGATACAAGGGCTGCCCTGCGACTGCGAAGGACAAGGCCCGCAAAGAGGACCACAAGGTTCCCCCCTACCAGCCAGGGGACCAGGATGCCAAGGGCGTCGAGGATCGGGAAGGCCCCGGCCAGGAAAAAATATGACAGGCAAGCCAGCCACAGGGGCAGGGCAGCCAGGAGGCCGAACCAGAAAACCGATGTCCGCAATAAGGGAAAAAGCTTCACAGGCCTATTCTTCTTTCCCGGCCTTGAACAGGAAATCCTTTTCCGCCCGGGTGAGGCTGTCGTAGCCCGATTTGCTGATTTTGTCCAGGATGGTATCGATTTTCCGCTGGCGTGCTTCCTTCTCCAGGTCCGCTGTGCGGGAACCCCCCTCCTGCCCTTTGCGGTAGACGGTTTTCATAGGGGCCTTTTTCCGTTTTTCAAATAGGGCCGCCACCTGGTCCAGCAAGCGGGAAAACCCGGCGCCCAGGTCTTTCCCCTCCAGGGACTTGCGGGCGTATAGATAGCCTAGCAGGGCCCCGCCCAGGTGGGCTATCCGGCCGCCGGAATTGGCGTTGGTCGGGATCAGGACCAGGTCGAGCAGGACGAAAAAAGCCCCGATATACCATAGCTTCAGGTTGAAGAAAATCACCCGCACCTCCTGGTTCGGCATGTAGGTACAAACAAAGATAAGCACCGCCATTACCCCCGCCGAAGCCCCTATCAGGGGCGATTGACTGTTGTAAAAGGCGGGGAACAGGTTATAGGAAAGCAGGAAAAACGCCCCCCCCAGCATCACGCCCAAAAAGTATACATTTAGCCACCGCCGGGGGCCGAACAAGTTGAGGAAGATCCGCGACATGTAATACAGCAGCAGCATGTTGAAGAAAATATGCCCGAACCCCCCGTGCAGGAAGGAATAGGTGACCAGCGACCAGGGCTGCAGCAGGAAATCGAAGAAGTCCTTCGGGAGTTCCAGCCACCGCTCCAGCGACCAGGCCGGCAGCCCGAGCAGGAACGTCAGCAACCGGAATACAAGGAATACCGCCACGTTGATGACGATCAGCTTTTCGGCCACGTTGAGCCTTGCAAAATGGTATTTAAGGTTTCCGTTGCTCATCTAAAGGTCCCAGCGATTGCGATCGAACTGGTTTTTCTTCCAGTACCACATCATGATAAACCCGAACAGGGCCCCGCCCACGTGGGCGAAATGGGCAATCCCGGAGCCGAACAGGGAATATCCGGTCACCCCGGAGAAAAGGTCCAGCCCGATAAGCACGGGGATAAAATATTTGGCCTTGATCGGGACGGGCAAAAATATCAAAAATAATTCGCTGTTCGGGTACATCATCCCAAAGGCCACCAGAATCCCGTAAATGGCGCCGGAAGCCCCTACCGCAGGGGTGTAAAAAGACTGCAGGAAATTATCGACAACCCCCCGCGGTGCTACCTGCATCCACGATTCATTGTATTTCCCCTGGTCGAGCAGTCCGAATATTTCCGATTCAGTAACCCCGGCCGCCTGCAGGGCATCGATCCCCTGCTGCACGGTGTAATAGTTCACCCCGGTATGGATCAGGGCAGCCCCAAGGCCGGCGGAAAAATAGAAAAAAAGGAATTTCCGCGTCCCCCACATCCGCTCCAGGGGCGAGCCGAAGGCCCACAGGGCGTACATATTGAAAAACAGGTGCATGAACCCCCCGTGCATGAACATATGCGACAGGATCTGCCAAATCGAAAAATTGGGGTTCTGGGGGTACCATAGGGAAAACCACTCATAAAACAGGTCCCCATACAGGATGGTCCCCACAAAGAACAGTATATTGATGATCAGCAGGTGCCTGATCCCATCGGTCAATCGTCCCATCTAGTGCAATTTTTTTTCAAGTTCCTCCACGGTAAGGGAGGTGTGGATTATTTTGTCAAACGGGCTCCGCCTGGTTTCCGTACAGGCGAAGAGGTCGTGGATCAGGGCCTGCCGGGAAGGGGCATCCAGCACCTTCCCCGGGGGGATGGCCAGGGCGCGGGAGAGCATTTTTGCCATCCGGTCGGCGGTTGAAAACCCGATTTCCCCTTCCTGCCGCTGCCATCCGGCAATCAGGCCGTCCACCACGGATTCAGCCTCTGATTCCGGGATCATGGCGGGCAGGCCCACCACTTCAAGAGATTTTCCTTCCTGCTTTCCAAAGCGGAACCCCATGGCGGCCATGGGCTCCCGGAGGCCTTCCAGCACCTGCATTTCCCCGGGCCCGAATTCCAACCGGAGCGGGAAAAGGAGGGCCTGGGAAACCGGCTGTCCGGAAGAGAGGCTTTTAAGGAACTGCTCATAGAGTACCCTTTGGTGGGCACGGTGCTGGTCGATCAGGAGCAGGCCCGATTTTACCGGGGTGAGGATGTATTTCCGGTCGATCTGGAAGGAGGCGATCCCGCCCAAATCCTGGAGGGCTTCCCCCGGGAAAAGGGTCCCGTCGCGGGCGTCGGATTCCACGGTCCACTCCAGCCCTTCCCGGGCGGCAGGCCCGCCTTCCTGCAATCCTTCATAAAGGACTTCCCACCCCCTGGCCACCGGTTTGCCCACCGGGCCCGTCCGGCCTGAAGGGCTACCGGGCTCCGCAAAAGGGTTGAAATCCCGATCCACGGTTACCCCGGGGGTTACTGCATCGCGTTCCCTGAAGGAATACGGAGTCTGCAGGTTCGGGTCTGAGTCGAAATCGAGTACAGGCCTTATGCTGAATTGTCCCAGGCTATGCTTAATGGCCGAGCGCAGGATGGCGTACACGGTTTTTTCATCCTCGAACTTGATTTCCGTTTTGGTGGGGTGGATGTTGATGTCGATGGATTCCGGGGGGACCTCCAGGAAAAGGAAATATCCGGGGACAGTCTCCGGCCGGAGCAGCCCTTCGAACGCGTTCAGTACCGCATGGTGCAGGTAGGAACTCTTCACAAAGCGGGAGTTCACGAAAAAGAATTGTTCCCCCCGGCTTTTGCGGGCAAATTCAGGTTTGCAGACAAAGCCGGAAACCCTGACTACCTGGGTGTCCTCCTCCACAGGTACCAGGCGGTCCTGCATGCGGTTGCCGAACAGGTGGCCAATTCGCTTGCGCAGGTTCGATGCCGGAAGCTGGTACAACTCGGCCTCATCGTGATGCAGGCTGAAGCCCACCTCCGGATGGGCCAGGGCAATCCGCTGGAATTCATCCAGCACATGGCGGAATTCAACCCGTGGGGATTTAAGGAAATTCCTTCGGGCCGGGATGTTGAAAAACAGGTTCTTTACGCTGATGGAAGTCCCTTTAGGGGCCACTGTCTCTTCCACGGAAAGTTCCTTTCCGCCGGAAACCTTCAGGTGTGTCCCCAGGTCAGCTTCCCCGGGACGGGTCTGGAGTTCCAGCCGGGCAATGGCGGCGATGGAGGCCAGGGCCTCCCCCCGGAACCCCTTGGTGTGGATCCGAAACAAGTCCTCGGCCTCCCGTATCTTGGAAGTGGCATGGCGCTGAATGCTTAGCCGTGCATCGGCCGGGCTCATGCCCGCCCCGTTGTCCACAACCTGCACCAGGGCCTTTCCCCCGTCCCTGACCACGAGCTGGATCTGGTCCGCCCCGGCGTCTATGGCATTTTCCATCAACTCCTTTACCACGGAGGCAGGGCGTTGCACCACCTCTCCGGCCGCGATCTGGTTGGCTACATGTTCCGGTAAGAGTTGGATGCGATCTGCCATTACCCGGGGAAGAATATAGAAAGGTCAAAATCCAGGATATACAGCACAATCAAAAGGAGGATCACCAAGATAATCCAGAACCTAAGGGTCACGTGGCGGTCCCCTTCCTGCTTCAGGTCAGACACGGCATTCCTGAAACGGTTTTTCAACCCTCCCGGGGCGTCTGCGGTGGAGCGGTACCGGTCCAGTTTATGCTCGATTTTAAAGGGGCTCCCTTCCCCCCCGTCATCGAAAAACCTCGGTTTGTATTCGTATTTTTTATTTTTTCGGAGTTTGGAGAATCGTCCCATAACACATCTTTCAAAAGTACTTAAAATCAAAAAGAGTGCCACGGAAGGCTTCCCAAAATTTGTTAACAGCAGGGGAACCGGGCAAAGCCCGGAGGCGGAGAGGATTCTCCCTCAGAGGGCGGCCATTTTAAGGGCGGCCACGGCAGCTTCGGCCCCCTTGTTGCCATGCCGGCCCCCGGAGCGGTCCCGGGCCTGTTGGAGGGTATTATCGGTAAGGACACAAAAGATTACAGGCACTTCCCCCCGGAGGTTTAGCTCCTGGATCCCCTGGGCGGTCGCCTGGCAGACAAAATCAAAATGAGGGGTTTCCCCCCGGATCACACTGCCTATAGCGATCACGGCATCGGGTTGTTCCCTGTGGATCATTTTCTTGCAACCAAAGGGGAGCTCAAAACTCCCGGGCACGTCCCACCTCAAAAGGTTCCCGTCGGATACCCCACATTCCAGGAGGGTACTTCTGGCCCCCTGATAGAGCGCTTCGGTAATTTCGGGATTCCATTGGGAAACCACCAGGCCTATTCGCATCTGCCGGGCATCGGGAAGTTCATCCTTGTCGTAGTCAGACAGGTTTTTGCCGGCTGTGGCCATCAGTTCCCCTTTTGGGCCATGGCGATGTACGCCTCCACCCCTGTGGCCTGGGCCGACTGGGGAAATTCGTCGCCAATGCGCTGGAAGTATTTCAGGGCCTTGTCCTTTTGCCCCAGTTCCAGGGCGGCGATCCCTGCCTTATGCAGGTACAGGGGGGTGGTAAAATTGTTCTGGTCTTCCTTAAAGGCCTTTTCGTAATAGCCCAAAGCGTCTTTGGGCTGGCCGAGCTGCATGAACGCATCCCCAATGTTCCCCTGGCCGATCGGCCCGAGCAGGGCGTCATCGGAGTTAAAGCCTTCCAGAAAGGATATGGCGTCCTGGTACTGGTTAAGTTTCATGTAGGAAACCCCGGCCGCATACCGGGCCAGGTTAGCTGCCCGGGTACCGGAATACTCCTCGACGATATCCAGAAGGCCGTATTTACCCTCAGCCCCTTCCAGGGCCAGGGTATAAAGTGAATCGGCCTGGGCAGGGTTCTGCTGGGCCTGGGTGAAATACTGGAGGGGGTAGAACAGCTCGTTGCTGGCACTGTCTTCCCTTGGGTTCTGGATAAATTGCTGGTACCCCAGATATGCGAGCACCCCAACGGCGATCACCCCGATAACCCCGAGGATGTAGGTTTGGTTTCTGGATACCCACTGCTCCGTTTTGGAAGCACTGGAATCAAGGGTATTGAAAACCTCCGCGGTGGTACTTTCCCTCATGTCGAGCTCCTGCTCTTCTTCCCTGGTTTTCGGTTTATACCCACGCTTTTTGTATGTCGCCATTTTTCGTAATATTGGTCGCGCAAAAATAACGGTTTTATCCAAAACCAGAAGGCAAATTATTCGTTATTTTTCAATAATTTGCAGCCTCCTGCCACCGGGTTTTCCACCGATTTCATGATGTACCTGAAGCGTTTATCCTTACTGAATTACAAGAATTTCGAGGCCAGGGAATTGCAGTTTGATGCCAAGATCAATTGCCTTGTAGGCCCCAACGGGGTTGGAAAAACCAATGTGCTGGATGCCATTTACCACCTGGCCTTCGGAAAGAGTTATTTCAACCCGGTCACCACACAAAACATTCGCCATGGGGAGGAGTATTTCGTGATAGAAGGGTCCTTTGAGAAAGAAAACAGGCAGGAGACCATCGTCTGCAGTTTCAAAAAAGGAACCAAAAAGGTGGTCAAGCGAAATGGAAAAATTTATGACCGCATCTCGGAACACATCGGTCAGGTACCCCTGGTGATTGTTTCCCCTGCGGACCGGGACCTTATCGTAGAAGGAAGCGACACCCGCCGCAAGTTCCTCGATGGGGTCATTTCCCAGGCCGACAAGGCATACCTGCAGGACGTGCTGGACTATCAACAGCTCATTTCCCAGCGCAACGCCCTGCTCAAGTATTTCGCGGCAAACCATACCTTCGACAGGGCAAGCCTCGAGGTCTATGACCTGCAGCTCGGGCCGCTCGGGCAACGCATCCATGCACGGAGGAAGGCCTTTATGGAAGCTTTTTCCCCTATCTTCAGCGCGCAGTACCGCGCCATATCCGGGGGGGATGAACCCGTAAGCCTCCGGTATGAAAGCCAGCTCCATGAAGCACCCCTGGAAGACCTCCTGAAAAGCGGCCTGGACAAAGACCGGATGTTGCAGTACACCACCCAGGGGGTCCACAAAGATGACCTGGGCATGGAAATCGAGGGCCACCCCATTAAAAAATTTGGCAGTCAGGGACAGCAGAAGTCGTTCCTGATCGCCTTGAAATTTGCCCAGTTCCAGTTTATGAAAGCACGGCTCGAAGGGACCCCCCTACTTTTGCTGGACGACGTTTTCGACAAGCTGGACGAACACCGGGTGGCGCACATTGTCAGCCTGGTAAACCAGGAGCTTTTCGGGCAAATCTTTATCAGCGACACCCATGCCGAACGCACGGAAAATATTGTCAGGGAAATCCACCAGACCTATGCCTTTATCGCACTCTAAAGCAATTTGGGTACTGGCCTTCCTTTTTATGGGGCTTTCATGCCAGACCCGCCCGGCTCCGGAAGACCTGCAACGGCTCAACGGCTACTGGGAAATCCGGGAAGTGGTTTTTCCAGACGGCGGCAGCAGGGAATACCAGGCCAGCAGCGCGGTGGAATATTTTCAATGGGAGGCCGGGAAAGGATTCCGGAAAAAAGTACAGCCTACCGTCATGGGGACCTACCTGACCTCGGATGATGCCCTGCCCATGGCCGTATCCTGGAGGGATGGCCGCCTTTTCCTGGTGTTCTCAGGAGAGGGCCAGCCCTGGGAGGAAGAAGTGCTGGAGCTCGACGGGGAAACCCTGGTTACCCTGCACCAAAATGGTCTCCGCTATGAATACGTTCGATACAAACCCTTGATTATAACTCCGTAAGGTGGCCAAAAAAGAGAACCAACAATCCCTGGGCGATGCCCTGAAGTCGTTCCTGAAAGGCAACCGCCTCGAAGAAGGGCTCGACCAGGTGCGTGTGGCCGAGGCCTGGGCCAGGGCCATGGGGCCCGGGGTGGCGGGGTATACCCGGGACGTGCGGCTACGGGGTACCACCCTCTACGTTGCCCTGAACTCTTCCGTCCTCCGGGAAGAGCTTAGCCTGGGGACCTCCAGGATCATCGACCTGCTGAATGCCGAGCTTGGGAAGGAGCTGGTAAAAACCCTCCGCCTGCAATAAAAAAGCCCCGGCCCAAAGGCCGGGGCATATGGTATTTAAAGTGCCGGTGCCGTTAGGAATAGACTTCCCTGCCGGAGAAATGGAACGCCCCCTCGATCAGGGCATTTTCATCGCTGTCGGATCCATGGACGGCATTCTCGCCAATGTCTTTGGCGTAGAGCCTGCGGATGGTCCCCTCGGCCGCTTCCGCCGGGTTGGTAGCCCCAATCAGTGCGCGGAAATCTTCAACGGCATTCTCTTTTTCCAGGATGGCTGCCACAATCGGGCCCCGCGTCATGAAGTCGACCAGTTCCCCAAAAAACGGACGCTCTTTGTGGATCGCATAAAATTCCCCCGCATCCCTGCGGCTGAGCTGGGTATACTTCATCGCAACGATCCGGAACCCCGCCGCAGTGATTTTCTCCAAAATGGGTCCGATATGCCCATTTTCCACGGCATCAGGCTTGATCATGGTAAAGGTTCTGTTTCCTGCCATTTTTTAAAAATTTTCGGCAAAAGTACGCTTTCTGACCCCAACCCGCAAGATTAATATTGCTGAGCCAGCTCGCCGAGGATTTCCCCCCCGTCCCCCACAATCCGGAAAATGGCCCGGTTCGCGTTGAAATCGAGGACCAGGTAACCGAAACTCTCCGTGGAGACGACATCCCCGACGCGGAAGGGGTTCGGCTCGCCCCGGAACCCCGTGTAGGCATGGGTGAGGCCGCTGGAGGTAAAGTCGACCAGGGGGTAGGCAAGCGGAGGGGTAGCGGTACGGGAAAACTCCGAAATATGCCGGTCCCCGGAAAGGACGAAAACCCCACGGGCCCCGGAATCGGCGATGAGTTGGAGGAGCCGGCGCGTTTCATGCGGGAAATTTCCCCAGGTCTCAAAGCCATGCTGGCCGGAAAGGACCTGAATACTGCTCACCAGGATGTTGAAATCCGCACCGGATTTCCGCAGCTCGCGTTCCAGCCAGGCCCACTGGGCTTCCCCCAGCACGGTCCCCTCCCCTTCCGGGTTGGGTATAAAGCGTTTGTTGCCGCCCGGGTCGCGGGTAAGGGGGGAGCGGAAATACCGGGTATCCAAAACCATCACCTTAACGCTGCCCCCGGGAAGGGAATAGGTATGGGAGGTGTACACCCCTTCCTGCCGGCGGCGCGGGCTGTTTTCGGGAACCCCCATAAAGGTCAGGAATTCCTGCTGGCTCCTTGCCTTTGCCTCGAATTCGGACCCTGCGTCATTCAACCCGTAATCATGGTCATCCCAGGTACCGATTATTGGGGTGCTTTGCTCCAGGGCCAGGTATCCGGGGATTTGTTTCTGAGCCTTGTAGAAGGCCCTGAGGGAATCCCGATCGCCCGTATCGGCATAGATATTGTCGCCTCCCCAGATCCAAAGGTCCGGTTTCAGGCTGAGGATGTCGTCCCACAGGAAGTTTTCCCGGTCCGTATCGTTACAGGAACCAAGGGCAATCCGGAAGGTCCCATCCTGCGCCCCCGATACCCCGGGGGGAAGCGGTTTACTGGTTTTACAGCCGGCCAGCAACAGGAGGGAGCACCAAAGGTATACCTGTTTTTTCATGGGAAAAAGGCTTGTGTTCAGGACCTAAATGTAGGATTTTTGAACCAGGGGTTCGTTAAAAAAAGGATATCTTTGACCGCATGAATCCGACAGCTATCCATTCGCTCAAGGAATTGCTCCGCCTTCCCAAAAGGGTGCTCCTGGTCCCCCACAAGAATCCCGACGGGGATGCCATGGGCGCCTGCCTTGGACTCTGCCACCTGCTCAGGGCCCAGAACCATGCCGTTACCGTGATTTCACCCAACGAGTTCCCGGATTTTTTGAAATGGATGCCCGGGGCAGATGCCGTGGTGGTTTATGAAAAGCAGGAAGCAATGGCCAAAGGTCTCATCGGGTCTGCCGAGGTGGTTTTCACCCTCGATTTCAATACCCTTGAACGCATTGGGCCCATGGCAGAACCCCTGAGGGCTGCGGCACCTCCTTTCGTGATGATCGACCACCACCAGAGCCCCGATGGGTATGCGCAGGTCACCCTGTCGGACCCCGATATGAGTTCCACCTGTGAGATGGTCTACCATGTGATCCGGGCGCTGGGGCTGGGGGACTCGATTACCCCTTCTGTAGCCTCCTGCCTCTATACCGGTATCCTGACCGATACGGGATCGTTCAAGTACGCTGCCGCCACCCCTGTAACGCTGAGGGTCGCCGCGGAACTCATGGAACGGGGGGCGCCCCATACGGATATCCACCGAAACATCTATGATACAAACCGGCCGGAAAGACTGCAACTGCTGGGCTGTGCGCTGCAAAACCTGGTAATCCTCAAGGAATTCCGGACGGCCTATATCACCCTCTCGCAGGACGAACTGGACCGGCACCGTTTCCACAAAGGGGACACCGAAGGGTTCGTCAATTACGGCCTTTCCCTGAAAGATGTGGTGCTGGCGGCCATTTTTATCGAAAACCGCGATGAGGGGATTATCAAAATCTCCTTCCGCTCCCAGGGCGACTTTTCAGTAAACAACATGGCCCGGGCCCACTTCGAAGGGGGCGGGCACATCAATGCGGCCGGCGGGAGGAGTTCCGAAAGCCTGGGGGATACCGTGGAGCGCTTTGTGGGCATCCTTCCGCAATACCAAAAAGCCCTAATGGAATGAAAAAGTTTTTCATACTCGCCTGCCTTTCGCTCCTGGCAGCGTCCTGTACGCAACAGCAACCCCGCCGTCCGGTGGAGGTGAAGAGCGGTAGTTTCCTGAAGCAGTCTGCAGCGCGCAACAAACAATTGCTCGCCCGCGAGGAAACCCTCATGCAGGAATTGATCGCCAGGGACAGCCTGCACCGGTACCTCGACAGCTCCAGCGGCTTTCGGTTTTATTACAATTCGCGCCAGGCCGAAGGGGTTTACCTGCCCGGGACGGACGATTGGGTCACCCTCACCTACGACCTGAGGACGTGGAATGAGGATACCCTGTATACGCGGGAGGAAACCGGGGTTATCCGCTACAAGGTCGATAAAATGGAATTGTTCCCGGGCCTTCGGGCCAGCGTTAAAATGCTGGGAGAAGGGGAAACCGCAACGTTTTTATACCCCTCTTCCCTGGCTTTCGGGTACCATGGCGACAATGACCGGATCGGCCCCAACGTACCCCTGAAATGTACCCTTACTGTCCTTGAAATAGAAAAACAAACCGATGAAAATCACGATGAAAACTAATTTTCCCATGAAAAACATCCCTGTGGCCCTGGGCCTGTTGCTGGCCCTGGCCACCGCCTCCTGCAAGTCGAACCAGTACGCCGAACTCGGGGAAGGGATATACGCAGAAATGCAGACCTCCAAGGGCGCTATGATCATCCGCCTGGAACAGGAAAAAACCCCGCTCACAGTAGCCAATTTCGTGAGCCTTGCCGAAGGGAACAACCCATTTGTGAGCGAGGCCTACAGGGGGAAACCCTATTACGACGGGCTCATCTTCCACCGGGTCATCCCTGATTTCATGATCCAGGGCGGGGACCCGACGGGCACCGGGAGCGGAAACCCCGGATACCGGTTCAAGGATGAAACCGACCCCTCCCTGACCCATTCCAAAAAAGGCATCCTGTCTATGGCCAATTCGGGGCCCGGGACCAACGGAAGCCAGTTTTTCATCACCCATAAGGAAACCCCCTGGCTCAACGGACGGCATACCGTTTTCGGAGAGGTCGTTTCCGGCCTGGAAGTGATCGATTCCATCGCTGCCGTGCCCACGGATGCCACAGACCGCCCGGTCGATTCCGTCCTGATGGACAAGGTGAAGATCGTGCGGCAGGGCAAGGCGGCAAAAGGGTTTGACGCCGTCCAAATCCTCTCGGAATACTTCGCCGAGGAAGAAGCCCTGCAGGCGAAAATCAGGGCTTTCGGGGAACAATTGCAGGCACAGAAGGAGACCGCTACCGCCCTGCCCTCGGGCCTGAGGTATATCGTCCTGAAAGAGGGGGATGGACCCGCCCCGGTGGAAGGCCAGAGGATCTCGGTAGGCTACGCCGGCTGGCTCGAAGACGGCACCCTCTTCGATACGAGCAACGATTCCATCGCCCGGGAATTCGGCAGGTACGAGCAGCTTTTTGCCATGCACCGGGGTGACTTCAGCCCCTTCACCATTCCCTTCAGCCCCAATATGGGCCTGGTGGCCGGGTTTAGGGAAGCGTTGTTGCAGATGAAGGCAGGTGACAAATGGCGGATTTTCATCCCGTCGCACCTGGGCTATGGCAGCCAGGGCAGCGGGCCCATCCCCCCCAATACCGACCTGGTATTCGACCTGGAAATGGTCAGCCTAGTGGAATAGGGTATCGCCCCTACAGACAGGCGAAGGAAGCGGTTATTCCCGTTCCCGCTTAAATGGTTTAAAGCCCGGCGCTCGCCGGGCTTTTTTTGATCCTCCCGTCAGGGGGTATGCTCCAGTACGTCGAGCAGCAACTTCCAGAATTTCTGCGAAGAACTCACCGAGGCCCGCTCATCGGGGGAATGTGCCCCCAGGATGGTTGGGCCGAAACTGACCATATCCATTTCAGGGTAATGGTGCTTCAAGATCCCGCATTCCAGCCCGCCGTGGCTGGCCCCCACCACAGGGGGCTGGCCGAAGAGGGCCTCATACCGCCGGCTGAGCAGCGACAGGATTTCCGAGGAAGGGTCGGGCAGCCAGCCCGGGTATTCCCCGCTGGTTTCAGTCCTGTATTCGGCCAGGGAAAACACGGCGCGGAGTTTTCGAACCAGGTTGGCCTTCGAGGATTCCCGGGCAGAGCGGGTCAGGCACCCGATCCGGATTTCCCCGTTCTGGACGGATACCTGGGCCACATTGTTGGAAGTCTCCACCAGGCCAGGGAACTCCTGGTTCATGGCGTAAACCCCATGGTGGAGGCCACACAGGCAGGAGAGCAAAGTTTTAACGGCTTCCGGGCCCATGCCCGGCCCCGGGGCCGGGATGTCTTCCAGGAGCAGCTGCAGGCCGGGCTCCCTCGGGCCAAACTCCTCCAGGATCGCAGCCATTTCCCCCTCCACGGCCTCCCGGAAGTCGGCCTTTCCGGCTTTGGGGACTGCCAGCACCGCCTCGCTTTCCCGCGGGATGGCGTTGCGCAGGTTGCCCCCGTGGAGCTCTGAAAGGCTGAAGCGGCCCTGCTCCCAGGCTGCCATCAGGATCCGGGCGATCAGTACATTGGCGTTCGCAAGGCCTTTGTGGATATCCATCCCGCTATGCCCCCCGAGCAGGCCCTTTACCCGGAGCCGGAACCCGGTATGGCCTTCCCCGGTGGGCACCGGGGTGTATTTCCCCGTCCCCGTGACGTCTATGCCCCCTGCGCAGCCGATTTCCAGGGTGTCGTCCTGTTCTGTGTCGAGGTTCAGCAGGATTTCCCCTTTCAGCAGGTCAGGGCTAAGTCCTTTGGCCCCGGTCATCCCGGTTTCCTCATCTATGGTGAACAGGGCTTCCAGGGGAGGGTGCGGAATGGCATTTGAAGCGAGCACCCCCATAATGGCGGCCACTCCCAGTCCGTTGTCGGCACCCAGGGTAGTACCCTTTGCCCGCACCCAGTCCCCGTCGGTGTACATGCGGATGCCCCCGGCCTCAAAATCGAAGTCCGTATCGTTGTTTTTCTGGTGGACCATATCGAGGTGCGCCTGCAGGACCAGGGTTTTCCGATCCTCCATCCCGGGGCTGGCCGGTTTGCGGACCAGCACATTCCCAACGGCGTCGCGGGAGGCTTCGAGTCCGAGGGAAGCCGCGAAGTCCATCATGAAGTCGATGACCTTTCCTTCCTTTTTTGAAGGCCTGGGAATGGCGTTAAGGGCGGCAAAATGCTTCCAGAGGGACCTGGGTTCCAATCGGGCAATGGCATCGGACATGGAGGTGTGGTTTTAGAAGTTCAAAAATAACCATTCCCGGGCAGCATGAAGGGGAATTGGCTATTTTTACCCCCATGGCGCATCCCTTGAAAAATGGCCTTGCCCTTTCCCTCCCCCTGCAGGTAGTGCTGATTGCCTGGGTATCAGGGCACCCGCAATGGGTGGAGTCGGCCTACAGCCAGGGGCTTTACCCCCATATCTCCACCTTTTTCCGATACCTGTACGGATGGGTCCCCTTCTCAGTCGGCGACCTTTGTTATTTCCTGCTCGGGATCGCCGGGTTGGCATGGGTCATCCGAAAGTGGCACTGGATCAGGAACCACCCGTGGTCCTTTTTCAGGGATGTCGCCGCCGGGGTTGCCGTACTCTACTTTTCCTTTTACCTGTTGTGGGGGCTGAACTATTTCAGGATGCCGCTCTCCCATGTCCTTGGGCTCAGGGAGTCCTATACCACCAGCGAACTGGTAAGCCTCACCGCACGGCTGGGCCGGGAGACCAACCTGCTCCAAAGCCGTCTGTGTGGGGACACCCTGCAGCCTGTAAGGTTGCCCTACAGCAAGCGGGAAATCCTTGAAAAAACCCTGGAAGCCTACGGGGGCCTGGCTGAAGCCTATCCCCCCTTCCGGTACACCCCCCCCAGCCTGAAACCCTCGCTATTCAGCACCCTTCTTTCCTATATGGGGTACGGGGGTTACCTGAACCCCTTTACCGGGGAAGCCCAGGTTAACCGCCGCCTGCCCCTCTTCCGGTATCCTGTGGTCTGTGGCCATGAAGTGGGACACCAGCTCGGATATTCCGCAGAGAACGAAACCAATTTCATCGGGTACCTGGTCACCCTCCACAGCCCGGACCCTTATTTCCGGTATTCCGCCCTGACCTTTGGGCTGAGTCATTGCCTTTCCGAAGTCAACCGCAGAGACCCGGAAGCCTATAAAAAGCTGTTGGGGGAAATCCATCCCGGGGTACGGGGGAATTTCAGGGAATTGCAGGAATTCTGGAAAGCCTTTGAAAACCCCATGGAACCGGTTTTCAAAGCCATTTTTAACCAGTACCTGGAAGCCAATCGCCAGAAAGACGGGATCCGGAGCTATAACCGGGTGGTTTCCCTGATGGTCGCGTACCACAGGGAAAATCCGGGAATGTGACCTTCTGACGGGAGGGAAATCCGTTTTTTTAGATTCTTAATTATATGTTAAAGTAAAAGGGGGGGCCGGGTAAGCCGGGGCATTATCCTACATTTAAATCGACTAATTCAAATGCACTTTTCTCATGAAATGGAAAATCGCTCTCCTGGCCTTCCTCGGGCTGGGTTCAGTGGTTTTTGCCCAGGATTATTTTCCTAAAAATGACGGGGTAAAAGCCAGCAACAACAATTTTACGGCCCTCACCAATGCCCGGATCCACGTGGCCCCGGGGCAGGTGATCGACCAGGGTACCCTGCTGATCCACCAGGGGAAGGTCGTGGAAGTGGGGACGCGGGTGAAACTGCCGGCCAACACCCTTGTTATGGACCTGGAAGGAAAATCCGTATATCCTTCCTTTATAGACGTCTTTTCGTCCTATGGGGTGGAACAACCGACCCGGAGCCCGGGTGGCAGGAGGTCGCCCCAATACGACCCCACCCGGGATGGCTACTACTGGAACGACCACATTATGCCGGAGGCCGATGCCATCTCTGCCTATAAATACGACGATAAGAAAGCCGGCAACCTGCGGGAAGCCGGGTTTGGGGTGGTCAACAGCCACATCCAGGACGGCATTGCCCGGGGCTGTGGGGTACTCATCGCCCTCAATGGAAAGGGGAACGACGCACAGCGGATTCTGGAAGATGCCTCAGGGCAGTACTTCTCCTTTGAGCGCAGCGTACAAAAACAGCAATCGTATCCCACCTCCCTGATGGGGGCCATGGCCCTGCTCAGGCAGCTCTACCACGATGCCGACTGGTACGCAAAGGGCAACGTGCCCACCACCGACCTTTCCCTGGAAGCCCTGCTGGAGAACAAAAACATGGTGCAATTCTTCGCGGCAGGCGATAACGGGCATGTGCTGAGGGCCGATGGCATCGGCGATGCCTTCGGGATACAGTACGTGATCCTGGCCGGAGGGAAGGAGTATGAGAACATCGATGAGATAAGGGCTACGGGGGCTTCCCTGGTTGTCCCCCTCGACTTCCCGGATGCCTTTGACGTTTCCAACCCATACCAGGCCCAGTACGTGAGCCTGGAAGATATGAGGCACTGGAACCAGGCCCCGTCCAACCCGGCGGTACTGGATGCCAACGGGGTGCCGTTCGCCTTTACCCTGCATGGGCTAAAAGAACCCAAAGATCTGCATAAGAAAATCCGCAAAGCCATGGATTACGGGCTCTCGGAAGCGAAAGCCCTGGAAGCGCTGACCATGGAGCCCGCGCGCCTGCTCGGAAAAGCCTCCGAGATCGGGAGCCTGCAACCGGGAAGGCACGCCAACTTCCTGATCACTTCCGGGCCGGTCTTCGACGAGGAAACCACCCTTTACGAAAACTGGGTGATGGGCCAGCGCCATGTCCTGTCCGACATGGACCAGAAAGACATCCGCGGCGATTACCGCCTGCAGGCGAACGGGAAGGAATTTACCCTATCGGTCAGCGGCAAGGCCGAAGCCCCAAAACTTGAAGTCACCCGCGACACGGCCAAACTCAAATCAAAACTGAGCTATGCCGGCGACTGGATCGACCTTTCCTTCACCGACGGGGAGGAGCGGTACCGGATGACCAGCCTTGTCCGCAAAAACAGCGATGCCCTGTCCGGTAAAATCGTGCTCCCGGACGGCAGGGAATCGACCTTCTCCGCCGGGAAGACGGGGGCGTACGAACCCAAAAACGCAAAAGCGGGAGCCAGGGAAAAAGACGCCCCCGAACTGGTCCCGCTAAATTACCCCAACGTGGGGTACGGATATCGCACCCTGCCGCAGCAGCAAGATGTACTCTTTAAAAACGCTACCGTCTGGACGGGGGAAGCCGCCGGTATCCTCGAAAATACGGATGTGCTGGTGCGCAAGGGGAAAATCGCCCGCATCGGGAAAGACCTCCCGGCCGGGGGTGCCCGGGTAGTGGATGCTGCCGGGAAACACCTGACAGCGGGAATCATCGATGAACACACCCATATCGCGGCCCTGGCCATCAACGAGGCCGGGCAGAATTCCTCTGCCGAAGTGAAAATGACCGATGTGCTCGACCCGAAGGACATCAATATCTACCGCAACCTGGCGGGTGGGGTGACCAGTGTGCAGCTCCTGCACGGCTCGGCCAACCCGATCGGGGGCCGTTCCGCCATTTTCAAGCTGAAATGGGGAAAGAGCGCCCGGGAGATGCTTTATGAAAACATGCCTGAATTCATCAAATTCGCCCTGGGCGAAAACGTTAAGCAAAGCAACTGGGAGAGCTACAACCGGTTTCCCCAGAGCCGCATGGGGGTGGAACAGGTGTTTATGAACTATTTCCAGCGGGCCAAGGAATACCAGGCCCTTAAGGATTCCGGGAAGCCCTACCGGCACGATGAAGAACTGGAAGTGCTCGCCGAAATCCTGAGGGGGGAACGCTTTATCAGCTGCCACTCTTACGTACAGAGCGAAATCAACATGCTTATGAAAGTCGCCGATAAAATGGGTTTCAAGGTCAACACCTTCACCCACATCCT
Source organism: Robiginitalea marina (assembly GCF_024006985.1). Classification (GTDB taxonomy): domain Bacteria; phylum Bacteroidota; class Bacteroidia; order Flavobacteriales; family Flavobacteriaceae; genus Robiginitalea; species Robiginitalea marina. Next base: position 63,924 of record NZ_JAMXIB010000009.1, read on the forward strand.
GGAAGGGTACAAGGTTGCCGACAAGATGGCCGCCCATGGGGTGGGCGGTTCCACCTTCAGTGACTGGTGGGCCTATAAATACGAAGTAAAGGATGCCATCCCCTACAACGCGGCCATTATGCACAGCCAGGGCGTGACCGTGGCCATCAACAGCGATGACCAGGAAATGTCGAGGCGACTGAACCAGGAAGCGGGCAAAACGGTGAAATACGGGGGGCTTTCGGAGGAGGAAGCCTGGAAGACCGTGACCCTGAACCCGGCCAAACTCCTGCATATCGATGACCGGGTCGGGAGCATCCGGGAAGGAAAGGATGCCGACCTGGTCCTTTGGTCCAACCACCCCCTTTCGGTCTATGCCGTGGCAGAAACCACCTATATCGAAGGGGTGCCGTATTTCGACCGGCAACAGGATGCTGCCCTGAAACGCCAGATGGCCGAAGAAAGGAACCTGCTGATCAACCTCATGCTGGAGGAAAAAGAAGGAGGCGCCCCCCTGAGGGGCCCTGCACAAAACGTAAGGCGGGCCTTTACCTGTGACAGCCTTTAAGCCTTTACTGATCGTAAAAACGAACCTTATGAAATCGCATATACTTTATCTTATCGCCTTGCTGTTTATCCTCCCCGTTGCGGGCAGGAGCCAACAGACCCCCGCCCCGCCCCAATCGGAAACCATCAGTATTACCGGGGCCACCCTGCACCTGGGCAACGGGGAAGTCATCGAAGGGGGAACCCTGGTCTTCTCTGAAGGGGCCATCACCGCCATTGGTGTCGGAATCGCGCCCAGCGGAAGGGTGATCGATGCCACCGGGAAGCACGTCTACCCGGGGTTTATCGCCCCGGCCAGGCCCATTGGCCTGGTGGAGATCAACTCGGTAAGGGCCACGGATGACGAGGGGGAAATCGGCAATATGATTCCCCACGTCCGCAGCATCATTGCCTATAATGCGGAATCGCAAATCGTGGAAAGCATGCGCCCCAATGGGGTACTGCTCGGGCAGGTGACCCCCCAGGGCGGCAGGATCTCGGGAACTTCCTCCATCGTGCAATTCGACGCCTGGAACTGGGAAGACGCCATAGTGAGGGAAGATGACGGGATACACCTCCACTGGCCCAATGCCTTCCGGCAGGGCCGCTGGTGGATGGGGGAACCAAGGGGATACCAGCCGAATAAGGAATACAGCGGGCAGCAGGACGAGGTCCTGGACTTTATCCGCAATGCACAAGCCTACGGGGCCGGGGCCGCCACGGCGGTCAATCCGGCCTTTGCCTCCATGCAGGGGCTGTTCGACGGGTCCAAAACCCTGTATTGCTATGCAGACGGCGAGCGCGAGATTGTGGACGCTGTTAGCTCCCTGAAGGAAGCCGGTGTCCGGAAACTGGTGTTGGTGGGGGGGTACCAGGCCTACAAGGTCACTGAACTCCTCAAACAGCACGACATCCCCGTGCTGGTACAACACACGCATTCCCTGCCCAACCTGGTCGATGAAGACTACGACCTGCCCTATAAACTCCCCAAACTCCTGGTGGATGCAGGGCTGTTGGTCGGCCTTCAAAACGACGGGACCATGATGCACCAGATCCGCAACCTCCCCTTTTATGCCGGACAGGTGGTCGGGCAGGGGATGGACCGTGAAACGGCCTTGCAGCTGATCACGGGCAATACCGCCAAAATACTCGGAATTGACGGCCGGTACGGTACCCTGGCCGAGGGAAAGAGCGCCACGCTTTTCATTTCCGGGGGCGACGCCCTCGACATGCGCGGAAACCAACTCACCCATGCCTTTATCGACGGCAGGGAAGTTTCCCTGGAAACCCACCAAACAGAGCTCTGGAAGCGCTATATGGGCAAATACGCCAGGCAGTAACCCGCAAGAAACCGTATCTTTGAAAACGGGGCGATCGTCGATATCGTTCCGTTTTTTTGTGGACCATGGCAGCGATCAAGCACATCAGCAGCACGCAAAACCCGGAAATCAGGCAACTGGAACACTGGAACCGCAAGTCCAGGGACCGCATCCGCGATGGGCGCTTTGTCCTGGAGGGCCTGCGGGAACTCCAGTTGGCCCTGAAAGGCGGTTACCGGCCGGAGAAGTTGTACTTCTGCCCGGAAATCGTGTCGGAGCAGCAGCTGAGGGAAGTGCCCGGACTCGGGCAGTACCCCCTGGTCAGTCTGAGCCCTGAGGTCTACCGGCACCTGGCCTACCGGGGAAAAACCGAGGGGGTTATCGGGTTGGTGCCGACCCGCAGCCACGACCTTGCAACCCTTGTTTTCCGGCGCGAATCGCCCCTGGTGCTGGTGGCCGAAGCCCCGGAGAAACCCGGGAACATAGGGGCCCTCTTGCGGACCGCGGATGCTGCCGGGCTCGATGCCGTGCTCATTGCCGACCTGCAGGGCGACCTGTACAACCCGAACGTCATCAGGTCCAGCGTGGGATGCCTGTTTACCGTGCCGGTAGGCGTGGGCAGCAGCCAGGAGGTGCTGGCCTTCCTGCGACACCGGGGCATGCAGGTACTCGCCGCCAGCCTGGGGGGAGCCGTGCGGTATGACCGGGCCGATTATACGGGGCCAACCGCCCTTGTGGTGGGTACGGAAGCGGATGGCCTTACCAGGCTTTGGCAGGAGGAAGCGGATGCCCGCGTGGAAATCCCCATGGCCGGTGCCATCGATTCGATGAACGTCTCCGTAGCTGCCGCCATCCTGATTTTCGAAGCCATGAGGCAGCGGGGGTTTGGGCCGTGATCCGGGGCGCCTGATACCTGTCGGAATCCTGACCGGTCGCCGTTTCCCTGCGGGAAATATTTTTACTTTTGAAATCATAAGGCACAACTATGGTATCGCAGGTCCTTTCCTATAGCATCATTGGCATCCTGATCCTGCATTACGCGGTGGAAACAACTCTTGAAATACTCAATGCCCGCAAATTCAACGACCCGGTACCCGAGGAACTGGAAGGCCTTTACGACCAGGAGCAATACCGCAAATCCCAGGCCTATAAACAGGCGAATTTCCGTTTCGGCCTGTTTTCCTCTGGCCTTTCCCTGTTGCTCCTTCTGTGCTTTTTCCTCGGCGGCGGGTTCGGTTGGGCAGACCGGGTAGCCGCGTCGGTGAGCCCCCTGCCCTTCCCCCGGGCGCTGGTGTTTTTCGGAATCCTGGGGCTCGGCAGCGACCTTGTCGCCACCCCATTGAGTTATTACCATACGTTCGTGATCGAAGAACGCTTTGGCTTCAACAAAACCACCCCTTCCCTTTTCTTTGCCGACAAACTCAAAGGATGGGCCCTTATGGGCCTGTTGGGAGGGGGGCTGCTGGCCGGCATCCTCTGGTTTTACCAGTGGGCGGGAACTGCCTTCTGGATCTATGCCTGGGCGCTCATCGCCTTGTTTACCCTGCTGCTGAACCTGTTCTACAGCCGGTTGATCGTGCCCCTGTTCAACAAACAGGAACCCCTGGAGGAAGGCAGCCTGAAATCCCGGATCGAGGCCTACGCAGGCAAGGTGGGGTTTGCCCTGAAGAATATTTTTATCATCGACGGCTCGAGGCGCTCCACCCGGGCCAACGCCTATTTTTCAGGCCTTGGGCGTGAAAAACGCGTGGCCCTGTACGACACCCTGGTCGAAGACCTGGAAGAAGAGGAAATCGTGGCCGTGCTGGCCCACGAAATCGGCCATTATAAAAAGAAACATATCGCAGCGAATTTGGTTGCCTCCGTGGCCTTAACCGGCCTGACCCTTTTCCTGCTCTCCTTATTTATCAACAATCCGGAGCTATCCCTGGCCATCGGGGTTTCCCAGCCAAGCTTCCACGCGGCCCTGCTCAGTTTTGCCCTGCTCTACAGCCCCGTGAGTGCTGCCACGGGCCTGGTGATGAATTGGCTTTCGAGGCGTTTTGAATTTCAGGCCGATGCCTACGCCCGGGAAACCCTGGCGGCACAACCCCTGGTAGCCTCCCTCAAGAAACTTTCCCAAAAGAACCTGAGCAACCTCACCCCCCATCCGGCCTATGTATTTGTACACTACTCGCACCCACCCCTTGCAGCGCGGATACGGGCACTGAACCGTCAGGGGAGGCAACGGAAACAAAACGGATAGGCCCATTGCCATGGGCAATCGCCTGCCGGTTTTTTTGTATCTTTAGGTAACCCCGGCAAACGGGCAAAAAGTGAAACAAACCTGGAAATATTCCCTAATCGCCATCCTGGCCCTGGTGGCCCTGGGCAATGTTTTTTCGGCATACATCCGCGTACTTACCGAAGGGCCAGGCATAATCTATACCTTCGAAACGCAAAGCGCAGCGTTCCAGTACGCCATTGGGCCTGAACAGGAACCCGAAATCGCCCGGATGGAACGCGAATTCGAGAAGTACCTCCGCCTGAATCCGGAAGGCAGCGGCCAAAGGCTATACCGCACCTTCAGGGCAAAGCCCTGGAAGTTCTGGAACTGGTACCACTATTTGACCAGCGACCTCTACGACTATCCCTATAAAGACCTGGGCCCGGAACCCCGAAAACCGCCCAGGTAGATGCCGAAGGTACCAGATGGCTGGAAAAAACTACGCGGAAGCCGGGTGAAAGGTTCCCCCATCCTTCCGGAACATGGTTTCAATAGCCGCCAGGATGCCATTTGCCAAAGGAAGGTCCCGGGGATTATTGCCCCGTAGGTAGGTTCCGGCATACGGGTTTCACGCCCTGGGCGAAGGCCTGTCAAAACCAAAAGCCCCGTGGCTCAGACGCAGGAAACTAAAATGGCTGCACTCCAAAAGACCCGGGGGTGGCTGCCGCAAAGGCGAAGGCGCCCATACGGGAAGGTAGCAAATCCCTTGCTGAGGCAAGGCTGGGCCCGGGGAACAAATCCAGCCTCAGCCCCTTGTGCATTCGGAAACAAAAAAGTAATTTAAGCGGGTAAAAATATCTACCGAACTCCTGCCATGAAACGTCTTCTCTACCTCCTGATCTGGCTTCCTGTACTGGGCAGTTCCCAGGGCCAAAAGGAAATTGACTCCATCGCCATAGCCCTCATAGACAAAATGGGCGGGGTGCTAGGCAGCCTCGAGGCCTGCTCTTTCACCCTCAACACCGTTGAAGACCAGGTCAATGAGGCGGGCATGCTGGAGCGGCATTTCGACTCCCACAAGATATACCTGAGGGGACCGGACCGGTTCACCATGCGCTCCAGGGGCCACAAGGGGCACCGCGGGTATTGGTTCAACGGATCGCTGATGACCTGGTATTCCTTTGATCAGAACAATTATGTCACCATTCCTGCCCCCGGCTCCATCATCCGCGCCATTGACAGCGTGAACACCACCTTTGGCATGCAATTTCCGGGAGCGGATATCTTCTACCCGTCTTTTGCCGATGACCTCCTCTCCCACTTTGATAAAATCTCCTATGCGGGGATCAAGACCCTGGATAATACGGAGTACTTCCACATCATTGCAGAAAACGACACCTATAACTTCCAGCTTTGGATCGAAAACGGGGCCTTTTATCTCCCCCGCAAATACCTGGTCCTGAAGAAAGGCAGCGCCCCGGAGATCTTCGAAGGCACCTTCGGCTCCTGGAACACGAGCGCCTCCCTGCCCGATGAAATCTTTGAGTTCATTCCGCCCAAAGACGCCGACCTGATCAGTATCATGCCAAAATCATAACCTACCGCCACGACATGAAGCCTTCCACCTCATCGCTTTTGACCATAGCCGCAGCAAGCTTGCTGCTTTTCTTCCTGACCCCGTTTCAGGCCGGGGCGCAGCGACTGGACCACCGGGCATCCAGGAGCCAAATGTCCCGTCCTTCCCCCCAGGCCCGCACCACAGCCAAACCCGCTGCAAGACCTGCTTCGCGGCCAACGACCACCACCAGGCCAGGCACCTCAAACCGGTCCAGCATCAATGGTGGCTATCAGAAATCCGCCAGCAGGGATATCTCGAGGCCTTCTGCCGGGCAGGCCAACCGGTCGGTCAGCACCAGCCGGCCCTCCACTTCGGACAGGAGCGCAACCACGGCAAGGGACAGGGCCTCCAGCGTGCGGACTTCCGAGGTAACCAGGCCCGCGACCCGGGAGGTCACCACCGTCCGTGAAAACGCAGGCAACCGGGTTAACAACACTTCGAACAACCGGGTCAATATAGACAACAGCCGCAGGGGCAATACCAACATCAACATCGACAACAGCCGCACGGTCAACGTCAACCGCCGAAATACCTATGTGCGCACGAGTCCCAGGGTATATGTGCGCCCCCCCTACGTCTGGGGAGGCTTTCATTTCTATTGCCACAGCCCGTATTACTGGCATCCGTACAGGCCCTACTACTGGGGGCCCGTATGGCACCCCTGGGGCTTCTTTGTGACCACCATCGCCACTACGGCCATCATTGTGAGCATCACCAATGACAGCGGAAACCAGGAAGATTACCATTATGAAGAGGGCAATTACTACCTGAGGACCGCCGACGGTTTTGAAGTGGTCCAGGCGCCGGTTGGGGCCACCGTGCCCGACATCCCCGATACGGCCCAAAAGGTCGAGGTGACGGAAAACACCTATAACTACTATTACGGCGGCGCGTATTACGAGAAGAATGCCGAGGGCTATACCGTGGTACCGGCCACGGCAGGGACCATTGTGCCCCACCTTCCGGAAGGAGGGGAGGAGGTCAAAGTTGGGGACCGCACCTACGTGAAGTTCGGGGAAACCTATTACCAGCCCATTCAGGTCGACGGAAAGGACATGTACGAAATTGTGGAGGTACAACCCGAATCCTGAGAGCTCAGGGCATCCCTGAAATACATTCCCTCATAGCCCAGGGCATCGCACCCCCTTTTTTTAAGGCCCGCTGATCCGTCGCGCGCGTCCCCGAACGGCCCGGAAACTGCGTTGATGGCTTGCCCGCAGGCGCCCTTTGTCTGACAAGTTGGCCGGGGCACGATTTTTGTTGTTTCCACTTCGGATTTGTGCTATTTTTAATTTTATGCCCACCCAGGCCTACATAGAACAGGAAAACAAGGAGATTGCCAAGCAGTACAAGGAACTGCTGCGCATCAGCTATCAATTGCTGTCCGATGAGGACAAGAAGCTGATCCGGCAGGCCTTTGACGTTGCCGTGGATGCCCACAAGGACCAGAGGCGAAAATCCGGGGAAGCCTATGTGCTGCACCCCATTGCCGTGGCCAAGATCGTCGCTTCCGAAATCGGCCTGGATGCCACCTCTATCGCAGCCGCCCTGTTGCACGACGTGGTGGAAGATACCCCCTATACCCTGGATGATATCGAGCGGTTGTTTGGGGAGACCGTGGCACGTATCGTGGACGGGCTGACCAAAATCGCCCACCTGAAAAAGGAAATGAACATTTCCCAGCAGGCCGAGAACTTCCGGAAGATGCTGCTGACCCTGCACGACGACGTGAGGGTGATCATCATCAAAATTGCCGACCGCTACCACAACCTGCTGACCCTGGATTCCATGCCGGAGCACAAACAGGTGAAAATCGCTTCGGAAACCCTTTATATCTATGCCCCCCTGGCCCACCGCATCGGCCTTTACAACATTAAGACCGAACTGGAAGACCTGTCGCTGAAATACACCGAGCCGGAGGTATACTCCGACATACAGAGCAAGATCGAGGATACCAAGGAAGACCAGAAGCAATACATCGAGGACTTCTCCAACATCATCCGGGACTCCCTCGACAAGGAAAACCTCAATTATACCATCAAGGGGCGGATGAAGTCGATCTATTCCATCCGCCGGAAGATGATTTCCCAGAATGTTTCCTTTGACGAGATCTACGACAAGTTCGCCATCCGGATCATTTACCAGTCAGACCGGAGGAATGAAAAATTCCTGGCCTGGAAAATTTATTCCATCGTCACCGACCACTTTACCCCCAACCCGGTGCGCCTTCGCGACTGGATTTCCTCCCCCAAAAGCACGGGGTACGAGGCCCTGCACATTACGGTGATGGGGCCCAAGGGCCGATGGGTGGAAGTGCAGATCCGCAGTGAGCGCATGCACGAAATCGCCGAAAAAGGGTACGCAGCGCATTTCAAATACAAGCACGGCGACCAGAAGGAACAGGGGATCGAAATCTGGCTGAACCGGCTGCAGGAAGCCCTGGAAAGCTCCAATGGGAGTGCGGTGGACTTCGTGGAGGAATTCAAGCTCAACCTCTACGCCAAGGAAATCTTTGTCTTTACCCCCAAGGGGGAATTGAAATCGCTGCCCAAGGGGGCGACCCCCATGGATTTTGCCTTCAACATCCACACAGAGGTAGGGATGCATACCCGGGGGGCCAAGGTAAACGGCAAGCTGGTGCCCCTGAACACCCCCCTGAAAAGCGGCGACCAGGTGGAGATCATCACCTCGGAGAACGCCAAGCCGAACCAGAACTGGCTCGATTACGCCACTACGGCAAGGGCCCGGGCTAAAATACGGTCGACCCTGCGGGAAGAGAAGAAAGAGGTGGCCGAGGAAGGGAGGGAAATCCTGAGGCGGAAGCTGAAATCCCTGAAAATTACCCTGAATGAGGAGGTCATCAACAAAATGGTGGTCTACTTTAAACTAAACACGAGCCTCGACCTGTTTTTCCGGGTGGGTAACGGGGTGATCGACAACCATAAAATCAGGGAGTTCGCGGCCTCCTACAACAATGCCTTCCTGAACTTCTTCAAGAACCGGATGCGCAAGAAACCCATTCCCGAAGCCATCGACCGGGAGGAAATTACCTCCACTTACGACATGCTGGTTTTCGGGAAGGAAGAAGAGAAGCTCAGTTACTCCCTGGCCAATTGCTGCAACCCCATCCCCGGGGATGACGTGTTTGGGTTTGTGACCGTCAACGATGGGATCAAGGTCCATAAAAAAGACTGCCCCAACGCCATCTCCCTGCAGTCTAATTACGCCTACCGCATCATCGGGGCCAAATGGATCGATTCCACCCAGGAGGAATTCACGGCGGAACTCCGGATGAGCGGCATCGACAATATTGGCCTGATCAATGACATCACCGACATCATCTCGGATGAAATGCATGTGAACATGCGAAACATCAACTTCAATACAGACGGGGGTACCTTCTCGGGACGGATCAAGGTGGTGGTAAAGAATAAGGAAATCCTCAAGAAGCTCATGGCCAACCTGAAGCAAATCAACGGGATTGACAAGGTAGTACGGGTCTGAGGCCTGTGCCCCGGGGAATCAAATTCAGGGAAGGTTTTCGCCCCTATTCCCTTTTTTAGCCGTATTTTTGTGGGTGGATTGTAGAACTGCTTTCATGAACAGAAAAGACCAGGAGATTGTCAAAAATGTCTTCACCACCTTCCTGGAGGAAAACGGGCACCGGAAAACCCCGGAGCGGTATGCCATCCTGCAGGAAATCTATGACAACGAAGAACATTTTGATATAGAATCGCTCTATATCAAAATGAAAAATAAAAATTACCGGGTTAGCCGGGCAACCCTGTACAATACCATCGAACTCCTGCTCGAATGCAAACTGGTCCGCAAGCACCAATTCGGCAAAAACCAGGCCCAATACGAAAAATCGTACTTCGACCGCCAGCACGACCATGTGATCCTGACCGATACGGGGGAGGTGGTGGAATTCTGCGACCCGAGGATCGAGTCGATCAAAAAGACCATCGAAGAGGTTTTCGACATCGAGATTAACAACCACTCGCTTTATTTTTACGGCACCCGCAACAAGAACAAAGAAGCCACAAAATAACCCATCCAAACATGCGTGTAGATCTGCTGCTCGGGCTCCAGTGGGGGGACGAGGGAAAAGGAAAAATTGTCGACGTGCTCACGGAGGGCTATGACATCATCGCCCGTTTCCAGGGGGGGCCCAATGCCGGGCATACCCTGGAATTCGATGGAATCAAGCATGTGCTCCATACCATTCCATCCGGGATATTCCACAAGAACGCGGTGAACCTGGTGGGAAACGGGGTGGTGATCGACCCGGTGATCTTCCGCAGGGAACTGGAAAAACTCCGGGGGTTTGACATCGATATTGAAAAGAGCCTGCTGATTTCCCGCAAGGCCCACCTTATTTTGCCGACCCACCGCCTGTTGGATGCAGCTTCGGAGGCGGCCAAGGGCAAGGCCAAGATCGGCAGCACCCTGAAAGGGATCGGGCCGGCCTACATGGACAAGACGGGCCGCAACGGGTTGCGGGTCGGGGACCTTGAACTCCCCGACTGGAAAGAAAAATACCGCGCCCTGTCGGAAAAACACCAGGCCATGATCCACTTCTACAATGTGGATATCGAATACAACCTGCAGGAGCTGGAGGCGGAATTCCTGAGCGCTGTTGAGCACCTGCGCGAACTGCGCTTCATCGACAGCGAGGAATACCTGTACCAGGCGCTGAAATCGGGCAAAAAAATACTGGCTGAGGGCGCACAGGGCTCCCTACTCGATATCGATTTTGGAACCTATCCGTTTGTGACTTCCTCAAACACCACGGCGGCCGGCGCTTGTACGGGCCTGGGGATTGCCCCGGGCAACATCGGGGAAGTGTACGGGATTTTCAAAGCCTATACCACGCGTGTGGGCAGCGGCCCCTTCCCCACCGAGCTTTTTGATGAAGACGGGGCCACCATGGGCAGGGTGGGCAACGAATTCGGGGCCACTACCGGAAGGCCCAGGCGCTGTGGCTGGCTTGACCTGGTAGCCCTAAAGTATGCGGTCCGCGTAAATGGGGTGACCCAGCTGATGATGATGAAGGCCGATGTGCTGAGCGGATTTGAACGCATCAAGGTCTGCACAGCCTACCATTACCAGGGAAAACAAATCGGGCACCTGCCTTATTCTATCGAGGCCCGGTACCTCACCCCGGTCTATGCCGAGCTCCCCGGGTGGAACGAAGACCTGACCGGGATGACCCGGGCCTCCCAACTGCCGGAAGCCCTGGAGCAGTATATCCTGTTCCTGGAAAAGGAACTGGAGGTGCCCATCCGCATTGTCTCCGTGGGACCGGACCGGACCCAGACCATCCACCGCAACCCTTAGCAAGGGGGGTAACGCGCGCGGGCTAGGACTAAAATGGCTACCTTTGACGAAACTTTCAGGGTGAAGACTCGGCGCATGGTTATGGTACTCCTGTGGTTGCCCCTCATACTCGGGGCCCAGCAAAGGACGGACCAGGGTCAGAAAATCAATATCGTTTACGGGGGCAGCTTCACCAAGGATGAATCGCTCCGTCCGGGTGCCTCCATTTTTTCAAAAGACCAGCGACAGGTACAGTTCGAGCACCAGGGGGCAGACCTGTGGTGCGATTATGCCTTGCTTTACCAAAAGGAAAACCGCCTCGAGGCCATCGGGAATGTACGCCTGCAACAGGGAGACTCAATCCTTATGACCAGCGGGTACGTGGAATATGACGGCAACGTAAAGCTGGCCAAGGCTTTCCAGGAGGTCAGGCTGACCAACAGGAGCATGACGCTCACGACCGACACCCTGTATTTCGACCGGCAGAATCAGGAATCATACTACAACCACCATGGTAAAATCGTCGATTCGGTCAACACCCTCACCAGCCGGATAGGCCGCTACTACATGATCCCGAAAAAATACCAGTTCCTCGATAGCGTGCTGATCAACAACCCCGACTATACCCTGGAATCGAGCCGGCTGGACTACTACACCACCTCCAAAAACGCTTATATGTACGGCCCTTCCACCATTACGGGCGAGACCTATCGCCTGTATTGTGAAAGGGGGTTTTACGACACGCAGGTGGAGCGGGGATACGGGATCAAAAACACCGAAATCCATTACAGCAACCGGATTATCGAGGGCGACAGCGTGTATTTTGACAAAGCCGCTGAGTTCGCCTCGGCCACCAACAACATCAAGGTTACCGATACCCTCAACAACGGGGTGATCCGGGCGCATTATGCCGAGGTGCACCGGGCCCGCGATTCGGTTTTCGCCACCAAAAGGGCGGTATCGATCAGCCTGGTGGAGCAGGATTCGCTCTACATGCACGGAGACACCCTTATGGTAACCGGGAAACCAGAAGCGCGGATCCTCCGCGCCTTCCGGAATGCAAAATTCTACAAGACGGACCTCAGCGGGAAATGCGACAGTATCCATTTCGAACAACGCACAGGGGTTACCCAGCTCATCCGCGACCCGGTGCTCTGGAACCTGGAAAACCAGATGACCGGCGACAGCATCCACCTGATCAGCGACCTTCAAACGGACAAAATGGATTCCCTGAAGGTGATCGGCAACGCCTTTATTATCTCGGAAGACACCGTGGGCTTCCGGGGGTACAACCAGGCCAAGGGGATGGACCTCTACGGCAAGTTTATCGAAGATGAGCTGAAAATTGTAGACCTGGTCCGCAATACGGAAGTCCTGTACTATATGTACGACGACGACGAGGTGCTGACCGGGATCAACAAAACCATTTGCAGTAAAATAAGGCTGCTGCTCGAGCAAAGCGACATTAAGGAGATCACCTTCTTCACAAACCCTGACGGGGATATCTTCCCCGAAAAGGACCTCCCCGAGAACAGCCGGATCCTTAAAGGGTTCATCTGGAGGGGGGAGGAACGCATCCGTTCCAAGGAGGCATTGTTCGACGAAGACGACAACAACCTGGTGCTTCCCGTCATCCGGGGCCTGGAAGAACCCATCGACCGGGAGGGGGGCGACCCCCTGGATAACGGGAACCCCACCGACCCCGTAGCCCCGCTGCCCGCAGACCCCCAGGCAAGAACCAAAGCCCGCCCATCGAAAGCATTGCCATGACCCGGGATTTCCTCGCCTTCCAATCGCAGACCACCCCCCACCCGCTGGGCCTCGAAATCGCAGGGGCTGCAGGCAGCTATGTCTACGGCCGTGATGGGAGGGCCTACCTCGATTTTATCGCAGGGGTATCGGCCTGCAGCCTGGGGCATTGCCACCCCAGGGTCGTCAGGGCCGTGCAGGAACAGGCCGGAAAGTATATGCACGTGATGGTGTACGGGGAATTCATACAGGGACCCTCCCTGGAGCTGTGCCGGGAACTGGCCGCGGCCCTGCCCCCTCCCCTGCAGACGACGTACCTGGTGAACTCGGGAACGGAAGCCATGGAAGGGGCCATCAAACTGGCCCGGCGGGTAACCGGCCGGTCGGAACTGATCGCCGCCAAAGACGCCTACCACGGCAATACCCTGGGGAGCCTGAGCCTGATGAGCTATGAGGAGCGCAAGGCGCCTTTCCGCCCCCTGTTGCCCGACGTCCGTCATATCCGATTTAACGCTGTGGATGACCTGGAACGAATCTCCACAAAAACGGCTGCTGTGATCCTGGAAACGATACAGGGCGGGGCGGGGTTTATCCTTCCCGAACCGGGCTACCTGGCCAGGGTGCGACAGCGTTGCAGGGAAACCGGGGCCCTGCTGGTCCTCGACGAAATCCAGCCCGGGTTTGGCCGCACCGGCAAACTCTTCGCCTTTGAACATTTCGATTGCATCCCAGATATCCTGGTCATGGGCAAGGGAATGGCCTCCGGCCTTCCGATAGGCGCCTTTACCGCCTCCAAAGGACATATGGAAGCCCTTTCGGAGAATCCGAAGCTCGGCCATATCACCACCTTCGGGGGCAACCCGGTAGTAGCCGCTGCGGCCCTGGCTACCCTCAGGGAACTCCTTGAGGGGGACCTGATTGCAGAAACCCTGCGAAAAGAACGGCTTTTCAGGGAGCTCCTGGTACACCCCCGCATCCGGGAAATCCGGGGCAGGGGCCTGATGCTAGCCCTGATCCTGGACGATCCTGAAACTGCCAACTTCCTGGTCCTTAAAGCCATGGAGGCCGGACTCCTGCTCTTCTGGCTCCTTTTCGAACCCCGGGCAGTGCGGATCAGCCCCCCGCTGACCCTGTCGGAAAGCGAAATCAGGGAGGGCTGCGCCCTGATCCTGGAACTGCTAGATGCCCTCCCCCCGGCCGGTGTTAACTAATTTGTTGATAAGAAACCCGGGGGCCACCCGGGTTCAAGCCCGTAAAAAAATATTTTTAGTTCCATACGGAACCCAAAAAGGTATGTATGTCGTCTGATCCGAACGAGCAACCCACCCCCCCTATTTCGAAGTTTGAATCCATGCTGAAGACTGATGACGTCTATTTCTTTGACGCTGAGGAATTTGAAGACATTATCCACCATTACCTGAACCACGGAAAAATCTCCCTCGCCAAAAAAGCCATCCGCATGGGGTTGCAGCAGCACCCGCATTCCCTTGACATCCGGTTACTTGAGGTAGAAGTAATGGTCTTCGAAAACCGGTTCGACGAAGCGGAAAAGGTCCTCGACCAGGTTCAATTACTGGATCCGAACAACGAGGAAATCTATGTACAGCGCGCAAACATCTGCTCCAAGCAGGATAACCACGAACGCGCCATCGAATTCCTCAAACAAGCCCTCGAAATCGCCGAGGATGACGCAGACCTCTACTCCCTCCTGGGCATGGAGTACCTTTTCATGGATGCCTATGGGGAAGCCCGGGATTGCTTTATGCAATGCCTGGATTCGGACCCGGAAGATTATGCCTCCCTGTACAATATCATTTATTGCTTTGAATACCTGGACGACCTCCACGGGGCCATCCGGTACCTGAATGCCTACCTGGAGACCAACCCGTACTGCCAGATCGCCTGGCACCAGCTCGGAAAGCAATATTATACCCTGAAACGCTATGAGGAGGCCCTGGCGGCTTTTGACTTCGCCATCATCTCAGACGACACCTTCCTTGGCGCCTATTTCGAGAAAGGGCGGGTGCTGGAAAAACTGGGGCGGTACCGGGAAGCCATAGAAAATTATTCCGCCACCACCGAAATGGAGGATCCTACCTCCCACGCCTACCTTCGTATGGGGCGGTGTTATGAAAAACTCGGCAAAGACGACCGGGCAAGGCATTACTACTACCTGACCGTTCATGAGGACCCCCTGCTCGACAAGGGATGGCTGGCCATCACCGACTATTATCTCCGCAGGAAAGATTACCTGAAGGCCCGGGAGTATATCGACAAGGCCCTGAATATAGATGGGGAAAACCCCACCTACTGGAAACGTTCGGGAATTATCCACAAGGCGCTCGGCGAGTGGCATGAAGCCGATTTTGCCTTCAAGCAGGCCACGGAGCTGGGCAACTACGAAGTGGATTCCTGGCTGCTCTGGGCAGAGGTACTCAGGGAATGCGGGGAACTGCAGGCTGCCGCTTCCATCCTGGAGCAGGGCATGGAATTCCACCCCGATGCGGTGGAACTCCTCTTCCATCTTGCAGGGTTCACCCTGCTGCTCCACCAGGTGGAAGAAGGGGAGGGCCTGTTGCGAAAGGCCCTGAAGAAAGCCCCGGAGAAACTGACCCTGTTCAAGAAGGCTTTTCCGGAAATCTCAAGGGCCAAAGGGGTACAGCGCATTATAAGGGAATGCCAGAAGGCTTCCCAATAAAAAAGGCTACTTTTGCGCTTTTACCGGATATGTCAGGACGAACTCCCATTCACTTTTTATGGATTGTGCTAAAGGGCATGGCCATGGGGGCAGCCGACGTGGTCCCCGGGGTCTCCGGGGGAACCATTGCCTTTATCTCGGGCATTTATGAAGAACTCATCGGCTCCCTGAACAACCTGCGACCCGCCTTGCTGCTTACCTGGAGGAAAGAAGGGTTTGCCGCCTTCTGGAAGGCTGCCAACGGGAGCTTCCTGCTGGCACTCCTTTCCGGGATCGCCATAAGCGTCGCCTCCCTGGCGAAAGGGATCAGCTGGCTGCTTGAACACCAGCCGGTACTGGTCTGGTCCTTTTTCTTCGGCCTGGTTTTGGCCAGTGTTTTATACGTGGCCAAAAGCATCCGGGTCCGCAGCCCCGGAATCCTGGCCATGGGGCTGCTCGGGATGGTCGTGGCCTACGGGCTGGTATCCCTGCCGGTATCCGAAGAGCAGGCCACCCTCCCCTACCTCTTCCTTTCAGGGGCATTGGCGATTTGCGCCATGATCCTTCCGGGGATTTCAGGCGCCTTTATCCTGGTGCTGCTGGGGTCCTATAAAAGCGTGCTGGATGCCGTCCACCAACGCGACCTGCAAATCATCTTCTTTGTGGGGGCCGGGGCTATCGTGGGGTTGCTCACTTTTTCGCGCCTGCTCAAATGGATGTTTTCCCGCTTCAGGGATGCCACCCTCTCCCTGCTCACGGGTTTTATCCTGGGTTCGCTCCCGAAAATCTGGCCCTGGAAGGAAACCCTCGAAACGCGTAATTTCGACGGCAAAACCGTCGTGGTCCGCGAGGCCAACGTGGCCCCCTGGCATTATGCGGACGACCCTGAGTGGGCAGCTGCCCTCGGGCTGGCTATCCTCGGATTTTGCCTTATTTTTGTCTTGGAGCGCCTCGCTTCACAAAAAAATTCCTGACCCTGCATGTACCACCCCAGATCCCTATCGGACAAAGTGCTTTTGTTCATCAAAGGCCTGGCCATGGGTGCCGCCAACAAGGTACCCGGGGTTTCCGGGGGTATTGTGGCCTTCGTGGTCGGGTTTTACGAGGAATTCATCTATTCCCTGCGGAAGGTAAACCTCAAGGCCTTCAAACTTTTGCTGGGCGGGCGGTGGAAGAGTTTTTACCGGTATGTGAATGGCCCGTTTCTCTCCCTGCTTATCATGGGGATGCTTTTCAGCTACTTCAGCGTCTCCAAAGTCCTTGATTATTTCCTGGACCGAAAGGAGCTCTATGTCTGGTCGCTCTTTTTCGGCATGATCATCGGATCGATCTATTTTATATCCAAAGACTTCAAGCACTGGAATAAAAAAACCCTTCCCATTGGCCTCCTGGGCCTTCTGGTGGGGATTTCGATTAGTTTCCTGAGCCCCGCCAAAGAGAATGACAACCTCATATTCGTCTTTTTTTGCGGGATTATCAGTGTTTCGGGGATGACCCTCCCCGGCCTTTCAGGGTCCTTTATCCTCATCCTGCTCGGGAATTATGTGCTGCTGCTGGTCGATTCGGTGAATGCCCTCTACGACACCATGGCAGAAATTTTCCGGGCCGATTTCAGCTTTGTAAACAACCGGGAACGACTGCATACCCTGCTTATCCTGGCGGTTTTCACGGCGGGTTCCGCAACCGGTTTGGTGAGCCTGTCTCACCTGCTCGGATATGTACTGAAACATTTCAGGCACATGACCACCGCTGCGATCATCGGGTTCATTACCGGTTCCCTGGGGGTGGTCTGGCCCTGGAAAAAAACCATATACCTCCAGGACAGCGCAGGCACCCTGCTGCTCGACTCCAATGGCGACCGGATTATCGTCAATTACCAGCGGTACCTTCCCGAACTCTTTTCGGCAGAAACGGCCCTGGCGCTGGGGTTTATCCTGGCCGGCATTGCCCTGCTGGTCTTCCTGGAATGGTACGGCAAATACCGGTTGAACAATGCGTAGGTTTGGTCTTATCGGAAAAAACATCTCATATTCGTTTTCACCCGGGCACTTCCGGGAGAAGTTCCTCCGCATGGGCCTGGCCGATTGCCGCTACGATATTTTCGACCTTGGGGAAATCGGGGAATTCCCCGCCCTGTTGAGCCGTTATCCGGACCTGGAAGGCCTCAATGTCACCATCCCGTACAAGGAAGCGGTGATCCCTTACCTGCAGGAGTTGGACCCGACTGCCGCTGCCATTGGTGCGGTGAATACCATCAGGGTATCCCCCGGGGGGTTGAAGGGATTCAATACCGATGTGGTGGGTTTCCGGGATTCCCTCAGGCCCCTGTTGCGGGGGTCTGACACCGCAGCCCTGATCCTGGGTACCGGGGGGGCTTCCAAGGCAGTGGCCTATGCCCTGGGCCAGCTCGGCATTCCCCTGCGGTTCGTTTCCAGGGACCCCGGCCCCGGGCAACTTTCCTATGAAGCCCTGGATGCAGCAATGTTGCGGGAATTTCCAGTCATTATAAACTGTACCCCCCTGGGCACCTACCCGGCGGTTTCCGGGGCCCCTGCAATACCCTATGCCGCCATTACCCCTGCCCACCTGCTCTACGACCTCATCTATAACCCGGAACAGACCAAATTCCTCAGGAAGGGGGCGCAACAGGGCGCCCGGACCAAGAATGGCCTGGAAATGCTCCAGCTGCAGGCCGAAGCCTCCTGGGAACTCTGGAGCCCATAAGTCCGGGGGCCGAAAAAACACGGCTTTGCCTTTGTGATAAGCCCCCATGTTAGTATCTTAGAATGGAGATCGCAGCATTACTGTAAATTCAGACTCATGCCGGAAGAGGAAAAACAAGCACTGCAGCCCGCTGCAGGGGGGGAAGGTCAAAACGGACATACCGATAAAGAAATGGCTCCGGAACCCGGGGAATCGGAGACCACAGGGAAACCTGAAACCGCGGGAGAACCTGATACCAAAGGGGCATCTGAACCCATAGGGGAACCCCAACCCGCACAGGACGCTGGGACCAAAAGAGTGCCTGATGCCATAGAGGAACCCCATCCCGCGGGAGAGCCTGAGGCCAAAAAGGTATCCGATTCCACAGGGGTAGCCGAACCCGCGCAGGAAGCTCAATCCAAAACGGAGCCCAAACCCAAAGGGGAACCTCATGAAACCACTGGAGAAGAGGCTGCAGGGGACTCTGAATCGCATGAGGAAAAGGGCGGGGACCCTGAAGAAGAAATAGACCAGTCCAATGCTGAAGATGCCGAGGACTCCGAAAACGAAAGGAGGCACCAAATCCCCTTTCTGGACTACCACTCCCTTTCCCTGGAAAACCTTGTAGGCGAATTACAGCGCCTGTTGCGGACGGAAAAGGTTCAGGCAATCCGCAAGCATGTGGATGCGATAAAGCACGAATTCGACCTGAAATTCCAGGACTTTATCGAGGAGAAAAAAGATGCCTTTGTAACCCGGGGGGGCAATGAGGCCGATTTCAAGTACAACTCGGTAACCAAGCGGCAGTTCAACGAACTTTTCGCAGAATACCGGGAAAAGCGAAACCAGTATTACAAAAACCTGGACCGTGACCTGAAAGAAAACCTGCAGAACCGGCTCTCGATCATTGAGGAACTCAAAGGCCTGGTCAGTATGGAGGAGGACATGACCACCACCTACAAGACCTTCAAGGACCTGCAGGAGCGCTGGCGGAAGGCCGGAGCCATCCCCCGTGCGAACTATAACGATGTGTGGCGGACCTACCACCACCATGTGGAGATTTTTTATGACTTCCTCCACTTGAACCGCGAATTGCGCGACCTGGATTTTAAATTCAACCTGGAGGAAAAGGAAAAATTATGCCTGAAGGCGGAGGCCCTTCTGGAAGAGGAAGACATAAACAAAGCTTTCCGGGAGCTGCAGGTCCTCCACAAGGTCTGGAAGGAAGACCTGGGACCCGTGGCCCAGGAAGAGCGCGAGGCTATCTGGAACCGTTTTAGCGAGGCGACCAAAAAAATCCATCAGCGCAGGCAGGAATATTTCCAGCAGCAAGAGCAGCAGTACGTGGCCAACCTGGAGGAAAAACAGCGAATCATCTCCCAAATCGAAGCCCTGGGCAGCAACGTGGGGAACAGCCACCGCGCCATCCAGAAGCAAATGGCAGAAGTTGAAGCCCTTCGGGATCGGTTTTTCAAGGCAGGGAAGGTACCCCAGAAATCCAATGAAGCTACCTGGGCCTCATTTAAAAAGGCGGTACGGACCTTTAACCGGGCCAAAAACGCCTACTACAAGAACCAGAAAAAGGAACAACAGGAAAACCTCGACAAAAAACGGGCCCTGCTGCAGCGCGCCCTGGAACTCAAAGACAGCGAAGACCTGGAAGCCGCCACCCCGGAAATGAAACAACTCCAGAAGGAATGGAAAGAAACGGGCCACGTGCCCCGCAAATATTCCGATAAAATCTGGAAACAATTCAAGGAAGCCTGCAACCAGTACTTTGACCGGGTGCACGCCGGCAGGAACCGGGCCGGCGAACAAGAGTTGAAAAACCTTGAGCTGAAATCGGCCCTGCTGGAAGAGTTGCGGGAGTATACCCTTACCGGCGACCGCGACAAGGATGTTGCCGCCCTGGAAGGGTTCCTTGCCCGCTGGAACGAAATCGGCCATGTACCACGAAACAAAAAGCACCTGAACTCCCGCTTTCAGAAAATCCTGGAGGCCCTGCTGCGAAAATCGGGCATCAGTAAGCAGGAAGGGGAAATCCTTCGGTATGGAGACCGGATTCAGCAGCTTTCCGAGGCTGAGGACCAAAGGGCTGTGGAACAGGAGCGGCAATTCGTCAGGAAAAAAATAGAAGAGGTCAAAGGGGAGATCAGGCAGTTGGAAAATAACCTTAATTTCTTTTCGGACCCCACAAAAGAAAACCCTTTAGCCCGGGAAGTCATCGAAAACATCGAAGGGAAAAAGGACGCCCTGGACGGATGGAAAGGCAAGCTCAAAAAACTCAATATCCTTAAGCACCAGCTCCAGCATGAGGAGGCTGGCCCCGAAGAAGAGGAAGCAGAATAAGGAAGCCCGGGCGGGAAGGCCCCTAGACCGGCTCCCCGTACAGGTCAAAATCCGCCGCCCCTGTAATGCGCACGTCGGCAAACGCTCCCAGGCGCAGGTAATGGGAAGAAGCGTCCACCAGCACTTCGTTGTCCACATCCGGGGAGTCGTATTCGGTCCGGCCGATATAATAGCCGCCTTCCATACGGTCGATCATGCACCGGTAGGTACGCCCTATCTTCTCCTGGTTAAGTTCCCAGCTGATCTGTGACTGCAATTCCATGATTTCATTGGCCCGCTCCTGCTTGACGTGCTCGGGGACATCGTCGGGGAGGGAATACGCATGGGTATTCTCCTCATGGCTGTAGGTGAAACACCCCAGGCGTTCAAAGCGCTGTTCGCGCACCCATTCCTTCAGGAGCTGGAAATCCGCCTCCGTTTCCCCGGGGAAGCCGACGATCAAGGTGGTACGGATTGCCATCCCGGGCACCTGCCGGCGGAATTCCGCGAGCAGGCGGTTGGTTTTCTCCATAGTCGTCCCCCGCCGCATGGCCTTCAATACAGGGTCCGAAATATGTTGCAGGGGAATGTCTATATAATTGCAGATGATCGGTTCTTCCCGCATGACTTCGAGCACATCGAGGGGAAAGCCGGTGGGGAAGGCGTAATGCAAGCGTATCCACTCGATGCCCTCCACACGCGCCAGGGCGCGGAGCAAATCGGCCAGGGCCCTTTTCCGGTAGAGGTCCAGGCCGTAGTAGGTCAGGTCCTGGGCAATGAGGATCAGCTCCTTTACCCCTTTGGCAGCGAGCACCTCCGCCTCCCGTACAAGGGCTTCAATAGGTTGGCTGCGGTGTTTTCCACGCATCAGGGGAATGGCGCAGAAGGAACACGGGCGGTCACAGCCCTCCGCGATCTTCAGGTAGGCATAGTTGGCCGGGGTAGTGGTCAGCCGCTCACCTACCAGTTCATGCTGGTAATCAGCCCCCAGGGCCTTCAGCAGGCGCGGCAGGTCGCGGGTTCCGAAATAGGCGTCTACGTTGGGGATCTCCTTCTCCAGGTCCGGTTTGTACCGCTCACTGAGGCATCCGGTCACAAAAACCTTGTCGATACGTCCGGCTTCCTTTTCCCGCACCTGTTCCAGGATGGTATTTACGCTTTCTTCCTTGGCATTGGCTATAAAACCGCAGGTATTGATCACCACGATGTTCCCTTCCCCTTCATGGACCACATCTTTGCCCCCGGCCTTCAACTGGCCCATAAGGACTTCGGAATCGTAGAGGTTCTTGGAACACCCCAGGGTGATCACATTAATGGTATTCTTTTTAATGGATTTGGTGCGCATCGGTTCAACTGAAGTGCAAAAATACGACTTGGAGATACATCATGGACCATTTTGCCGGTCTTTTCATTTTTGCATGCGTGAATGCCCTAAGGCCAGGGATACGGGATGGGATTGCTTTCAGGACGGCGGCTGCCCCATTTCGGATCGGGTCGCGGCAGGGCGGCTCCCTTCAGGAAAGGACCCCATTCGGTTAACAAAAAGCCCCGGCCCGGAGGCCAACGCATTCAATCGACCGGCCGTCCACCTAGTCGGTAAAGCCTGCCGGCATGCGGCGCGCCGGGCCCAGTTGTTCAAAGGCATGGGCGAGGCGCAACAATTCCGGGATCTGGAAGGGCTTCCCGATAAAGGTGAGGCCCGTGGGTTCCCCGGATTCCCTGTACCCCATAGGCACCGTTAGGGCCGGATACCGGGCTACGGCGGCATACCCTGCATGGTAGTTGTTTACGGAGAGGACAGCGTCCAGGCGGTGTGCCTCCCAGGGTTCAGTGAAGAACCTCCGGCCAGCCGCCCTAAGGTCGGACCGCACTTTTTCAAAGGCCTCCTCCCCGGTACTGTCGGCCAGGATCCCTTCGAGCAGGGCCTGCCCGTAAGGGACCCTCAAAAGGGTGTCAGCCCTGTTAAAGGCGACCACATCGGCCACGGAACGCACCCCGACGGCCACCGTATCCCTTATTTGGGAATTTAGGTAGGCCGGGAGGTCTTCCCTCATATCGAGGTTCAACAAGGTCAGGAAACCTTCGAGTTCCACTTCGGGGGGGTCAAAGGGAATGACCTCAGCCCCTGCCGCCTCCAGGCCGGAAACGGTTTCCCGATACAGGGAATCGGACTCCATCAGCGCGCGGAAAACCCCCAGGCGCTTTCCGCGGAGGGTGGCCCCCCCGGGAAGGTACCACCCCGCATCCCAGCCGACCTGGAATGCCTGCATATCCAGCGGGTCATACCCCATCAGGGCGTCGAGCAAAATCCCGGTGTCGGTGACATTGCGCGTCATGGGCCCCGGGGTATCGAGGGTACTGGAAATTGGCACGATGCCCCTGCGGCTGAGCATGCCCACCGTAGGTTTCAGCCCCACCACGGAATTCTGGCTGGAAGGCGACAAAATGGAACCGGAGGTTTCCGTTCCCACGGCAGCCATGGCATAGCCGGCAGCTATGGCCGTCCCGCTCCCGGAACTGGAGCCACCGGTTTCAAAGAGGCGCCGGCCATAGGGGTTCAGGGTCTGTCCCCCCACGGCGCTATACCCTACCGGGCAACCCCGGCACATATAGTACGCCCATTCGCTCAGGTTTACTTTGCCCATGATGATGGCCCCCTTTTCCTTAAGGCGCTCCACGATAAAGGCATCACCCGTCCGGTTGCCCATCAGGGCTATCGCCCCCGCAGTAGTGGGCATCTCTTCGGTGTTGATATTGTCTTTCAGCAGCACGGGCATCCCGAAAATGGGGTGCAGGTCGGCCGCAGGGTCAATGGCCCTGAGCGAATCCCTGCGCCGGGCCTCCCGGAAAAGATTGGGGTTTAGGGCAATTATTGTATTCAGCGTCGTGGCGGGATCGAGTTCGTATTTGTAAATCCGGTAGAGGAAAAACCGGCAGAGGTCTTCATAACTGAAGTCCCCGTTTTTGATTTGGGCCTGGACTTCAGGGATGGATTTCTCCAGGATCAACGGCTTCAGCCGGGAATAGTCGGCCTCCGTCATTTTCCGGACCTCCGGGTAGAGGGGCGAAAAGACGGCGTTTTTGTCGAGCACCCGCGACTGGATGAGTTTATAGCGCATCCTGGGCAGGGGATGGTCCGCATTGGCTGCCACCTCCAGTGAATCGTCGTAGGGGGTCCAAAGGGCGCCGGGGTCTGGCTCTTCGCCGGAAACGGCTTCATTCATGTCCACCCCGGCCGGGGGGGTCACTTCCCCGGGGGCAGGGGTTTTCTCTTTACAGGATTGAAGGGCAAGCCCCATCACGAGGGCAAAAGCAGGCAGGAGCAAGACCCTGGGGATGCCTTTAAGGGAATATCGAACCATGGTTTTCTGGTTTTTCAGGTTTGGGTGTTCGAAAAAGCGGGCGCCATCAGCGGGAACGGTTGAAAAAGGAATCCACGAATTCCAGTTTGTTGAATACCTGCAGGTCCTCTATACCTTCCCCCACCCCAATATATTTTACCGGGATGCGGAACTGGTCCGAAATCCCGATAACCACCCCGCCTTTGGCGGTGCCGTCGAGCTTGGTGACGGCCAGGGACGTCACTTCAGTGGCTTTCGTAAACTGTCTCGCCTGTTCAAAAGCGTTCTGCCCGGTGGAGCCATCCAGGACCAGGAGGACCTCATGGGGGGCATCCGGGACCACCTTCTGCATGACCCGTTTGACCTTGGTGAGCTCATTCATCAGGTTCACCTTATTGTGGAGGCGTCCGGCGGTGTCGATCAACACCACATCGGCGTGTTGTTTGAGGGCTGCACTAAGGGTATCAAAGGCGACGGAGGCCGGATCGCTACCCATTTTC
Organism: Robiginitalea marina; assembly: GCF_024006985.1. Taxonomy (GTDB): domain Bacteria; phylum Bacteroidota; class Bacteroidia; order Flavobacteriales; family Flavobacteriaceae; genus Robiginitalea; species Robiginitalea marina. The sequence goes on from NZ_JAMXIB010000009.1 coordinate 88,209, forward strand.
TGCTTTACCAGCGGCACCCCCACGCGGTCGGCCCAGACCTGGAGCTGGTCTATGGCAGCAGCCCGGAAGGTATCCGCCGCCCCGAGGACGACCTTTTTACCCTGCTTGCTAAACTGGTGGGCCAGTTTCCCGATGGTGGTGGTCTTCCCCACCCCGTTGACCCCAACCACCATGATTACATAAGGGCCGTCCACCCGGGGCACTTCGAATTCGGTGGCTTCCCCGTGGTGGGTTTCAGCGAGGAGCCCGGCAATTTCCTCCCTCAGGATACTGTCGAGCTGATCGGTTCCCACATATTTGTCCCGGGCCACCCGGGCCTCGATCCGTTCGATAATCTTCAGGGTGGTTTCCACCCCCACGTCGGAGGTCACCAGCACTTCTTCCAGGTCGTCGAGAACCTCGTCGTCGACGCGCGATTTGCCCACAACCGCTTTGCTCAGCCTGGAGAAAAAACTGGATTTGGATTTTTCAAGCCCCTTATCCAGGGTTTCCTTTTTTTCAGAAGAAAAAAACTTTTTGAAAAGACTCATAGCCCAATGCGTGTCCCGGCAAATATAGCACTTTAAACCTTTTGGAGGGGTACGTCCCGGGATAGGCGAACCTTAGCCAATGCCAAAAAAAAGTGGCCGTTTCCCTGGGAAACGGCCACTTTATCGCTTTAACTCGCTATCGGAACTCCTATTTTTCGGAGAGCCAGTCGTTCACCATCTCGGGGGTCATTACCGCCTCTACGAAGGTGTAGGCACCCGTTTTGGGCGACTTCACCATCTTGATGGCCTTGGTCAATCTTTTTGAACTGGACTGAAGGGTTGCTACCGTTTTCTTTGCCATGATTCCTTATTTTATCTCTTTGTGTACCGTCATCCGCTTCAGGATGGGGTTGAATTTTTTAATCTCCATCCGGTCCGGGGTATTCTTTTTGTTCTTGGTGGTGATGTAGCGGGATGTCCCGGGCATACCCGACTCCTTGTGCTCTGTGCACTCCAGGATCACCTGTACTCTGTTGCCTTTCTTTGCCATGATGCTCTGTGTTTAGGCGATTACTTGTTGAGAATCCCTTTCTGTTTCGCTTCCTTCAGGACTGCCGAAATCCCCTTCTTGTTGATGGCCTTCAGGGCCCGGGTGGAAACGCGAAGGGTAACCCACCGGTCTTCCTCTGGAATGTAGAACCTTTTCTTGGAGAGGTTTACGTCAAAACGCCTCCGGGTCTTGTTGATGGAAAAGGAAACATTGTTCCCAAACATTGCCTTCTTACCGGTAATTTCGCAGACTTTTGCCATTGCGCAGGGTTAACTTGGTTCAAAACAGGGTGCAAATTTACGTCATTTTTGCCGTATGCCCAAACTTCTTATTTAGAATTTTATGATTTCTTTGAGCAGGAGCTCAAAGGCCTTGTGCACCGACTTCTGTACGATCCGTTCCCGGTGGTTTCCCATTGAAAATTCAAGGGCATAAGACCCCTGGGGTCCGGCAATCCCAAGGTACACTTTTCCGATGGCCTCATCGGAATCGCCTTTGGACGGCCCTGCATTCCCGGTTGTGGCTACCGCAAAATCGGCATCCAGGAGGATGCGTACATTTTCAGCCATGGCCTGGGCCACTGGGGCACTCACCACCGAATGTGAGGCGATGAGCTGCTCAGGCACCCCCAGCACCGAAATTTTCGCCCCGGTGGCATAACTGACCACCCCCCCTTTAAAATAGGCCGAAGCCCCCGGGATAGCGGTGAGCTGCGAAGCTATCCGCCCCCCCGTAAAGCTTTCTGCCACAGCCAGGGTGGCTTTTTTGTCGGTGAAGCGCTTGCGAAGGGTTTCCTCAAGCGGTTCCCCGTCTTCCTCCCCAAACAGGATGTCGGAAACCAGGGTTTTCAGGGCTTCGGTGAAACGGTTTAGTTCCTGTTCCAGGGGTTGTAGTTCTGAGCCCCGGGCTGAAAGCCTGAGGCGGACCTTTCCCAGGTTCGGGAGGTATGCCAGCTTGAAATGGGGGGGCAGGGTGTCTTCCCACCCTGCGAGCCGCCCGGCGATGGCACTTTCACCCAACCCGTAGGTCACCAGGGTCCTGTGCAGCAGTACCGGGCGCTGGAACGCCTTGAGGATCCTCGGGCGTACCTGGTCGGCAAACAATTGTTTCATTTCGAAAGGCACCCCTGGAAGAGCCACAAAAACGGCCCTTTTTCCCCTCATCCACAGGCCGGGAGCCGTACCGTAGGGGTTATGGAGCACCTCGGCCCTGGAGGGAACCAGCGCCTGTTGGCGGTTCAGGTCGGATATGGGGGTGGAAATGTGCTCCCGGAACAACGCCTCCACATGGGCCAGGACCTCCCGGTCTTCCCGCAGGTGATCCCCGAAAAACTCACATAGGGTATGCTTGGTGATATCGTCCCTGGTTGGGCCGAGACCCCCCGTAATCACCACGAGCTCAGCCCGCGATTCGGCTTCCTGAAGGGCATTCAGGATATGGGTGCGGTCGTCCTGCACCGAGGAGATCTGTTGGACCAAAACCCCGATCCGGTGCAGTTCCTGGGCCAGGAATGCCGAATTGGTATCCACGATCTGCCCGATCAGGATTTCATCCCCGATGGTAATGATCTCCGCAAGCATCAGAAGCCAAATTCCTTCCGGAGTTCAGAAACCGCCTGTTCCACCTGTTGTTTCAGGACGGGGAAATGGCTGCGTATCAGCCCGAGGTCCCCGGAAGCCTTCCCCAGGGTTTCAATTTCCAGGGCCAGGGCCCGGGCCTGTTCCATGCCCAACAGGTCAACATTGGGCTTGATTTTGTGGGCCATCTTATAAATTTGCTCGTAATCGCCTGCCTTCACTGCTCCTTCAAGGGCCAGCAGGTCAGTGGGGACTTCTTCCAGGAATACCGAGAGGACCGATTCCACGAACTCGGCATCCCCTTCAGCCATCTCCTGTATTTTATCCAGGCTGTAAATCATACTAACGCACTTTTAATGAAAAGACTTCGTTGCCTTCCAGCTTTCCGGAAAGGTAATCATTTGGGGCTACCGGCCCAACCCCGGAAGGCGTGCCGGTAAAAATTACATCCCCCTTTTTCAGGGTGAAAAAAGTGGAGATATAAGCGATCAGTTCATCGACCTTCCATAGCATCTGCCGCGTATCCCCATCCTGTACCACCTGCCCGTTTCGCTCCAGGGTAAACCGAAGGTGGCCCAGGTCGGGGAAGCTGCTTTTCGGAAGCCACTCCCCGATTACGGCGGAACCGTCGAACCCCTTGGCCTTTTCCCAGGGAAGGCCTGCCGCCTTGAGTTGGTCCTGGAGGTCCCGGGCGGTAAAGTCTATGCCCAGGGAAATTTCGTCATAGTATTTAGGGGCGAAGGCCCTGTCGATATGCTTGCCCACTTTACTGATCTTTACCAGCAATTCCACCTCATAGTGGATGCAGCCGGAAAACTCGGGGATGAAAAAATCCTGCTCCCTTGGTAAAATGGCCGAATCGGGCTTTATGAACAGCACGGGGGAAGCGGGTCGCTCATTGGCCAGCTCCTCGATATGGGCCGCATAATTGCGCCCTACACAAATTAATTTCATTTCCAGGGGTTTTAATGGGTTTCCAGAACGTTCAGGGCAATCCTCAGGACAAACGGTTGTTGAGGCGGGCCAGGCGGATCTGCGTCAGTACCTTTTTGGTGTACAGGGGGAAATCGGCATTGAGGATCCATCCAAAGTAACCGGGTTCCTGTTCCAGGACCTCCAGGACCTTCCTGCCCTTGTGTTTTCCAAACGAAAAAATTTCGTCCCCTGAATCATCCCTTTGGATGAAGCCGGCGAAATCGACCGATTCCGAATGGGAGGAGAACGCAGCAAGGGCTTTCACATCATTCTCGAGTTCCGGGTACCGGTCGAGTTGGGAAAGCAGGACCTCATAGGTAGCCAGGGTATCGGCCGCCGCGCTGTGGGCATCGCGCAGCTCCTTCCCGCAATAGAACTGGTAGGCTGCCTCCAGGGTGCGCTTTTCCATTTTGTGAAAAATGGTCTGAACGTCCACGGCCACCGTATTTTTCATATCGAAATCCAGGCCCGCCCGAAGGAGTTCCTCGGCCAGCAACGGGATGTCAAACCGGTTGGAATTGAATCCCGCCAGGTCGCACCCCTGGATCATCTGGTACACTTCCCGGGCACGTTCCCTGAAGGGGGGCTCCCCGGCCACCTTTTCATCTGAAATCCCATGGATGGCAGTGGCTTCCTTCGGGATGGGCATTTCCGGATTTACCAGCCAGGTTTTACTCTCCTTGTTCCCATTGGGAAATACCTTCAGGATGGCGATTTCCACAATGCGGTCCTGGGCGATGTTCGTGCCGGTGGTCTCCAGGTCGAAAAAACAAATGGGTCTGCTCAGGTTTAATTCCATGCCAAATGGTTAACTGTATTCACTGGGGCAGCCTGCAACGGCCCCTGCTTACTTGTTTGTAACCGGGCGATCCGGTCTTCAGAATTCGCGGTCCTCGTCCCAGGCCTCCAGGTAATCGGCCACGGCTTTGGCAAACATCCCCCCCAGGGCGCCATTGACCACCCGGTGGTCGTAACTGTGGGAGAGGAACATCTTCGACCGGATGCCGATAAAGTCCCCGGCCGGGGTCTCGATCACGGAAGGCACCTTCCTGATGGCCCCAAGGGCCAGGATACCCACCTGGGGCTGGTTGATGATAGGGGTGCCAAAGACGCTGCCAAAGGTCCCCACATTGGTCACCGTATAGGTGCCGTCCTTGATTTCATCGGGTTTCAGGGCATTGTTTCGGGCCCGTTCTGCCAAATCATTTACCGCGCGGGCCATCCCCACCAGGTTCAACTGGTCGGCATTCCTGATGACCGGGACGATCAGGTTCCCGTCAGGGAGGGCGGCAGCCATCCCTATATTGATGTTTTTCCTGCGGATAATGGCATCTCCGTCAACAGAGATGTTCATCATGGGGAACTTTTTAAGGGCTTTGGCCACGGCTTCCAGGAAAATGGGGGTGAAGGTGAGCTTCTCCCCTTCCCTTTTCTGAAAGGCATCCTTCACCCGGTCCCTCCAGAGAACGATTTTAGTGACGTCCACCTCAATAAAGCTCTGGACATGGGCCGAAGTCGACACGCTTTCCGCCATGTGTTTGGCAATCAGTTTGCCCATGCGGGTCATCGGGATCACTTCGTCCCCTGCCCCTGCGGAAATGGAAGGTTTCGGGGCCGGCGGGGCCTGGGGAGCGCTTGCCTGGGCCTGGGGGGCAGCTGCCCGGGGCGTTTCCGGGGCTGCGACCTTAGCCGGCTGGCCCTTCTTGCGGCCCTCGATATAGGCCAGCATATCGTCTTTGGTCACCCGTCCGTCCTTGCCGCTTCCGGGCAGGGCATCCAGTTCCTCCTGGCTGATCCCTTCTTCCCGGGCCATATTCCGTACCAGGGGGGAATAAAAACGCTCTGACCCCGACTGGACGGCCTCCGGGGCAGCTACCGGGGCAGCCGTTTCCACAGCCCGGGTTACTGCCTGTTCAGCTTGCGCCGCAGCTTCCACGACCGGGGCCATTTCTGAAACTACCCCCGAAGGTGCGCTGCTTCCCGCGCCTACCTCTATGATGGCCACAGTCTGCCCAACCTTGATCACCTGGTCCACCTCAAAGCATTTCTCCACCAGGACCCCTTCCACCTCGCTGGGGACTTCGGAATCCACTTTGTCGGTGGCAATCTCGAAAACGGGTTCATCCGCTTCTATAGGATCACCTACTTCTTTGAGCCAGGAGGTCAGGGTGGCTTCCGCCACGCTTTCTCCCATTTGTGGCAATTTCAGTTCAAATCTTGACATATTCTTAACCGGATAGCTGTCTACAAGATATTTTTTGCAAAAATAATAAAATTACCCCCCGATTTTTGACATATTTTTCCTCAACGATTCAGGGAACCTTCGAAGGGAATCCGTTGTAAAATGGAACGGCCCAGGGTGACCTCATCGGCGTATTCGAGTTCATCCCCCACCGGGACGCCCCTGGCAATGGTCGACAGGGTTACCGGCAGCCCTTCGAGCTGGCGGTAGATATAAAAATTGGTGGTGTCCCCCTCCATGGTCGCGCTAAGGGCAAAGATGAGCTCCCTGACTTCTCCCCCCCTTACTTTTTCCACCAGGGAAGCAATGGTGAGGTCCTGTGGACCCACCCCCTCCATGGGAGAGATCTTCCCCCCCAGGACGTGGTATAACCCCCGGAAATGCCCGGTATTTTCAATGGCCATGACGTCGCGGATGTCTTCCACCACGCAGACCAGGGAACGGTCGCGACGGGAACTGTTGCAGATCTCGCACAGGTCGGAATCGGAGATGTTATGGCATTCCCGGCAATGCCGGATGCGGGTGCGCAACTCCTGCAGGGCCTGGGCCAGGGAATCAGTCTGGGAAACGGGCTGCCTGAGCAGGTGCAGCACCAGCCTGAGGGCCGTCCGCTTTCCAATCCCCGGCAATTGGGACATCTCCGCAACGGCCTTTTCCAGGAGTTTGGATGAAATTTCCATAGGCACAAAATTACGTATCTATTTTAAGTTTTGTACTTTGGGAGCCAAATAAAAATAGGGCTTCTGGTGGGTCCTGGCCCGGTGCAGCCCCCCTGGCCGAAGGGTACCCCGAAGCCCGACTAGCCCGTCGGCATATGACCCCTGCATTTATCCTGGCCCTGGTGGGAGCCTATTTCCTGCTCCTGCTGCTGATTTCGTATTTTACGGGGAAGAATGACTCAAACGAGGATTTCTTCCGGGCGGGCAAGTCTTCCCCCTGGTACCTGGTGGCTTTCGGGATGATCGGGGCCTCCCTCTCAGGGGTCACCTTCATTTCCGTTCCCGGAGCCGTCCAAAGCGCTTCCTTTTCCTATATGCAGGTGGTGATGGGCTACCTGGCCGGGTACCTGGTGATCTCCTTCGTGCTGCTGCCCATTTACTACCGCCTCAATGTGACTTCCATCTACGAATACCTGGAGCAGCGCTTCGGGTGGATGAGCTATAAAATCGGTGCCCTCTCTTTTTTCATCTCCAGGGTACTGGGGGCAGCCTTCCGGCTATTCCTCGTGGCCCTGGTACTGCAGCAATTCGTATTCGACGCCTGGGGCGTCCCGTTCGAGTTGACCGTGGTCCTGTCCATAGCCCTGATCTGGGTCTACACCTTCCGGGGCGGGATCAAGACCATCGTCTGGACGGATACCCTGCAAACCTTTTTTATGCTGGCTTCCGTGGGGCTTTCCATCTATTTCATCAACCAGAGGCTGGGCTGGGGGTTTTTCGATTTCCTCAGCTCCCCGGAATTGGGGCAGTATAGCAAAACCTGGTTTACCGGGTCGTGGAATGAACGCAACCACCTGGTGAAGTCATTCGTGGGCGGGATGTTCATAACCATCTGCATGACTGGCCTGGACCAGGACATGATGCAAAAGAACCTCACCTGCCGGTCGCTGAAGGAAGCGCGGATGAACATGATCAGCTTCAGCCTGGTCCTGGTGGTGGTAAACCTGGTCTTCCTGCTGCTCGGCGCCCTGTTGTTTATTTATGCAGAGGCTTTCGGCGTGACGGTCCCGCTGATGGATGGCAGTCCGAAATCGGACCTCCTGTTCCCGGAAATCGCCCTGAATACCGGCCTGGGCAGGGGGGTGGCGGTCACCTTTATGCTCGGGTTGATCGCTGCGGCCTACAGCAGCGCAGACAGCGCCCTGACCTCCCTGACCACTTCTTTTTGCGTCGATTTCCTGGGGATCCAGAAAAAACCGGAACCCCTCAAAAAACGCATCCGCAAACGGACCCACCTGGCCATGAGCGCCCTGCTGATTGCCGTGGTAATCCTCTTCAAATATGTGCTGGACCGAAATGTCATCGACGGCCTGCTGACCGTGGCCACCTACACCTACGGCCCCCTTCTCGGGTTGTTTTCCTTCGGGATCTTTACCCGCTACCAACTTAAGGATTCCCTGGTCTGGGCCGTGGCCCTGGGGGTGATTTGCCTGGTCATCCTTATCGCGAACCTGCCCCCGTCCTGGCTGGGGGGCTACCAGGTGGGTTATGAACTGCTGCCCCTCAACGGCCTGCTTACCTTTGCAGGCCTGTGGCTGATCCGCGACAAAGGGGAAAAAACAGGGGCCAGCCTTTAGTATTGCCCCATGGAGAGCATGACCAGGGTACAGGCCTCCAGGACCTCCACCCCCTCCTTCCGAAGCAGGGTATAGAATTCCGGGTTCTCCGTTCCCGGGTTGAAAATCACCCTTTTGGGTTGTAACCTGAGGATCTCCCCGTAAAAGGGTACCTGACGCGATGGGCGCATGTAGAGGGTTACCGTGTGGATACCGGTGAACCCCCGAAGGCTGGTTTGTATCGCCACCCCTTTTACGGTCCCTTCCCTCAGGCCGAACGCCACCGTTTCCACCCCGGCATCCACCAACCGGCGGATGGCGATATAACTATAGCGGTGTGGTTTCACCGATGCGCCGAATACCAGGGTTTTTTTCATGCCGCGGTTCCTGTTAAAGTGTGTTAAGCCCTGTAACGACCTTTCAGGGTTTTCGTCTATAAAGATACGATGCAAAGCTGATCGCTTTGACAGGCCTTGTTCTTAAGTTAGTGGTTAGTGTTTGGATAGGCCTGTCAATACCAGAAACCCCATCAATCCGGATCCGGATTTCGATGGGGTTTCGACGTTTATACCCCCGGCGAATTGCACCCTCCCGCCTTGCCGCCAACGGGCCTTTGTAACAAAAAACCACCGGGGTCGTCTTTTAATTATCATCAATCAATCATCAAAAACGAACTGTCATGAAAACCCATCTCCTGTTGCTGGGGTGCTTCCTTATGGCCCTGTGGCCATCCCTGGCTTCCGCGCCCAATCCTGAACCCGACCTGAAAGATGGTTCCGTTGAAGGAACCGTCATCGATCAGGGCCTTGGCCAACCCGTGGCCTATGCGGCCGTGGTCATCAAAACCGCTCCCGGAACCGGGGAGCCCATTACCGGGGGGATAACCACGGAAGAAGGGCAATTCCACATCGAAAAATTGCCTGAAGGAAAGTATCTGCTGGAGGTTCAGTTCATTGGGTACCAGACGTATTCCATCCCCTTTGAAATCAGCAAGGAGGATAAGAAAGTCCGCCTGGGGACCATTTCCCTGAAAGAAGCCACCATGGAATTGAGCGGGGTGGAAGTGGTCGGGGAGCGCACCACCATTGAACAAAAAACGGACCGGAAGGTCGTAAATGTGGGCAGGGACCTGACCACAACCGGAGCCACCGCTGCAGAAATCATGAACAATATCCCTTCCCTGAACGTAGACCAGCAGACCGGGGAACTCAGCCTGAGGGGAAACACCAACGTTCGGGTAATGGTTGACGGGAAGCTTTCCAACGTGCCCGTGGAACAGTTGCTGCGGCAAATCCCGTCTACATCCATCAAGGCGATTGAACTGATTACCAACCCCTCGGCCAAATACAACCCCGAAGGAATGAGCGGGCTAATCAACATTATCCTGCATAAAAACGCGAATATCGGGTTCAATGGCAACCTCAACCTGGGGCTGACCAAAGGGATCGAAGCCAAGTTCAACAGCTCTGTGGACCTGAACTATCGCCAGGGGAAGGTGAACCTCTATGGGAGTTACGGCAACAATATAGGCAAGTATGTCAATGACGGACATATTTTTCGCCCCGTTGAGAACTCCCTGCAGGAGTTTGATTTCCTCAACAACAACAAGTCGCACCTCTATAAGGCCGGCATCGACATCTATCTCAACGACCGCCATACCCTTTCCGTTTTTACGAACCAGAACCTGTTTGACAGCCGGGGGAATGGGGGGGTTCAGGTCACCTATGCCGACAGTCCTTCCCGCAACACAGCCCTTGACCTGCTGACCCTGAACGATAACCGGAGTGAGCAGTACAACCTCGACTATAAATGGGAGTTCCCCAGGGAAGGCCATAGCCTGGAGCTGGAGTTCGACCATAACCGGTACACCAGCCAGGAGGATGCCGATTTCCGCTCCACCGGGGCAGCCACCCTGCCGGACTACACCGATTTTGTGGATATTGACCGGCTACAGACCATCGCAAACCTCGACTATGTGATCCCCCTCGATACCATATCCAAACTCGAGGCCGGCCTCGAAGCCAGGGTATTCGAAACCGAGGTGGGCTACCGTTCCACCGGCCTGTCCTTTACCCCTGAGGGGACCCTGGTCCCTACCCCAAGCACTGAATTCACCTATGGGATGGATATCTATTCGGCCTATGCCACCTATGGGCGAAATTATGAGCGCTGGTCTTTCCAGGCCGGCCTCCGTTTGGAAGATGTTGAGGTACAGGCCGACACCAATGGGGTGCGTTCCTTTACCGACGAATACACCCAGCTGTATCCTTCGGCCTTCCTTACCTACACCCCCGGCGAAAAAAACCAGTACCAATTAAGCTACAGCCGAAGGGTAGACCGGCCAGGGCTTACGCAGGTAAACCCCATCCGGGAATTCGCCACCCCCCTGATCTCTTCCTTCGGGAACCCGGAACTATTGCCCCAGTTCACCGATTCCTATGAGGCCAATTACACGCGGCGGTTCAAGATTGGGAGCCTCACGGCCGGGGTGTTCTACCGGGCCATCCAGGACGAGATCAACCGGGCGGTTTTTGTGGACCGGCTCGACCTGAACCGCATGATCCTTACCTACGACAACTTCGACGACACCTCGGCTTATGGGGTGGAGGTGTCGGGGAACCTCAAGGCGACCTCATGGTGGAGCATCAACATGAGCTTTGACCTGTACCAGCAAACCCAGCGCGGGCGCACGGAGCGCCTGCTGACCGACCAGTCGAATGCCACGGTGGATGACATCGTGGTGGTGGAACAGGAGGTCGACAACACGGCCTGGAACCTCAGGATGAACAACAGCCTGAAGGCTACCGAAAACCTAACCTTTCAGGTATTTGGCTTTTATCGCGGACAAAACCGCACCATACAGCTTACGGCAGACCCCATGTACTTTGTAAACCTTGGGGCCCGGTACAGCTTTGCCCAGGGAAAAGGGAGCGTCAGCGTGAATTTCAACGACGTGTTCAACACCATGCGCTTTGCCTTTGACGCCGACGAACCTTTTATACAGAGCGGGCAGTTCAACTGGGAAAGCCAGAACCTTTTTGTGGGGCTTTCCTATCGCTTCGGAAGCGGGAAGAACCAGACTTCGGGCCGGAAAAACCGCGACCGCAATACCAAAGAGGGAAGCGGCGGGCTTTTCTGAAACACATGCAAAGCGCAGCACCGGGGGGGATGGGTTGGTTGGCCTCCCGGCCCGCTGTGTAACGGGAACCCCGGCTTTTCAGGCCGGGGTTCCTTCTTTTTCATCGGGAAAATGAGGGTGCAAAAAACAGCCGGTGCGGTTACCACCGGATGATTACGCTCCCCCAGGTAAAGCCACTTCCAAAAGCGGCAAGGACCACCAGGTCGCCCTCCCGGATCTTCCCTTTTTCCCAGGCCTCGGTAAGGGCAATCGGGATGCTGGCCGCCGTGGTATTCCCGTAATACATGATGTTGTTGAACACCTGTTCGTCGGACAACCCGAATTTCTTCTGGATAAACTGGGAAATCCTCAGGTTGGCCTGGTGCGGGATGAGCATATCGATATCAGAAGGCTGCAGGTTGTTCTTTTTCAGCCCTTCCATAATAACCTCGCTGAAGCGCACCACGGCGTTCTTGAAGACGAACTGCCCGTTCATGTACGGGTAATAGGAGACATCGTCCGGATCGTTGTCCTTCAGGATGTCGGTCACCCATCGCGTGCCCATTCCCGGGGCGATCACGGAAAGCTCCTCTGCATGCTGCCCCTCGCTGTGGAGGTGGGATGACAGGATGCCCTTTTCCGGGTTTTCTTCCCGGCTCAGGATAGCAGCACCGGCCCCGTCGCCAAAGATCACGGAAACCCCCCGTCCGCGGGTGGTCATATCGAGCCCGCGGGAATGGAGTTCTGAGCCGATGACCAGGACGGTTTTATACATGCCGGTTTTGATGTACTGGTCGGCCAGGGACAACCCATAGACAAAGCCGGAACACTGGTTGCGGATATCCACTGCGCCCACGGTGGGAAGTTCAAGGTCGCGCTGTACCAGCACTCCTGGGCCCGGGAAATAATAATCGGGGCTCAGGGTGGCAAATACGATAAATTCAATCTCATCCTTGTCTATCCCGGCCCTTTCGATCGCCAGCCGGGCTGCCTTAACCCCCATGGAAGTGGTGGTATCCTCCCCTGCCCGCACGTGCCTGCGTTCCCTTATACCCGTGCGCTCCTGTATCCAGGCGTCATTGGTATCCATGATTTTGGAAAGGTCATCATTGGTAACGATCTGGTCGGGCACATAATATCCGAGCCCGACAATCTTCGAGTTGTACATACGCTTCGTTTAGTTTGTCGCCGGGGTTGCGGTGGGAAACACCCCCCCGGCCGAACTTTAAAAATACCCATAAAAGCCAAGTTGTCCTAAAAAAAAGCCCCCAAAGTGATGGGGAGCACAACAGCCCCGCAATGAATTCTGAAATTTCCCGTACCTTGGAAAGGTGTTTAATCCAATAGCCCCTTTTACTCCGAATCGCATGAAAAAATACCTCTTTTTCCTCCTGTTCGCCGGCCTGTTCAGCACCTATGCGCAGGTAGAACTGACCTACCAGACGCCCCCTGCCAAAATCCTGGAACTGGCCGAGGCCCCGCTGGCCCCGCGGGTCTGGATCACCGATTCCGGGCAGCACATGCTGCTCATGTACCGCAGCCCCTATAAAAGCATCGCGGAGCTTTCCGAACCCGAATTACGCCTGGGGGGCCTGCGGATCAACCCGGTCACCCATATCGGCAGCCGGACCACCTACTACCACAACCTGCGGGTGCAAAAACCGGGGGATCCGGCAACACGCCAGGTTAGTGGCCTCCCCAAAAACCCCAGGCTGGCCAACTTCAGCCTCTCGCCCAATGAAGAAACCCTGGCCATGACCCATACCACCGACCAGGGCGTGGAACTGTGGATGGTAGACCTGGAGCGCGCGGCCGCCCGGCGGCTGACCAGCCCGCAGCTCAATGCCAACCTCGGGGATGTGGTGAACTGGTTTAAAGACAGCCAGTCCGTGCTGGTAAAGATGCTGCCTGCAGACCGGAAGCCCCTCATTGAGCGGGAAGACCGGGTGCCCTCCGGGCCGACCATCGCGACCAACGACGGGAAAAAGGCCCAGAACCGGACCTACCAGGACCTGCTGAAAAACCCCGATGACGCTTTTAATTTTGAACAGTTGGCCCGGTCTGAACTCAGGCGGGTCCACCTCGACGGGCGGGTTACCCTCTGGAAAGAAGCTGCCATGTATGACCGGCTCAGCTTTTCCCCCGACGGGAACTACCTGATGGCGGTTACCCTGGAAAAGCCCTTTTCCTATTTGGTGCCCTACTACCGCTTCCCGGCGACCACAACCATTTACAACAGGGATGGAACCCTGGTCCGCAAGGTCCTGGAGGTGCCCCTGATCGAGGACCTCCCCAAAGGCTTTATGGCCGAACGCCCCGGACGGCGCGACCTGTCGTGGCGAAACGACCAGCCGGCCACCCTGGTCTATGTGGAAGCCCTGGATGGGGGCGACCCCGCCGTGGCCGTTCCTTTCCGCGACCAGGTGTTCCTGCTGGAAGCCCCATTTGACGGGCAGGGCACCCCGGTGCTGAAAACCATCAACCGCTTCGGGGGCATCCTGTGGGGGGATGCGACGACCGCCATCGCCACCGACCGCTGGTGGGATACGCGGAATACGAAGACCTACCTGTTCAATCCGTCCGACCCGTCCCGGGAGCCGGTAATCCTTTCTGACCGCAATTATCAGGATCAGTACAGTGACCCGGGCTCTTTTGCGACCACCAGGAATGACTTCCAGGTACCCGTGCTGGCCCTCGACCGCAAGGGAAACGCCTTTTTGCTGGGAGACGGGTTTACCGCAGAAGGGCAATTCCCCTTCGTGGACCGGATTGACCTTGAGTCGGGGCAGAAGTTACGGCTGTACGAATCGCGGATCCCCGGGAAAAAGGAAACCCTCCTGGAGTACGATCCGGAAAAAGACCAGTTGCTGGTACAACTGGAATCCCCTTCGCAGTACCCGAACTACTATTTCAAAAGCCTGGTTCGGCGCAAGGCCCCCATGGCCCTAACCTCCTTTGAAAATCCGTTTAAAAGCCTGCAGGAAGTCCACAAGGAAGTTATAACCTACACCCGGGAAGACGGCCTGGAGCTCAGCGGCACCCTCTACCTCCCCGAAGGCTACGACAGGGCATCAGGGGAAAAACTCCCCATGATCTTGTGGGCGTATCCCCGGGAATTCAAAGACAAGGGGAGTGCCGGCCAGAATACGCAGAACCCCAATGAATTTACCTATCCGTCCTGGGGGTCCCCCATATACTGGGTCACCCGCGGGTATGCCGTGCTGGACGATGCGGCCTTCCCGATTATCGGCGAAGGGGATGAAGAGCCCAACGACAGTTTTCGCACCCAGCTGGTGGCCAATGCCAGGGCGGCCATCGAGGCCGTGGACCGCATGGGGTATATCGATCCCAAACGCGTGGCGGTCGGGGGGCACAGCTATGGGGCTTTTATGGTGGCCAACCTCCTGTCTCACTGCGATTTGTTCGCAGCTGGTATTGCGCGCAGCGGGGCCTACAATCGCACCCTGACCCCATTCGGGTTCCAGAGCGAACAGCGGAATTACTGGGAAGCTCCTGAAATCTATTACAACATGTCGCCCTTTATGCATGCCGACAAGATGAAGACACCCCTACTGCTGATCCACGGGGAAGCCGACAACAATTCCGGCACCTACCCCATGCAGAGCGAACGCTATTTTAATGCCCTCAAAGGACTCGGGGCTATGGTCCGCCTGGTGATGCTCCCAAAGGAAAGCCACGGCTACCGGGCCAGGGAAAGCATCCTGCACATGCTCTGGGAACAGGACCAGTGGCTCGAGCAGTACCTGAAGCCCGGGCCCGGGGAGGACGCCAAAGGCAGGTAGAGCGGTCGGCCGCCTACAGGTATTGGAGGTAGTCGTGGATCCTCACCCTTGCCCTGAGGTCGTGCAATAAATTGTACAGGCCGAAAAAGGTGCGGTTGATGTAGAGGAAGTGCCTGGAACCCCGGTTGGCATTCATCTTTCGGATCTGGGGATCCCTGGAGTAGCGCTCGCTCAGCTGTCCGATTTGCTGCCAGAATGCCGGGGAGGAAAAATCAAATTCCTCCTGGTTGAAAGGACGGGTGAAAAGCTCCAGCATCTCGCGGAACAGGTCTTTGAAGAAATAGAGTTCCTCAGGGCTGTCGGCCGGGGAAAGGATTTCCAGTTCGAACAGTTTTTGGGTAAACAGGGACTCATCGAGGAACGTTTCTTTACGGGCCAGCTCAAAATACGGGGTATAGAAGGAATCCGGGATTTCCTTGATGCACCCGAAGTCTATGGCGATCAGGTCGCCTTCGGGCCCTACCAGGAAATTCCCCGGATGCGGATCGGCGTGCACCCTGCGCAAGTGGTGGATCTGATACATATAGAAATCCCACAGGACCTGCCCAAGGCGGTTCCCCGTATCCGGGGCAAAAGGGTTTTTGGTAAATTCCCCAAGGTGCTCCCCTTCCATCCAGTCCATGGTCAGGATCCGCTCCCCGGACCACTGCGGGTAGTAGGTGGGAAAACGAATCCCGCTCAGCCCGCTGCAGGCCTCCGTGATGGACCTGCTCTGGCGAAGCTCCAGGAGGTAATCGGTTTCTTCCTTCAATTTTTCCTCTACTTCCCTAAAATATTTCTCCGTGTCCTTCCCCTTCAGGTTAAACATGCGGGTGGCCACAGGCTTCACCAGGGCCAGGTCGCTGCTAATGCTCTCTGAAACCCCCGGATACTGTATTTTAACCGCCAGGTCCTTCCCGTCTTTCCTGGCCCGGTGGACCTGCCCGATACTGGCGGCATTGACAGACTCGGGCTCAAAATGGTCAAACAAGTCCTCGGGGTTGCATCCAAGATACCGCCGGAAGGTTTTTCGCACCAGGGGGCCAGACAGGGGAGGAACGGAAAACTGGGCCAGGGAAAACCGGTCCACATAGGCCCGGGGGAGTAAATTTTTCTCCATGCTCAGCATCTGGGCCACTTTCAGGGCACTGCCTTTGAGGTCCTTCAACCCGTCATAGACGTCACGGGCGTTGTCCTGATCCAGCCCTTCCCTTTCGAGGTCGGGGTTCAGGAGCTTCTTCCCATAAAACTTCATGTAGTTGCCCCCCAGCTTAACTCCGGTCTGCACGAGCTTTCCAGCCCGTTCTATCTTGGAAGTGGGGATGCGGTCGAGGGTTTTCATAGGGGGTGCGGGGGGTTAAGCAAAATGTTCCTTGTAGAGGAACTTCCCGAAATCCAGGACCCGTTCCAGGGGCGTGTTGTCAAAGACATCAAAAATCGTGTTGACCGATTTTTCAATCGCCATATCGGTTTTTTCGAAGGACGGGGAACCATCCTTCATCCAGAACTGCAACAAAAACATGAATTGCAACCAGGCGCCTTCGGAAAACAGGGCCGGGCTATGCCGGGTAATGGCACTGCTGCGCTCCTCATTGCCCTGCTCCACCAGCTCCCTGGCAAAGCCCCGTATCCGGGTGCGCAATCCGCTGAGCTGGGAAAAGCGTTCCAGGGGCTTCTCCCCCTGTTTCAGGGCAAAAAGCACATAGCTGCGATTCAGCGTCAGGAGTTCGAAAAAAGTAAAAAAGAACCCGAGCATCTTCTCCCGGGGGGCATACCCGTCATAGGCCGTCTCTTCTCTGAGCAGCCCAAGGGTTTTGTCGTAAAAGGAGACCCAAATTTCCTTTTGGAGGGCCTCAAGGGAGCCGAAATGCTTATAAAATTCAGATTCTTCCAGGGCATTATCCTTACAAAACCGATAGACGGAAACAGGAAATTTCTCCCTTTCCAGGGTATCGGACATGTAGGCAGCCACAAGGGTTTCCCCAGTCGATATTTCAGGTTTTTTCTTAGGGCTCATTTCAATTCTTTTTGTCTAATCAAATGTACGTTTTCTTATACACTATAACTGTTAATATCTCCCCAAAAGGCGCAAAAGAAAAAGCGCACTTTTCAGCAAAGTGCGCTTTTCAAACAACCTAACCAATTAATAAACAAACTGTTTCTCAAATAAGAATGCCCAAGTGGGAATCTTTAAAATCGAAAACATTTCAAAGATAACAATGTTCAGACATAAATCATTATTGTGAAACAAAAAATAGTGTTAAAATTTAAATTCGTGACATTCCGGCCGTGCCGTAAATGCCAGTTTGTCATTTTGCCGGGAGCTGGTATCCTTTTTGATCTTCTCAGGACTGACTAACAAAAGAAATTTTAGCTATGGCCACAGGCAAAATCAATGTTTCCGTTGAAAATATTTTTCCGCTGATCAAAAAGTTCCTCTACAGCGACCACGAAATCTTTTTGAGGGAGCTTGTTTCCAATGCAACCGACGCCACCCTCAAACTAAAACACCTGGCCTCCATCGGGGAGGCTAAGGTTGAGCTGGGAGATCCCCTCATCGAAATAAAGATCGACAAGGAGGCAAAAACGCTGCACATCCTTGACCAGGGTATTGGCATGACGGAGGAAGAGGTAAAAAAATATATCAATGAGGTGGCCTTTTCGGGGGCGGAGGAATTCCTCGACAAGTATAAGGATGCCGGGAAGGACGCCGGGATTATCGGGCACTTCGGCCTCGGTTTTTACTCCTCCTTCATGGTGGCCGACCGGGTGGAAATCCTGACCAAAAGCTACCAGGACGCGCCTGCCGTGCACTGGAGTTGCGATGGGAGCCCCGAGTTCACCCTTAAAAAGGGCAAAAAGAAAGAGCGGGGTACAGAGATCATTTTGCATATCGCCGAAGACTCAGGGGAATTCCTGGAGGAAGGACGCATCAGGGCATTGCTGCTCAAATACAATAAGTTCATGCCGGTCCCCATCAAGTTCGGCACCCGTACCGAGACGCTGCCCAAACCTGAAGGGGCCGGGGAAGATGAACCGGCACCTACCCGGGAGGTCGACAATATCGTAAACAACCCTACCCCGGCCTGGACCAAGAAACCGGCAGACCTCAAGGACGAGGATTACAACTCTTTTTACAGGGAACTCTATCCCATGCAATTTGAGGAGCCCCTGTTCCACATCCACCTGAACGTGGATTACCCCTTCAACCTGACGGGAATCCTCTATTTCCCCAAACTCAACCAGGACCTGGCCCTTCAGAAAGACCGGATCCAGCTCTATCAGAACCAGGTTTTCATCACAGACAATGTAGAAGGGATTGTCCCGGAATTCCTCACCATGCTCCGCGGGGTCATCGATTCCCCGGACATCCCCCTGAACGTGTCCCGGTCCTACCTGCAGGCCGACGGGGCGGTCAAAAAGATTTCTTCCTATATCACCAGGAAGGTGGCCGACAAACTGAATTCACTTTTCAGGGAAGACAGGGAAAATTTTGAGAAGAAGTGGAATGACATCAAGATTGTCATCGAGTACGGTATGCTGTCGGAAGAAAAATTCTTTGAGAAGGCAGAGGGTTTTGCCCTTTACCCCACCGTTGACGGGGCGTATTATACCCTTGAGGAGCTCCGGGAAAAGGTGTCAGGGCAGCAGACCGACAAGGACGGCAAGTTGGTGTTGCTCTACGCTTCTGACCGGGAAGCCCAGCACGCCTACATCCGCGCTGCCAGGGATAAAGGCTATGAGGTGCTGTTGATGGACAGCCCCATTGTGGCCCACCTGATGCAAAAACTCGAAACCAGCAAGGAAAACCTTTCCTTTGCCAGGGTCGATGCCGACTCCCTCGACAAACTCATCCGCAAGGAGGACACCCAGATATCAAAACTTTCGGACGAGGAGCAACAGACCCTGAAAAAGCAACTGGAAGACGTACTGGGTGAGAAAAGCCCGTATACCGTGCAGCTTGAACCTGCAGACAGCGAAGCAGCCCCCTTTATGATCACAGAACCCGAGTTCATGAGGCGCATGAAGGAGATGCAGCGAACCGGCGGTGGCATGTTTGGCCTGGGCAATATGCCCGAACTCTATAACCTGGTGGTGAACACCAACCATCCCCTGGTCGGGGAGATCCTGGCCACGAAAACCGAAAAGAAGCGCCAGCGCCTGATCAACCAGTGCGTGGACCTGGCACGGCTTTCAAAAGGATTGCTTAAAGGGGAGGAACTGACCACATTCATCCGACGGAGTTATGATCTGGTAAAGTAAGTCGTCCTTGTACGACAAAAAACCGCCCCTGACGGGGCGGTTTTTTTTATTTGGCGTCCCTGAGTCCGGATTCCCTGCCTATCTTTAGGGGGTGGAAACCCCCTGGCATATGGTTCTGATGGGCTGCCTGTACCTCCTGGCCGGGGTGCTCCATTTTATCTACCCAAAGGTATACCAGAAGATCATCCCCCCCTGGATCCCGGGACCAAAACCTATGGTTTACCTCAGCGGCCTGCTGGAAATTGCCTTCGGGGCAGCGCTTTTTTTCCCGGCGACCCGCGAAACAGGCCTTTATGGCATCCTCGCCCTGCTTTTTATGTTTATTCCCGTACACATACACATGCTCCGCGACCGGAAGGCGGCCATGGGCCTGCCCTCCTGGTTTTTGGCCTTGCGGATCCCCCTTCAGGGCCTGCTGATCTACTGGGCCTTTAGCTACCTCTGAACCTTGTAATCCCCTATCTTTGGGAAACGAGAGCCCCGCTATGAAAATCACCAGTACCAATACCGCCCAACCCGTGGAAATCCTGTGGAAAGGACAAAACCAGGTCACGGGTATCTACAAGGCGCCCCGTCCGGAGGGGATTTTCCTCAAACTTTCGGGGGTGGAGGGCGATACCATTGGCAACCCCAAAGCGCACGGGGGTGCCCTGAAGGCCTGTTACCTGTTTTCGCATGAACAATACCCGTACTGGCGGGAACAGTACCCCGGCCTGAGCTGGGAATACGGGATGTTCGGGGAGAACCTCACGGTAGCAGGGCTCGATGAAAGCCGGCTATGGCTGGGCAGCATTTACCGCGTCGGGGAAGCCCTGCTGCGTATCACCACCCCACGGGAACCCTGCTACAAACTGGGTATCCGTTTTGCCGACCAGGGGATTATTGAAAAATTTCACCAAAGGGGATACCCGGGATCGTATGCCCAGGTCCTTGAAGCCGGGGCGGTCCGCCCGGGCGATGCCATGGAACTGCTGGAGGCGCCCGAACAGAAGATCAGTATTGCCGAATTCTACAGGCTGCTTTTCTTCGGGCCCGGGGACGGGGAACTGGTCAGTAAAGCCCTTTCCCATGCCTGGCTGCCCGAATTAAAAAGGCAACAACTCCTTAAAAGAGGCTGAAAAGAAAAGGGGGCCAAAGCCCCCCTCTCCTGAATTAAACCAAACTAAACTAAACTAACCGATGCCTAGCGCGACACCCTCACGGAGGCCGAATACAGGTCTTCGCCGTTGCGCACTACCACGCTGTAAGTACCGGAATAGGCTTGCTCGAAACTGAAGGCCTTTTCCACCACAGGGGTTTGCTCAAAAATCTGGAGGTACAATACCCGGTTGTCGCTATCGAGTACCTTTACGGTTACTGATTCCCCTTCGAGGTTCAGCAGGTTTACAAAAACCTTCTGGCCTTTGGTCTGTACCACCGGGGTACCGGCTTTGATCTCCTTAACCTCCACCGGGTCCTTTACGGGATCTGTGGTTGCTGCTCCTGCTTTTGCCGTAACGGCCAGTAATACAAGGGCTGCGCTGAAGTTTTTCAAATTTCTTTTCATGACTGTTTGTTTTTTGATTAACAGGTACAAATTTAGGGGGGGAGCCCCCGGAAAACTTCCACCGGATTATCCAATATATGTTCTATATTATCGCCTCCTGGTGTTAAAAACCTCTTAAATGATAATATAGCATAGTTTTTGGTTAATTTCGCACCATCTCCCGGGTTAGAGCCAACGTAATTTAGTGGACAGGAAGACTTTTGCTATGAACACACTCATCAGCCCAAAACCAGCTTTCGAATCCATTGCCCCCGATTTCGGGCATTCCTATACCTATCAAAAATTCGATGCAAGCCGGCCGAACAAAAACAATGTATGGCATTACCACCCCGAAGTGGAACTGGTTTATGTAAATGGCGGAACGGGCAGGAGGCAAATCGGAAGCCATATCTCGTATTATACCAACGGAGACCTCATCCTGATCGGTTCCAACCTGCCGCACTGCGGATTTACGGATGCCTGTACGGGGAATACCAGCGAATCCGTGGTGCAGATGAAGGCCGACTTCCTCGGACCCGATTTTATGAACCTGCCGGAAATGACCGGAATCCGCAGGCTATTTGAAAAATCGAAGGCCGGGTTGGCCTTTACGGGTACGGCAAAGAAAATAATCGGGGAGAAAATCGAAATCCTGGAGTATAAATCGGAATTCCAGCGACTGCTGGCCATCCTGAATATCCTCAACGAACTGGCCAATACCTCGGAATACGAGCTTTTGAACGCCGACCACCTCTCCATGGAGTTGCAATCGAAGGAAAACGAACGGATCAATGACATCTTCAATTATGTGAAGGAGCATTACCAGCAACCCATTTCCCTGGAAACCATGGGGGACCTGGTGCATATGACCGTGCCCTCCTTCTGCCGCTATTTCAAAAAGGTCACCAATAAAACCTTTGTGCAATTTGTGAATGAGTACCGGCTGGTACACGCTTCCAACCTGCTTTCCGAAAACAAGATGAGCATAACGGAAATCTGCTACGAGAGCGGGTTCAACAATTTTTCGCATTTCAACAAGTCGTTCCGGGCCTTTACGGGCATGAGCCCCTCCCGGTACCGCAGTGAGCTGAAATCGGTGGTGCGCTGATGGAACTGTTGCAGGCAGGGTCGGCCCTGCTCCCCGATGCGGAGTTGAATTATATCCCCGGGTTCCTACCCCAGGGACATGCAGACACCCTTTTCAGGCTCCTTTTAGAGCAGGTGCCCTGGAGGCAGGACGACATCCGCATTTTCGGGAAGACCTACCCCCAACCCCGCCTGACCGCCCTTTATGGGGAATCGGGCAGGACCTACACCTATTCGGGCATCACCATGCACCCGGAACCCTTCCCCCCTGCCCTGGAAACCCTCCGCAACTCCATAGAGGAGCAATCAGGGCATGAATTCACCACCTGCCTTTTGAACCTTTACCGGGACGGGGAAGACAGCAATGGCTGGCACGCCGACAACGAAAGGGAACTGGGGCCCAACCCGGCCATCGCCTCTGTTTCCCTGGGACAAGTCCGGGCCTTCCACCTCAAACACCGGACAGACCCCGCATTGCGTTTCAAGCTCCTGCTGGAACACGGGAGCCTGCTGCTCATGGGCGGGGCCATGCAGCACCACTGGCTTCACCAGGTGCCAAAGACCCGGAAACCGGTGGGCCAACGGATTAACCTCACCTTCCGAAAAATCCTCGCCCAGGGGCACCAATAGGATTGGCATGTTCCCATTTTGCAACGTATTTTTGAACCATGGAGCGCGATTCTTTACCCGTGGAAGACAGGGACCGCATTATCGAGATGGCCTGGGAAGACCGCACGCCCTTCGAGGCAATTACGGGTCAGTTCGGGCTTTCCGAGGCGGAAGTCATCGTGTTGATGCGCCGGGAATTGAAACCGGGAAGTTTCCGGCGCTGGAGGAAGCGGGTACAGGGAAGGGCTGCCAAGCACCTGGGGCTGCGCCCGAAGGGGGTGACCCGGTTCAGGTGCTCACGCCAGCGGGCCATTAGCAGAAATGCAATTTCGAAGCGGAAGTAGCCCCCTATCCATAAATCCGGTTAAGGACCTCTGCCAAACGGAGCCCTCCCAGCAAGAGCTGCTGCTCCACGGTGTCCCACCACTGGTAGCTGTAGTCGTAGCCCAGTTTTTCCCCCGCCTCCACGGAGTCATAGACCTCATTGGTCACCTGGTGCACCTCCCCCACCCAATCGAGCAGGGTGCCTTGCTGCGCGGCTTTCATTTTGTGGCGCGACCACCTCGGAAGGGTCCCGGCCAATTCCGTATAACTCATCCCATAGCTGTCGATCAGGTTGGAGTCCCATAGCCGGTGCAGGTTAGAGCCCCGGCCAAACCATTGCACCTGGATGTCGTTGCCCCCCCGGTCTTCCTCCCGGCCCAGGTGCATCGGCTGGTGCAGGTCCCCGATAAAATGCACCAGCATTTTAAGGTAAAATACCTTTTCGTCCCGTGGCGTTTCAGGGGTTTCCAGGACTGCAATACATTTTTCAATCGCCACCACCAGGTCCCCTTCCGGACTCAGCTTCCCTTCCCCATATGCCTCGTCGGGTCCGAAATTCACGTAATGCCAGGGGGTGAACCGGTCATAGGTGCGGTCAGATTTTATGTCATCGGCAAAATTGGATACCTCTGCCAGGCCCTCCCCCCCGAGGAGTTCGGCCACTGCCTTCCGGGCCTTCCTGGACAGGTGCATCTGCGCGACTTCCCCAACCACCCGATGGCCG
The DNA here is from genome assembly GCF_024006985.1 of Robiginitalea marina. GTDB lineage: Bacteria > Bacteroidota > Bacteroidia > Flavobacteriales > Flavobacteriaceae > Robiginitalea > Robiginitalea marina. Next base: position 111,729 of record NZ_JAMXIB010000009.1, read on the forward strand.
GTCTTTCCCCAATAGGGGGCTCCGGCCTGCGCCATTAAGGGTAGAATAAATAAGAGCAGGAGGATTTTCTTCATGGTATAATTTTTCGGCGTAAAAGTACATATTCCCGAAAAAAAAGTCCCTGGAATTCATAGGGGGTCGGGTCGAAAAAACGGTTAAAGGTTCCTTAAAATACCTTTTTTTTGGAAGGATAAGGTTACATTTAGGGTCGATTAAACCAAACGCATGCAAAGATTAAGGTGGCTGGTGGTTTTCCTGCTGGTTCCTCTGCTTTCATACACGCAAAACCTTCCCGAAAAGGCTTTTACAGTTCGATATGTCACTGACCCCGTCGTGCTTGACGGCGTTCTTGACGAATATGTCTGGTCCCTGGCGGAAGCGGCAGAAGATTTCTGGGAATATTTTCCCGTAGACAGTATTTCCGCCCGGCAGCAGACCGAAATCAAGATGCTCTATGACGACACCAACCTCTATGTGGGGATTACGGTGCATACCGCAGGGAGGAACTATGCTATAGAGTCCCTGCGGCGCGATTTCCGCGCCGGGAATTCCGATAACATCACCCTGCTGTTCGACACCTTCAACGATGCCAACAATGCCTTCCTGTTTGGGATCAATCCCTATGGGGTACGCCGTGAGGGTTTGGTTTCCGGGGGCGGGCTCGACCTTCGGGGGTTTACGATTTCCTGGGACGTAAAGTGGAGAGGGGAATCGAAGATCTACGACAACTATTACACTTCCGAACTCATCATCCCCCTGACTTCCTTCAAATTCAGGGAGGGGGAAACCAAGTGGCGGTTCAACAGCTACCGGTTTGACACCCAGTCCAACGAGCAGAGTACCTGGGTACACATCCCCCAGAACCAGAATATCTACGGGCTGACCTTTATGGGCGACATGGTCTTTGAAAGGCCCCTGGGCAAATCGCGCACCCCCTTTGCCCTGATCCCCTATATAACTGCAGGCAGTTTTAACGACCGGGAAAACCGGGAAAACGAAAACTTATTTAAGGTAGGCGGCGATGCGAAGGTTTCCATCGGCAACAGCATGAACCTGGATGTGACCCTGAACCCCGATTTTTCCCAGGTGGAAGTAGATGACCAGGTGACCAACCTCAGCCGTTTTGAGGTATCACTGCCTGAAAAAAGGCAATTCTTCATAGACAACAACGACCTCTTCGCTGATTTTGGGGGTTCCCGAGACGCCAACCCGTTCTTTTCGCGCCGCATCGGGATTGCCGAAGACACCGCCGGAAACACCATTGAGAACCGCCTGGTAGGCGGGGTCCGCCTAAGCGGGAAGTTGAACCCGAAACTGCGGCTTGGTTTCTTCAGCATCCAGACCGAAAAGGACGCCCCCAATGAAATCCCGTCGAACAACCATACCATGCTGGCTTTACAGCATGTGGTCTTTGCCCGTTCCAACATCGGCCTGTTTTTCATCAACCGGGTGGCCGGGGGGAATGATGATTTCATTTCCCGGGACGAACGTTTCAATCGTGTCCTGGGCCTGGACTATAACCTGATTTCCCAGGACAACCTGTGGAACGGGAGGTTTTACCTGCACCGTTCCTTCCAGCCCGATGCCAGCGGGAAAGACCTGTCTTCAGGGGCTACCGTGCGCTACAATTCCCGCAATTACGGCGCCTTCACAGACTGGGTTTATATCGGGGAAAATTTTCGTTCCGACCTCGGGTTTATCCCCAGGGTCGACATTGTGAAAGGGACCAGCGGTTTTTCGCGCACCTTCTGGCCGGAAGACAGTTACCTGAACAACCACACCTTCCAGTTGCTTTCCCAACAGATCTGGAGCCCCAGCCTGGATATGCAACTTACCGATTACCGGCTGCAGGGGTCCTGGGAGGCCCGCTTCACTGACCAGTCACAGGCAAGCATCGAGATGCGCTCCCAATATACTTACCTGTTCGACGATTTCGATCCCACCGGGTCGGATGGGACGCCGCTCCCTGAAGATTCGGATTATTACTACAATAGCGTCCGCCTGGATTACCAGTCCGACAGAAGGCGGATTTTTTCCTATCGCGCCCAAAGCACCATAGGGGAATTTTTTAACGGGCAGCGGTTTTCCCTGGAAGCCGGGGCCAACCTCAGGATTCAGCCCAGAGCCTTCCTCTCGGTGCAGGTGAATTACGACAAGCTCATGCTACCTGATCCGTTTCCCTCTGCTGATATCTGGCTTATCGTACCGCGCATGGAGCTTACCTTTTCCAGGTCCTTGTTTTGGTCGACCCTGATCCAGTACAGCAACCAGAGGGACAACCTGGGCATCAACAGCCGCCTGCAATGGCGCTTTGCCCCCCTTTCGGACCTGTTTCTGGTCTATACCGACAATTACTTTGTGGACACCTTCAACCCCAAGTTTCGCTCCATCAACCTGAAGCTCACTTACTGGCTCAATATCTAAGCCCCGGGGGGCTGCCTTCGCGTTCCTGAATTTTACCCTATCTTTTCCGGCAAAAACTTCCCGGAATGGAAACACCCCTGATTACTGACGACACCATCGTATTCGGATTGCTGGCCCTATGCCTGGGGCTGGTATTCTATACCTCGGGCCTGCAAAAGGGATTTTGGAAACAATTCTACAACTGGGTGCCGGCCATCCTTTTATGTTACCTCCTTCCCGCCATCCTGGCGAGCCTTGGGATCATTTCGGATGAACATTCCCGGCTGTACTTCATGGCCAGCCGCTACCTGCTGCCGGCGGCCCTGGTGCTGATGACCCTCAGTATCGACCTGAAGGCCATCGCCCGGTTGGGCTCGAAGGCACTGATCATGTTCCTCACCGGAACCGCGGGGATTATTATCGGCGGGCCGGTGGCGATCATGCTGGTTTCCCTTTTTTCCCCGGAAACCGTTGGGGGAAATGATTTCGATGCCATCTGGAGGGGCCTGGCGACCATTGCCGGCAGTTGGATCGGCGGGGGCGCCAACCAGGCTGCCATGTTCGAGATCTTCCAGTTCAACCCCGACCGGTATGGGGAAATGATCCTGGTGGACGTGGTATGCGCAAATATCTGGATGGCGATCCTCTTGCTGGGGGTGGGCCGGAACCAGGCGATCGACCGTTGGCTGAAAGCCGACTCCTCGTCCATTGAAGCCCTGAAAAAAAAGGTGACTGCCTTTTCGGAAAGCATCACGCGGGTCCCCAGCCTGAGGGATTACCTGATAATGCTTTCCCTCGCCTTTGTGGCCGTCGGCCTGGCCCATTTCCTCGGAAATGGCCTGAGCGGGCGACTGAGCGATTCCTTTGAGTCCGTAAGGGACCCCAAAAGCTTCCTCTCTTTCCTCGGGGGGCAATTTTTCTGGATGGTGGTCCTGGCCACCCTGGCCGGCATCGGCATGTCCTTTACCCGGGCCCGGAACTACGAGGGGGCCGGGGCCAGCAAACTGGGAGGGGTTTTTATCTATATCCTGGTCGCCACCATTGGCATGAAAATGGACCTTGGCCGCATCCTGGAAAACCCCGGGCTCATCCTGCTGGGGCTCATCTGGATCGGCATCCATGCAGGCCTGCTCATTTTAGTGGCCAAACTGATCCGGGCACCTTTCTTTTTCCTGGCCGTGGGGAGCCAGGCCAATGTGGGCGGGGCGGCTTCTGCCCCTGTTGTCGCAGCGGAGTTCCACGCCTCCCTGAGTTCCGTAGGGGTCCTGTTGGCTGTGCTGGGCTATGTGGTGGGCACCGGGGGCGCCCTCTTTTGCGCGTACCTCATGGAAGTGGCTTCTTCCCTGTAAAGGAGTTGCTGCATTTTAGAAAAATAATGCATCTTTGCCCCCTAAAACAGTCCTATGAGCAAGTACTTTCAACTCCTGGGGATCCTTTGGCTTCTGGCTTCCTGCGCCTCAGATGACCCCAGGGCCATCATGGTGGTGGAAGGGAACATAGCGGGCCTTAAAAAAGGCACCCTCTACCTGCAGCATATCCCGGATTCAGCCCTGATAAACCTGGACTCCGTGGAAATAAACGGGGACGGGAAGTTCAGCCTTCAAACCCGTCTTTCCGAGCCCGATGTATACTACCTCTACCTTAAAAGCGCCGACAACAATGAACTGGACGACCGAATCCCCTTTTTTGGGGAACCCGGGCCGGTACGGATTAATTCAAGGTGGAATGCTTTCGAAAGCGAAGCCAGGATTGAGGCCGGGGAAATGCAGAAAAAATTTGAGCAATTCAGGGAAAACCTGTCCCGCTTCAACCTGCAGGAACTGGAACTGGCACGGGAAATGGTGGCCCTGCAGCTCCCCCGGGACTCTACCTTACTCGATTCCCTTCAACGCGCCTCGGAAAGGATCCTGAAGCGCAGGTACCTCTACGCCATCAACTTTGCGCTGAATAACCGGGATTCCTACATGGCCCCTTATATCGCCTGGGCGGAGGTGCCCGATGCCAACCCAAAGCTCCTCGATTCCATCTACCGGGCGTTGCCCCCGGAGATTGCAAGTTCCAAATACGGAAAGAAATTACAGGGACTTCTGGAAAAGGCCCCTTGATAAGGGGATTCAGCCAAGCGTATTGAGTCGCTCAACCAACTGGGTCGCTTCTTTTTCCAGGGAGGCGCGGATCTCTTTGAGGTGGGCCTTCCGGTTGGGGACATCTTTTTGGTTTACCTGCGCAATGAGGGTATCAAACGTCTCGATCGCCTGGTCGATTATGGCTGTCCCTTCCTGGGACCCTTCCTTTTGCTGGGTATTTTCGAGGATGTAAACGGCTTCGATGATATCGCCCAGCACGTTGTTGATGTCTTTTTTCAGGTCGCGTATGCTCGCCATGGGATTTGTTTTGCGCAAAAGTACAACTTCCCCGGTAGAAATTGCAAAAGCCTACGGGCTTACTTCAAGAAGCCTGCAACCCCCGGAGTTGATCTGTACGCTGCCTGCTGCGGCCGGGACCAGCACGGTTTCCCCCATCCGTACCTGCACGGCCTGCCCATCGACTGCAATCACGGCCTGGCCCCCAACGCAAAGGAAAATGGTGAAGGCCTTCCTCCCCCGGAGGTCGCGCTCCAGGTTTTTATCCACCTCCAGGTATGCGGTTTTAAAATACGCACTGTCGACCATAGGGTTTGGCTGATTCCGCTTCCGCCCATAGGAGCGCCTGAAATCGTCTTTTTGCTGGAAATCCATAGCTTCCAGGGCCAGCTCGGTGTGCAGCTCCCGAAGGTTCCCGTTGGCATCCCGGCGATCGAAATCGTAGATCCGGTAGGTGACGTCGGAACTTTGCTGGATTTCCGCCAGCACGATCCCCCCGCCGATGGCGTGGATTTTCCCGTTATTGATGAAAAAAGCATCGCCTTCCCGCACCGGCTCGTAATGCAACAGGTCCAGAAGCTTACCCCCTTCCAGGGCCTGCAGGTATTCCTCCCGGCTGACATCCCGGTTAAAACCGATGATCAGTTCCGACCCGGGTTCTGCATCCAGGATATACCACATCTCGGTCTTTCCAAAAGAGTTATGACGCCTGCGCGCCAGGTCATCCCCGGGGTGGAGTTGTATTGAAAGGTCCTCGCGGGCGTGAAGGAATTTGATCAGTATGGGGAATTCCGTCCCAAACCGTTCGAGTACCCCGGTTCCCAGGAGGCCTTCGGGAAAGGTTTCGATAAGTTCCCATAGCGATTTTCCGGCATAGGGCCCATTTGCGATTACGGAAACGTCCCCGGCAACCCCGGAGAGCTCCCAGCTCTCCCCGATGTCTTCCCCCGAAACGTCCTTGCCCAAAAAAGTTCGCAGCTTGTTGCCGCCCCAGAGCCGTTGCTTGAAAATCGGATGGAATTTAAGGGGGTATACTTCCATGCTACAGGTTCTTGATGGCCTTCAGGGCATTCTGTACATGGCCGGAGGCGCGCATTCCTTCAAAGGCCATGACCACCACCCCATTGCGATCCACCACAAAGGTCTCCCGCCCGGGCAACAGGTTCAAAAAACGGTTCTCGACCCGAAATTGCTTTCGGGCCTTCCGGTCGGGGTCGCTCAGCAGGATAAAGGGCAGGCGGTGCCTTTTTGAAAAACTGCGATGGGAATCCTGCGAATCCGAACTGATGCCGACCACCAGGGCTCCGGCTTCGGTAAAATCTTCATAGTGGTCCCGGAAAGCACAGGCCTCGGCCGTGCAACCCGGGGTGAAATCCTTGGGATAAAAAAAGATGACCAGGGGGGCCTTGCCCACATGGTCATTGCTGTGGAACCAGTTTCCCTCCTGATCCTTCAGGGAAAATTCCGGCATGGGGCTTCCTACGGGCAATCCCATTTATTTCCCGGTATAGGTTACAAAATTCCGGGGGGTCTCGAAAAGCACTACTTCCAATTCCTGTTCAGCGGGAAGGTGCGGGCGTAACTTGTTCCAGATCACCACGGCAATGTTCTCCGCCGTCGGGTTCAGGTTCCGGAATTCCGGCACCTCCTCGTTGAGGTTTTTGTGGTCAAACGCTTCTTCGACTTCCTCGCGGATCAGGTCCTTAAGGTCCTTCATGTCGACCACAAACCCGGTACGGGGGTCAATGGGCCCCGTAAGACTCACAATGAGCTCATAGTTGTGCCCATGGAAATGGGGGTTGCTGCACTTCCCAAAAACCTGTTTATTGGCCTGGTCATCCCAATCGGGCCGGTAAAGGCGATGGGCTGCATTGAAATGGGCTTTCCTGCTGACTTTTACGTTCATAGGCCTCTTTGCTTTTCCTTTTGGATGTGGGTAAAAAAGCGATCAAAGATAATGCGGAACCAGGCGGTGTACCGCCCGGGGTTAGTGACAAGGTCGGCGCGAATTCCATCCAGGCTCATCCACTTCCACCCGGCTACCTCTTCCGGGTTCACCTCTGGCTTCCCCTCGTAATAACCCAACAAAACATGATCCAGTTCGTGTTCAGTAAGGCCGTTGTCAAAAGGTGCTTTGTAAATAAAGGAGAAGAGTTCCTCCAGTTCGGTTTCAAAACCCATTTCCTCCCGAAGCCGGCGCTTCCCGGCTTCAATATTGCCTTCCCCTATACGCTGGTGGCTGCAACAGGTGTTGGTCCACAGCAACGGGGAATGGTACTTGTGGGCCGCCCGCTGTTGCAGGAGGACCTCCCCATGCCCATTGAGGACAAAAACGGAAAAAGCCCTGTGCAGGACGGCTTTTTCATGGGCTTCCATCTTGGGCATGGTGCCTATAACCTCGTCTTCGGGGGTAACCAGAATAACCTCTTCTTCTCTCACATCCCAAAAATACGGCCTTTGGCCAAGAATTGGGTTAAGGCTTTGCTAAAATTAACAGGGCACGGCGCCTAGAAGAACCGGGGCGACTTTATGTTTCCCACCGACCGGATAAAGTCATACCTGAGGATTACCTCAAAGGAGCCGTCGTTGAAAATGGCGCCGCCGAGCTCGGTAATCTCACGGTCGTAGGCCAGGCCAATAAGGAAAGCCGGCGATAACTGGAACCCTACCATCCCGCTGACTGCCGCATCCCAGCGATAGGCCGCCCCCATGATGAACTTCTCGTTGTACATGAAATTGGCCGACACATCGACCTGAAGGGGGGCCCCCATGGCCATCTTGGTAAGCAGGGTTGGTTTGAATTTCCAGAGCGGGTGGAAATCCCAGACATATCCTGTAATCAGGTAAAAATTCATCTGTTCATCGGCTGTGGACAGGGAAGATTCCTCGAAATGGGTGGTTTCCAGGAACCTGGGTACCGAAAGCCCTGCATAAAACCGCTGGGTATGGTAGTATACTCCTGCCCCGACATTGGGCGAAAGCCTGTTCTGAATGTCCTGCTGGAGGGTAGCGTCAGGGTTGGTAGGGTCCTGGGTCAACTCCGAAAACCGGATGTCGAGCATATGGACACTCCCTTTGAGCCCGAAACTGAGCCGTGCATCCCGGGCCAATTGTAGGGTATAGGAAAAATCGACATCAAAATAGGTTTCCGAAGTCGGGCCGATCTGGTCATTGACAATGGAAAAGCCGAGCCCCACCCCCCGGTACCCTACAGGGGTGTGCAGGTTCAGGGTCTGCGTTTTCGGGGCGCCATCCAGGCCCACCCACTGAGACCGGTGCAGGGCGGCGATGCTCAGATGGCCCCTTGAACCCGCATAGCCGGGGTTTACGCTCACCGTATTGTACATGTACTGGGTGTATTGTGCATCTTGCTGGGCCCGAAGGCCCTCCAGGGTACCAAAGGCCACTAGCAGGGTGCAGAAAACACATCGCAGAAACTTTTTGTTTTGGGGTAAAAGCTGCATTGGGCTATCGGTTTAGGTAAAGGTATCCGCTGAGGGTTTTCATTTGTCCATTTTCTCGTTGGTACTCCAGGATATAGAAATAGGTTCCCACCGGAAGTTTGTTGTCCTGTGCAACCGTGGCCCTGCCCTGGGAGGTGCCGTCAAACACATTGCCCTGGGTATTGTAAGCCCGGGTACTGAAGACCAGCACGCCCCAACGGTTGTAGATCCGCACGGTATTATTCGGGAAATTCTCGATGTTTTCTATTTTGAGTACATCGTGGGAACCATCCCCATTGGGGGTCACCACATTATATACTACAAGGTCATCGCCGACCTCTGCCGGATCGAGGTAGTCAGGGATGCCATCCCCATCTTCATCGTCGTTTGCAAAGATGCCATCGCCATTGGTATCCTCCTGGGCCGTGGGCAGGCCATCCCCGTCATCGTCCGTATCGCGGTAATCTGCTTCCCCGTCGGAATCCGTATCGGGAAGGTCTGTTCTGGGGTCGTCAATCTCGTCATTGACATCCAGGTCAATAGCAGTTTGCCCTTCATACCCGTCATCGAGGCCATCGTCGTCCTTGTCGGACCCGATGAGGTCGACGTCTGCGATGCCGTCGCGATCCCAATCATGACCTTCAATGGCGTCCAACACCCCATCCCCGTCGCTGTCGGGATCCACGTAATCCGGCAAGCCGTCCCCGTCGGTATCTTCAGGGATCAGACCTATCGCCCCCCCGCTTTCATAGGCATCGTCAAGGCCGTTGTTATTGGTGTCAACGCCGGATGGAGCGAGGTACCCGAGGGTAGTCTGTGCCTCAACATTGTCGGGGATGCCATCGTTGTCGGAATCGATATCCAGGTAATCGGGGAAACCGTCCCCATCCGTATCGGTCGGGTCGGTGGACGGGTCCCCATCCCCATCCAGGTTCAGGTCTTCAAAAGCATCCACGATACCGTCGTCGTCGCTATCTATATCAACCAGGGCAGGATTGACCACCACGGTAACCGTGGCGGTGGAGCAGTTGCCCTGGGTATCGCAAAGGGTATAGGTAAAACTGTCTGCCCCATTGAAATCCGGGTTGGGTGTATAAACCACCAAATCGTCGGAAAGATCCCCGGGGGTACCGTTGTCCTCCAGGGTCACCGTCCCATTGGATGGGTCGGTGAACGTCAGGGTCCCGGAAGCGGGGATATCGTTGTCATTAGCCAGGATGTCAACGGACACGGCTTCATCCTCGAGGGTAGCCACCGTATCGTCAAGGGCATCCACCACGGGCAATACCTCCACGGTAACCGTGGCCGTGCTGCAATCGCCAGCCGTATTACAGATCGTATAGTCAAACCCATCCGGACCATTGTAATCCGGATCAGGGGTATACGTCAGGATATCATCTGTTGGGTCGTTGGGCGTCCCGTTATCGTCAATGGAGACCGAGCCATTGGCAGGGTCCGTCGCCGTCAGGAAGCCCTGCTGGGGCAGGTAGGGATCATTGTCATAAATCGGGACCACGATGGATTCATCCTCATTGACTGCTATAAGATCATCTACCAGTTCCGCGGCCTGCTGCATGCAAACCACCGTAAAGGAGGGCAGCGCCATGGTATTGCCCACCTTGGTTATCGAAGCCGTGTAGGTAACTACTGTTTCCGTAGCCGTTACAAGGGGCCTCAGGGGGTCCCCGGAAACTGCAGGGCTCCAGCTCACCGTGGCCGCCCCGGTCACATTGGCGGTGATATCGAGGGTCACCTGGTTGTCGGGGGCATTGCAATCGGTCAGGATAAAATACCCGGTGGCATTGGAGCCGCAAAGGGTCCCGTCATAGGTGGCAAAATAGACCCCGGGCCGGGTGGCTTCATAAAAGAAGTCCGTGCCGAGGACGGTCCCGGGTTGGGTGGCTTCATACCATCGGTAGTTGGCTTCGTCCCCTGAATTGGGTGCCTGCAGCAGGAACTGGGCCCGGACCTGCAACCCCCCAAGGAGTAGCCAGGCCAATCCGGCAAAAAGCAGTGAAGATGTGAGGTTCCCTTTCAAAGGATTGGTGCTAAACTGTTGATGATTATTTTACGACAAAGACTACGTTGATCAGTGAATTGTAATCCGCCGGCTGCCCGATGATATCATAGGTCAGCACCCCGTTGGCATTGATACTCATGTTGGCAAAGACAGCGGGGTCGGCATAGGTGACATAATAATACAGGTCCGTGGCGGCGTAGGTGGGTACCGCAGCAGGAGCTCCGGCACTGGCCACTGCAGGGGTCCCGAACTGGGCCAGATACTGGGCATATAAATCCACGGTTAATCCGGTGCCATTGGTTGAGGCGTCGATGGCAATAGAGGGCGGATAAAAAATCCGGGCCGCCTTGGAGGTGATCGGGGCAATGGCCTGCAGGGCGCCCTCTGTCGTCGTTTCGTTTACTGCGTCCCCATCCATATCCACGGCAGCGTCCAGATTGACTTCGGAAGCCGTTTGGTCATCGGTGTTATCCAGGTATGGGGACAGGTCCACAGTGTTACCGTCCTCAATGCCCAGGGTGTTCCCACTCAGGGTCAGGTTCTGGTCATCGGTGTTGTCCAGGTAGGGTGTCAGATCCACGCTGCCCCCGTCTTCAAGGGTCAGGGTGTTGCCGCTCAGGCTAAGCCCCTGGTCGTCGGTACCCACCAGAGATGAAAGATCGATGGTCTCCGAGGTCCCGTTCTCAATCCCGATGGTAAGGTCGGTACCCACCAATGAAGATCCCGAGATGTTCTG